>CAMOJA010000012.1 GCA_946616535.1 uncultured Bacteroidales bacterium | reverse complement strand
ATGACCTGTCGAAGATCACGACCGACCAGCAGACCTTCATCGCTCAGAAGAACGAACCGAACGGCTGCAAGACCATGAAGCAGTGGTACTGGCGCGTCTGCGGCGCGGAGTGGGATCAGCAACACGCTTAAGCTAAGGCTCAGAACGATTCGCGGCACAGCCGCTCATATGATCTTTCGCCTTGCTCTACGCTTCCCCACCGGGTGCACTCTGTTAGCGCCCGTTGGGGACCCCAGGCGACCTTTCGGGGTCGCTTTTTTTGTCCCATAACCCGTAACCCATAACCCTCAATTCCTAAAAAAAATATTTTTTTCTTGCATATATCAAAAAAAAGTTTGAGTACTTCGGTCCTCCCTATTTAAGAGCAGGGTCCCACCGAAGATACGGTCGCACGTTTGTGCTCATACACAAGCATTTTATCGAAAAAACTCAAAAAAAATTGATTTTTTAGCCCAAATACTTGTGTAAGTCAAACTTTTGTTGTATCTTTGTACCCGATATTGCGTATTGTGCGCATGTGTGTATGTAAATGAATAACATCGCAGACCCAAATAATCAATCTCAGATACCTCCGCAGCAGCCGATGCCGCAGGGTGGGGCGTTCATGCCACCGATGCCGCAGGGCGGGATGTTTATGCCGCCTGTACCGCCTAAGCCAAAGGGATGGCGAGAGAGGATGATGCGGCGATATGGCATGGATACGGCGATGCAGCTATCTACGAAGGAGGCAAAGACCATACCGAACTGGATAGTAGGCAAATCGATGGTGTTCTTCTTTGTGGCGATGATTGCCTGCTGGGCGGCATTCGGACATGTGCCGGGATTGGACTTGTGGTTGGTGGCGAGTATCTCTGTCTTGCTATTCTTCTACGGCGGCGCAAATATGTCTAAAAAAGGGGCCAGCGTAAAGGAGAAACGCTTCCTGAGGAATGTGTTCCTCGCAAGTTTTACGATAAGATTGCTCTTTGTACTTTATATGTTCCTCTTTTTTAATCCAGCGCATTACGGAAATACTTTTGGCGATACAGCAGATACATCATGGTATATGCCGTTTGGCGAAGCTATTGCTCAGTGGATACGAAATGGATTCGACGGCTCATTTGAGCATTTAAGGTTAACATGGCATAGCGCAATAGACGACGTGGGATATCCAATATGGTTAGGGATCGTGTATTGGTTAACGGGCAGTGTTAGCGATGTGCTTATTCCGTTCGTAGTAAAGTCTATAATAGGAGCCTATTGCGCCATCAGTATTTATCAAGTGGCGAAACGTCATTTTGGAGAGGGCACAGCGCGAATGGCTGCTATCTTTATTTGTTTAAATCCAAATATGATTTATTGGTGCGGAACGATGATGAAAGAGGCTGAGATGGTGTTCCTTGTGTGTCTGGCAGTAGATAACTTTGATCGAGTCCTATCCTCAGGCAAACGGTATACTTTTAAAGCATTACTCCCCGGGTTATTAGCTGGTTTGGCACTTATGTTCTTCCGTACGGCATTGGGTATGGTGCTCTTTTTGGCAGTGTTTGCGCATGTGGTAATGGCTTCTAATCGCGTTTTGAGTACCGGAAAAAAAATATTAGCTGGTGTGTTGGTTGCTGCCGTATTGGCTGTGTCTATGGGTGATCGTATACAAACCCAATCAGAGAAACTGTTAGATGCAGCACAATCCGATAGCCAAAAAACTAATATTGAATGGCGAGCAGAAACGAATTCTTTAGCAAAGTATGCTGGCGCTGCTGTATTTGCACCATTGATTTTTACGATACCATTTCCGACTATGAACCAAGCCAATGAACTCCAATTAACTCAAATGCTATTAATGGGAGGTAGTTATATTAAAAATATCTTCTCTTTCTTTGTTGTGCTTGTGATGGTCATGATGCTAATCAGCGGGGAATGGCGGAGACATGTATTTATTATCTCGTACACTTTGGGATATCTAATAGTACTTGTGATGAGTGCATTTGCTCATTCCGGGCGATTTCACATGCCGATATGGCCGATGTTGATGCTTTTTGCAGCATATGGAATACAGATCGCTAAAGGAAATGCAAAACTGCGACGCGGTTTTACATGGGTGCTGGTAGCGGAAGTAGTAGTATGTTTAGCGTGGAACTGGTTTAAACTAAAAGGTAGAGGAATGGCATGATAAATGTAATTGTATAAATTGAAAATCCACAAACTATATGTATAGATTTGAAAAAATAGAACCGACTAAAGAAGATTGGAGTCGTATAGAAGGAGCGTATGATAGTACATGCTATCAGACAAAAAAATGGTATATATATCTTCAGCGCATAGGCGTTGAGCCATTTATTGTGTCTGTATGGGATAAAACAGTATGTATCGGGTATTTCCTTGGTGAGAGAATGTGGTATGGAATACCAATGGTAACAGCTCCTATTGAAGGTATTGGCACATATACGCAGGGATTGAATATGCTACGTGAAACAAGCGAGTCTGAACGTATAGAAATATATCAGGCTTTAGCTAAATGGATATTCACGAAAAGATATGCGTTGACGATGCAGGTAGATGATTGGCAATTGCGTCGTGATTCGGCAGAATGGATGCCCAATGAAGAATTTCATCATGAGATAATAGAGCAATATGGCGTGCCGTATGAAGTTCGTCCGACTCTTCATGTAACCATTAATAAGTCAGAAGAAGAACTATGGGTTGGGTTGCATTATAAGTCATGTAAATATTGCGTAAACAAAGCCAATAAGTTGGGTTTGCAAGTACGTGAAATTACAAAGTACGAAGATATCCCGGCATTTTGCGAGGTACATTACGATCAAGTAAAAGAAGTATGTATGCACAAAGGTCAGCGACCAAAACCTGCGCAAGGAAAGGAACGAATGCGTGCGCTTTGTGAGTCATTATTCCCAGATAGAGTTATGATGCTGGAGGTGGTCGGAAAAGATGAAAATGGAGTGGAACAAGTAATGTCCTCTGGTATATATTGTGTCGATAAGGGGCAATGTTCTTATTGGACAGGTGCTTCCTATCAACGATACCAGAAATACTGCCCAAATGAGTTGATGGTATGGGAAGCTATGAAACGACTCTCTGTGCGTGGCGCCGGTGATTTGAACTTTTGTGGCATTGCTACATACAAATTAAAATTTGGAACGATATATGCATATGTACCACGTATGAAATTCGCAAAGTATAAGATATTGCTTAGTTACACTCATACTTTGAAGAAACTCTACCAAACAATAAAAAAAATGATAATAGATCCATTTAGGAAGATTATGTGATCTAAATTATGAGAATATTAATTGTAAGCAGATATAAAAATAATTTTGCGAATCATCAGTTGCCGTTCGTGACGGAACAAGGGGAGGCGATTCGTGCTTTAGGAAATGAGGTGGAGTATTTCCTGGTGAGGGGGAACTACGTCAAGGCAGTAGGTGCGCTGAAAACTAAAATCTGGGAGTTTAAGCCGGATGTCGTTCATGCGCATTTCGGATTATCGGGTATTACAGCTGAGTTGCAATCCCTTGTGCCTGTAGTGACGACGTTCCATAACGGCGAGACGCTGAATTGGCATGTAAACTTGATGTCCTCTATCATGTCACTTCGGGCAAAGCATGTAATCTATGTGGCGCAGCATATACGCGATTTGAGTTACTTCAAGGCGAAGAACTATAGTATTATCCCTTGTGGCGTACCGATGGAGGAGATGATTATTACGCCGAAAGAGGAGGCACGCAAACAATTGGAGTGGGAGGCAGATAAGAAATATATCCTCTTCGGAGGTGCATTCTCTAATCTCCGCAAAAATTATCCTCTCTTGCGCGACGCCGTAGAATTATTAGAGGAAAACAAAAACATAGATAAACACTGCTGCGTAGAAATAAACAACGAAAACAATATAGATATAAACAAAAATATTTGGGCACCTATAAATGGCGGAGAACAATATGGTGATATTGTGTGTATAGAGATGAAAGGGTTGAGTAGGACGGAGTGTGTGTTGCGGATGTGTGCGTGCGATTTGTTTGCTTTGCCGAGTCATAGTGAGGGGTCGCCGCAAGCACTTAAAGAGGCGATGGCAGTCAATTGTCCGTGTCTGGCTACCGATATAGCGGATGTAAAGGAGTTGTTTGGTGACGAACCGGGGCATTGGATCTTGAGGAACCCGAGAAAGACCCATGAGCGATGGGATGGGGATGAGAACTCGCTGCGCGAAATGATGGAATTGATAAATGATGCAATGATGTTCGAAGGCCGGACGAATGGACGCGAACGGATTTTGAAGTTAGGGTTGAGTAATGAGCAAGTGGCGAAGAGGATAGTGGAGATTTATGAGGACATTTTAGGGTATAAAAAAGGGGCGAACAAAAATCCGCCCCTACGAGAGGATGGGATTCGAACCCATGAAACCCGGAGGTTTACCTGATTATAAGTCAGGCGCAATCGACCACTCTGCCACCTATCCGACTGCAAAGGTACAACAAAAAAATGACATGGCCAAATTTTTCCAGAAAAAAAGTGTAATTTTTCTCAAAAATATATATGAAGATATCAAAAGTACACATCGAAAGGTTTCGTGGCTTCAGGAAACAAGAGTTCGAAATGGGTAGTTTTTTAACGGCTATAGCTGGTCAGAACGGCACGCAGAAATCTACGTTGTTGGGAATAATATCCCAGCCTTTCTCGTTATCCAGCAAGCATCCTATGTATGGCGAGAAACCACTATGCGGAGGTACGTATCGCTCTGCTTTTAGCGATAAGTTCCGTTTATCGCCAACCTATGATAAGCCAGGAGAGCATGAATGGACGTTGTATTTCGATAACGGCAAAGACTACAATGTGAAGAGTTTGAAACGAACGGAGAAGGAGAACTCTATCCGTTTCTCAAAAGGAAAGTCAAGAGGGGAGGGTTATATAGGGTTACCGGTTATCTTTTTAAGCCTTAAACGTTTGATGCCCGCGGCGGAGGAGGCGTCGATTCAGGCGAAAGACGATGTGTTAACAGCAGAAGAAGCAGAAGAATTTAAACAGTTGCATAATAAAATACTGATTACACATACTCCCATTACATCGGCAACAAATATCGTTTCAACATATAAGAATTCATTAGCAGTCAACACGGATTTGTATGACTGGAATCAAAATTCGATGGGACAGGACAACTTGGCGAAGATAGTACTAGCGTTGTTTTCATTTAAACGATTGAAGAAGAAATATCCAAATGACTATGAGGGTGGAATATTGGCCATAGATGAGATTGATGCGACGATGTATCCAGCATCGCAAGTCGAGTTGATGAAAATACTACGAAAATATGCATCGGAACTTAAGCTATAGATTGTATTTACGACCCATTCATTGACGCTCCTTAAGTATATTGATGAGTTACAAAAAGAGGTATCTAAAGTGTCAGCTACATCGAAACAAATTATGATGATCTATCTGCAGAAGATGGATAATGAAGTTGAGATTCGTAGCGAAATAGGATATGACCATATATACTTGGACTTAAATGTATTAGCAGAAGGGGAAAGAACAAAGCGCAAAATTCCGACATATGTAGAAGATCAAGAGACATGTGATATGCTGAAGGCTATTTTAGGCAAACGTTTTATCGAATTGAATGTGATTGTGGCAAAATTGTCATGTGATAACCTAATAGAATTAGCATCTCATAAAATTCCAGCATTTAATGCACCCTTCTCATTGGTGGTTGTTGACGGAGATGTGAGGGCGAAATCGAGTGCAATGCGTAATGTGCATAAGGCAAATAATATACTCTTATTGCCAGGCCATCAATCACCGGAGAGGGAGGTAGCTGATTATATCTATCATTTATCGGACCGCGATCCTTTATGGGGTAAATTGTCAAGAGGGTACTCCAACCAAGTTTGTTTTCGAAATTACTCTTATGACGATATAATGAATGATAGAGTTAAGGCTAAAGAGTGGTTTCGCGCTCAAGTAGATGGAAAATGGTGGGGGCGTAGTGGAGGAAAGGTGCTGAAAGCGTATATGGATTCTAAGGCAAGTGATGTTGAAATGTTTATTAAAGAGTATGAAGAGAAATTAAAATTGTTTATGTAGGGTGGATACAATAGAAATGATTTTGTTTAAAGAACATCTTCTCTCTTATCGATCAATGTAAGGATGAAAAGGAAGTAACCTAACAGCGCAGAAGATAATAATTAATAGATATGGAAAAGAAATTTGTAGTGACTATCGGGCGGGAGTTTGGTACCGGCGGTAGGCAGATTGCCACAGAACTGGCGAAAGAGTTAGGCGTGGAGTTGTACGACAAGGGGTTGCTGAAGCAACTGGAGGAGCGGTACGACATGAGTCAGGAGGATATCGACAAGGTAAAAGGCATGAAGAAGAGCTGGTGGTTTGAGACGGTATCGCAGGATCTGTATAACGACGAGGAGTTTATCGTGCGGTCGTTAGCCGAGAAAGAGTCGTGCGTCATTCTCGGTCGTACGGGATTTCATATCTTCCGGGATAATCCCAATGCATTCAAGGTGTTCTTGATCGCCGATAAGGCATTCCGGCGTGACAAAGTAGCACGGCGGTTGAACATCAATGAGGGGAGTGCGGATCTGCTGATAGACAAGGTAGATGAGGCGCGCGAGAATTTCACCAATACCTTCAGCGGCAAGAGCCGTTACGATGCGCGGAATTATGACCTGGTGCTGAATGTAGCCGGTCTGGAGCCGAAACAGATTGCGCAGTTTATCGCAGAATGCGTGAGGGAGAGGATTAGAATTTGGAGATAGGAGATAGGAGATAGGAGATAGGAGATAGGAGATAGGAGATAGGAGATAGGAGATAGGAGATAGGAGATAGGAGATAGGAGATAGGAGATAGGTCGGCCTATAGATGATAGATGATAGATAAATAGATGATATTAAAATACGAAGAGATAGATAGGGAAGAATGGAGTAGGCTTGTGAGGACAAGTGCTACGGGGACGTGGTTTCAGACGCCGGAGGCGTATTGCTTCTACGAAAGTATGCCGGAATTTTTCCGGCCTTTTGTAGTAGCCGTTGAACGAGTGAACGATTTAACGAATGAACGGACACTTCGTGGTGTATGTGTCGGTTATGTGACGAAGGAGAAGAATGCGATAAAGCAGTACTTTACAAGGAGAGCGATCATTATCGGAGGACCGGCATTGGCTGATGATGCGAGTGCAGAAGAAGTAGAGTTTCTTATGAACGGAGTGAGGAAGATGCCTATCCTACATTCTTCCCTAAAAGGAAGGACTTTAAATGCGCCAATCTACATTGAGTGCCGGAATTTTAATGACTATAGCCAATGGAAAGGTGCCTTCGAGAAAGCGGGCTTTGAGTATCAGCCGCATCTGAACTTCCATGTAGATACATCGTCAGTTGAATTAGTGGAGGCAAATCTTGGAAAGAGCCGGAAGCGAGACATTCGTACTACAATACGAGAAGGGGTGACGATAACGTCAATTTATGATTTAGGATTGCAAATTGATGATTCTGAGAGAGAGAGAATGGTGCGTGAGTACTATCAGGTACTTAAGAACCTTTATGAAACCAAGGTGAAGACTCCGTTGTTTCCTGAATCGTTCTTTCAAGCATTAGTCAAGCATCCTGATGCTCGATTCTTACTAACGGAGCTAAATGGTAAGATCATTGGCGGTACCGTATGCGTGGCACAAGAAGGAAAATGTTTGTATGAGTGGTTTGCCTGCGGAGAGGATGGAGTGTATCCACATGTGTTCCCGTCATGTTATGCTACCTATGCGGGTATCAAATATGCGGCTGAACACGGTATGCCTCGATTTGATATGATGGGAGCCGGAAAACCGGGTGAAGCATACGGAGTTCGTGATTTTAAAGCAAAGTTTGGAGGCAAAGAGGTTGAGTATGGACGATTCATATGCATCACGAAGCCGTTGCTCTATAAAATCGGGGTATTGGGCGTTAAACTATTGAAGAAACTGAAATGATACCGCGATTAGACATACAATTCCCATTAAAACGCCAATGGCGTTATTGGTTTGGTGGGCAATACGAACCCAGAGAAGGTGAGTATCTGCTCAACCATGCGCGGACGGGGATAGTGATGGCGTTACGTGCTACTTTGCCGGAAGGAGGAAGAGTAGGGGTAGTGGCGTATAACTGCCATACGGTAGCCAATGCCGTGGTGAATGCAGAATGCACACCTGTATTTGTGGATGTGACGGAGGAATTGACGATTGACATAGATTCTATACCTGCCGATTTGGACGCAATCGTAGTGACGAACCTATTTGGGATACGGAACAACATCTCCGCTATTCGCGCTAAGTGCCCAAGAGCGATTATTATCGTTGATAATGCTCATGGGTATTGGCTTCCGGCTGAAGGAGATTTCACTATCTATAGCATCAACCAAGGTAAGTTTCCTGCATTAGGAGAAGGAGGAATATTGAAGGTCGCACCTTCTATTTTAGATTTAAGATTGCGAATTTCAGATTTGTATTCTCGCTTACCACAGTATACCATGCTTGGGCAAGTGAAGTTATTCTGCTCCATGTTCATAAAAGCAATCGCGTATTCGCCATGTTTCTATTGGCTAACTATGAAGATGAAGAAGTCATCGAATGCGAAAGTGCATCAACCTGTGGTGATGAAGCAAATGGCACCTGGGGTAAGACGCCTGTATCAATCATGGCTCCCCATCGCAGATGCCGAAATCGCCAAGCAGAAAAGAAATGCGGAGCGGATAAGAGGATTAGGGATTAGTGGATTAGTGGATGAGTGGTTAGTGGGAGATAACGCGTTTATGCTGATTGCTCGTTGTGAGAATCCTGAAGATTTGAAGATGTGGTTTGCAAATCGAGGAGTAGAAACAGAGACGCATTTTAAGCATGCTATAGATTGGGCAAAAGAGTTTGGTTATGTTCCCGGCTCGTGTCCGAAAGCGGAGGAGATGACAAGACATTTATTAATGATACCAACGTATAAAAGAATATGAAAGTTTTATTCATGATTAGCCATCCAGCACATTTCTGGATGTTCAAGTACACTATTGACAACCTTAGGCGTGATGGACACAAAGTAATAATTGTTATTCGCCCCAAGGATGTGTTGGAGCAATTATGCATCAACGCAGGTATGGATTTCTATAAAGTGAAGAACAGACCCAAGAAATGGGGCATGTTCGGCCTGGCAATCTTCCTTATTGAGAAGATATTTGAAGTGCTTCATATAGCGCGGAAAGAAAAACCGGATATTTTAATAGGTTCAGATGGTGTTTTGGCAGTCGTAGGTAAATTGATTCGTAAGCCGGCTTTTGAGTGCTACGAAGATGATGCGGAAGCTATTGCATTATACTCGAAAATGTTCTTCCCGATATACACAGGTGTCATTTGCCCGGAGTGTTGCAGCGCATGGAAATGGTCCGATAAGAAGATTGCCTATCCGTCTTATCATGAGTTAGGATACTTGCATCCCAATCAGTTTAAACCTGATAAAAAGAAGGTAGAACAGTATGGAATTGATACATCAAAGCCATATATATTAGTGCGTTTCGCGCAATTGACAGCCCATCATGATGTTGGAATTCATGGTATCAATACGCAAATTGCTGAACGGATGATAGAAATGCTCAAACCGCATGGACGGATTTATATCACTTCCGAACGGCCGCTTGAACCGCAGTTCGAGCAATACCGCATCAAGATCAATCCGCTGGATATGCATCATGTGATGGCGTTTGCGTCGCTGTACATCGGTGATAGTCAGACGATGGCTGCTGAGGCCGGAGTGCTTGGAACACCTTTCGTGCGACTCAATGATTTTGTAGGACGGCTGTCGTATCTTCATGAGTTAGAAGCTCCAACGGACTTCACTCCACGAAGTGATGGATATGTGCCGAAGATAGATGCTCATGTGCCTGATGATGTGCATTATAGCTTGGGCTATGGACATAAGACGGCCGATGTGGAAGGTTTCTTTGCGTCTATCCAACGCTGGTTAGATACGCCGAATAGGAAGGCTGTCTGTGCTGAACGACGTGCGGAAATGCTCAGTGAGAAGGTTGATTACGCCAAGTTCCTCACTTGGTTTATAGAGAATTATCCCGCATCGGCAGAGGAAACAAGGAATGCAGACCAAGAGTTCTGGGAGAAGTTTAAGTGATAGCAGACCCTCTGCTTGTAAGGCAGATGTACTGATTATTAACTATCGATAATTATCTACTTGTATGGCAACAACAAAAATAACAGATCTTTTTAATGATAGGTATTTCGAAATTCCAAGATACCAACGTGGATATGCTTGGGAAAAGCAGCATGTCCGTGAATTGTTTGATGATATTAAAGAAGCTATAGAATCAAACTCTTCGCACTATATAGGAACAGTTGTATTATCTAAATGTGCTTCCGACCCTAAGAAATACTATGTTGTAGATGGTCAACAACGCCTGACAACGATTACGTTGTTAATTGCACAACTTTTGCAAGAGATACAAGATAGTGAAACGAGAATCTATCAAAAGATGCATTATATCAAGAAAGGTTCTCAATATAGTATGAAACCTTTAGAAAGAGACGTTTTTCTTTTTCAACAATTGATAGAAGGCAACACGAAGGTCGTGCCACAGAATAAAAGTCAACGCTTCATGTTGGAAGCTGTAGAAGAGATAAAGTATCAGATAGCTGACCTTCAAAATCCAGAGCAATTTCTTGATGCAATAGGTAATCTTGAAGTCATGGAGTTTATCGAGAATTCAGAAGGTGACGCCATTAGGATATTCCAAACCGTTAACGACAGAGGTAAATCTTTGTCAAATATGGAAAAAATTAAAAGTCTGCTTATTTATTTTTCAAACAAATATTTGGACAAGTCGTATGATGATTCAATTAACTCAGTCTTCAGCGATATATTTGAATTATATGATTCCATCAAATACAATGGTGGTGATAGAATAGGAATCAATTTAATTAAACGTCAGAATTTCACGGAAGATAACATTTTGTGTTATCATTATGTAACGTATTTTGCTGACAACTACGACCCATCTGCTGAATATGTCCTTAAAACCATAAAACAGAAGCTAACTGAAATCCGTAAAAAAGGTGATTTTAAAGATGAACTGGCAAACTTTATTAATCGATATATAGAAAGTCTAAGGTCTTTCTTCACAAACCTAAACACCATTATTTCAAAGGTGGATAGCGAGACGAAATACTATAAGTTATTTGTTATCCTAAACTTGTCGGCAACGCTTTATCCTTTAATTGTGAAATTGCAAGAAAAAAGCGTTTTGGAGAAAGATTTAATTGGTTCGAAGTTCGCAGGCAAAAAATTCTTTGATCTGGTTGAACTAATTGATGTCCGTGTATATAAAACAAGAGGAACAGACCCCAAGGCAGACATTGTTAGATTTGAAAGCTCAATCAATGATAAGTCAGACCTTGAAATACAGAATTGGTTGCTGTGGTTTAACACCAGATGGATGAGTAAGGACCAGTTTAATATGAGTTTGAGTGCAAACATATACGGGAACGTTGCTTTACCTTATATATTTGTAAATTATTGCGAATCGATACGAAGCAATGAGTATTCATTAGAAGAATTGCAAAAAATTGTAGCTATAACACCTACTATTGAACATGTCTTGGCCCAGACCCCTGATTTCAAACCTGAAAGTTTGGGCTTTAAAGATATGGAAGATTTTGTTTCTTACGAGCATCGTTTGGGTAATTTATCGCTTTTGGAGAAGTCTCTTAACTCTGCCGTACAAAAGAAAGTGCCTTTATTAAAAGTGGAATTGGGATACGACAAAAGCCGTTTTGAGATGACTAATAAACTATCCAGTTATATAACATCGAAACAATCATTTGCAAAACAAGATGTAATAGATAGAACAGAAGAACTAAAAGACTATTGTATTAAACGTTGGTGGGCTGATGTTCCAGAGAGTCAGCCAATTGAATTTGTTTCTGACGCTATAGAAGATGTCTCAAATGAATAAAGCATATATTTAATTAATTTTGAGAAAAATATAAACTATGCATATAACATTGATTGCAGGGGCGAGGCCCAATTTTATGAAGATCGCGCCGTTGATTAAGGCGATTCAGGAGTGGAATGAGTTAACGAATGAACGTTTAACGAATGAACGAAGCCTCATTCAGTACAGATTGGTGCACACGGGGCAGCATTATGACAAGAACATGAGCGACACGTTCTTCGAGGAACTGGGAATTCCGGCTCCGGATGTGAACCTCGGTTGCGGCGGTGGTACGCAGGCAGAACAGACGGCGGCTATCATGGTGGCATTTGAGAAAGAGCTAATGGCGCATCCGACGGATGTGGTGCTGGTCGTAGGCGACGTGACAAGCACAATGGCTTGCTCTATCGTAGCGAAGAAACTGAACACCAAAGTATGCCACGTAGAGGCCGGTATCCGGAGTTGGGACCTGACGATGCCCGAAGAGATCAACCGCATGGTA
Organism: uncultured Bacteroidales bacterium; assembly: GCA_946616535.1. Next base: position 28,822 of record CAMOJA010000012.1, on the reverse strand, counting down.
ACGGATAGTCTGGCGGACTATATGTTCACCACAAGCGATGTGGCGAATGCTAATCTCGTGCGGATGGGAAACGAGATGAACAAGAACGTATGGTTTGTGGGGAATGTGATGATCGACACGCTGATGGCGAACAGAGCACGGTTCCGGAAACCGCAGATATGGGATGAATTGGGACTTAAGGATAAGGAATATATCGTGATGACGATGCATAGGCCCGGCAACGTAGATGAAGAGAGCCATCTGAAAGCCATGATGGAGCAGATCATCACCAATGTACACGGGCTGCCGATCATTTTCCCGATTCACCCAAGGACAGCCTTGAGGCTTCGCGAATTGTTAAAAGAGCGCTCACAAACGAGCTCAATGAGCGCGACAGAATCGCTCAATGATGCTAATAAATGGGCGAACCTGCATATCGTGGAGCCGATGGGATATCTGGAGTTCAACTATCTGGTAGAGAGAGCGAAAGCGGTAGTGACGGATAGTGGTGGTATAACGGAAGAAACAACCGTCATGGGCGTGCCGTGTATCACGCTGCGCGATAATACCGAGCGGCCGGAGACCTGTACGGTAGGTACGAACGAACTGATCGGAACCAATCCGAAAGCTATCAAGCCGGCTTTGGACAAGCTTTTTGCCGGAGAGTGGAAGAAAGGTGCTATCCCGGAGTTATGGGACGGGCATACGGCAGAAAGAATCGTGAAAATCCTTGCGGATTTAGAAGATAGGACGGCCTGCGGCCTATAGATGATAGATAAATAGATGATAGATAAATAGATGATAGGAGATTATGCTAATAAAGATTTATAGTGCTGCGCCGGTTGGGATAGAGGCGGTGCCGGTGACGATAGAAGTGCACGCGGTGCCGGGCTTCGATTTCACGTTGGTGGGATTGCCGGACACGTCGGTGAAAGAGTCGCATGAGCGTATTCTTGCGGCGCTGACGGTGAACGGGATGGAGAACCTCCGGCGCGCTTTCACTATCAACATGGCGCCTGCGGACATCAAGAAAGAGGGTTCGGCTTTCGACCTGCCCTTGGCTATCGGTATGTTAGCCGGTGCGGAGAAGGTGAAAGTGAAGGAACTGGAGCACTATATGATCATGGGCGAACTGTCGTTAGACGGATCGCTGCAACCCATTCGCGGCGCACTGCCTATTGCGCTCTGTGCGCGTAAAGCCGGGTTCAAGGGTTTGATTCTGCCGGAAGCGAATGCAGAGGAAGCGGCTGTTGTAGAGGGGCTGGATGTATATGGGCTGACGAACCTGACGGAGGTGGTGCGGTTTCTGAACGGCGAAAAGAAAGACGAGCTGAATCCGGAGGAGCAGTTCGAGCCGACGAGAGTAGATACACAGGTGCTATTTGCGGAGTTGGCTTTTCCGTCGGATTTGGATTTTGCGGACGTGCGTGGGCAGTTCAAAGTAAGACGAGCGGTGGAGATAGCTGCTGCAGGAGGGCATAACATGATTATGGTTGGTCCTCCGGGAGCGGGAAAGAGTATGATCGCCAAACGTATTCCTTCGATCCTGCCGCCGCTGACCTTAGAAGAAGCATTGGAGACGACGAAGATCCACTCGATAGCAGGTCTGACGAACAAGAAGAAAGGTGCACGAGGTGCGCTCATCGTACAGAGGCCGTTCCGCAGCCCGCATCATACGATCACCGACGTGGCGCTCGTAGGCGGCGGACAGAATCCCCATCCGGGAGAGATATCTCTGGCGCATAACGGCGTGCTGTTCCTGGACGAGCTGCCGGAATACAAGCGCTCGGCATTAGAGGTCATGCGGCAGCCGCTTGAAGACAGAAAAATCACTGTAGCGCGCGCCAAGGATACCGTCGAATATCCGGCGTCGTTCATGTTGGTAGCTGCGATGAACCCTTGTCCTTGCGGCCATTACGGGGAGAATAACCCGGCGCATCCGTGTACCTGCACGCCGGCACAGGTGCATCGCTATATGAGTAAGATCAGCGGGCCGCTGTTGGACCGAATAGATATCCAATGTGAGATCGAGGTGGTGCCGTATGAGCAGCTGCGAGACACGCAACCCGGAGAGAGTTCGGAGGTGATGCGTGCGCGGGTACTCAAGGCGCGGGCGATACAGAACGAGCGGTTCAAGCACAGCAAGTTAGTACATTGCAACGCGATGATGAATAGCAAGATGGTACGGGAATACTGTGCATTAGATGCAGAATGCGACAAGCTGTTGGAGTTCACGATGTCTAAGTTAGGGTTGAGTGCGCGCGCGTATGACCGTATCCTTAAAGTAGCGCGCACGATAGCGGATATCGAAGGTGCGGAGAGGATCCAGAAGAAGCATCTGTTAGAGGCTATTTCGTACCGATCGTTGGACAGAAGCAATTATTTTGGATAATAAATTTACGTTTTTCTTGCATATGTCAAAAAAAAGTAGTAATTTTGTGCTCTGAAAGGATGAGTGAGAAAGAAGAACATTGGGATTTGACCATCACGCCACGCGACAGACTGCTAGCGATTGATTGGAAGGAGATATGGCGGTACCGTGATATGTATGTGCTATTTGTGGAGCGTAACTTCCGCACGGCGTATAAGCAGACTATCCTGGGTCCGCTATGGTTCATTATCACTCCGGTGCTTTCTGTCATCGTATATGCTACCGTTTTCGGCGGAATAGCGAATATCCCGACGGACGGTATTCCTCCGATATTGTTCTATTTGTTAGGTATCTCCGTATGGGGCTATTTCTCGAGCAGCTTGAGCGCGACGTCGAATAGCTTCGTGAGCAACGCGGATATCTTCGGCAAGGTCTATTTCCCGAGAATCATCATGCCGTTAGTAGCGGTGACGACCAATCTGCTGGCTTTCGCTATCCAGTTAGCGATCTTCGCGGCATTCTATATCTATTATGCCGCGACCGGCACGGAGCTGACGATCCATTGGCAGATTGTACTATTCCCGGTACTGATGCTGATATTAGCGCTGATGGCGGTTGGTTTCGGTATGATCTTCTCCTCGATGACGACCAAGTATCGCGATCTGCAGATCATGTTAGCGAAGATCATATCGCTATGGGTGTATATCACGCCGGTGATCTATCCGCTGAGTATGGTGACGAATGAGAAGTTGCATCTGGCGATGTCGCTCAATCCGGTGACGCCGGTGATGGAGGCAATCAAGTACTCGCTGTTAGGGCAGGGGCAGTTCAGTTGGCTCTGGCTCGGGTACAGCGTGGCGTTCACGGCGGTGCTATTGGTATTCGGACTGATGCTATTTAACAAGGTCCAGAAATCGTTTATGGATACGGTGTGAGAGATGATAGTTGATAGTTGATAGTTGATAGTTGATAGTTGATAGTTGATAGTTGATAGATGATAGATGATAGAAGGAGAGAATACATATTGGACGACGGAGATCAGCCCTGATTCGTATGCAAGAGGATTGGGACTGAGGGAGTTATGGCAGAAACGGTACCTGATATGGCTGTTTATCAAGCGCGATATCACGGTACAGTTCAAGCAGACGATTTTTGGCATGGGGTGGTACTTCATCTCGCCGTTGTTCACAATGTTTATGTATATCGTGGTGTTCGGCCGAATAGCCGAGATTCCGACAGACGATATTCCGCAGCCGGTGTTCTACCTGAGCGGTATCTGTCTCTGGGAGTATTTCTCGGAGTGCTTGACGGCTGTATCGGGCACCTTCCAGACCAATGCAAACTTATTCGGCAAAGTCTATTTCCCCCGATTGGTATCTCCAGTATCGGTAGTAGCTTCGAAATTATTCCGATTCTCGCTGCAATTAGGAACGTTCGTGCTGGTGTATCTGCTATTCGTTATAAAAGGTGTGGATCTGCGGCCGAACTGGTATCTGTTGCTTTTCCCCGTCATCGTGCTGATTATTCAGGGATTAGCCTTAGGATTAGGACTGATTATATCGTCGCTGACGACCAAATACCGCGATTTGACGAATTTCTTCGGCGTGTTTGTATCGCTATGGATGTACGCCACGCCTATCGTCTATCCGTTGAGTTATGTGACCAATCCGACGTTGCATAAGATCATGCTGCTGAACCCCATGACGGCGCTGATTGAGACCTTCAAATACGGTGCGTACGGAGCCGGAGAGTTCAGCTGGAGCGCATTAGGCTACAGCTGCGTATGCATGCTGGTGTTGCTGGTAATCGGTATAGCGATGTTCAACCGCAAGCAGAAGTTCTTTATCGATACGATTTAAATCCCTTTACTGGTTTTATTTCAGAAGCATCCCGGAGGCGTTGTATTCCCGATCGCCGACGCGGATGATGAGTTGCCCGTTGCGGAGGAGCTTATGAGCCTCTCCCCGTTCCTGCTGTAAAGGGAAGGGAGTTTGATTGAGTCCCTGTTCTTGATGCTCGACGAAGGTACCTAAGTAATACGGCGCGCAGACATCTTGCGGAGTTCTGCCGGCAGTAGCAGTAGCGGTCTTGTTGATCGCATGACCGGAGGTAGACTGATTCTCATTCCAGAACCCGCGGTTCTGCCAGGAGGGGATGACTGTACCTTTGGACGTGTTCCAATTGGTGTCGTCACCGTTACCGGCTTCCTCGGGGAACCAGTAGTTGATGCCATCGACGTTCGTAAGGGGTTTGAGCGCATCAACAAGGTCTTTGACGAAAGCATATTGTCCTGCGACGGTGCATGGCCATACGTCCCGGGTATCATAGTTGACGCCTGTGGATGGCCAGTGTTGGAAGTTATAGGCACACTCGACGATATGCACACGTTTGGTAGGGAAGACAGTGTTGAGATTATTGATAGCGGCAACGAGGTTGTTTTTGTCTTTTTTGGATGCTACTTGCGCAGCCGTCAGATAACCATGCCAGAAGGGATAGTAACTGAGACCGATGATGTCAAAATCCACACCACCATTAACCAGTTTGTTATAATAAAAGTTATTATAGCCTATATTCGTCGGTCGATCGGTATGGATGATGATTTGGGCATTCGGACATTTCTCCCGTACGGCGTTACAACCGGCATTCAAGAGCCCGAGATAGCCGGTCCAGTTATCACCGCTTTGTTGGTATGGATGTACCTTGATGCCACAAAGACCATACATGATCTCATTACCTACCTGCACGAGATCAGGCGTAGCGCCGGCAGCATTGAGGGTATCGAGCACGCGGCGTGTATATTTCGCTACGCTATCTGCCATAGCTTCATCCGAAGCGCCTTGCCAAGCTGCAGGAGCCTGGATATGCGTGGCATCCACCCAAGTATCGGAATAATGGAAATCGAGCATGAAGAACGCCCCTGCGTCCTTGATACGCTTGCCGAGCGTCTTGACATAAGCGAGATCCTGACAAACGGAAGGATTAGAAGTTCCTCCATGGTCTTTCTTCGTGGGATTGACAAAGATCCGGACACGGAAAGTATTCCATCCGCAGTTGTTGGTCAGAAAAGTAATCAGATCAGAGATATTATTGCCATAGACGTCTTTGTACGGCGAGTTATGTTTCTCATACAAGGGCAGGGCAGAGATGTCTCCGCCGACATAGCGTTGAGGTGTTTCCTCCGCCTGCACACATAGGCAAGCGAGGGCGCAAAAGAATAAGGTGATAGTCTTTTTCATGTATATTTTTATTAATTGTTAATCTGCTTATGGACGTACAATCCCGGGAGCATGGTCTTCTTCACCCCGTCAATACAGGGTCCGAAGAGATAGAGGGGGTAGGGACTCCACTCGTCACGCGTCCATTCTACCGCATATTTGCGGGGACGGATATCCACCGAAGTGGGATTGCTCTTCGGCAGGAGCGAGTTCGCCGCAGAGGTAAAGAAATCGGCATGCTTGGTAACGATCTTATAAGGGATGTTATCCTCCTTATGCACCTTGATATCCAGACCGTGGTATTGCATGCAGAAAGCGCCTTTGGCAATCGTTTGATCTCCGGAATAGTCGGCATCGAGTTGGTTGACATGAATAGCACAAGTGATACCTACAAGCGGACGGATGAAAGGATTCATATTCTCTAAATCGAGGTCCTTCCCGTGGATAGAGAGGTCGAAAGAGGATTTGCGATCCATGTGTATATCATAGGAGGCCTCGACATGTCCTTTGGCGCCAAAGGGCGCTTTCGCGCGGTTATGCCAAACGGCTCCCGGTTTATTCGTGACATTCGTCATAGTGGCATGCATCGGGCCTTTGAGGTTCAGTTTGCCGCAGTTGATATCGGTGGTATAGAGTTCGACGTCTAACTTATGGGTCACGGAGGTGACCTTCTTGACATCAAACGTGACGGGGATAGTACGTAGGAACTCCTGGGGCGTCCCGAACGGCACTTTAGGTGCCAGCCGCGCGTCGCGGATGACGTGCATACGGCGTACATCCGCTTTGATCTCGTCAAGGGTGTAATCTTGCGCTAATGCCTTACGAAGAGGATTGAACGGCGAGGTGGTGACGGAATTGAGTTCGAGGTCAATCCATGTGAATTGTTCGTGAATAAGTTCCGCCATCTTCTTATGCGAGACGATATTCCGGATACGTGTATAGCCGAGGTTCAGGGGACCTTGGTCCGTGGTAGAGAGGTTATGTACTTCCATCGCCATCAGTCCGTCCGGCAGGTTTACTTCCGCGGCCGCAAGCGAGAGTTCATAGACCGAGTCGTTATAGGTAAAGAGCGAGTCTGCAAAATCATACGCCATGTCATGGCACTCCAAAGAGAGCGAGTCCGCCTTGATAACGAGCGGCGAACAGGTGCTATGCAGGCGCGCGGAGAAACGATTGATATCAAGATGGCGTAGGCGTAGGTTCTGCAGCCATATAGAGGCATTCTCGAGCGTGGTATCTTTCGGCAGAGTAGGTAAGAGAGACGCAGGGTTCTTCTCATCCACATAGACCACCACCTCGGGGTCATCGAGCGAGACAGCGAAGATCTCCAGGCGGCGGTGCTTCAAGAGCGCGCGATAATCGATATTCCATATTGCGAGGGTAGGAATACGTACCGCCAGACCGGGTGTACGATTCAACGAATCGGCATTCTCCATATGCAGGCTATGGGTAGTGAACGAGATATCTTTCACAATCGCGGAACCGGAGATGAGGTTGAGGTAGATATTACCTACTTCCGCTTTGGCATCGGGGATGTTCGCAAAAGCCTTGCTGACTTCTTTTTTGACCAGGGTAGAGGCGATGATATCTGCGCTCAGAAAAAGCACTACGCCTAAAGCAACGATGGAAAAGAGGACCCAGAGGGTGATTTTTGCAGATTTTTTCATAGCATAATTTCCATTAAAGGAATACGTACAAAATCCCGTTCCGGCCATAGTGGATGAGGGAGGGTTAGTAAGTCGGTGTTGCTCATTTGTGATTGCTCATTTGAGATGTGTAATACAATCTCCTTATTCTCTTCATCGAAAGCGCGTATGAGATCGATATCAATCGTACGGTCATGATAGACGCCATTGACGGATTTATGTGTCCGCCCGAGTGCGCGCTCGATAGATTGCGTAGCACGGAGCATATGGAGCGGCCGCAGAGAGGTCTCTACAGCGCAACAGAGGTTACAGAACTCATTCTGACTATCGAAACCCCAGGGATCGGAATAGTAGAGAGAAGAGCGGCGAGGGACCGAACCAATCTGCTGCTCTATCATCGTGAGCGCCGTGCGAAGCGTTTGCTCACGGTCGCCGATATTACTGCCCAGAGAAAGATAGTAGAGCATGGGTAGCTTTGACCATTAACGGATAGACAACAGAGGTTTGGACTACGGGCGCCTCATCCAGGTAATGAAGGCTGTCGTTGGTGCGGTCAAGAATAAAGACTGCGACAAGCACTAAGAGCCCGTATTTAGCCAACCCGAAAGCTCCTCCTAAGATGCGGTTCACCCACCCAAGATGGATAGCACGGATGAGTTTGTATAACCATCGCGCCAGAATAGACAGGACAATCGCAATCGCCAGAAAGAGCATGGTATAAGCAACGACATCGCACACGCCTTTGGGCCAAGCAAACTGCGCGAGCAGAAAAGCAGAGATAGGCGGGGCCCATAGTTTGGCACCGACTACTCCGAGTATCACCACCACGATGGCGATGATCTCGGAGATCAGTCCGTGCATCAGACCTCTGACGAGGCCTACGATAAGCGGCAGAACCAATATGACGTCCAGCCAGTTCATCGGTTAGTCTTCCGGTTGCGGAGTACCTAATTTCCACTCCGTAGGAATCCATCGCGGATCGGCGTCCTCTTTCTGGCATTCCGGCAGGATATCGCCTATGTTGCAAGGGGTAATGGACCACTCGCCGCCATCCGGATCATATTTGCCATTATCCATGTAATAGCCCAAGACACCGGTGATAGAGCCTACATATTTGGCAGCCGGCAGATAGTAATACGCATAGCGGGCATACTCGGAGGAACTGATGAGCACCTTGTTGCCGGAAGCATCCTCTACATAACGCGATTGCGGGTAGCCTACGTTTCCGGTAGTAGGGCCAAAAACGCATGCATTCTTATCCAACTCCGGGTTACCGAGATCGGTCGTGTCTGCCTTGTAACGGTTACAAGGGGTCGGACCCACATTCAGTTCATCATAGTCGCCGGAGAAATGCACGTCGGTAATCTTCACCAGGCGTCCATCTACCTTACGTGCGGCTACGATGTCGGCGAAATTGCTGAGATACTTGGTCTTCATTTCCGCCAAGCTCATCGTCTCATAGACGAGTTTGCTCTTATCCGGAGTGCCTATCAGGCGAGCGGCTCTGCGGAACATACCTGAAGGAATACGTCCGGGCGCCCAACCTGTTTTCTCCGAGTAGGAGGAGGCGAAGATATTATTGTTATACGACGGCACGCAGAGTTGCGGTTCGTTCGCATAACGACCGATAGCCAAACCATTGCAACGAATGAGGATCTCTTGTCCTTGCGGGAACTGGCCGTTTGCCGAACCCATATCGACAGAGATACGCAGACACTGCTGATCGATGGATGCTCCACCGTTCTCCCAGTCGTTCACCTGCTGGATCACCAGCGATTTATAGAAGTTGCCTCCGTAATCATCGGTTGCCACGCGTCCGCGGATATAGATACCCGGGCCGTGGGTAGGTAAGGTGTCGATAGAGAAGAGCTCCAGTCCTTTATAGGAAGAACGCGTACGATAGAGAGACGAGTCGCTCTTGAAGTTACCTTGCTCCGTCATGAACGGTTCTGAGATGAGCGAGTTGATGTTGTATATCTTATACTGTCCATCGGGATTCTCTGCCTTGAGCATTTCCGCCAAAGCAGCCTCATCCGTAGGAGCAAACACGTCATTTTCCGTCAGCGCCTTAGGCTCACAGGAAGTCAAAACAAGTACCAAAGTACCAAGTATCAAGTACAAAGTATTTCTCAACGTCTTCATAATGCTTAGAATTTATAGGTTACAGAAAGGAAGAAGTTAACGCCCCAAGCGTAGTAGTACTTAGACGGGTATTTCCAAGCATTGGCGGAGATAACTGAGTTCTGATAGTCCTTCTCGCCTTGACGTACGTTACGCGGCAGACGGGCCTGTTGGTAACCGCCGGTCTTGAAATGCGTGTTGTTCGTGAGGTTCGTCACGGAGAGGTTGATAGAGAGCGATTGACGGTTAGGCAAGTACAGCAGTTTACCTACCGAAGCATCGATGAGGAAGCGGTTCAGCGGGTTGGTAGCCGCCAGGGACTCCTGATCTACCATTTTGTTGAACGGATATTTGAGAACCGGCACACCATTAGCATCCAGTACGGCGTTAGCATAAACAGGATTGCCGTTGTCGTCCATCTCCACCTGCAGATCTTTGCCATCCGTCGTCTGAATAGCGCGGGTGTTGGCATCGCCATACCATCCGTTAACAGCGTAACCGTCTGTGCGTACACCTGTGTACAGACCTTGCATACGACGGCTCGGAGCTACAGAGAGGTAGTTCCAGTCGTGGTAGCTGACGGTGACGTCGGCAAACCACATCTTCGGATGGAAGAACGAGAGCTTGAGGCTGGCGTTGACTTGCGGTCCCGTAGAGAGGTGTAAACCTTTGAGCAGCACTTTGTCGCGCACCTCGAAAATATGCTCTTTGGTAGCAATATCCTGGGTCATCGGCATGCCGTTTTCAGCGGACGTGATAGAAGCTGCGTCGCTGGTATAACGGTAATCGCCGACGGATGTCACACCGGTGAGGGTGAAGTAGGTACCGAGTTTAACCGCGATAGCTGCCTCTACACCCATATAGCGCTTGTCGATTTCCGACAGAGCCTGGTTCACAAACGTACGCGTCTCGTCGTCATAGAAACTGTTCAGTTCCGTTCCGTCCCAAGACTGGGTGAAGAATCCGGTGACACGACCGCGAACGATCGGGTAGTTGAACTCGTAGGTCAGATCGGCAGAAACGACTTTCTCGTTAGCGGCATAGAAATCCTTGAGGCTCTTTGCTTTGTCATGGATATAAATCTCATCCAGCACGCGGTCGTGGATACGCTGAGAGATATAGGCATTGCGTGCGTACGGAGCGCGCGTCTCTGCCAAAGCGTTCAGTTTCAGTTTGTTACGTCCGTTGATCTTATATGTAGCACCTACCTTGAAGGCCGGATCTACGAAATGGTGGGTATTACCATAATACCGCGAGCGGACTTCTTTGTATTGATCCGTATCATCACCTAAATACTTATACATCGTACCGCGCTGGAAGGCCAGAGTTGCCAGGTACGCCTGACGGCCGTTAACCATGCTGGTCACACGCTGCATGCTGTTGTATTCGATAGCCAAGCCATAGTACAGATCCACCTCGTTGAAACTCCATTCATTCTGGAACCAGGTCTTGAGGTTACCCATGTTGATGCGGTAGTCGTAACCGAAGCGATCACCGGTCTTGATCACTTTATTGGGGTGATACAAGTCGTTTTGGATAACCGTCATGATCTCATCCTGCGTGTATCCGCTGTTGGATGCCAACTCCTTCATATCACGATCCGCAAAAGCATCTATATCAATCCATTGGTTTGCGCCGAGCAGATCATCCATGGTCTTATAGTGGATACCCTGCGAGAACTTACCCTCTACGCCCAAGGTCATCTTCAGATGGTCATATTGCGTGTTGACGTAGTTGAAGGAAGCCGATGCCTCCTGGATGTCATTATGACGACGCTCCACGAAATAATGCGCAGGACCATTGGGATTGAGATAATTGTTTGCGAAGTTAGCGGCATAGAGATTCTCCCAATCAATCTGCGTTGTCTTGTTGTCACGTGCTTTCCAGAGGTCCACCAGGTTGTTGTATTGTGCCTTATTGACCGACGGACCGACCATATTTCCATCATTGCCGATGAAACCGGACCCCATCACATTGCCGTTCGCGTCTTCGCCGATGAACAGACCCCAAGGGTATTTCTGTCCGGCAGCGTCATAGAGCTGATCTTGCGAGGTCTCGTTATAGGGGTTCGCAATCTGGCCGTCCCATAAGTACGACGGCAGGTTACGGTAGTAATCCGGACGCGGATCCGGCGCGTTGAAGAAGTTCAGCGCCGAGTTGGAATACATGGAGTAGTGGTATCCCGCAGCGGCTTTGATCTTCTGTTGGTCGTCGATCTTATACTCATAAGCGGCAATCACTGTCGGATCGTACGACTTGACGATACGGGAGTTACGTACTTTGCCGTTCTGGTAGCCCCAATAGGGGTTATAGTTAATCGAACCGGTGAGGTCATACACCTCTTGGGTTACTGCTGCATTCTGGCCGCGCTCGGTAGGAGCACCGAAAGTGATCAGTTTCAAACGGGCATTGTCCCAGATACGCTCTGCGGTGAAGAAATAACCGAGAGAGTAGTATTTGATACCCTCGCCGATGATGCCTTTGTTGTCGATATACGGGGAGAAACGATAAGCCAACTGCGCTGCAAAAGCCCATCCGTTGGAGAGCACACCGCTGGAGTAGGTAGCGTTGACACGCGCTTTGTAGTTACGGTTGGTACCGGCTACACCGACTTTCCATCCCTGTGCATAACGGCTGGCTCCCATCAGGTAGTTGGTCGATTGCCCCAGACCACCAAAGGTGAAGTTAGTCGCCTCTATCGGGTTCAACACCTCTTTATAACGGCTGGCATCGTTCAGACCACCCATTGCCGAGTAGTTGAACTGACCGCGCTCCTGGGAGTTGAAGTTCAGACCCTCGATGTAGTAGTTCTCCATATTCGATTGGTAACCACGGTTGCGGTAGCGCGCTGTGGACCAGGCAAACGAAGTGTTGGAGTTGAATACATCGGTGGACGCGGAGGATGAGGATGCTTGAGATTGCGAACGACCTTCATCATCGTTCATCTCTTCTTCCGTCAGGTTCAGCAAGATCTCGTTTTGCGTCTGCGAGACGATGTCTTGTTGCATCGCTACAGCTTCCATCTGGTTCGCTTGATTGTCCTTCAGGTTAATCAACTCGAGCGCAGCGACGTAGCCGTCAGCTTCAATCACCACCTCTTCGTCCATTGCCTCCAGGTAGAGTAGGGAAAACTCTCCGGCTGCGTTGGTCGTCGTTGAGATGTTTTGGTTAGCGAGTGTGATGCGCGCACCCACAATCGGGTTCTGGGTCGCTTCGTCAATCACTCGTCCCTTGAGAGATGTCTGTGCAAAGGCGCTTAAGCCGATTGCCAACACAAACATCAATGAAAAGAGTTTGTTTCTCATAACGATTGTTTGTTAGTGTTTTTTATGATATTATTTTATTAAAATTCTGCGGTTTTCGGTGTACGCGGGAAGGGAATCACGTCGCGGATGTTCTGCATGCCTGTGACGAAGAGCATCAGTCGCTCGAATCCCAAACCAAAGCCCGCATGGGGGGCTGCGCCGAAACGACGGGTATCCAGGTACCACCACATATCCTTCATCGGTATATGGCGGCGCTCGATCTCGTCATTGAGTTTGTCTAAACTCTCCTCGCGTACCGAACCACCGATGATCTCACCAATCTGCGGGAACAGCACATCGGTGCCCTGCACGGTCTTGCCGTCCGCATTCAGTTTCATATAGAATGCCTTGATATCTTTCGGATAATCGGTCATGATCACCGGTTTGCCGAAATGCTCTTCTACCAGATAGCGCTCATGCTCGGAGCTCAAATCATCGCCCCAGTTGCAGGGGAACTCAAACTTCTTACCGTTCTTAATCGCCTCCTGAAGAATGCGAATGCCCTCTGTATATTCCAAGCGGACAAATTCGGTATCTACAACCGACTTCAAACGCTCAATCAGACCTTTGTCCACAAACTGGTTGAGGAACTCCAGATCGTCCTGGCAATGCTCGAGTGCCCAACGGACGCAGTACTTGATGAAGTCCTCCTCGAGGTCCATCAGCTCGTCCTTCTGGATAAACGCCACCTCCGGCTCAATCATCCAGAACTCTGCCAAGTGGCGCGGGGTGTTACTATTCTCTGCGCGGAAAGTAGGACCGAAGGTATAGATCTTACCGAGCGCCATGGCGCCTAACTCTCCCTCGAGTTGGCCGCTGACGGTCAGCGCTGTCTGTTTGCCGAAGAAATCATCGGAGTAATCAATCTGTCCGTTTTCGTCCTTCTTGAGGTTATAGAGGTTCTTGGTTGTAACCTGGAACATCTGGCCGGCGCCCTCGCAATCCGACGCGGTAATCAGCGGCGTATGGAAATAGAAATAGCCGTGCTCGTGGAAATAGGTGTGGATCGCCATTGCCATGTTATGACGGATGCGGAAGACCGCGCCAAACGTGTTGGTACGCGGACGCAGGTGAGCTACCGTGCGGAGGAACTCCATACTCAGACCTTTCTTCTGCAGCGGATATTTTTCCGGATCGGCGGTGCCATAGACCTCCAACTCCGTCAGTTGGATCTCCACGGCCTGACCTGCTCCCTGGCTCTCTACCAGGATACCCGTGGCGGAGATACACGAACCCGTCGTAACGGGTTTCAGTTGTTCCTCGCTAAACTTCTCCAGATCCACTACAATCTGAATGTTCTTAATGGTTGAGCCGTCGTTTAGGGCGATGAACGAGACGTTCTTGTTGCCACGACGGCTGCGAACCCAGCCTCGCACGTTAATCTCCGACCCGAAATCGGTGCGTTTTAACGCGTCTATGATTACTGTTCTTTGCATATATTATTTTTTCCAATTATCAATTACAAATTACAAATTACAAATTACAAATTATATTGACTAATATCTTCTCCCATGCCGTTCATGCTGGATTGGATAGATACGGTGTTCTCCGGTGTCGGCGGTATAGGAGTGCCCAACTCCTCCGGATCGATAGCGTCGTCCTCGTTCTGGAACTTCGCGTACTTGCCCCGGAACCGCAGCCAGATGCTGTCTGTCGCACCGTTACGGTGCTTCGCCACGATAATCTGACCCAAACCGCGCAGGTCTTTTCCGGTCTTGTCATCGTTGTAGAGATGGTAGTATTCGGGGCGGTGGATGAAGCAAACCAAGTCGGCATCCTGCTCGATGGCACCCGACTCACGAAGGTCGCTCAACTGCGGCGTCTTACCTTCCACACCCTGACGCGCCTCTACACCACGGTTCAACTGCGAGAGGGCGATAATTGGGATGTCCAACTCTTTGGCCAAGCCTTTCAGACCGCGGGAGATGATAGAAACCTCTTGCTCACGGCTGCCGAAAGATGTCCCTTGCGCGTTCATGAGCTGCAGGTAGTCGATGATGATGATCTTGACGTTATGCTCGCGAACCAACTTACGGGCTTTGGAGCGCAACTCAAAGATCGAGAGGGAAGGGGTGTCGTCCAGATAGAGCGGCTTACCCTTCATGATATTGATCTTCGTATTGAGTCGTTTGGCATCCTCTTTGCTCATCTTTCCGGTTTTGATCTTGTCGCCTTCCAACTCGCACACATTCATGATCAGACGGTTCACGAGCTGTACGTTACTCATCTCCAGCGAGAAGACGGCTGTCGGGATCTCTCGGTCAATAGCCATATTCTTTGCCATCGAGAGCACAAAAGCGGTCTTACCCATCGCCGGACGCGCTGCGATGATCACGAGGTCCGGAGACTGCCAACCCGACGTGATCTTGTCCAACGCATGGAATCCCGAAGGAATACCGGAGATCGAACCGGTGTTCATCGCCGCTTTCTCCATACGTTTGAAAGCCTCTTCAATCACCGGGTCTATCTGCGTCACGTCGCGTTTCTGCGAGCGTTGCGAGATCTCAAAAATGCCGGCCTCTGCTGTCTGCATCAGCTCATCCACATCCTGGGTCTCATCGAATCCCATCTCCTCTATTTGCGCTGCGAGTGCGATCACATCGCGCGCGGTAGCCTTCTTCGCAATAATCTCTGCGTGGTAACGCAGGTGAGCTGTGGAAGCCACACGGCGGGTCAGATCAGCCAGATAGACGGCGCCGCCGGCTTTCTCCAATGTGCCTAAGGAACGCATCTTCTCGCCTACGGACAGCATGTCGATAGGTTGGTCTTTACCTGCCAACTCACGGATAGCCTCGTAAACCAGCCGGTTCTGATCCTTGTAGAACACCTCCGGACGCAGCAGATCCGCTACCGTTCCGTAGGCATCTTTCTCGATCATCAGGGCACCCAATACCGAGTCTTCCAACTCCTGTGCCTGAGGGGGTAACTTACCCGCCTCGTTGGTTCCCACTTTGATGATGGTGGTCTGAGGAGTGCGTTTGTTATTTTTGGTTAATCCTGCCATAAGTAGTGATTAGGTTGTGCGCAGCGATAAAGCTGCTGATCTCGTTATTGAGCACTTGCCGCTCGGCTACTTCTATCTGGTGCTCCATCTGTTCGTTCTTGTAGAAACCGTCCAGCAGCGCCTGATTGATCGTCTCGTACATCCAGTATTTGGCTTGCTCCGTACGATGCGCGTCAAAATAGCCGTTTGCCTTCGTGAATGCGATATACTCTTCGATATTCTGCCACACCTCCATGACACCCGAATGGTCGATTGAGGAACAACAGATAGCCTCGGGTTTCCATCCGGATTCAGAGGGCGGGAAGAGCATCAACGCGTTCTTGAAGCTCACGCGCGCAGCACGCGCACGTTCTATATTATTACCATCGCATTTATTGATAGCGATGCCGTCCGCCATCTCCATGATACCGCGTTTGATGCCTTGTAACTCATCGCCCGTGCCGGTTACCTGCAGCAGCAGGAAATAATCCACCATGGAGTGCGCCGCCGTCTCGGATTGACCGACACCGACGGTCTCTAACAAGATCGTATCAAACCCCGCTGCCTCGCATAGCACAATCGTCTCACGCGTCTTACGCGCCACGCCGCCTAACGAACCGGCCGACGGGCTGGGGCGGATAAACGCATTGGACTTCACGGAGAGCTCGTTCATACGGGTCTTGTCGCCTAAGATCGAACCCTTGCTGCGTTCGCTCGACGGGTCTATCGCCAGCACGGCAAGTTTCTTGCCATGGTCGCAAAGTTCGCTTCCTAAGGCCTCAATAAAGGTCGATTTGCCTGCTCCCGGCACACCGGTGATACCCACGCGAATCGAGTTACCTGCGTAGGGCAGGCATAGCTCTATCACTTTCTGCGCAATCGCCTGATCCGCTAACAGATTACTCTCCACCAGCGTCACCGCCTGACTCAGAATCGTCATGTCGTCACGGCGAATACCCTCGAAGTACTCTTCGGGGGTAAGCACCGTCTTCTTGCGCCGGAAAGTGGCATACGGATTGACGGATGGCAGGTTCTCAACACCCGCATTCACCGTCAGCCCCTTGTATTCTGCACTATTTTCGGGATGGTCTATCATTATTCAACAACGAAGTTGACTTTCACGCGTTTGATCGGGTTCATGTAGTCGTTGGTGATGACAACCACCTCGCGGCCGTAAGCCCCCGGATTCATACCTTTGGTGTTGATCTCTACTGCGATCGAACCTTTCTTGCCGGACTTAACGGCTTTCGGCTGTTTCACGTTCACCGCTTTGTCAGCTGCATAAGCGCGACGAATCTCCAGCGGGTTCACACCGATATTCTTGATCGGCAACGAGAACTTCAGGTTCTTGCCTGCTGCTACCTTGCCTGCGTTGAACTCAGCCGGCAGCTCGATAATCGGAGCCTGCTGTTTCTCCTCTACGCTCAGACTGCTGAAGTCCTCTACGATATTGGCTTTGATGGTCAGCTTGTGTGCCTCGTCGATCTCTTTCTTTCCGTCGATAACCACGAACGCGTAAGCCTCTTGCGGACCATACAGTTTCGGGTTCTTGCTGTCGATAGCGAAGACGAATTTTCCGGTCTCATTGGCTTTCACGTCTGCCAGCGTCACTTGGTTGATCAGGTATGTATCTGCACCGTTGGTTGCTAACTCTACGTGGTGAGCATCCTTACCGAGGTTTGCGTACTCCAACTCGCCGGATTTGCTCTCGCCTTTCTTGATCGTACCGAGATCCAGTGTCTTAGTCTTCATGTTCAGCGCACCTACTGCCACGTTGTATTTGTTGGCCGGTTTGGCTGCCTTCGGGATCACTTCACCTTTGATATACACGCGCTTTGTTGCCTCTGTAGCATTGGAAGTGATGGTAACAGTCTTCTGGAAACGTCCCGGACGGCCGTTTGGGTTGTAAGTGACGGTGATACTACCGGTCTGTCCCGGCTCTATCGGCTCTTTCGTCCAGGTCGGAGTGGTGCAACCGCAACTCGCGCGGACGTTGCTTAATACCAACGGAGCCATTCCTTCGTTCTTAAACTCAAACACGGTGGATACACGACCGTCGGCCTCGTTGATCTTGCCGAAATCGTGCTCGGTCTTCTCAAATGTAATCACTGGCTGTTGTGCCATCATGGCTACTGCCGTGAGAGCCATGAAGAGAGTACTGAAAATCTTTTTCATATAAAATTCCTTAATATTAAAAATATCAATTGTCAATTCTTCTTACTTCTTTGATATCATCTATCTTCTTGATAGCCTTCAACAGATCTTCCAACTCGCTCTTGTCATACACGTAGATCTCCATCGTGCCTTGGAAGATGCCGTCGTCGCTGGACATGTGGATAGCGCGCATGTTGATGTGGAACTCCGTAGTGATGGTCTGCAACACCTGGATGAACACACCGAACTTGTCTATTCCCTTCAGTTCGATCGTCTCTACGAACGATTGCACGCGGTGGGTGTTCCAGGTTGCGGAGTAAAGCCGTTTGCCGTAACTCGTCTTCAGCAGATTCGCCTCCGGGCAGTCCACCTTGTGAATATGCATCTGGCCTTTCTCGTCCAGGAATCCCAACACCTCGTCGCCCGGGATCGGATGACAACAGTTGCTCAGCAGATAATCCTTCCCTAAGTTCTCATCCGTCAGCACTATCGCGTGCGAACCTTTTTTCGGCTTGACGATCTCCTGGTTCTCTCCGTTGCGCTCGTTGACCGGCGTATCTTTCTTGCCGATGAACGGGATGTAAGACAGCAATCCTCGCTTCGGGAACACGATGTCGTGGATGTTCGTCAATCGGATGGACCCTTGACCGATCGCTGTATAGAGTTCCGAAAGGGATTCCGAACCATAGTAGTCCAATAATCGTGCCAAACTCTTTTCCGGGTTGGCAGCGAGGTCTTTATCCATGCTGATAGCATCCGCCACAAGCCGCTCGCCATGCTTCATGTATTTGCGCTCTTCACGTTTGAAATACTGGTTCAGACAGTTCCGCGCTTTGGCGGTCGTGACGAGCTTGAGCCATTCTTTCTGCGGATGTTGGCTGTTCGACGTGAGGATCTCTATCTGGTCGCCGCCTTTCAACTGATACGACAGCGGCACTAAGTTATGGTTCACTTTTGCGCCGATACAGTGTTCGCCTAACTCCGAGTGCAACATGAACGCGAAGTCCAGCGCTGTAGCACCGAGCGGCATCGTCTTGATCTCGCCTTTCGGTGTGAACACGAACACCTCTTGCGCAAACAGATTCAGCTTGAACGTGCCGAGGAACTCCATCGCATCTTTGTCCGGGTGCGCGAGGATCTCCTTGATCTCCTGCAGCCATTTATCGAGCTCGCTGTCATCCGACTCGCCGGTCTTGTATTTCCAGTGCGCCGCATAACCATGCTCCGCTATCTCATGCATCCGGTCGGTACGTATCTGTACTTCGACCCATTCGCCGTTCTTGCCCATGACCGTCACGTGCAAAGCCTCGTAACCATTGGCTTTCGGCGTGGAGATCCAGTCGCGGATACGCTCCGGGTGAGGACGGTAAATCTCTGTGATAGCCGAGTAGATCATCCAACACTGGTCTTTCTCGCTCATCGACTCGTTCGGCGTGAACACGATCCGCACGGCCATGATGTCGTACACATCCTCGAAAGCACATTGCTGCCGCATCATCTTCTTCCAGATCGAGTAGGCGGTTTTGATGCGGGCCTTCATCGTAAACGTGTAACCCATGCTCTCCAACCGCTCGCGAATAGGCTTCGAGAACACCTCGTAGCTCTCTAACTTGCTGGCTTTGATGGCCTCTAACTTGTCGTGTATCTCCTGCCAGGTCTCCGGATGTTCGTAACGGAAACTCAGGTCCTCTAATTCTGTCTTGATGGGGAAAAGTCCCAGACGATGAGCCAGCGGCGCGTAGATATACTGCGTCTCGCCGGCGATCTTGTATTGTTTGTCTTTCGGCTGCGAACCCAAGGTGCGCATGTTATGCAACCTATCCGCAATCTTGATCAACACCACGCGGATATCTTCGCTGATGGTCAACAGCAGCTTACGGAAGTTCTCCGCTTGCTCACTCGCGCGGTCGCCGAACACACCACCGCTGATCTTCGTCAATCCATCTACTATCTGCGCAATCTTGTCGCCGAAAAGCCCCGCGATATCCTCTACCGTGTAATCCGTATCTTCCACCACGTCGTGCAACAACGCCGAGCAGATACTCGTACTGCCCAAACCTATCTCCTTCACGCAGATACGCGCGACAGCGAGGGGATGCATGATATACGGCTCGCCGCTCAGACGACGAACACCGTAATGAGCCTTGTAAGCAAAATTAAAGGCATGAGTAATCAGCTCCACTTTCTGGCGGTGAAGAGTATGCGCGTAATCGTCCAACAACGCCTCAAACTCGCGCTGGATCATCAGATCTTCTTCCTGTGAAAACTCGCTCTTTTGCATCTTTATTCTTTTGGGTTCGTGTGGGTGTATGTACACATAAATCAAACGCGACCGCAAAGTTACTACTTTTTTTTTATATACGCAAGCCCGCGCGCAAAAAAAATGAAAAAAGTGCATTTTTGGCATATTTTTTGACCTAACTGCGATAGACTCTTGTCTATATGCAACTTTTTTTGTAATTTTGCAATCGGTTAAATTGGCTAATTATGCGGAAATATCTTTTTATAGCATTCCTTTCTTTCTTCTTCCTGCCTTTGGCAGCGGAGAAACAATATACCGTCGTTCTGGATGCCGGTCACGGAGGCAAAGACCCCGGAGCGGTCGGGAAATTCTCACAGGAGAAAGACCTCAACCTCAAGCTCGTGCTCGAGATCGGCAAGAAACTCAACGAACAATACCCCGACGTCAACGTCGTTTATACCCGTTCCACGGATGTCTTCATCCCTTTGCAGACCCGTGCGGATATAGCCAACAAGAATAACGCAGACCTCTTTATCTCCATCCATACCAACTCTTCGGAGAACAAAGCGCCTTGTGGCGTGGAGACCTTTATCCTCGGAACCGAGAAAATGGAGAAAAACCTCGACGTGGCGATGCGTGAGAACGCCGTAATGAAACTCGAGGCGGATTATAAAACAACCTACCAGGGTTTCGATCCGAACTCCATCGACTCCTATATCATGTTCGAACTCATGCAGAACAGTTATATGGATCAATCCCTGCATTTTGCCGAGCAGGTACAGAAACGTTTCGTCGGACACCTCAATCGGGAAGACCGCGGCGTGCGGCAAGCCGCCTTCTGGGTGCTTCTCAAAACCGCCTGTCCGTCCATCCTCTTTGAGATGGGCTTCATCTCCAACCCCGAAGAAGAGCGTTTCCTCAACCAACCTGCCTCCATCGCCCAGATGGCGAATGCCATCGTCAACGCCTTTGGCGCGTACACTCATAAACAGGCAGTGCGCCAAGAGAGCCTCGCTATCGACTCCACCGAGACGGCCGTAGAGACGCCAAATCAGACTGGCGAGACACTATCGAGAGAGAATCGGATCGAGAGTAAAAGCGTATTAAACAAGGGGCAACAGCCACAGACGTACTATGCGGTGCAAATTTGCGCATCCAAAACACCTCTCGCACCCAACGACCCCAAACTCAAAGGCCGGACCTGCGAGTTCATCCAAGTCGGTGAGTGGTACAAATATTACACGGCGGCGGATACCGACCGCGCCAAAGTGCAAGCCGCACAAAAAGAACTAAAATCCCTCTTCCCTGATTGTTGGATCATCAAAGTGGAAAAATAATAACTGATAACTGATTACTGAAAACTGATTACTGATAACTGAATACTGAATTATGAAACATGCACGTGAAATAAAAGTTGGCATCCTGGCCGCAGTTTGTCTTTTCCTGTTGTTCTTTGGTTTTAATTTCCTCAAAGGCGTGAATATCTTCTCGCCCACCAATAGTTTTCATGGCACCTATGCCCATCTGCATGGTTTGGAAGAACAAGCAGCGGTCTATATCCGAGGCCATAAAGTGGGACAGGTGGATGCCATCCATTATGACTACACACGCGACAGCGCTTTCACCATCGACATCTCCATCAACCGCGACATCGTCCTGCCTCAAGGAACCCGTATGGCGCTAATCTCCGATGGTCTGCTCGGCGGCATGGCGATCGAACTCCAGCTGCCGAATTCATCATTAGGCACCGAAGGTGCATCATTAAGCGAAACGGCTCATTCCAACATTCAAAAAGGCTCTTTCCTTCCCACGACATACGTTCCCGGTCTCATGGATAACCTGCAGGGTGAGCTCCTCGCACATCTGGATAGCGCGATCCAGGATGTGGATCAGACCATCCATGGTGTGGATTCGCTTGTGGCAGGTCTGCGCGGACAGGTCGAAGGCAATCATATCAAAAACACCCTTGCGAACGTAGATCGCGTCTCCGGAGACCTGTCTTCCGTCTCGCATGACCTCAAAGGGATGATGAATAACCAAGTGCCGCGGATCGTCAATAACGCCGATACCGCCATCGCCAACCTCAATACCGTCGTGGCGGATATCAAAGACGCTAATCTCAAAGCAACCGTCGCCAAAGTGGATGATGCCGTCGATAACATCAATACGGTCGTTTCTCAGGTCAAATCGCCGATATTACAACACATCGATGCGACCATCGTTTCTGCCGATTCGCTCCTCACGGATATCAAGGCACACCCCAAGCGTTATGTCCATTTCTCCGTCTTCGGACGCAAGGATAAATAGCAACCGAAAAAAAAGGTATAAAATGCTCAAAAAAAACTGTGGAACACGCGTTCCGCAATTTGTAGATTTTATAAACTGAAAATATTTTCAACAAAATGCATCGTGCTTATTATCAGTGCTTTATAAAAATTGTTAACAAAAAATTATTTTGCTCTTGCATATATAAAAACCACTGAAAATCAGCAACTTACGAAACGCCATTTCGCGTAAACCCTTGAAAATAGGCATATTTATGCGTAACTCCCGAAAAATCAGGATGTTACGCATTCTTGTTTTTTAACAACTTAACTTGACATTTGCTCAATTCAAAAAAAAGTAGTACCTTTGCACTCGATTTCGCTCAGAGAGCACCATTTTGCGAACAGTTTTTCGCCGAAAAAAATGACAGAAACACTACAACAACAATGGGGTCAGTGTCAGGCTATTCTCGCCGACAACTTGACAAGCAGTGCCTACCAGACATGGTTCGCACCCATTGTGCCGTTGCAGTTTGAGAATGGCATTCTTGTCCTCCAAGTGAAATCGCAATTCGTCGCGGAATATATAGAGGAGAACTATATATCTCTCCTCTCCGCAACCATCATCCGCGTCTTCGGGCAGGGAACCCATCTTGAGTACCGCGTCTTGATTGACTCCACCTCCGGAGCAGGAACCATGCTTCCTTCCGCGGGCGCACAAGCGCAGGCGAACCATATAATTAATAACGCGCCGATCCGTACGGATAACTTCGACTCCCAACTCAATACCTATTATACCTTTGATTCGTTTGTAGCGGGAGAACCGAATAAACTGGCGCGTACAGCCGGCATAGCGATTGCCAAACAACCGGGCTACACTGCTTTCAACCCGCTCTTCATCTACGGCGGTAGCGGAGTAGGAAAGACCCACTTGGCAAACGCCATCGGAAATCAGGTTCAGCTGCTCAATCCTCATGCGCGTGTGCTCTATGTGAGTGCGAACACCTTCAAACTCCAGTATCAGGACGCAGCGAAGAGCAACCGCATCCCCGATTTCCTCAATTTCTATCAGTCGGTAGATGTGCTGATTGTGGATGATATTCAGTATTTCGCGGGTCTCAAAGGAACCCAGGATACCTTCTTCCACATCTTCAACTACCTCCAGCAGAGCCGCAAACAGCTGATCCTCACGTCCGATAGACCGCCGATTGAGCTCAAGGACATCGAGGAACGTCTCCTCACCCGTTTCAAATGGGGTCTCTCCGCGGAGATCAAGCATCCGGACTACCAGCTGCGTAAGAATATCCTCCTCTCCAAGATGCGCCGTGACGGCATCTCGCTCTCGGACGAAGTGGTGGATTTCATTGCGACCAACGTCCGCAACTCCGTCCGTGACTTGGAAGGAATCTTAGCATCCCTCTTGGCGCACTCTACGCTTACCGACCGCGAGATTGATCTCGCTTTGGCAGAGCAGGTTGTCAGCCACATCGTCGCTATCCAGCCTCGTAAGATCGCCATCGGAGATGTCATCGGAGCGGTTGCAGAACACTACGGTCTGCCGGAAAAAGCGATCCTCAGCCAGAACCGCTCACGCGAGATCACCCGTGCACGTCACGTGGCCATCTACTTGACCAAAGAGTTAACCGATTCCTCCCTGACGGAAATCGGCTTTAAGATGGGCCGCCGTACGCACGCCACCGTCCTGCATTCCCTTGCGATCATGCGTGACCAGCTGGAGTACGATCCCGTTCTGCGTCAAGCCGTCGCACAGATCCAATCCCAACTCAACGCATAAAAAAAAGACGCCCGAAGGCGTCTTTTTTACATCATACCTCCCATGCCTCCTGCAGGCATAGCAGGAGCGGGATGCTCTTCCGGATGATCGACAATCACGCACTCGGTCGTGAGGAACATACCTGCTACCGAAGCAGCGTTCTCCAGAGCCACACGCGTTACTTTCGCCGGATCTACGACACCTGCCTCAAACAGGTTCTCGTACGCATCCTTGCGGGCGTTATAACCGAAATCACCCTTGCCGTAACGAACCTTATCGACTACTACAGCGCCTTCCTTGCCTGCGTTAGCGACAATCTGACGCAGCGGCTCTTCGATAGCACGACGCACGATCTCGATACCGGTCTGCTCGTCCTCGTTCTCGCCTTTGAGGCCTTCGAGGGCTTTCTGCGCACGGATATACATCACGCCGCCACCGGGAACGACACCTTCTTCGATAGCCGCACGAGTAGCGCTCAGAGCATCATCCACGCGGTCTTTCTTCTCTTTCATCTCTACCTCGGAAGCTGCGCCGACATTGAGTTGAGCTACGCCGCCGGCGAGTTTAGCCAGACGCTCCTGCAGTTTCTCTTTGTCGTACGAGCTCTTGGTAGCCTCAATCTGCGCTTTGATCTGTGCTACGCGGTGAGCGATAGCCTCTTTGTCTCCGGCGCCGTTAACGATCGTTGTGTTGTCTTTGTTAACCGTGATGGTCTCTGCGGTTCCGAGCATCTCGATGGTTGCGCTCTCCAGTTTGATACCTTTCTCCTCGCTGATCACCGTTCCACCGGTAAGGATGGCGATGTCTTCGAGCATCTCTTTACGACGGTCACCGAAGCCCGGAGCCTTCACTGCGCAGATCTTCAACTGCGCACGCAGACGGTTGACAACCAGCGCGGTCAGCGCTTCGCTATCCACATCCTCAGCGATGATCAGCAGCGGTCTTCCGCTCTGTACGGCCGGCTCCAAAACAGGCAGCAGCTCTTTGAGGTTGCTAATCTTCTTATCATAGATAAGGATATACGGTTTGTCCATCTCTACCTGCATCGTCTCGGTGTTGGTTACGAAATACGGGCTGATATATCCGCGGTCGAATTGCATACCTTGAACCACATCGATCGTGGTGTCCATACCTTTTGCCTCGCCGATAGTGATGACGCCGTCTTTGGAAACCTTACGCATCGCGTCAGCAATCAGTTTGCCGATCTCGGCATCGTTGTTGGCAGAAACAGTGGCTACTTGCTCAATCTTGTCGAAGTCGTTACCAACGACTACAGCATTCTTCTTAATTTCCTCAACTACCGCAGCAACGGCTTTGTCGATACCGCGTTTGAGGTCGAGCGGGTTAGCTCCTGCGGTTACGTTCTTCAGACCCACACCCACGATAGCTTGTGCCAGCACAGTAGCGGTCGTTGTACCGTCACCTGCCTGATCGCCTGTTTTCGATGCTACTTCTTTAACCAACTGCGCACCGAGGTTCTCTGCCGGATCAACCAAGTCCACTGCTTTTGCTACGGTTACACCGTCTTTGGTGATATGCGGAGCACCGTATTTGGAATCGATCACTACATTGCGGCCTTTCGGACCGAGTGTCACTTTCACGGCGTCTGCCAACTGGTCCACGCCGCGCTTCAAAGCCTCACGGGCTTCTACATTATAGGTAATATCTTTTGCCATAATTCTAAAAGCTTAAATTTTAAATCCTAAATCATTTAATCACCGCCCAGATATCGCTTTGCTTCATCATCTGGTACTTCTCGCCTTCGAACTCAAAGTCGGAACCGGACCATTTGCCGAATAGAATATGGTCGCCCGGATGTAGAAGCATCGGCTCGTCTTTCGTACCTGATCCTACAGCGATTACTTCGCCGTGGTTAGGCTTTTCTTTGGAGTTATCGGGAATAATAATTCCACCTACGGTCTTTTCCTCTGCGGCCGCTGCTTTGACCAGCACGCGGTCTGCTAATGGTTGAATCTTGCTCATAATAATATTTGTGTTTTAAAATTGTCTTTCTACTTTCGACTTTCCGCTTTCATCATTAGCAAACTCTGTGCCAAAGCTGTCAGTTCTGCCATTTTGTCAGTTGTTGCTCGCGGAAGATACCCGAACGGTAAGCATGCAGCAGTTGCTCCAACGCCTCTAATTGCTCCAAAAGTTCTTTGCCTTTGTCCGTATCTTTGATACGCAGACGGCTGCCGGAGAAATCCTGCAACAAGGTCCGGCTGTGGATGTCCGAACCGGATAGGATCGCTTGCTCGCGGCTCTCGAATGACTCATGCTCCACCAACTGAATGCCGTGACTGTTGTAAATCAGCGTGTAACCGGCGATACCGGTCTTCTCCTGGTAAGGCTTACTGAACCCTCCGTCAATCACAAACCGCCTTCCGTTTGCGCGTATGGGCGTTTCTCCTTTTATTGTGCGAACGGGCACGTGCCCGTTGATGATGCGCCCCGTCGCAGGGTTGAGACCGAACTCTTTGAGTATCTGTTCGCAGATCTTCTCATCGTCCGCCAAGGTGAAATAAGCACCTTTCTGCTCCGCCCAAGTATCTTTGTCGGCTAAGAAATACCGCTCGAAAGTGGTCATCTTGTCTTTGTGGTACAGCGGTGAGAACTCGCCTTCCCAGAGGTATAACATGTAGTCCAGCGCATCCTCTTTCTCCTTGCCCTCACCGTAATATGCCATGCGGATCACTTCGTCCGTGCGGTCCATGAGCGCCTTGCCGGAAACACGTTTGCCGCACACGTCGGTCTCCGCAAAAGACCCATCCGCATTCAGCGGAATAGCCGCATGGTAGAGTAGGAAACCGTTTCGAACGAGATATAGTGATCCGTGCTCATACAGCATCTTCAAGTGCCGTTGCATCTTCTCGGACTTGCGGAACGAACGCCATAGCTGGTTCATCAGATCCTGCTCGTACTGGTTCAGCGCGTAAGGGTCTTTCGGATCAACAGTCGGCAGGTTGGTGTCCAGCAAAGGCTGACCATTAAATGTCAAATGTCCATCCTCAAATCTCAAATGATCTAATACCGCCCGGTGATCCATGTGCCACTCCGGATGACGTTTGACGGTCTGTCCTTCGAGCTTGAACTGAATGATAGAGATAGCCTTGTGCATCTTCGCCATCAACTGTGCCGAACGCGTCAGACGCGGGTTGTTCTCAAAATCTTTGGTCTGCCAGATAGTACACGGGTCGTCGCCATAAACGGTCATCGCGAAGTTCGCCAGCGGCAGCAGGTTGATGCCGTAACCCTCTTCGAGAGTCTCGATATTGGCGTAACGGATAGAGACGCGCAGCACGGTCGCCAACAACGCCATGTTTCCTGCCATAGCACCCATCCATTCGATATCGTGATTGCCCCACTGGATGTCATAATCCCGCACGGTGGAGAGCACGTCCAGAATCTTCGAAGCACCCGGTCCGCGGTCAAAAATATCTCCTACTATATGCAGCGTGTCAATCGTCAGACCGTGTATCAGATACGAGATGGCGATGATCAGCTGGTCTGCACAACCGGTCTCGATGATGGCATCGATGATGGCGTTGTAATACGTCTGGCGGTCGTGCTGCTCCAGGTTCGACTCGTGCAGCAACTCCGCGATGACGTATTCATAACCTTTCGGCAGGAGACGATGTACTTTCGAGCGGCTGTATTTGATGGTCACGGCTCGCGCGATATTCACCACCTGATGCAGCCTCGTCCGGTACCATTCCTCCAAAGTCGGCAGGTTCGATATCTGCGCATTGAGCGTAAAGAGCGTGGTGTAGTTCTCGTCTTTGTCTCCGTCATAATACTTCTTTATCAACTCGATCCGCTCGTCGGGGTAGTAAATCAGCGCACAGATCGCCCTTTTCTCCTCTTCGGAGAGAGCCGCGCCATAGACCTCATCCACTTTCTTCCGTACCACGCCGGAAGCGTTTTTGATCATGTGGATGAATGCCATCGACTCGCCGTGCAGGTCGCTCACGAAATGCTCTGTCCCTTTGGGCAGAGAGAGGATAGCGCGCAGGTTAATCAACTCAGTCACAACCGCTTGCGAGTTCGGAAACTTCTCGCTTAATAGCCTTAAATACCGTTCGTCTTGCATAAAAACCAAATTTGTGTGCAAAAGTACAGCTTTTTTTTGAGATATGCAAGGAAAATCGGAGATTTTTTGTTTGGAGGTACCCTGGAGAAAGAAAAAAGAAAAAGAAAAGAAGCAAAAGAATCAAAAGAATATAATATGGTTATTGTGGATTTTACAGGTGTTCTACAGGTGCTTTACATTAGCCTTGACCGTCGGTTGACCGTCGGCTGACCGTCGGTTGACCGTCGGTATTGGACTTAAAAACAATGCAAAGGTACAAAAAAAAATCTCATATATGCAAGAGGAAATGAGTTTTTGTGAGGAGAAATTTGTCCGGCATGATATGCCGTTTGTTTCATTCGGTGGCACCGACAGCATTAAAAAGCGGTGAGAAAAATCGGTAAGAAAAAATACAAAAATGCATAAAAATGGCACTTTTATTTGCAAGTGTCATTTTTTTTGTGTGTAATTTTGCGGCGCAAAATAAGACCTCAAAGGGAAATTTAACGAAAACCTCTTTAACCGCCTCTCTTTCAACTAATCTTGTCAGCATCGGAATACGCGTTTGGTTAGAGAACGACCGTCGTTATGAATGCGTCAACATTCCAAGTATTCCAACCCTTACTATTGGTCAGGATTTATAGTGTTGGATTGAGCGATTTTGTGCAATAAATTCACCGTACTGCATAAAAAAGTATA
>CAMOJA010000011.1 GCA_946616535.1 uncultured Bacteroidales bacterium | reverse complement strand
CAGGTAACCTCAAGGTAATGCGCAGTTATCAGTACTATGCCGCGTCAGCGATTGCAGACCGTGTAGCCACCTGTCGTTGGGAAGAACACGATCTGTTTGGCGGTTACATCTGGCATACTACCGGCTCAGGTAAGACGATGACTTCCTTTAAGTCGGCGCAACTGATAGCCGATTCCGGCAAAGCGGACAAGGTGGTCTTCCTCATGGACCGAATAGAACTCGGTACACAAACCGCACTCGAATATCGCGGATTCAAAAACGAGATAGAAGAAGTGCAGGAGACCGACAACACCGATGATCTGATCTCCAAACTGGATAGTACCGACACACGCGATACCCTCATCGTCACCTCTATTCAGAAGATGAGCCGTATTGTGCCCGAATCAGGCAATCGTCACCAACTCAACCGAATCAACCAGAAGCGGCTCGTCATAATCATCGATGAGTGCCACCGAGACGTGTTCGGAGATATGTTGGCAACAATTCGCGCCACCTTCACACGCGCGATCTTCTTCGGCTTCACCGGCACACCAATCCAAGAGGAGAATCGTAAGTTATACCAAACGACAATCGACGTCTTCGGCAATGAGCTGCACCGTTACAGCATCGCCGATGGTATCCGCGACGAAAACGTGCTGAAGTTCGACCCGGTAATGAAGATTGTCTTCCCTGATCAGAAACTCAAACAGGAAGTGGCGCTCTTCAAGGCAAAAGCCAAGACCATGGAAGAAGCTCTTGCAGATGAGAAGAAGAAAGAGGTCTATTTCCATTATATGAACGACGTACCGATGGCAGGTAAGACCGCCGAAGATGAAGGCATCGAGGACTATATCCCGAAAGCACAATTCGAATCGGGCGAATACCAGCGTGCGGTCGTTAACGACATCAAGGCTTCTTTCCCGGCATTGAGTCTCGCTAACAAATATCACGCGATCTTTGCTACCTCGTCCATCCAAGAGGCGTTCGAGTACTACGTCTATATGCGCACATTCGCTCGGGAACTCAAAGTGACCTGTCTCGTGGATCCTTCCATCGACAATGAAGGCAAAGGTGAGATCAAGGAAGACCTGCTCATCAAGATTGTCGGTGACTATAATGACCAATACGGTACGAACTTCACGCTGCCCAAATATGCCCTCTTCAAGAAAGATGTGGCGCTCCGTTTGGCGCACAAGGATATATACAAAGGGATTGAGTCCAACCCAGCGCAGTGTCTGGACGTACTTATCGTCGTCAATCAGATGCTTACCGGTTTCGACTCCCATTGGGTGAACACCCTCTATCTCGACAAAGTGCTGTACAACGAGAACCTCATCCAAGCTTTCTCGCGTACCAACCGTCTCAACGGACCCGATAAACCGCACGGCACGATCTGTTACTATCGCTATCCGCACACCATGAAGCGGAACATAGAGAGTGCTATCCGTCTCTATTCGGGACAGCAACCGCTGGGCATCAAAGCCGACAAACTGGATGTGCATATTCGCGCGATCGAAGCCGCTTATGCGCAAATACAATATCTCTTCCGGATAGCAGGAGTTGAGGACTTCTCCAAACTGCCGGAAGATAAAGACCTACGCGCGCAGTTCGCCAAGCATTTCCGCGAACTAAACCGCCACCTCAACGCGGCGCGTGTGCAAGGCTTCCAGTGGAACAAACTGCAAGAACCGACACTGCCAACCGATGACACCGAAGAAGCGGAAGAGGTGACGCTGGCGATGAATGCTCTCACTATCGATGAGACCACCTATGGTGCGCTTCTGCAACGTTACAAAGAGATCGAACGTGGTCCCAAAGGTACACCTACCGATGAGGTGACCTTTGACATTGATCCCTATATCATCTCGATCAACACCGGTGCCATCGATACCGATTACATGAACGCACGTTTCCGTAAGTACCTGCGTACACTCAACTCCTCCGAGCAAGAGCAAGCCCAGGCACTCGAAGAACTGCACCGCTCCTTTGCCACCCTCACCCAAGAGGAACAGGATGTAGCTGGACGTTTCCTGCGTGACGTGCAACGCGGCACCGTGCAAGTCGACGAAACCAAACCGCTTCGCGATTATATCACCGAATACATGGCACGCGAGAAAAACGATCGTATTCATCGTTTCGCACAGGCTTTCGGTCTCAACGAGAACTTGCTCCGCGAGATAATGAATAACTACATGCAGGGGGATATTATCCCGCAAGGACCACTCGACCAACTCAAAGAGTCCGTCGATAAATCCCTTGCCAAGGCATGGTTCGAGCAGCACGAAGGTGTGGCGATTCCTGCTTTCCGTATTAACATCCGTATCGACTCCCTCCTCCGCCAATTCATCGAAGACGGTGGTTTTGAGATTTAATAAGCAATGAACCATTGTCCACACAACAACATAGATTGCCCCTGCACGAAAGAAGGATGTCCGCGTCGTCGCTGCTCACTATCCTCGTACATGTGCTAAAAAATGCATTCTAAAATGGCAATTCCATGTAAAATATCGTATTCTAAATTGGCGAAAATTGTAAATTATCGTATTTAAAGTGCAAAAAAATTAACGTCTCCTATTGCATATATCCCAAAAAAGCAGTACCTTTGCAGCCGGAAACGAATAAAAACGTGCGAAATTAGCATTTAAAATAGCTAAAAATCGTGAAAAACAAGCTTTATAAATCCTATAAATTCGTGAAATAATATGATGAGGCGTAAGATTTATGACGAATTGCTTGACTGGAAAAAGCAAAGGAACGGTAAGGTCGCAGTAATGATTGATGGAGCCAGACGTATTGGTAAAAGTTACATAGCGGAGGCTTTCGGACGCAATGAATACAAGACTTATATCCTCGTTGACTTTAATGACGCAGATAAACAGCTGCTGAAAATATTTGACGACTACCTCACTAATTTGGATATGTTCTTCATGCATTTGTCGTTGTACTATGATGTGCAATTGCATGAACGTGATTCGCTTATCATTTTCGACGAGGTGCAACTCTACCCGCGTGCACGTGCGGCTATCAAATATCTTGTTGCAGACGGACGATATGATTATATTGAGACAGGTTCGTTAGTCAGCATCAACCGCAATGTAAAAGATATTGTCATTCCTTCAGAGGAACACCGTATCGCTATGTACCCGATGGACTTTGAGGAGTTCTTATGGGCAATGGGGAATGAGATGCTTATGCCGTTTATCCGTGATTGCTACACCAAGAAGACTCCGCTGGGACCTATTCATCGAAAAGTGATGGATTTGTTCCGGCAGTATATGATAGTTGGCGGAATGCCGCAGGCTGTACTCACTTTCCGCGACACAAAGAACTTTATTGAAACAGACTTGGTCAAGCGCGATATTCTGGCTCTGTATAGAGCAGACATAGAAAAATATGCAGTAGGGTACGAGAGCAAAGTGAAAGGTATCTTTGATCAGATTCCCTCAGAACTGCAACGACATGAGAAGAGATTCCACTTAGCAGACATTTCCGGCACAGCCCGATATCGCGACTATGAGAGTTCGTTCTTCTGGTTAGCAGACGCACAGATTGTCAACATCTGCTATGCTGCCACCGAGCCTACTGTCGGACTGAGAATGCGTCTGGACAGTTCTGCTCTTAAATGCTATATGGCGGATACAGGTTTGCTTATTTCACATGCCTTTGACGAAAATACCATCGCTTCCGAGAAATTGTATCAGAAACTGCTATTGGATAAATTGGAAATCAACAAGGGGATGTTTGTTGAAAATATCGTTGCACAAATGCTACGCGCAAGCGGACACAAACTATATTTTTATTCCTCATATTCTCAAACAGATGCTTCGGAACGCATGGAAGTGGACTTTTTAACACAGAAGCCTAATCTGACCAATCGTCATAATATCTGCCCCATAGAAGTCAAATCCACAACCAAGTACACAATTTCTTCTTTAGAGAAATTCCGAAAGAAATACGCTGAACAAGTGGCAACTCCTGTTGTGCTACACTCCGGCGATGTAAAAGAAGAGAATGGTATCACTTATCTACCATTGTACATGACACCATTATTGTAATTTATAATAGCCAGCAGCGAATGTCCGTAGTACAATATAAGAAATACTTCTGGCTCGTGGATACCATCCGCAGTGCGGGGAAGATCACCAAGGAGCAGATTGACCGCAAGTGGTCCGGTTCACGGTACAATGACAATCACGAGACGGCTATCCCGGACACGTCGTTTTACAGAATACGGCGCGATATTGAGGAGCTCTTCGATATAGAGATCCTCTGCGACCGGGCAACAGGTCAGTATTACATCGACGACACCGATCTTAACTCACGCACCAAACAATGGCTGCTCTCGCAGTTTGCGATGAGCCAGTCGCTCGATGCCAGTCGTGAGCTGCGCGACAGCATCATCTACGAGTCCATTCCCGAAGGCACCCAGTACCTCACGACTATCGTCACCGCCATCAGCGAGAGCCGGAACCTCCTCTGCACGCACCAGCGGTTTGACACGGATAAGCCGCATGTCTTCTATCTCTCGCCGCTGTGCCTAAAGGTGTTCAAACAGCGGTGGTACGTGTTGGGCATATGCACGGAATTGGACGGGACGATTGACCCGAAAAGTCCGAAGATGTACTCGCTTGACCGCATCGTCAGTCTGGAACTGCTGGAAAAGACGTTCAAGCGTCCCAAGAACTTCAACGCACGCGAGTATTTTGCCCCATTCTACGGCGTGTTCTGCGGCAATGACCTGAAGCCGGAACTGGTGCGTGTCCGCATAGCGTCGGAGAAAGATGCCAAGTACCTGCGGTCACTTCCGCTGCATCACTCGCAGAGCGAACCCGAACCCTGTATTTTCGAATGGCATGTAGCTCCGACCTTCGATTTCATCCAGCAGCTCCGCACCTACGGCTCTACTATCGAAGTCCTTGCGCCGCAGTCGCTTCGGGAAAAGTTTGCCGATGAGGCGAGGGAACTTTCCAAGTTGTATTTGTGATATTTGATGTATAATGTTTAGAGATAAAAGTGCATTTCGGTGCACTTTTTTTTGTTTACTCCCGTGTTTTGGGAGTTTAAAGCAGTACCTTTGCGGTCGCTTTGACCGACCGCAAAAGATACATAAGATGCCACCGCCCGATTCACATAGGATTTTCGACCCATGGGAAGCCCTGCGTCGCGACCGCGACAGATGGGCACAACTCGCTATGGATCAAGCGGAATACATCCGGCAGTTAGAGCAACAAGTAATAAACTTAAAAACACAATTAGAAATGAAAGACGAAGAACAAAAAAGCAAGCCAAATTTTACGATTGAGAACCACGGCTCGTTGACCTTTATTGCCGAGCAAAACAATGATGTCCATGACAACACGCATTGCCCTATATACCTTACACCGAATGCGGGGGGTGAAGGAGTGAAAGAGTTAAAGAGTGAAGGAATGAAGGATACGCGGACGAAACGGCTCTTTCTCACGCCCGACGGTATCGATGATATGCAGCGGACGGAAGAGGAGAAGAATCGTTTTCTCAATTACCTAACCGAGCACCATTGGTCCAAACGGCAACTTGATTGCAGTCGCGATAACCCGGTCATCAAAGCAATCGTCTGCTTCTGCGTGAAGTGGAAGCGGCTAAAATATATCGACAAACCCAGTCCCGCTGCGGTGCTTCGTTTCCTGACGGAGACATGCGGCATCTCGTGCGCTTCCGAGCCATCGGCACTATGCACGCTCCTTGGACGGTTGTTCAAGTCTGAGTACGACAAAGAGGTGTTTTTCGATGTGGAAGATTATTTTTAGAGCACACATCAGCATTTTTACATAACATAGCCTAACGCCTTGAAAAGAAAGCAATCCGAGAGGGTTGCTTTTTTTGTGGAAATGTGGTTCACAATATCCACATCGACCCACACCGTTATAATTCCGGTACCTTTGCATCGCCTTTCGGAAAACGGCAACTCCTCACAGTGAGGAACCCGCATCCCTCCGACTGGCGGTTATATGGTATCTAAATATCGTTCAACTATCCATCCCAAGCGCGATGTGCTCCCGGATGGAACCGAAATTCGCCTCGTTCTACCCCTTGAACGTACCGGCAACCGGCATCTTTATGTCACCGCAAGCGGACGAGCTTTCTCCCATGTCCGCGCCAAAGACAAGAAAACCGGCGTGATGCGTTGGATCTATCGCGAGCAAGCGTTAGTGACTTTAACTCCCGGCAAACTTTCCGTGAATGCGAACAGGAAGCAAAGGTATTATGTCATGCCTCATCATGGCGACATCTACCTTCACATTGCAGTCTGTCTGGCGTGGAATGGTCCGTGCCCCGGAACGTCCTCCCGACAAACGGGAGGAGTGGCCTCCGCCGAGAAGGGCGAAAGATGGGAGGTGGACCACCTCAATGGAATCGTTTCCGACAATCGTGCTTCCAATCTTCAATGGGTCACACCGGCAGAGAACCGCAAACGTGCGGTAATACTGCGGGCAAGGCGCATGGTGGCACGGCAAGATAATGACCCGAGCAAACTGCCGGAGAACATGAAGCCGGAAGAATTACTCAAATTGTTTAACTCTTACAACGCGGAGCGTCCTTCCGATGAAACGGAAGGAGCGGCCTCCGCCGAGAAAGGAATTTATTAACTATAAAACCGGAGAATAATATGAAAACAACGAATTTGAAAGAGTTGCGCGAGTTGCGCATCCAAGAGAAAGCCATTAAGGCACGTATTGACGAAATCAGCACCGAAGCGACCAATGAGGCAGTGGCTATCCTTGCCGCCCAAGGCGAGATCAAAGGAGAGTTTGAGGTGGAAGGCATAGGTAAGTTCCAGCTTCAACGGACGGAGAGTTTTGATTTTGCAGATTACAGGCGATACCCGCAGGAACAAGCGGTGAAATGGCGCGAGAACGCGAAAGAAAAGACCAAAGAGCAGAACCTCGTCAAAGCCCGCACCGCTGTCATGAACGGGTATGTTAAGACCTTTGTGGAACTATACCCGGACAAAGAGCCGGACGAGATCAAGTTGACGGTGAAAGTCATTGACTAAGCGCAGCGAGCCCTTGGGATTTGGTCTGCGGCGGATAGCAACCCCTCGGAGACCGCGCGTCCCCAACGCGCCCTTCCGTCCGTGCCCCATGCACGGAAACCATGGTCTCTACGGGGTTCTATCCTCGCCGACCAAGGCGGCATAGCCGCAGGGCTCGAACGTAATCAAAAGACAAAAAAGAAAAGAACCAAAAGAAAAATAAAAAATGTCAAGTCTGTCAAGTCTGTTTAGTCCCCCTATAATCCCCCAAGCGATGTAATCGCGAATCGTTCTGAGCCGTAGCTCGCGCGACAGGACTAAACAGGCGAGACAGACTAAACAAAAATTATTTATTATGGACTTTAATCAATTTTTGACGCTATTTCAGCCGGACAGAGAGTTTACCAATCGTCTGGGAGCAGCGCAACGGCTTTGGGAGCAATGTACCCCTGCCAAGCAGCAAGCCATCATCGCATGGCTGGAGACACATGGCGCATACAAAGGTCGGAATCCGTATTTCTTCATACTGGACTTCAAGCCGCAACAGCAGACCCTCTCCTTCAACGACTACTATGCGCGGTACGGGACGACAGAGGAACGGGACGGCTGGAAGATGGCGAACCCGACAGGCAATCAAGTAATCTACGTAAAAAACTAAAACTATGGATTATCCTTTATATGACGTACCGTATTTGGTACGAGACCCAAATGATTTTCGGATGTCGAAGAAACGGCATGAGATTGAAGTGAAGAACCAAGTTGTGGTAGATGACTACTTTGTAGCGAGGGACAAGGGTGCTTCAGCTCGCGAGGCGCGAGAGGTAGTGGCTACCAAGCACGGCATCACCGAAAGAAGATTTCACTATATCTTCGTTTGGTTTTATCGAGAAGCGAAAAAAAGAGGAAAATTCGATTTTTGTGAAAAATTTTTCACTCCCGATGGAACACTAAAGTAGGTTTTAATATTATCTTTGCACCGGATTTCAGAAATAAGAAGTCCGGTGTTTTTATTGTACCGAACACGCTCCTTTCTCGAATCCATCACGTGATTAAATCGAAACAAACAGCGACTCCCAAGCGTATCTCGAGCGTCTCTTGGCTGCCCCAAGTTAACCATCAAACCCAAATTTAACTATGGCAAAGTACACCCCTATTGACATGGTGGACCACTACCGAGGAAAGATCTGTTCCCATTCGGACACCTATTTCCAAAAACGTGGTGACACCTTGTGTACCGGACGGATCTGCAACCCACGCGACCTCTCCAAGAAACCCTATTCACCGGAGGAGATCGCAACCCACCAGAAGTTCTCTTCCGTCATCGCGGCTATCAAGGCACTCACTCCCGAGCAACTGACCGCTTACGAAACGGCATTTGCGTCTCAAAAACCGAAACGCTACGCCACTCTCCGCGGTTTCATCTTCGCTCAAGAGTACGAGAAACTGGGTGCGTAAGCGCCCGTCGGGGGACGCGATTTAAGAAACCCCACCTAACCTCCACACAAGGGGAGGGAAACCGGCATTCAATGCCGGGCTAACAGACGAAGGAAACCGCGGAATACCGCGGAAAAAAAAATAAAATTATGACTAAGAAAGAGATTATCAAAATCGTGATCTCCGTGCTGATTGCGGCGTTGACGGCATTGGCGGCGGGCTTGGGACTGAGTTCCTGCAACGTCACCCGGACCGTTACCACGCGAAGCGAGGCATGGCAGAAAGGCGACACCTCCGTCGTCATCCAGACTAAGACCGTAGAGAGCTATGACGGCTCACGGAAGTATTAAGAGAGTAAATCGAAATCAAACCTATTGTTCAATCAAACCTAAAAAACTTTAATTATTATGGCAAGTGTAACTTATTCAGCCGGAATTGATCATGTGTCCGGCGCATTGTCCAAACCCGGTAAGAGCGGTCAGCACAGCTGCGAGAAGATGTTGCTCGCGACGCACCGAACCGCGGCAACGACCTCTAACAAGTGCAACCGTCTGTACCTCCGTGTACCGGTGAAACGCACCTCTCCGCTGACGCAGCGTGAGCACCAGATCCGCAACCGCTTTATCGGCGTGGCAGCGATGATCCAGGAGCGCAGTCATGACCTGTCGAAGATCACGACCGACCAGCAGACCTTCATCGCTCAGAAGAACGAGCCGAACGGCGCAAAGACCATGAAACAATGGTACTGGCGCGTCTGCGGCGCTGAATGGGATCAGCAGCACGCGTAGTCGCGTTCGCGAAGAAAGGATTCTAAAGAAAAGAGAGCCGCCCGGAAAGGCGGCTCTCTCTTTGATCAGCCATGCATGGCTGATGCGATTACTTGCGGGGACCCCATGAACGATTACTCGTTCATTAAAAGTTGCATAACCACTTTAGCGGAGTAGGCAACCGGGGTGCCGGGACCGAAGATGGCGGCAACACCGGCTTTGTAGAGGAAGTCGTAGTCCTGCGCGGGGATGACACCACCGGCGGTGACCATGATATCCGGACGGCCGAGTTTCTTGAGCTCCTCGATGACCTGCGGGATGAGGGTCTTGTGACCTGCCGCGAGGCTGGAGACACCCAGTACATGGACATCGTTCTCCACCGCCTGTTTAGCTGCCTCTGCCGGAGTCTGGAACAACGGTCCCATATCCACATCAAAGCCGCAATCGGCATAACCGGTGGCTACCACTTTGGCGCCACGATCATGGCCGTCCTGTCCCATCTTAGCAATCATGATACGGGGTTGACGACCTTCTTTCTTGGCAAACTCTGCCGTGAGACGACAAGCTTCCTGGAAGTTATCGTCGTTCTTAGTACCTGAAGCGTACACGCCTGAAATAGTTCTGATGGTTGCTTTATAACGTCCTACGACTTTCTCGCAGGCATCGGAGATCTCGCCGAGCGAAGCACGGAGACCGGCTGCTTTGACAGCGAGTGCGAGGAGGTTCTCACCCTTACCGCCGTCAGCCCATTTCTGTACAGACTCGGTGATCTCTGCAAGGGCAGCCTGCACGGCTTTCTCGTCACGGTTAGCACGGAGTTCAGCGAGGCGGGCTACCTGCTGCTCACGAACGGCTGTGTTATCAATCTCGAGGATGTCAATCGGGTCTTCGTGCTCCAGACGATACTCGTTGATACCGATGATCTTCTGTTTGCCGGAGTCGATACGCGCCTGTGTACGAGCGGCTGCTTCCTCGATACGCATCTTAGGAATACCGGTCTCGATAGCTGCTGCCATACCGCCGAGTTTCTCGATCTCCTGGATATGCGCCCACGCTTTCTCCATGAGTTCCTGAGTGAGCGACTCTACATAGTAGGAACCGCCCCACGGGTCAATCTCCTTGCAGATCTTGGTCTCTTCCTGGATGTATATCTGGGTGTTACGTGCGATACGAGCGGAGAAGTCCGTCGGCAGGGCAATCGCCTCGTCGAGTGCGTTGGTGTGGAGCGACTGGGTGTGACCGAGTGCAGCTCCCATCGCCTCGATACAGGTACGACCGACGTTGTTGAACGGGTCCTGCTCGGTGAGCGACCAACCGGAGGTCTGACAGTGAGTACGGAGTGCCATGGATTTCGGGTTCTTCGCACCGAAAGACTTGACGATCTTCGCCCAGAGCATACGTCCTGCACGCATCTTGGCAATCTCCATGAAATGGTTCATACCGATCGCCCAGAAGAAGGACAGACGCGGTGCGAACG
Organism: uncultured Bacteroidales bacterium; assembly: GCA_946616535.1. The sequence continues at coordinate 39,496 of CAMOJA010000011.1, read as the reverse complement.
TATCCACATCCATGCCGGCGTTGACACCTGCGCGGAGGTACTCCATACCGTCGGCAAGCGTGTAAGCCAACTCGATATCCGCCGTTGCACCCGCTTCCTGCATGTGGTAACCGGAGATGGAGATAGAGTTGAACTTAGGCATGTTCTGCGAGGTGTATTCGAAGATATCAGCGATGATCTTCATGGAGAACTTAGGCGGGTAGATATAGGTGTTACGCACCATGAACTCCTTGAGGATATCGTTCTGGATAGTACCTGCCATCTCCTCCAGTTTGGCACCCTGCTCGAGTCCGGCGTTGATATAGAACGCGAGGATCGGCAGCACGGCGCCGTTCATGGTCATGGAGACGGACATCTTGTTCAGAGGAATACCGGCGAAGAGGACTTTCATATCCTCCAGCGAGCAGATGGACACACCGGCTTTTCCGACATCACCTACCACACGCATGTTATCGGCGTTGTAGCCGCGGTGGGTCGGGAGGTCAAAAGCGACAGACAGACCTTTCTGACCGGACGCGAGGTTGCGGCGGTAGAAGGCGTTGGACTCCTCAGCGGTGGAGAATCCGGCGTACTGACGGATGGTCCAAGGACGGAGAGGATACATGGCGCTGTACGGGCCACGGAGGAACGGCGGGATACCGGACACGTAGTCGAGGTGCTCCATGCCTTTGAGGTCCTCTTTGGTATAAATAGGCTTGACGTCGATGAGCTCGGGCGTCTGCCAGTCGGCGTTGTTCGGGCCAACAACCTTGCTGGCCGAAACTTGCTTGATATCAATCTTTGAAAAATCAGGTTTCATTGTTGTTCTGATTTTAATGGTTAATAATTTGCTTATTCGAGTGTTTTTAAGAAAAAAACCTAGATTTACCCTTTTGAATGATTAAGCGCTTTGCGCTCAACGTCTTAGTCTGTTAGATCGTCTTCGTAAGCGAGCTTCCAAGCCGCTCTATCACCCTAATCCGCTCTCTATCGAGTTCAATCATTCAAAAGACATAAACATAAAAAACAATTTATTTCTGTTGTTGTAACTCCAATTGTGTAATGGATAAATGCGACATTCCTTCAAGCGCGTCTGCTACATTGAGCATCAATCGCTGATCGCTTACATCCCAATGGAAAGTGTTTTCGCCGCTGTAATCCTTCGTTTCTGCTTGCAATACATAGACATAACCGATGGTTCTGCCATTTGCGAGCAGACGATCAATGCACAGCACGCGCTTTGCATTCCGATTGATTACTATATTACGCCAAATTAATTTCTCCGGTTGCTTGTCGTGTGTGGACATGAATGTAGTCCTGTACACCATACATATGCCTTCTGCGTCCACTTCGTAATCAGGCAACAAATCTACAATGCCATCATAACTGAATGAGTAGATGTTGGTATGGTTCGGAACCATAGTTAATGTACCTGCGCGGAATGGCATGTCTTTCTGTACATCTTGTACAAACCGACTGCTATTCATGGGCATTTGGACGTGACAAGCCACTAGCAGAAGAGGCAATAAGCAAAGAATAATTCGTCGATTCATTTTACACGCGTAATCGTTAAATAATTAAAACATAAACATCTGACCATTTTCCACGTCCAGGAAGTAGTGTTCACATTGATCCATGGGCGGAGCGAAATTGTACAGGATACCTATTTGCTTGCCCGTAAGCCGCATGTAGTTCCAGAGTTGTTGTCTGTGTTCTGCGACTAACTTATCTACCGCTTTGCATTCTACGATCACCTCATCATTAATCAGGAAATCGACGAAGTGCTTGTGCTGTATGGGCTTGCCGTGAAAGACCACTTGGAAGTAGTACTCACGCTGGTAAGGTATCTGTTGCTCGTTGAGCAGGATCTGCAACGCCTCCTGATACATGTACTCGTTGAGAAACGGACCGAGCTCGCTGTGAACCGCCGCGCAGCAACCGTTGATAGCATAGCAGCGTTGTTTCAACTGCATCGCCAACTCCGGCTTCGTGTCCATTAATCTTTTCAACGTGTATTGCATTGCAAAATGTTTTGTATGTTTATGTCCTTCGGACGGCTGTTACCGCTTTGCGGTGAGGGTTCGCTCTGACGAGCTACGGGAAGTTTACTTACCAATAGGTTGGCAGGGCGGGCACTCAAGGCGTTGCCAAACGCTACAGACGTATGAAGGGGTTTTTAATGTTTTTTTCTTACAAAGATCACTTATTCAGTAACTGCGAGTTGAGAGCTTTTAACGTCTCCAATACATTGCATCTTACGTGGATGAAGTTGGTGATGCCGAGCTTCTGGAGGTCCTCCATGCAAGCCGGCGCACCGGCAACGATGAAGAGCTCTTTCTTGCCCTGCAGCTTCTTCCATGCCTTCGGCGCGAGGGTTGCGTACTCGTCGTCGGACGAACAGAGGACGATGATGTCCGCTTTCGCCTTGCGGGCTGCCTTGATACCTTCGGCGATGGTAGCAAAACCGTTGTTGTCGATGACCTTGTATCCTGCGCACGCGAGGAAGTTACAACTGAACTGCGCACGCGCAATACGCATGGCGAGGTTACCGATGGTCAGCATGAACGCAACCGGCTGTTTCTTAGCCGCTTCGGTCTCCAAACGTAGCGCCTCGAACTCTTCGGCAGCGCGGGCAACGGGCAAGGTCGGCAGCGCGTTCTCGCAAGAACTACCGCAACCGCATGCAGCCTGTTTCTTATCCGTCTTGCACGTACAAATACTGCTGCAAGCACCGGCATCGGCTTTGATCTTCTTGCCGGCTTTCTCGGTGAAGTTCGGGAACTGGTTCGAACCAAGGAGTACCTCTTTGCGTTTAGCGACGTCAGCGAGACGTGCCTTGAGGTTAGCCGCCATGTGCTCTTGTACCTTGCCTTCGGCAACGAGCTGGTACATACCGCCGCGCTCCTGGATGTCGAGGAACTGCTTCCATGCCTCGGCAGCGATAGAAGCCGTCAGGTTCTCGAGGTAGTACGAACCCGCTGCGGGGTCAACGACCTTATCGAAATGTGCCTCTTCCTTGAGCAAGAGCTGCTGGTTACGGGCGATACGCTCGGAGAAATCCGTCGGACGCTCGTAGGTGATATCGAACGGCGTAACGGTGATCTCATCCACGCCTGCCAGAGCAGCAGACATCGTCTCGGTCTGCGTGCGGAGGAGGTTCACATACGCATCAAAAATAGTCATGTTGAAACGGCTCGTTTCTGCGCTGACGTTCATCTTAGCAGCGTTGCGGAGAGCGGTGGTGAAGATCGGGTCTTTGTACGCCTCCACGATCTTTGCCCACAGCAGACGGCCTGCGCGGAACTTAGCAATCTCCATGAAATAATTGCCGCCGATACCCATATTGAAACGGATAGCGTTGGCTGCGCGGTAGTTCGGGATGCCTGCCTCGGTCATCATCGTCATGTACTCGGCACCCCAAGCGAGAGCGTACGCGAGCTCCTGTGCCGCATAAGCGCCGGAGTTATTGAGGATGACGCTGTTGACGCCTACTACGCGGTAACCCGGCAGCGACTTGGCTGCTTTGACGGTCTCGGCGATCTTCTCCGACACCTGCTCACGGGTCAGGGCTTTGCCCTTGAGGAGCATGTTCTTGATCGGGTCCACATTGATCGAACCGATGAGGCCTTTGGTGTCATAACCCATACGACCGTAGTAACGCACGAGGATGTTCGCCAGCTTCGGCGCTGCGCAGGCGCAGATGGAGAAGTTGATGGCTACTGCCGGTGCATAAACGCCGTTGAGGAGCGTTTTGATGAAGTTGTACGTCAGTTTGTCTTTGTCGAGACAGAAACCGAGGGACGTGATACCTTTGTTGAGCACCTCCAGCGCTTTCGCATTCGCCTTGCGAGCGTTCTTGCACGCGCAGATGTTCTGGCGGATTGCCCATTCGTTGTTTGTACGCGTACCGCGGACGTAAGGGAACTGACCGGGCGCAGAGACGGTGGTCTTCAGGCCTTTGAGGTCCTCACGGCGGTAGAACGGCTGCACGTTGAATCCTTCCGGCGTGCGCCATACCAACTTCTTGTCGAAGTCGGCACCTTTCAAGTCAGCGATGATCTTGTCCTTCCATACTTGCGTGGAGACCGGAGCAAAATCCGCTAACATGTTTACTTTGTTGTCTGCCATGATTAATAAATTTGTTGTCCTGTAATATTATATAATTTGTTATTGATTTCAATGTATAGTTGTCCGTTGCGGAAGATCTTGGTGGCACGAGGTGTCGTGACAGAGGTCTGGATGGCTTCCTTAGCCCCTCCGCAAGAAGTGATGTAACGGACGTAGATCTCACTCGCACTACCGGCTTTGATCTTGATCGACTGGATGCCGATACCCTTGCCCGAACCATAGTTGGAAGAGAAAGTAAGCGTGGAGATACCGGCGATAGAGAGGTTGTTGACCCATGTATATTCGGTCATCGCCGAACCCTTAGTAGCCGTCAAGGAAACCAGTTTGCCATCCGCCTCGTAGATATCGAGTTGGTCGTTTTGCGTGCCGCCGTAGGTACGCATCTTCACGACAATCGAATCGAGTTGCGCCAGATCAATCTGCGGCGAGACGATAGATGTACCGGATTCAAGCAGCCAGTAGGAGTTCTTCCACGGAGCGTTATTGGTCCATCCTTCGGTGTTATCCTTGTCGTAGAAATACGTCGTCGGGAGTGACTCTTCGCTCATCACCGCTTGCGCAAAGACTGCATAATAGGTCACGTCAGCCGTTACCGCAGGGAAGTCCGCGAGAGCCTTATAGATGACCGCCGGCGCATCGTCCTGCGTGCCCTCGACAGGCGCGGTGGTCCAACCGATGAAGACAGGGCTCTCCTCCGAACACGAAGCAGGTTCATCCGGCAAGGATGCCGGTTTCCGGTTCTCCTGAACGGAATCGGTCTGCATCTCTTCGCCGTTGACCGACCAGGTCACGCCATGCTTAACTGTCTGAACCGGCACTACTTCCCCTCCACCGCCTTCGCAGGTCGGCGTCATGGAAGCCAGAACAACGGTCTGCCCTACTCTGTTACCCCAGATATACTCCGCGAGTTCCGGGTAATCGATGAAAGGATTACGGTTATGCTGGATGCCATAGACCGCCTGGTTGCGGTCGATCTCTTTCTGCGAGACCGGATCCTGACGATGCCATTTCAAAAAAAGATTCTTGGCAAAAGCGGTCAGGTTCGTCTTGTTGGACGTAAAGACCGCGTTTCCTTCGGAAGCATTCAGCGCCTTATCGCGGTAACGCGCCACCATATAGAAATACGTGCGCGCGAAATCGCCCTTGTAGTCATCTGCCGGCTCAAAGACCGTTCCTGTATAGCCGGAGAAAGTGTTCGAACCTTTCTTGCCGAGACCGTGGTTCTGATAGTTATCCGGAAAACCGGCACCGTTACCACCTGCCACTTCGCCGTACGGCAAGTTGCTGCGGAAATTATTGACACGCGCATCGGTGGGATAGACATGGAAGAGGTCGGATTTCATAGGCGACGCCTTGTTAAACCATGACTGCGGAATCGAGTGCTCTTTATTCCAAGCGTCACAGACCGTATTCTGTGCGCCATTCGCATCGTCCATCGTGAAGCGACAAGTGGAATACATATCCCACACGGTGTCGGAATAGAAATCCGTCTGCTCATAATAATCCTCCAACGCGCCATAGGCAATGACCGTGTGATCTTTGATTTTCGCAAAGAGCGCATCGAGAATCGACTCAGCGGACGACTTGCCGTCCACGCCGCTGTAGTACCCATCCGGGATAGCGGCCTGCCCGGTAACGACATTCGCCTGCGTTAATCCGCAAAAGGCGACGACCGCAATGAATAATGAGAGAATGTGTTTTTTCATGATTGTGGTTTATTTTATTCGTTGCCCTTGCAGGTTATACATCTCTTCGCCGACAAGGATATAGAGTTGTCCGTTGATAAGTATCTTCTGCGCGCGCTCGGTAGCCGACACCTGCTCAAACGCGGTCGTCGGCGCCTCATTGGCATACGGCGAATCAAGGGCATCGATCGAAACCGACACACCCTGCATATCACCCCATATATACTCCACCAACTCCGGGTAGTCGATAAACGGGTTACGGTTGCGCTGCTTCTTGCTGCTCTTGTTATAGGTAGTATTCCCATAGATGACCTCGTTTCGGATCAGTTCCTTCTCGGAGACAGGATCCAGGCGATGCCACTTGAGCATCAGCTCCGCCGTATAGGTGTTCAATCCGTTTCTCGCCGAACCAAAAGCTCCGCCGGACCAGTTGGCACAGACGTCGGCATAGCGCGTAGCCATGTAGAAATACGAACGCGCCAGATCGCCTTTATACTCATCATCCGGCTCATAGACCTTGCCGGAATGCGTAGCCGTCGGCGCATAGGTCTGACCCTTATAGGAATAGGAAGCGATAGTATTGGAAGTACCTGTACTGAGTTTGCCTGTCTCGCGGCATTTGGAAGTCGAATACGATGTGCCTGCGCCCGAGAACTCGCCATACAGGTACGACGAGCGGTTGTTATTGGCTTTGCAATCCGTAGGATAGATATGAAAAGCGTCCGAGACCATCGGCGACTTCTTATCAAACCAACTCTGCGGCACCGTGTGCTCACGGTTCATTCCCGCACCGACATCTCCGGAACTCTTCCACGTAATAGGACCGGAACAGGTGAAGTTACAATCGGTGTAGATATCCACCACATGCCGGCCATCCGCTCCTTCCGTATCGGAATACTGCATGATTGTTCCCAAATCGCCATAGGAAACAACCGTATGACCATCAATAATATTCTGCAAAGCCAGACGAAGCTGATTGCCGGAGGTGGTATTTGCAGAAGCATAATACGTCTTTAAGTCGGTGGAAGAATCGACATCTGCCCACGCAATACTTGCGCACAGAAAGAGCGCAAGAAAGGTAAAAATATGTGTTTTCATGTTAAATTTTATGGTATGTAAATACATGTACATGCGCGTTCATTTCAAAAAACGTACAAAGATAGTGCATTTTTTGCATATATGCAAATAAAAACGGCAAATTCTTTTAAAAATCTGCCGTTTTTTGCTTTTTCGCTGCGTTGCGAGGGATTTTTTACAAAATCTCGTGCAAAATCTCACTAACTGTGGGGTGCGGGAAGACCACTTGACGGAATTCCGGCACCGTGTACCCGTTGCGGACGGCAAAAGAGGCTGCGGAAATGAATTCTGAGCACGGATTGCCGATACAATGTACGCCGAGAACGGAGTGGTTCTTGGCATCGACAATCATCTTGCAAAGGCCCGTTTCGCCTTCGTTCTCTGCCATAAAGCGACCGCTAAAAGTCATCGGCAGTTTCTTTACCTCCACGGGGATGGACATCGACTCCGCTTGTGCTTCCGTGATGCCCACGGACGCAATCTCCGGGTTCGTATAAACGACCGAAGGGATAGCATTATACGCGATGCGTTGCAGCGGGATCTCCTTCAACATGCGTCCTACCGCCACTTCGGCTTGACGCGAAGCGACATGCGCGAGCATGATCTTTCCCGTGACATCGCCGCAGGCATAGACGTTCGGCAGGTTGGTCTTGCAGAACTCATCGATCTTGATCGCTCCGCGCTCCAACTCAAGTTCATTGAGCGCTTCGAGACCTTGCAGATTAGCCCGACGACCTACGCTTACCAGCACTCTCTCCGCCTCATAAACCTCGCCGTTAGCCGTCACTTTGCCGCCGTCCAGCGACTCTACTTTCGTGTTCGTGAGGATATTAATACCCGCTTTGCGGTATTTATCGAGGAGGATCTGTACCACTTCGGGATCGAGGTTCGGCAGGATAGTAGGCATGGCTTCGATAACCGTCACGGGAACACCGAGTTCATGATAAAGCGTAGCAAACTCCATACCGATGACGCCGCCACCGACAATAATAATCGATTTCGGCAGTTCAGCCGCTGCGAGTGCGTCCGTCGAATCCCAAACAGCAGGATTGTCCTTAATACCGGGTATCGGCGGCACAAAATTCGTCGACCCCGTACAGATCATGAGGTTCTCAGCTTCGTACGTCTCGCCGTTACACTCGATACTAACCACTGAATCCTGACGGCTGATAACAACGGCTTTGCCGCTCACCACCGTACAATGTTCATTATTCAACCGCTGCTTGATACCCGCAACAAGTTTTCTAACCACGATGGTCTTGCGTTTCTGCATGGCGCCAAAATCAAACGCCACCTGGGCTGCCGTCACACCGTATTTCTGCGCGTGGGTCGCATTAAAATACTGCTTCGCGCCGTAGAGCAGCGATTTGGTTGGAATACATCCTACGTTAAGACACGTGCCGCCAAGCGCATTCTGCTCAAAGAGCACCACATCTTTGCCTGCTTTTGAAGCTTTTTCAGCAGCCGTATAGCCCGCCGGGCCGCCGCCGATGATGGCTAAAAAATATTGCATATATGTTATTTTTTTGTCAGGTTAGTTTCCCTTCAATCCTGTGTTAATCCTGTGTTAATCCTGTGTTGAAGATAGGAAGATTCTTACAGCTTGGGCAATCATTTCTACACAAGGCCTTTTCTCGTAATACTGCTGTGTGCGCTCCTCGGGCTTGGGGCGGAGAGCCTCCGCAGGCAGATATTCCATCGTGGATCCCTTCGGTGCCAAACCCAATAATTCCGCGCAAACAAGGCTTCCATACTTCGCTTTGAACTCTCCTGCCAGCTGCTGCACAAAGGCATAGTTCGCCATTTTTCCTTCGGAATCATGCGGCGTGGCGGAACCGTTATGCAGGCCTGCGAGCATGAACATGCCGTTGGCAGCACCACACGTCATCCGCATCCTTCCCGTTCCGCCGCCAAAAGAGGCAGCCAAACGCAATGCCAGTTGCTCATCGTGGATGCCATACAGATCTGCACAAGAAGCAAAGACTGCCTGCGAGCAGTTAAATCCCTGTTTGAACAAATCCTGCGCCTTCTGCGCACGAGATTCAATTTCCTGAGTTGTCATTGTACCAGTTTTCCAATTGTCGGTTAAACGTCCTTCTGTCCATCGTCTGCGCCCACTCTCTCAATTCGTCCGTATGGTCCTCAAAATGCATAGTGACCGTACGACGCAGTTTCCATTTCTTGGGTTTGAGCTTGGACCAATAACTACCTTCCAACCCGCGCATTCTACAAAGGATCACGCGCACGCCCGCAGGCAGTTCACGGCAGACTTCATACGCCATTCGCCTGTTTCCGATGATCTCTTTATCGATGGTCTTCACGTGTCCGGAGGGATAGAAACAGAGTTGTTTGCCTGCTGCAAGGCTGTCGATGGCGATGCGACTGAGTTGTTCTGCTTCCGCCACGCTCTCTTCGCGCGACATGGCGCTCTTGTTCAAATCCGGCACTTCGATCGCGTCAGCTTTGTTGAGAATGTGCCGGTAGAACTTATTGCGCATGAACAACTCATCCACCATCGGACTGATCGGCAGCCACCACATCTCGCTGAAAAGAATCAGCGGATCGACATACGCCGTATGGTTCGGCAGAACCAGATGCACCGATTTGTCGCGCAGCAGTTCCTCCCCCGTGACGCGGATGTCGTAGTGCCAATGAAAGAAGAATTTTACTATTTTTCCTAATGTGTACCGGTTCATAATTCGTTATTTGGGATTACGGGATTATAGTTCTTTAATTAACTCCATCAACGACGCTCCGCCTCTTCGGTCAAAGAAAAGCGCATCAATGCCGGCTTTCCGTGCGCCCTCGATATCCGTAGTCATCGAATCACCGATCATGAGCACTTCGGAGGCTTTCAACCCGCAGCGACGCAGCGCTTCTTCGAAGAAACGGATGTCAGGTTTGTCATAACCGATATCCATGGATATATACGTATCCTCGAAATATGATAAGACCCCTGCCCGCTCGAGACGGTTGCGCTGCAGATGACCAAAACTGTTTGATGCCGCAAAGAGCCGATAGCCTTTGTCTCGCAGCGCATCCAACATCTCTTTGGCTTCAGGCACTAAGGTGTGGGTATTTCCCCATGCGGCACGAAAAGCGTGCGTAAAGGGTTCTACCGCCGACTCCGGATAACCGATTGCCGCAATAAACTCCTTCGGATAAAGATCCATCACTTCCGCAATCGTATATCTGCCATGCTTGGCTTCGGAGAAGAGCCGCCCGGCGATGTCAAAGAAGAGCCGGAAATGCTCCGGGTGTTCCGGCAGAGCTGCATCAAAAGCCTCCCGACAACAAGGGACGTAGTCGAGAATTGTATCGTCAATATCGATAAAAATCGCTTTATATTTCACTTTTTTGCCAAAATATTTGGTCAATTCAAAAAAAAGCAGTACCTTTGCACCCGCTTTTCGGATAAGCCTGGGCTCGGTAGTAGTTCTTATCTCGCTTCGCTCGAACGATTTACTACCCGCTCTGCGAAGCCGAGCGGGTAGTAGTTCAGCCCGGTTAGAATGCCTGCTTTGGGAGCAGGAGGTCGTGAGTTCGAATCTCGCCTACCCGACTACAATTCAACAATTTCCCCTTTGATAGGGATGTTCACATGCTTAAAGCCTGCCTCTTCGAGGTGGGCTTTATACGTCTCTGCGGCGGTTTCTTCGCCGTGAACAATAAACGTCCGCTGGACTTGATCGACCGTGAGGGAGCGCGTGAGGTAATCAATCATCTCTTGGTAGTCGCCATGTCCGGAGAAGCCTTCGATTTTCGTGATCTGCGCTTTGATCTTGCGGTCAAGACCGAAGATAGAGATCCACTGTAAGCCCGGTTGCTGAATACGTGCGCCAAGCGTGGTGGGTTCGCAATAACCGACGATAAGAATCGTACACCGCGGGTCGGAGATGTGGTTCGCCACATGGTGTTTGATGCGTCCGGCTTCCAACATACCCGAAGCGGAGATGATGATACAGGGTTCGTCCTTGTGGTTGAGCGCCTTGGATTCGCGGATGTCGGTGATGTAGCGCAGGGTGTTGAAGCCGAACGGATCGGAGTCAAAACGGAGTGTGTCATGCACCTCTTCGCTCAGTTCCTCCGGGTACATACGGAAGATCTGGGTCGCGTTGGTACTCATCGGCGAGTCCACATAGACGGGGATTTGCGGCAGACGGCCGTCGTTATAGAGTTTGTTGAGGACATAGACAATCTCTTGGGTTCTGCCGACCGAGAAAGACGGGATCAGCAGCTGGCCTTTGCGATAGACACAGGTATCCTCAACGACGCCTAAGAGTTGCTCCTCCGTCACTTCTTCTTCCTCATGCAGACGGTCGCCGTAGGTCGATTCGCAGATGAGGTAATCGCATTGCGGGAAGAGTTGCGGCGAAGGCAGAATATGACAGTGTTTACGGCCGATGTCACCGGTGTAAGCCAAGCGTTTCCAACGGCTTTCTTCATATATCTCCAGCGAGCAGATGGCACCGCCGAGCATGTGACCGGAGTTGGTGAAAGTCAGCAACACGTCGTCAAACAAACGGAAACGGCGGTCGTAACTATACGTCACAAAATGCCGCATCACCTGCTCCACCTCACGCTGGGAGTACAGAGGTTCAATCTTATAGGTCTTGCCCTTCTCCTTATGCGGGTGTTGGCGGTCGATCTTCTTGTTATACGTACGGACATCCTGCTCCTGAATAAAAGCCGTGTCGGCAAGCATGAGTGCACATAGATCGCGCGTCGCCGGCGTGCAGTATATATCCCCGCGGAAACCCATCTTGTAGATATACGGGATAAGTCCCGAATGGTCGATATGCGCATGGGAGAGCACGACACAATCGAGTTTCTTGGGATCAAATCCCAGATCGCGGTTGGCTGCATCGGTCTCCATTCCTTTACCTTGGTACATACCGCAATCCAAAAGAATGGTATGTCCCGAATCGGTAGTAATCAGATGTTTACTGCCCGTTACTTCGCGAGTAGCGCCTAAGAACTGAATCTTCATACGTACAAAAAATTTTGGCACAAAATTACTAAAAAAATTGCAGATATGCAAAATTTAGTGAAAAATAATCGCATTTATTTGCATAAAAAGAAATTTTTCACTAATTTTGCACAAATTTTCTTAACAACAATGAAGAAATTAGCAATTTTCAGTATGGCATTGATGGCGTTAGTTGGCGCAAGTTGCCAAAAAGCAGAAGAAGGCAAAGCTCCCATTACGAAACCTCAGATTACGATTGAAGGCGGTCGTCTGACGCCGGAAGGATTATGGGCGATGGGTCGCATCGGTAGTGTGAAAAGCGACATTGAGACTGGTCTGCTCGCTTACACCGTGAGTTATTATTCCGTAGAGGAGAACCGGAGTACGACCTGGATCCGGATTGTGAACCCGTTCGAGAATATGCAGGTCGTTGATGAGTTTGTAGGTTCTGAGCCGGCGTGGTTCGGCAACAGCGGTGCGTTAGCGTACCTCAAAGGCGGCAAACTCTATATCCGTCGCGACAAAGAGGAAGTGGAGGTCGAGGGCACAAATGACACCGAAGGTTTTCTGCTCTCCCCGATGCGCGACAAGATCATCCTCGTCAAGCAAGTAAAGACCGTTCCGACGACCGCGGACAAGTATCCTGATCTGCCTCTGGCAACGGGTCACATGCACGAGGATCTGATGTACAAACACTGGGACGAATGGACGGAGACTGCTCCGCAGCCGTTTGTCTATGAGCTGCAGACCGAATACTACGGCGAGGGCGAGCGGATGAAATCCGCCAAGTTAGGCGAGGGATTCAATATCCTCGAAGGAACGGCTTTTGAGAGCCCGATGAAGCCTTTCGGCGGCATCGAGCAGCTGGCTTGGAACCCGAACAACGAGGAGATTGCTTATACCTGCCGCAAGAAAACGGGACTCGAGTACGCCATTTCGACCAACAGCGATATATACCTATTTGATATACGTACGCGTGCGCACAAGAATATTACCTCCGACAACAAGGGCTACGACACGAATCCGTCTTATTCGCCGGACGGTAAGTGGATCGCTTGGCAGTCCATGGAACGCGACGGCTATGAGAGCGACGAGAACCGCCTCATGGCGATGAATATGGAGACGGGCGAGAAACGTTTCCTCAGCCGCGCCATGGACACCAACGTAGATGAATACAAATGGCTGGACGACACTTCGCTCGTCTTTACCGCTTGCAAACAGGCGACCGTACAACTCTACCGCGTCACCCTCGACGGATGGACCAGCAAGCTGACGGAAGGCCAGCACGATCTCGGACTTGGCGACGTAGCGGATTATCAGGCGTATATCTTAGGTCACTCGATGCGTCAGGCGAACGAGATCTACCACCTCGACATCCGCAAAGAGGGCGCGCTGGAGCAGTTGACCCACGAGAACGACAATATTTATGAGCAGATCGAGCGCTCGACAGTTGTTCCCAGATGGCAGAAGACGACGGACGGCAAAGACATGCTGACATGGATCATCTACCCGCCGCATTTCGATCCGGCAAAGAAATACCCGACGATCCTCTACTGCGAGGGTGGTCCGCAAAGCCCCGTAAGCCAGTTCTGGTCGTTCCGTTGGAACTTTATGATGATGTCCGCGGGCGACTACATCATCGTGGCACCCAACCGCCGCGGTCTGCCGGGATTCGGCAAGGAGTGGAACGAAGAGATCAGCGGCGACTACGGAGGCCAGTGCATGAAGGATTACTTCACGGCGATTGACGAGTTCTGCACGGAGCCGTATGTCGATAAAGAGCATCTGGGCTGTGTGGGTGCGTCGTTCGGCGGATTCAGCGTTTATTGGATCGCCGGACACCATGACGGACGATTCAAGGCCTTCATCGCGCACGACGGTATCTTCAATCTGGAGATGCAATACCTCGAGACCGAAGAGAAATGGTTTGCTAACTGGGACATGGGCGGCGCATATTGGGAAAAGGACAACGCCATCGCCCAGCGCACGTTTGAAAACAGCCCTCACAAGTTCGTTGATAAATGGGACACGCCGATTCTCTGTATCCACGGAGAGAAGGACTACCGCATTCTCGCCAACCAAGCCATGGCAGCCTTTGATGCCGCCAAGATGCGCGGCGTGCCGGCAGAGCTGTTGATCTTCCCGGACGAGAACCATTGGGTCCTCAAACCCCAGAACGGCATCCTCTGGCAACGCGAGTTCCGCGGCTGGCTGGATAGATGGCTGAAAGAATAACGAAATAACGGGATTACGTAATTACGGAATAACGAAAGAGAATGAAATACAATTACGAATACGAGATTAAGTACCAGGAGGTGGACGGCGAGAAGAAACTGCGTCTGTTTAACCTCGAGAACTACCTGCTGGAGGTAGCGGGAACAGTGGCAGATGAGTTGGGATTCGGCATCGCCAACCTCCACCCGAAAGGGCTGACATGGATCCTGACGCGGCTCTCCGTAGAGATGGACGAACTGCCGACGCATTGCGAGAAGGTACGTTTTGAGACCTGGATAGAGAGCAACGCACACATGCTGAGTACCCGTGACTTCCGGATATACAGCGGCGATAAACTCATCGGGCAATGCAAGTCCGTGTGGGCAGTACTGGATCTGGCAAAACGCGAGATCGTGAATATCTTCGATGACCCGATGTTTGAGGGCTGCGTGGACGGCGAGGTGATCGACATGCCCCGCGTACGCATGACCACCATCCCGGAGCCTACCGGCTGTGTGCCGCATAAAGTCGTTTATTCGGATATCGATTATAACGGGCATTGCAACTCGTGCCGATACCTGCAGGCGATGACCGATGCCTATCTGCCGGCGTATTACGGCAAGAAAGTGCGCCTCGACATCAATTATCAGAAGGAAGCCATGCTGGGCGAGGAGCTGCAGACACTCTATCTCGTCACGGAAGACGGCGTACAGTACCAACAGAAGAACCCGCACGGCGAGACCTCTTGCTCTGCAAAAATCACATTATTATAATATGGAACAAATCGAATCTGCGCCCTTGAAGCGCCCTACAGAGTTGGAATGCGACGTCGTGCGGTTCCAGAACCAGAAAGATAAATGGATCGCCTTCGTGGGTCTGAAAGACGGCCATCCGTATGAGATCTTCACCGGTCTGGCGGACGATGAGATGGGTATCGCCTTGCCCAAATCCGTGACAAAAGGGAAGATTATCAAGGTGACAAAAGAAGACGGCCACCACCGGTATGATTTCCAGTTTGTCAACACCCGCGGCTTCAAGACGACCGTAGAAGGACTGAGTTATAAGTTCGACCGCGAGTTCTGGAATTATGCAAAACTCATCTCCGGCGTGCTGCGGTACGGCATGCCGATTGACCAAGTGGTACACATGATCAGCGGCCTGCAGATGGACAGCGATTCCATCAACTCCTGGACCACCGGCGTAGCGCGAGTGCTCAAACGCTACATCCCGGGAGCCGAAGTAGAAGAAATAGAGGAATAAAAACAGAAAAAGCCCGCAGCGTTGCGGGCTTTTTTCTTACTTTTCTGCAATAAATCGCGTCTCGAGCATTCCGAGCGATTGATTTTCCACGACCTTGATGCCGTATTTGGTACGCCACTGGAAGGCCAAGGATTTCCACCACCCTTTCGTGACATAGGCATAGATGAAGGGATGAAGATGTAACTTCAGACCTCTGCCATGCTTCTCGTACTCTTGTTCGCATTCTTCGGCTATCTTATCCGTAAACAGGAGAGAGGCCTGGATTTTTCCTTTACCCATACAGGTCGGACAAACCTCTTCAACAGGCATCTCCACGGCAGGACGGACACGTTGGCGCGTGATCTGCATGAGTCCGAACTTGCTCAGCGGCAGGACGTTGTGTTTCGCGCGGTCGCGGTCCATCAGTTTGCGTACGTAGTCATAGAGTTGCTGCTGGTGCTCCTTGGAGTCCATGTCGATGAAATCGACGATGATGATGCCTCCTATATCGCGGAGCCGCAGTTGGTGAACCAACTCATCCGCTGCCAGCATGTTAAACTGGTACGCATTCTCCTCTTGGTCCTCATAGATCTTCTTGCTGCCGGAGTTGACATCAATGGAGAACAGTGCTTCGGTCTTATCGATGATGAGGTACCCCCCATGCTTAAAACCGACCGTTCTGCCGAGCCCCGTCTTCATCTGGCGGGTAATGTCGAAATGGTCGAAGATAGGTTGTTCGCCTTTGTAGAGTTTGACGATCTTCGCGCTCTCGGGAGCAATCAGCTCCAGATAATTGCGCACGTCCTCGTAGATGTCCTTGTCGTTGACTTGAATAGATGTGAAATCCGGGCTGAGTACGTCACGGATGATTCCGAGGGTACGACCCATCTCTTCACTGACAAGGCTTACGGGTTCTTTCTGCTGGAGAGATTTGATGGTCTGTTGCCATCTCTCCATTAACAATCGCAACTCACTATCCAGTTCGGCTGCTCTCTTATCCTCCGCTACCGTGCGGACGATGATTCCGAAGCCCGCAGGCTTGATCGAGAGCAACAGTTGTTTCAAACGCTGGCGTTCCGCCTCGCGTTTAATCTTCTGCGACACCATTACGCCGTCGGCAAAGGGGATGAGGACGATATTCCGTCCGGCGATTGAGATCTCTGCGGTCAGACGCGGTCCCTTGGTGTTTATGGGTTCCTTGGAGACCTGAACCAGCAGTGTATCGCCTACTTTGAGTACATCCGCTATTTGTCCTTCTTTGCCTACTTCCGGTTGCCGCTGCGTCTTGGTCACAATCGGCATCTTGCGGCGGTCGGAAACAGCTTTGGTGACGAACGTTTGCAACGTACGAAACTGAGAACCTAAGTCCAAATAGTGCAGAAAAGCTTCTTTCTCATGACCTACATCCACGAAGACTGCATTCAGCGCCGGCATGACTTTTTTCACTCTACCGTAGTAGATATTCCCCACAGCGAAGTTATCCTGATTCCGTTTCTCACGGTTCACCTCCTGCAGGCGGTCATCCTCCGTCAGCGCGATAGCGATCTCTTGCGGCTGTACGTCCACAATCAATTCACTTTTCATACTTGAAAGGATTAAAAAATAAATAAAAAAGCCTTGTGGCAAACTCACTCACACCAGAGCAAGTTTAGCGCCACAAAGCTGAAACAGCAATCGTCAATTACTTATGCTTATGACGATTCTTACGCAGACGTTTCTTGCGTTTATGCGTAGACATCTTGTGTCTCTTATGCTTCTTTCCGTTTGGCATAATTGTTTAATAATTAAATTGTTACTATAATGTTATTTCTTTCTTGCTCTTTTGCCTGCCGGTTTAGCGTTCTCAACAACCGACTTAAACTCCTTGGCAGGTTTGAAGACCGGTACGCTGTGTGCAGGAACAATCACCGTGGAACGGCGGGTAATATTGCGGGCCACTTTCTCCTTACGGGCCTTCAGTTCAAAGGTTCCGAAACCACGGAGGTACACATTCTCGCCATTAGACATACATTTCTTTACTTGGCTCATATAACTCTCTACGATCGTACTGATTGTCGTCTTATCGAATCCCGTAGAGATGGCGATTTCGGTAATAAGTTGTGCTTTAGTCATATATGTATTTTGCTTTATTCGTTTCAAAAATCCGAAAAACGTGGCAAAATTACTAAAATATTTTGACATGTGCAAATTTTTTTGTATTTTTGTGCTCGATTTTGATATTTTGATTAAAAAATTGGGCAAAATGCAGGACAAATCGCTAATATATAAGCGTTTATACGCATGGTATGAGAGTTCTCGCCGTGTCTTGCCGTGGCGTGAGACGGAGGACCCTTATTATATATGGTTGAGCGAAGTCATTTTGCAACAGACGCGTGTGGCGCAAGGCATGGAATACTACCTGCGATTCATCGCTCGTTGGCCAAAGGTAGAAGATCTGGCGGCGGCGAAAGAAGAGGAAGTATTGCGGGAATGGCAGGGACTCGGTTATTACAGCCGTGCGCGGAACCTCCATAAGGCCGCGCAGATGATAGTGGAAAGTCACTCTTTTCCTCAGACTTTTGAGGAGATCCGTGCTTTGCCCGGCATAGGCGACTACACCGCCGGCGCGATTGCTTCCTTTGCGTACAATCTTCCTTACCCGGCGATGGATGGAAACGTCTATCGGGTGGTAGCACGGCTCATGGATATAGACGAAGCCTTTGACACAACTGCAGGCAAGAAACTCTTCCACAAGCGTATTGAAGAACTCTTAGATCGGGACAATCCCAGACTTTTCAACTCCGCAATCATGGAGTTTGGTGCGCTGTACTGCACGCCGGTCCTGGGCAATGCATGTGAGGCTTGCCCCTTAGCGGATATCTGTATGGGACACGCGCACGGGACGGCGGACCTACTGCCCGTTCGCAAACCTCGTCCCAAAGTGCGCGACAGATGGTTCACGTACCACATATATATACAAGGAGACAAGACGCTGATTCAAAAGCGCGAGAACCCCAAAGACATCTGGTACCATCTCTATGAATTTCCCTGCGAGGAATCTGTCAGCGAAAGCGGTCTGTCAACAGAGTGGTCTGTACTCCGTCAGGCGAAGCCGGTCTGTGAGTTGACGCACTTCCTCTCGCACCAGCGTATTCACGCGCGCTTTATTATTCACAAGGTACAACAAATGCCGGAGATACCCGGCACTATTCTTATCCGTTGGGACGATCTGGATGACTTCGCCCTTTCCCGATTAACGCTGCGAGCGCTCGATACAATTCAGCATAAGGCGTAGCCTTGAGTATCTCCCATTGATGGTTCATGACCGCTTGGTCTCCGCGCTGCGCGGGGCCTGTCTGCGCATCTTTTGGGGCCATGAAATGCACTTTCGCCGCCGTGTTATCAATCAGCGGAAGGAGCGCCTCAAACGGGATATGCGTGTCTTGTAAGATCTCCGCTGCAATGCGGTACATGAGGTTCGTGTAGTTATTGGAGAACACTCCGGCGATGTGCAACCGCTCACGGTCATGCTGATTCGCTTCATATATACGGCTCGTCAATACTTGCGCCAAAGAGTAAATAGCCGCTATGTCGTCGATGTTCTTTCCCTCGATAAAACAAGGAATACTACTCCACTCGTCTATCAGCTTCGTCCGGCTGAAAGACTGCAGGAAATAAAACACACCCGCGTGAGGCTTGTCCTCCCCGAAGACCTCAATAGGAATCGTTCCGGAAGTGTGCAGATGAAGCGCTTTCGGCGCATGAACTGCCGCCACCACCTCCCGCAGGGCATGATCCGCTACCGTATAGATATAGACATCCGCCGTCGGCAGTTGTTTTATCGCTTCTTCAGAAGTCTTTTCATCCGTCAGAGGCCGTGCATGAACGAGTTCCGTCCGGACACCTTTGAGCGCAAAAGCATGGTGAAGATTCGTCCCCACACTCCCGGCGCCAATGATAGCTATTTTCATAATTCTGCAATAAATTTCTTGAGTCTGTTCATGGCTTCGGACAGAACCTCACGGGACGTCGCCAGATTGATGCGTACATAGTGCTCGCCGCCGTACATCTCCGACGGATTGAAGAGGACGTGCGCCTCTTTCGCCAGACGGCAGCAGAACTGCTCTGCCGGCATGCCCAAGGCCGCTATATTCACCCAAGCCAAGTACGTTCCTTCGGTCTCGTGAATAAGCAACTGCGGCAGTTCCTCATGCAGAAAATCGCGCAGGTAACAATAATTGCCATAGACATATTCGTTCAGCTCATCGAGCCATTTCTCCGACTCGTTATACGCCGCTACTTGCGCTACCAAACCAAACGGATTGAGTCCGTTCACTTCGTGAATCTCCAGCGCGTGGTTGATCTGCTCGAAGAGTTGTTTGTTCGGTACATAGATGTTCGCGCACAAGAGACCGGCGATATTAAACGCCTTCGAAGCCGACGTACACACGCAGAAATCTGTATCATCAATGACGATCGTCGCAAATGGTGTATATTGATGCCCCGGAAAAGCAAACTCACAATGAATCTCATCGGAGAGAACAAACAAATGCTCACGGCGCATGATTGCTGCCAGACGCTCCAGCTCCTCTTTCGTCCACACGCGCCCCGTGGGGTTATGAGGGTTACAAAGCAGGAAGACATCCGCGTGCTGCGCCTTCTGTGCCACATCCTCCCAGTCGATCTCAAAGCGGTTGTCACGCAGCACTAATGGCGAAGGAACGAGCTCACAGCCCATGTTTTCTATACAAGAGAAGAAGCAGTTATACGCCGGCGTGAAAGTCAGCACACGCAGTTTCTCGCAACATTTCTTCTCATCTTTCTTCCTCGCCTGCAAAGCTGCAAAAATCGCTGAGATAGCCGGTACAACCGCCGTCGCATAAAGGAGATTGTCGCGGTTGATTCCTTTCCATCCGTGTCTCCGGCTGAACCAGTGAGCTACCGCGTCATAATTGGCTTGCGGAACGATGGAATAACCAAACACCCCGTGATCCAAACGCCGCTGCATGGCTTCGCGGATAGGCTTGGCTGCCGCGAAATCCATATCTGCAATCCACAAGGGCAGACAGCCCTCCGCACATTCCGAATCCCATTTATAACAATCGGAATTTTTTCGATCTACGTATTCTAACATGTTTTATAGGGTAATAGATTAAGGAATAACAATTTTACGGGAAAGTCCGTTGCGAACAAGGATATATACGCCGGACGGCAAACCGTTTGCCGCTTTTAACCGGACACCGGAGAGTGTATAGACAACCGTCTCCGGGTCAAGAAGAAGATCCGCATCGGTGACCACGTCAGCTATACCGGTAGCAACTTCGGAGATTTGTATCTGCGTGTCGCTTACCTGAACCGACAGGAACGCCTTTCCGGTACTTCCGGACGCCAGCTCAAGCGGTTTCCATTGGCAATATACATGGTGGTGACCAAAAGCAAGCAGATACGAACCTGACGGTATATTAGCGGGAACGGATACGTTGGAAATGGTTATCGGCGAAACAAAATAGTTGTTCACCGGCAGGCTCACCGATGCAGAACGGACTCCTAACACAGACACCACTTCACTCGTAGCCGGGTCAAGAAGCAGCACGCCTAACTGACCGGAGAAGGCTTCTTCTCCCACATTCATCACACGATGAGCGGTTACACTCCATTGGCCGTTACGGGATATTTGCATTTGCGAACACGTAATACTGTCCGTCGCCATGTCTATCGGAGACTCCAGCTCCGGAATCTGGAAGGTTACTTGCGATGAAGTGAGGGTGACGGTCGTCAGATGCTTGCCGCCGGATTCCTGCATGATCTGCCATGGTGCATTGCCGTTGGCTCGGAACAGACCGCACAGACGGTACGTACCATTGGGGATCGTGTTCGGGAAAGTACAATAAAAAGGCATTGGAGAGGAGAAGTAATAACTGGCTGGCAACGAGTATCCCGCTGTGCCGGAAACAACCGCCTCTATCACGTCCGAAGTCGGAGACAGGATTCCTACGCTGTACTCTCCGTTAAAATCATGCAATCCCTCATTCTTGATTGTTACAAGGTTCACGGTTACCGTTTCCGAACGCGCAGCCTGCGTCTCCGGCAACTCTATCTGGGCTACCGACATCTGATGGATTGTGTCCGTGGAGCCCGTCGACGGCTGTATTCCGATAGAGAATGAGACATTCGAGTTGTAATCTCCGAGGTCGTTGGCGCCTATGCCTTGATCCGTAGGATTCAATCCCGTGAGCAGATAGTCTCCGTCACCAAGACCGCCCCAACCCCAGTTGAAGTGAAAATAGCCGTTGGCGCTGAATCCGTCGCAAAGGAATGCATGGCCGCCGCCGGCTCCACGTCCGCTGACAAACACAGGACGACCTCCGCGCAGTTCATTACGGAGCTCGTCGGCTATGTATTCTATTTCGTACATCGATTTGGGCAAGATGCGGATATTATGGTCGTAACCGAAGTAATTCATCAACCCTTTCATAACCATTACATTCGCTCCGCTACTGCCGCTGGCTCCATATTCCATTTCGATGGCTACACCGCAATGGTACATGAGTTGCGCTACTTCCTGAGCCTGCTCCGGCGTATAATCGGAATAATAGCGATAACTGTCTAACATCATATCCCAGTTATAGGTCGTGTTGCCAAAATCGGCAAAAAGCGTCCGGCTATATGCAGGATTTTCCTCACAGGTCCAGTCGTAACTATGGCTGCCTGTTCCTTGTGCAGGATAGCGATGGGTGTACATGATTTGCGCCATAGCCGTTGCGGTACAGCCGGTCACACAATGGTTCGTGCCGTCATAAGTGGGAACCATATTATTGAACGGTGTACCTTGGTTCCAATGACAAGGAACCAACGGAGCACATTCATCTTCTGCCTTGCTGAGGTAAACAGGATTCGTGTTGTAGTCCTTCAACCAGGCTTTCAGAGCCGGCGGCATACTCTCTGCCGTCAATGCTCCGTTGGGACTGAATCCCAGCACTTCCGGCATCTCGTCATCCGCTGAGACAATCACAAAACTGTTGCCGGCGTTGATTGCATACCACGCATCGGAGCGGCTGATAATCTCACACGAGACCGGAGTACTTCCTTGACGGGCCGGAGCACGGAGAGCGGCTGTCCGTTGAGCGATGGAGATGGCTTCTTCCGGGGTTCGGAGAGCGGCGTAAAACAACTGTGCGGAAAGCAGGGTCAAAAGAAAAAGAAATGTACGTTTCATTTAAAATAAATTTTATGATTATTAATGATTTTCGCTGTAATTCTTGTAGAACTCCGAAACGGCAATAATTCCTTTCTCCCAGACCTCTAAATCCATACTCTCGTTGGGCGAATGAATGGCGTTCTGCTCCAAGCCAAAGCCCATGAGGATGGTCTTACAACCGAGAATCTGCTCAAAAGCAGCAATAATAGGGATCGATCCTCCGCGGCGGGCAGCCAACGGACGGACGCCGAACGCTTTCTCAAAGCCCTTCTCCGCCGCTTTATAAGCAGGAATATCTATCGGGCAGACATAGCCCTGACCGCCATGCATCGGCGTGACCTTGATCCGCACGCTCTTCGGCGCAAGCGACTCCATATATTTCACAAACGCGCGCGAGATCTTCTCGTGGTCTTGGTTCGCCACAAGGCGGCAGGAGACCTTCGCAAACGCCTTGCCCGGCAGCACGGTCTTGCTTCCCTCGCCTGTATAACCTCCCCAGATGCCGCAGATGTCAAACGACGGACGGCAACTGTTGCGCTCAAGCGTCGAGTAGCCCGCTTCGCCAAACACCTCCTCTACGCCGATCGCCTTGTTGTATTTCTGCTGGTCAAAAGGTATCTGCGCAATCATCTTACGCTCCTCTTCAGGGATCGGCAGCACGTCGTCATAAAAGCCCGGAATAGTGATCTTTCCCTGCTCGTCCACCACCTTCGAGAGCATCTCACAAAGGGCATTTACAGGGTTCTTGACCGCTCCGCCGAAATGACCGGAATGCAGGTCTCTGTTCGGTCCGTCCACCTCTATCTGCCAATATGCCAGACCACGCAGACCCGTGGTGATAGAAGGTGTCTCTTTGCCGATCATCGACGTGTCGGAAACCAAGATAATATCCGCCTTCAGCAGTTCCTTATGTTCCTCTAAAAACGCCTCCAAAGACGGCGAACCGATCTCTTCCTCGCCTTCGAAAATAAACTTGACGTTACATCCCATCTGACCGCTCTTGACCATGTACTCAAACGCCTTCGCCTGAATCATCGCCTGACCTTTGTCATCATCCGCTCCACGCGCATAAAGCCGTCCGTCACGCACACTCGGCTCCCACGGATCCGTCCTCCATTCCTCCACCGGCTCCACCGGCATCACGTCATAATGGGCGTAAACAAGTACGGTAGGGATACAGACCGCTTCGCTAACAGAACACAGACCGGCTCCGCCTGACAGACCGCTTCGCTGACAGATATATTCAGCGTACACGAACGGATTGCCCGCTTCTCCTCCCCCTTCAGGGGGTTGGGGGGCTAATATCTCTGCTTTCTGGCAACCGGCTTCCAGCAACAATTCTCTCCACCTTTCCGCACAACGTCGCATATCCGCTTTGTGCTCCGCCTGACAACTAACAGAAGGAATCCGAATGAGGCTTCCCCACTCTTCCATAAATCGCTCACGATGAGCCGCAATATATTCCTGAACGGTCATAGATTTAAAATTTGGTGCAAAGATACAAAAAAAATTGCATATATGCAAGATTTTGTACATTTTTTAGAAACAAAACATCTTTTTGTGTATCTTCTGTATATCCCAAACAACCCCAAATAACCCCGGAACAACCCCTAAATTAGACTCAAATAAGACCCTCACCATAGGATCACCATAAGATGACCATAGGATCACCATAGGATAAACCCTATATTTTGTCATTTTAGCCACATTTACTATATATACATAGTATATATACTTTTTGATGCATCTTCAAGCAAAAGACAAACTCTTTCTCTTTCATTTAATCAAAAAAAATGAAGAAAAATACGTGCGCGCTTGCGTATGTCAAAAAAAAGTTGTACCTTTGCAGCCGTTTTTAATTTGCGGTATAGTGCGCGTACGTGTATATATATGGATTTTGAGCCTCCTACTCTGCTTCACAGCGGCGTGGGCGGAAGATAGTATATACGTTGCGCGGGACACATTAGCAGCGGATAGTACAGCCAAGCCGCAGGAGGTGAAAAAGAAGAGTGCGCTCTCGGCGCCGGTACACTATCAGTCATCGGACTCGATGGTGATGATGGCGAACGGAACGGCTTATCTGCACGGTAAGGGAGAACTCAAATACGAGAAGATGGAGCTGACGTCCGATTACATCCGCATGAATATCGATTCGAGTCTCATTTATGCGAGGGGCGTTTACGACAGTCTGGAGTACGAATGGAAAGGCAAGCCTGTTTTCAAAGACGGCAACGACAGTTATGAGACGAACGAGATTACCTATAACATCAAGACGCAGAAAGGTTACATCCGCCATGTAGTGACGCAGCAAGGCGAGGGGTACATCATCGCCGACAAGACGAAGAAAGTAGATGGCGATGAGATGATGATGGCCGGTGGTCAATACACGACGTGCGACAACCATGAGCACCCGCATTTCTACCTGAAGATGACCAAAGCGAAAGTCAAACCGGGCAGTTATATTGCAACCGGACCGGCATATATGGTGGTGGGCGATGTGCCGCTGCCGTTAGCGATCCCGTTCGGCTTCTTCCCGTTCACAAACACCTACTCCAGCGGAATCATCATGCCGACTTTCGGCGATGACTACTCGAGAGGATTGTATCTAAGCAATTTCGGATACTATTTTGCGCTTTCGGATTATGCGGATCTGGAAGTCACGGGAGATATCTACAGCCGCGGTACATGGGCGGTACGAGCGAAAAGCAAATACGTGTGGCGGTACCATTTCTCGGGCAATCTGAGTATCAACTACCGCAACGACGTGACGAGTGAGAAAGGCATGCCGGACTACGCAACGAGGAAAAACTTCAGCGTACAATGGACGCACAGCCAGGACGCGAAAGCAAATCCGTACTGCACTTTCTCGGCGAGTGTGAACTTTGCAACGAGTGGTTATAACCGCAGTAATGTCAACAGTTACTACAACCCGAACCTGTATTCGGAGAACACGAAGAGCAGTACGATCAACTATACGCAGCGTTTCCCGGACAGTCCGTGGAATCTGAGCATGAGTGCGAGTCTGACGCAACGTACAAGCGACTCGACGATCTCGTTAACCGCTCCACAGCTGACGGTGAGCATGAGTAGTGTTTACCCCTTCAAACTATGGCGGCAAGCGACCCTCAAACGCAAAGGCAAAGT
The DNA here is from genome assembly GCA_946616535.1 of uncultured Bacteroidales bacterium. The sequence continues at coordinate 13,884 of CAMOJA010000011.1, read as the reverse complement.
GGGCGGCAAGGAACAATGGTACGAGAAGATCAAGATGAGTTATTCCGGAAACGGCAAGATAGCGATCAACAGCATCAAAGAGAAAGACTTCCTGACGTCGAATTTCCTGCGGGACTGGCAAACGGGTCTGAACCACTCTATCCCGATCAACGCGAGCTTCACGGTACTCAAATACCTGAATATCACGCCGAACATCAACCTGCGTGACCGAATGTATTTCATGCGCACCGACCGTCATTGGGACGACGAGGCGCAGAAGATGGCGACGGACACCACCACAGGCTTCTATAACGTGTTTGACTTCGATGCGGGACTGAGTTTCAGCACGAAGATCTACGGATTCTTCACGCCGCTGAAGAAGTTGTTCCCGAACAGCAAAGTGGAGAAATTCCGCCATGTAATGACTCCGACGCTGAGTATCAGCTACCACCCGGATTTCGGCAAGTCGTTCTGGGGGTATTACGGCAGCTACGATGAGCCTGTTTATTACCGGGACAGTCTGGATTCCGAGGGACGGAAAGTACCGACAGGAGAAGTGGTGCATCAGACTTATTCACGATTCCAAGGCAGCCCTTACGGCAACGCGTCGCAAGGTATGTCCGCCTCCCTCAATTTCGGGTTAGCGAACAACTTGGAGATGAAGGTGGTAAACAGTAAAGACACGACAGGCAAACAACCGTTCAAGGTCATCAGCCTGATTGATAACTTCTCTGTCAACGGCGGTTATAACTTCGCGGCGGACAGTATGAATTGGAATCAATTCACGGTGAACCTGCGTCTGAAATTTCCGTATCTGAACAACTACAGCCTGAACGTGAGTACGCACTTGGATCCGTACATGTATGAGTTGAATTCACTCGGGACACCGGTACGGACCAACAAGCAATACTGGCACCACGGCCGATTCCCTCATTGGGACGGACTGCGATGGAGTTTCAGTTACTCGATCTCCAACCAGACGATCAAGAAATGGAAGGACAAGTTAGAAGGCCGTAAGACCAAAGACGAACCGGAGAACGAAGCGGATGGCGATCTCGCAGCGGTGGAGAAAGACGGCGAAGGTATGGACCGCAACGCCAAACGGGAGAAGAAAAACGAGGAAGTCGATGACGGCTACGTGATGACCGATTTCCCGTGGAGCGTGTCGCTCAGTTACTCGCTTGCTTACGCCCCGGGCAATCAGTTTGACTACGAGAAGATGTACTACAAGATGAAGTTCACACACAGCCTGACCATGAGCGGTAACATCGGCCTGGGACAAGGATGGAAAGTGAGCGCAAACATGACGTACAACTTCGAATACAAGAAAGTAACGGCCTGCACGTTTAACATCAGCCGCGACCTGCACTGCTGGAACATGACGGCAAGTATCAACCCGATAGGTCCGTTCAAGAGCTATACGTTCCACATAGGCGTGAACGCGTCGATGCTCGCGGATCTCAAATATGATAAAAACAGTAATCAATCAACAAATAGTAGAGTATCATGGTGGTAGAAAACCTGAAAGTAGTAAAAGCCACGTACGAGCTGTATATAGCCGGCGAAGATGGCAAAGAAGAATTGATGGAGAAAGCGACTGCGGAGACTCCGTTAGTATGGTGTCACGGCGAAGGAATGATGCTTCCGGCGTTTGAGGCAGCCATGGCAGGCAAAAAGGCCGGCGAGCATTTTGACTTCGTGCTCAAAGCCGCTGACGCCTATGGCGAGTACCTCGAAGAAGGCGTCATGGAACTGCCGAAGACGATGTTCTTCAACGGCGACGGTGAGTTTGACGAGGAGCGCGTGTACGTCGGTGCAATCGTGCCGATGAACACTGTCGATGGTCAGATTGTCAAGGCGCAGGTATGCGAGATCACAGAGGACAAAGTGACAATCGACCTCAACCACCCGTACGCCGGCGAGGACCTGCACTTCAAGGGCGAGATCTTAGAGATCCGCGACGTGACGGAAGGCGAACTCAAAGCCATACGTAACCCCAGACACGGCTGTGGAGGCTGCGGTGGAGGTCATTGCGGAGATGGCGGCTGCGAGAGCTGCGACAAAGGCTGCGGAAATTGTAAATAACAACAAAATACTATAAAACTATGGCAAATATTGTAGCGATAGTGGGTCGTCCCAATGTCGGGAAATCGACTCTTTTTAACAGGCTTACGGGAACCCGGCGAGCGATAGTGATGAACACCGCGGGAACGACTCGTGACCGCCAGTACGGCAAAGCCGAATGGTGCGGACGCGAGTTCTCGGTCATCGACACAGGCGGTTGGGTTGTTAATAGCGACGACACCTTTGAGTCGGAGATCAACCGCCAGGTCGATCTCGCTATTCGTGAGGCGGACGTAGTGATGCTCGTTGTGGACGTGAACGAAGGTGTGACGCAATTCGACATGGAAGTGGCACACCTGTTGCGACAGGCGAAGAAACCGACCGTGCTGTGCGTCAACAAAGTAGATTCCTTCGAGAACCAATACGGGGCTGCGGAGTTCTATAAACTCGGTCTCGGCGAGCCGTTTATTTTGAGCGCTGAGAACGGTTTAGGAACCGGTGATCTGCTGGACGAGGTGGTCAGCCGTTTCCGCAAAGAAGACGACTCGGACGAGCAGCCGGAGGAGTTACCGCGCTTTGCGATTGTCGGAAGGCCGAATGCCGGCAAGTCCAGTATTCTCAACGCTTTCATCGGTGAGGAGCGTACGATAGTGACCGACATTCCCGGTACGACACGCGACTCGATCTATACGCGGTACAATAAATTCGGCAAGGATTTTTATCTTGTGGACACAGCGGGTATCCGTAAGAAAGCGAAAGTGACGGAAGATCAGGAGTACTACTCGGTCGTTCGTTCCATCCGCGCCATCGAGAACAGCGACGTATGTATCCTCATGATCGACGCGACGCGTGGCATCGAAGCGCAGGATTTGAATATCTACTCGCTGATTCAGAAAAACAAGAAGGGTCTGGTAGTGTGCATCAACAAGTGGGATTTGGTAGAAAGCAAGACGAATCAGGATATTAAAGCCTACGAAAGTGCCATTCGCGAACGAATTGCGCCGTTCACAGACTTCCCGATCATCTTCACGAGTGCCGTAACCAAACAGCGAATCTTCAAGGTGGTAGAGACTGCGCTGCACGTGTACGAGAACAAAAACAAGAAGATTCCGACCGCGCAGCTGAACGAGAAATTCCTGCCGCTCATCGAGAACTACCCGCCGCCCGCATGGAAAGGCAAGTACATTAAGATCAAGTATTGTACCCAGCTGCCGAACACGCAGATTCCGACCTTTGTGTTCTTCGCCAACCTGCCGCAGTACGTCAAAGAGCCGTACAGACGGTTCTTGGAGAACAAACTGCGCGAGTGGTGGGACTTCGAAGGCACGCCGGTACAACTATTTATACGGGCGAAATAACGGCGATTTTTAAGAAAAAGTTATACTTTTTACTTAATTGCTTGCATATGTCAAAAAAAAGTTGTAACTTTGTGCGCTTTTTTCGGAGATGAAAATCATAGGCTTCATATATCACGACTCAGGGGTGCAAATGGTACTCAAAGGCGACAGTTGTCTGCTGAACGGCCGCAAGCCGATGTTCCTACCCGACGGGACGAGCGAGTTAGGCGTGACGGAGTGCGTGATTCTCAGAGTGAGCCGCTTGGGAAAAGAGATAGCACCTAAGTTCGCGAGCCGTTATTACGACGCCGTGGCTCCCGGAGCAGATTTCATTGCGATGGATCTGGCGCGCAAGGCGCAGAAGGAAGGCAAGCCCTGGACGGAAGCGATCGCGTTTGACTACTCGCTGGCAATAGGAGAATGGATTAACCATGATGAAATGAGCGCAGCAGAGCTGCTCAATGATGAATTGGTTATTTCGCCCGAAGAGGCGGTTGCAAGAGCCAGCAAGGTGATGACCATCCGGCAAGGGGACTTGATTTATATCCAACGGGCAGTTGCTCCAAGGAAGGTGGAGAAAGAAGAAATCATCCGCATAGAGATCGACGGAGAAGAGAAATTGTATTGCAAGATCAAATGAAGAAAATTGTTTCTATAGTACTGCTATTATCGTTATGGCTGTCTGCCGTAGCGGGTATTCATACATACCAGAGTCACTCGGTGCTGGCGAACGGCAGCTGGGTGAAGATCCGTGTGAGCGAGAGCGGCGTATGTAAGATGACGTTCAGCGAGCTGGAAGCCGCCGGTATCAGCCATCCCGCACAGGTTCGTGTGTACGGTTACGGCGGCGCGATGAAGACACAGGATTTCAGCAAACCCAATATCGACGACCTGCCGCAAGTACCGGTGTTTGTCGGAAACGACTATGTGCTGTTTTATGTTCAGGGACCGATCAGCTGGGTTTACGACAACTCTAACGGACGGTTTGTACACACGCGCAACACCTATTCTAACTACGGCTACTATTTTCTGACAGAGAACGTCGGTACGCCTTTGGCGCCTGTAGCAGGCGAGCCGATAAGCGGCACTGCTACTGACGTAACGAGCTATCCGATGTTGCAGGTACACGACAAAGACAGTATCAACCTGATTGACCGAAGCGGCGTGTCCGGCGGCGGTCGTACGTTCTACGGCGAGACGTTTGTGAACGGCTCAAAACGCAGCTTCACCTTCACGACCCCGGATGCCTTGACGTCTGAGCAGAGTACGGCCGTTGTGGATGTAGCAGGGTACGCTTCGATTGCAACGCAGTTCACAGCCACACTCAACTCGTCCTCCAAATCGGTAAATATTCCCAAATACAAAGATAACTACGACTGCGGTCAGCCCGGTACGATCACCGTCTTGGCGGCATCGGACGCGCAGAGCCAGCAGGTACAAGTGCGTTACCAAAGCAGCCTCAACAGCGCCATAGGATGGCTCAACTATATTGAGTTAAGCACCCCGCGCGAGATGATTATGAACGGCTCGTACATGACGGTAAGAACGCTCACAAACAAGAACAGTTCGGTGCCCGTGCGGTTCCATCTGACAAACGCGAATGCGGGTATTCAGATCTGGGACATCACCGACAAAGCTGCTATCCAACGCATGCCGACGACCCTCTCGGGCAACGAGATGACCTGGGTCGGCACCCAGGCAGACGGCATCCATGAGTACGTAGCGGTCAACACGAACGGAAACAGTTTTGTGACGGCTGACGTAGTAGGAACAATCGATAATCAGGACTTGCATCAGCTGAGCGATATTGACTACGTCATCATCTGCCCGAGCGAGTATGTAGCTCTTGCAACGCGTCTGGCGCAAGCGCACCAACACAAAGAAGGAATCACCTGGGCGGTAGTGACCGACCAACAGGTGTATAACGAGTTCTCTTCAGGCACCCCGGACGCTACGGCGTACAGGTGGCTGATGAAGATGCTCTACGACCGTGCGAACAACGGCACCGGTCAGAAACCAAGATGGTTGTTGCTGCTCGGTCATGGTTCGTTTGACAACCGAAAGATCCTTGCCACCTCAGGTTCCGCATTGTTGCTGACGTACCAGGCGGAGAACTCTACAAACGAGGTTAACGCTTATGCAACGGATGACTACTTCGGTTTCCTGGACGATAACGAGGGTACACGTGATGCCAGCGGAAAGATGGATATAGGCGTAGGACGTCTGCCGGTAACGAGCGTAGAAGAAGCACAAGGGACGATCGACAAACTCATCGCGTATATTAACAACGAGCAGACCGGCAAATGGAAGAACCAGATTGCTTATCTGGCGGACGACGGCGAGCACGGTACGCATACGGAGACCGCCGAGGCAAGTGCCGAGTTGACGCGTGTGGGCAATCCGGATTTCATAATACATAAGGTTTATCTGGATGCTTATCCCCAGGAGATGAACGCGAGCGGCGAGAGTTATCCCTTAGCCAAGAACAAGATCCAGAACCTCCTGCGTAACGGCGTGCTCTATTTCAACTACTCGGGTCATGGCGGTTATAACGCCATCACCAACGAGTCCATTCTTAACATGCGGGACATCGAGTTGATGAGCAATAAGAATCAGGCTTTCTGGCTCTTTGCTACGTGCAGCTTCGCTCAGTTCGACGGAGGAAAACGCTGTGCAGCGGAGACAGCCATGCTGAACTCCCGCGGCGGAGCTATAGCTGTACTGGCTGCAACGCGTACGGTTTATGCAACAGGTAACACCAAACTCAGTCGTTCCGTGACGGCAGAACTCTTCAAGCATACGAACACCTTCCATTACGAGGCTACTATAGGCGAAGCGGTCGCCAAGGGTAAGAACGCGCTGGGCTACGACGAGAACAAGATGGCGTACGTCTTGTTCGGAGATCCCGCCATGCGGCTCAATTACCCGACGAACTACTACGTAGAGACCGTGACCGATATAGACACGCTTCATGCCCTGAGCGTGCAACAGGTACAAGGGCGCATCGTGGATGAGGACAACCGGACGGTAACGGATTTCAACGGCAAAGTGGATATCACGATCTACGACAAGATGCAGGTCATCACTACGCGTGACAACGATGCCAAAGAGAACGAAGAGGCGAAAGAGTTGCAATACAACGACTACCCCGGTATGCTCTTCACGGGTTCGGCAGCGGTAGAAGAGGGCGAGTTCAACTACTCGTTCATGGTGCCGAAGGATATACGTTATAACTACGGCAACGGGCGCATCGTCTATTATGCCATGAGCGACGATGAAGAGGACAAAGCGGAAGCTGTGGGTCATTACGAGGAGTTCGTCATCGGCGGAACGGGAGAAATATTGAGTGCCGACACCATAGGTCCCGAGATGGAAATATACCTCAACAACAAAGCCTTCCAGGACGGCGGTAAGACCTACTCTACTCCGCGGTTCTTTGCAGATCTGCATGACCAGAACGGCATCAACACCGCAGGCGCAGGTATCGGACATGACTTGATGATGATTGTAGATAACGATCCAAAGCAGATTTACGTCCTTAACGAGTATTTCACGTCGGCGAACGACAGTTATACCTCCGGTCAGGTCAGTTACCTTATGGGTGAACTGCCGGACGGTCCTCATAGTCTGACCTTCCGCGCATGGGATTTGCTGAACAACAGCACGACGAAGAGCCTGAACTTCATTGTTGAGGCAGGGCTCGATCCGTCCATCTATTCGGTTATCAGCTACCCGAACCCCGTACGGCAGAGCGGCGTACTGAACCTGATGGTTAACTACGACCAGCCGGATGAGTTACTGAGCACAGAGATTTACCTCTATAACATAAACGGGCAGATGATATACAGCCATAAGCAGGAGAACCCCGACCAGGTAGCGATTAACCTCTCGGAGTTGGGTCTCCACCCGGGCGTATTCATGTACACCGTAAAGATCAAATCCGCGAGCAGCAAATACAGCACTACCTCGGGTAAGATTATTGTAACGAAATAAAAATAATGTATAACCAAATATTAGTCTGTACAATGCCTATGAAGCATATCGCTTGAAGATTACCAAACATCGAAATATCGAAATATCGAAATATCGTAAAACAAAAAAATCAAAACATAACACAATGAAAAAAATCAGTATTTCTATGGTGGCTCTGCTCTTTGCAGCTACGATGAGCGCGCAAACAGAACCGACTCCTAATCCTGTTATCACGGCTATGCCTTCCTTGTCCATCGCTCCGGATGCCCGTGCAGCCGGTCTGGGCGATGTAGGTGTAGCTACAGAGGCGGATTTTAACTCGCAGTATTGGAACCCCGCCAAGTACGCTTACATGTATTCCAAGGGCGGTATTACCGCTAACTACACGCCGTGGTTGCGTAAGTTGGTAGGCGACATCGACCTGGCTTATCTCGCAGGTTTCTATAACTTCGGTGATCTGGGCGGCGGTATCGGTGCCAGCTTCACGTATTTCTCGATGGGTGACGTCGCGTTAACGACGATGGACGGAACCAAACTGCAGGACGTACGTCCGAACGAGTGGGCTCTTGACCTCAGTTATTTCCGCAAGTTGCACGAGTATGTATCTATGTCGGTAGCCGTTCGCTTCTTGTATTCGGACCTCAACAACGGTGTGAACAGTTCGACCTCTACCGCAGGTGAGATGCACGCGGCTTGGTCTATGGCTGCAGACATCGGTCTGTACTACAAACAGCCGATTGAGTTGCCGATGGGTACCTCCCATTTCTCGCTCGGTTTCACCCTCAAGAACTTAGGTGGTAAGATGACCTACGCAGAGGACGGATCGAGTAACTTCATCCCGACAAGCATGAACCTCGGTGTAGGTTATGAGTTGCCGCTGAACAAGTACAACTTCCTGACCTTCAACCTCGAGACGAACAAGATGCTCGTTCCGACCCGTTACTCGAAGTTCGCTGATGACAAGGTCACCGGCAAGTACAGCCAGGACGCTTACTCTGCTATCAACCCCGCTAAGGGTTGGTTCCAGTCCTTTGCAGACGCTCCGGGCGGTGCGAAAGAGGAGTTCGAAGAGGTTCGTTGGGGCGCAGGTATCGAGTATAGCTACAACAAGCAGTTCTTCGCTCGTGTTGGTTACAGCTACGAGAACTACTACAAAGGTAACCGTAATGTCATCACTTTCGGTGCCGGTTTCCACCTCTCTATCGTAACGCTCGATGTCTCTTACTGCGTTGGTCTGGCAGCATCCAACCCGCTGGATCAGACCATGCGCTTCACGCTGGGCTTTGACCTCTATGGAATCAAAGACCTCGTAGATAACAAGAAGAAATAAGTCGAAAGTTTAAAGACATGCGTATTGGCTTTGGATATGATGTGCATCAATTCGCCCCTGACCGCAAATTGTGGTTAGGGGGAATTGAGGTGCCGTGTGAGCGTGGATTGTCGGGTCATTCGGACGCTGACGTAGCGATCCATGCGTTGTGTGACGCGCTCCTTGGTGCCGCCGCCATGCGCGACATCGGCTATCATTTTCCCGATACCAAAGGCAATGAGTACGAAGGTATCGACTCAAAGATTCTTCTTCGTCGCGTCATGGAGATGATCCGCAAGGAGGGGTATGAACTCGGTAACTGCGACCTCACTATCTGCGCACAAGCGCCGAAACTCAATCCGCATATTCCGGCGATGGTAGATTGCCTGGCGGAAGTTATGGGCGTCGAGCCGAACCAAATAAACATCAAAGCCACGACCACGGAGCATTTAGGTTTCGTCGGTCGTGAAGAAGGAATTGCCGCCTACGCGGTAGCATTGATTCAATGAGATTACTCTTACTCTCTATATCACTATCGCTCATCACGGACTTGTTCCAGATGGGTCATCGGCCTCAGATAGAGGTGCAGGACGGTCCGTACGAGCGGATCGCTCTGACGGATAGCACACGTCTGGAGGTCTATCAATACACGGACTCGACGCTGGTTGTCATGACCGCTTGCGCGCCGCAGTGTTCTTCGTGCGCGCGTGTATATAATAAGGAGTGGCAACTCATCCGCACCGTCACTCCACCCTTCTCTTCTATCTTCCCGCTCGCCACTATCGAGGACGGTAAGATTGTCTGGAAGGACAATGATACCTGGGAATACTAATCATGGAACTTCCTATTTATTTAGTGGGCTATATGGGAGCCGGCAAGACTACTGCCGGACGTCTGCTGGCTGAGAAACTCGGCTGGCATTTTGTGGATCTGGACGAGGCGTTCAAGGAGATCCACGGCTACACTACCGCAGAATATATCCGCACATTCGGCATTGAGGATTTCCGCAAGAAAGAGAAATACGTCGTGGAGGACATAGCGGACGCTGCGCCGTTTGAGAAGGTCATTTATGCTACCGGAGGCGGTTATCCGTGCTGGGAAGACAATATGGATTGTCTCCGTGAGTTAGGTACGAGTATCTATATCCGGTGGAAACCCGAGCACTTGGCCAAACGACTTGCCTTGACGGATCTGAGTGAACGGCCGGTACTGCAAGGTCGCACAGAAAAGGAGCTACTCTCTTTCATAGCTCCTCAACTCGAAGCGCGTGAGCCGTTCTACAGCCGTGCGCATCATATTCTCGATGTAGAAATATGCGATGAAGACTCCGACGAGCGCATCGCTCAGGAACTCTATGAGTTCCTCTCCTCTAACCTCTAATCTCTAATCTTTAGCCCCTAACCTTTAGCACTGTAGGCTAAGGCGTACAGTCTCATCTGTTTGATCATCGCTACGACGCCGTTGCTACGGGTCGGACTGAGGTGTTCCAACAAACCTATTTTCTCCACAAAATAGAGATTCGCATTCGCGATCTCCTCGGGCGTATGCCCGCTCAGGACATGGATCAGCAACGCTACGATACCTTTTACCAAAAGGGCTTCGGAATCGCCATTAAAAATGAGTTTGCCGTCCTCATACTTGCAGGTGAACCACACTTTCGACTGGCATCCGTCAATGAGGTTGCTCTGCGTTCTATCGGCTTCCGGAAATGGGTTCTTTTCCAGTTCCTTCGCATAATCCACCAGTAACTGGTAACGCTCCGTCCAGTCCTCGATGAACTCGAATTCTTCGATCAGCTCGTCCTGTATCTCGTTGATTGTCATACGATTACCCTTCCTCCTTCAAACGACCATTTCTTACCGGGGTATAACTCCGGCCAATGTAAGTTATGAGTGGACATCAGGACGGTGATGCCGGCCTGGGAGATGGAGTACAGCAGGTCCATGATCTCTTTTCCTGTCTCGGCATCGAGGTTTCCCGTCGGCTCGTCGGCGAGGATGATCTCCGGCGTGTTGAGCAAGGCGCGCGCGATGACCACACGTTGTTGCTCGCCTCCGGAGAGCTCGTACGGACGCTTGTACGCCTTGGTCTCCATGCCTACCTGCTTCAGGATCTCACGTACATGATCCGCCATCAGTTTCTTGTCTTTCCATCCGGTCGCACGGAGGACGAACAAGAGGTTCTCCTCGACAGAACGATCGGTGAGCAGCTTATAATCCTGAAAGATGATGCCCAGACGGCGACGGAGGTACGGCAGTTTGCGGCGGCGGATGGTACACATGTCGTAGTCCAACACCTTCGCCTCGCCGCTGATGATCGGCAGCGCGCCGTAGAACGTCTTCATCAGCGAGGACTTGCCGCTACCGACTTTGCCCAGGAGATAAATCATCTCCCCGCGCTCAACGGTCAGGTTCACGTCGTGCAGCACGATCTGGTCCGCCTGATAGACCTCCACATTTTTATATTCGATTAACGCGTTCATTCCTCGTTCATCTTCTTCTCGATGTCCGCCAGTTGTGCTTTGAGGTCCTCGATCTTCTTCTGCATGGAATCGACTAACTTGTTGGCTGTCTTGGATTTAGCGGTAAAGAAGAGGATGTTGTTTTCTGCGGTCTGGATCTCCTGTTTGAGTCGTTCGTGCATCCGACGGAGACTGTCTCCGCCTTTGGCGATAAAGGCCTGGCGTTGCTCCTCACGTGCTTTCTGACGTTCCTCACGGGCTTTCTGACGCTCCAGATATTCCTTATGGCGTTGTTCACGCTCTTTGCGGCGCTCGCGGAGTTCGAGGAAGAACTCTTTCTTGGTTGCAAAGAAGCGGTCACACTCTGCGCGGTAAGAATCGTAGATGGACTGGTTGAATTTCTTCGGCGCAAAACCGATCTTACGCCATTCGTTCTGCAGGCCCTGGATTTTCTCGGTCAACTCTTCCCACTGCTTGGCACTCATGGGTTCGCCGTTCACGAGGGGTTCGTTGATCTGTTTGAGCTGCTCGATGATGGCCTGTTTGGCTTCGAGGTTCGCCTGCTCTTTGGCATGCAGCTCGTCGAAATATGCCTGATGCTTCTTATTGATGATGGTCGAAGCGGTCTTGAAGCGGTTCCAGAGGTCCTCACGCAGCTCACGGGCTACAGGACCTATCTCTGCCCACTCGTCATGAAGATTCTGCAGCGCACGGCTCGCCTCCACGATATTCTCGTTGTCCTGCAGTTTCTCTGCGGCTTCGCAAAGGAGGGTCTTGAGTTCCAGATTCTTCTTGAAATCCAGATCGCGCAGCTCAATATTGATCTTCACGAGGTCGTAGAACTGCTCCTGGTACTGCTGGTACGCCTTGCGGATCTCCTGATTCTTGGTCGCCGGAACGGCACCGATGGTCTTCCACTCGGCTTGCAGCTCGCGCATCTTCTGCAGGTTCGCCATGACGCCGTCGGCGTTCTCGTCCTCCGCCATCTCTTTCATCTTCGCGAGGATTGCCTCCTTGCGAGCGAGGTTGGCTTCCTCCTCTTTGGCCTGAACGGCGGCTACCTCAGCGCGCTTGGATTTATATTGCGCCAATAAAGCCTTAAACTCTTCTTCTACTTCCGCACCTGCTTCCTCAGCCTCCCCGGCGGTGGAATAGAAACGTGTTTTCAGATGATCTACCTGCTCCTTGATAGCGGCTACGTCTTCCTGTTGCAGCAACGCTTTGAGCTCCTCAATAATTTCTTGTTTTGTACTTGCCATAGTTGTTTTTATTACGTGCAAAAACCTTTGCGGGTGCAAAGGTACGCAAAATTTTTGATATATGCAAGAAAAATATGAATTATCGTGCTTTTTATATCCCTAAGACGGTGTATTTCCTGCCGTTTCGCAGGATCATGAGTTGTCCGTCTTGCAGGATCTTGACGCTTCGCAAGGAGTCGGGCTCTACGTTCTCTACGCCTTCTTCGTCTCCTTTTTTCACGAACGATACAGGTCCCTCAAATACAAATTCATACTGTACATCATTCTCGGCAATCACATAGCCCTCGATGCGGTAGTTGCTGCCGGACTTGGTGATCGTAAACTCCTGATCATAAGCGTACTCGTAATCCAGCGACGAAGCGCCCAGCTGCACATATGTGTAGTCGCCTACGTTGTAGTTATACAACGAGTACTCGCCGGACAGATCACCTTTGACCGCAGCGTAGAGATCGAGCCAAACCTCGGGATAGCCCGCCTCGGGCGCTAACATCAGCCAATAACTGTACGCCCCTTCGCTGGAGTACGTGGTGTCCTCCGAGTAGTCTTGCGCTACCGCCCTTACCATCTCCAGACGCACGGTATCCGTCGCCTCTTCCTGCGGGGCGTCGGGGTTCTCGGAGAAATACACCTCGATGCTGAAACAGCGGAGCTGCTTGTCACAGGAGATCGTCACCGACGGATGGTTAATGTCGCTAATCGTCAGAACCGGTTCGCCGACGGCGTCCGCTGCCTCATCGGAGATGTAGTCGATATTTCCGTAATCACACGACGCGCTGAAGTTCTGCTTCGCCCATCCGTTGACCGCAATGCCGCGGATGTTTTCGCCGGCGGAAATAGTCATACTCCCATTGGCAAGAACGCCGAAATACGTCACGTCGATGTTATTGTACGCATGGTCCGCGGGGTACGCTGATCCGTACGAAACAGCGATGGTGATGCCTTGATCGGATAAGGTATAAGCGGTCTTGTCGATCGTTGTGTCCGGGGCGGTGATGATCACCGGCTCCTCTGCCGCAATTTCCTGTGCCATCTCCGGCTCCGCCGCCGCAATCTCCTGTGCCATCTCCGGCACCATAAAGGCTATCATGGCGATAACCCAAAAGAATTTGTTAGTTTTCATAAAAAGAGTTTGTTAGTTTTCATAAATACTTTTTCTGTATTTTTTTCTGTATTTACTTTTTCTGTATTTATTTTTTCTGTATTTATTTTTTCTGTATTTCTGCCCCATTGCAGTATTTTCTGCAAAGGTACGACAAAAAATCGACATACGCAAATTTTTCTGCAAAATAATGACAAAAAAATTACGTCCAAATAACAAAAAAATTACGTCCAAATAACAAAAAAAATAAGACAAAAATACATCCAAAAGCGCGTGATTAGCGGGTGATTACCGCGTGATTACCGCGAGATTACCGCGACATTCGTATGACGAAAAGGGGAGAAAAGCCTGTACTGACCCCAATTTTTTGGACACTTTAATTGATTAATTATGAGAAAGAAAGT
>CAMOJA010000010.1 GCA_946616535.1 uncultured Bacteroidales bacterium | reverse complement strand
ATGGCAATCTTTTATACTTGCTATTCCATCGCAAAACTTACACATCATCCCTCCAGCATCTTCGCCGCTTTCAGCAGTTCCCGGCGAATCCTGATAATCTCATTTTCGTACCTGCTGTGATATCTCATCTGATTGTAGGTATCCCAAGGGTCTTTTGCCTGCGCTTCGATGCTGTCTCTGATATCCGCTCTCAGACGGTCAATCAGATTTGCGCAGAAGGTTAGCTGTGTACGGACTTTATCTTCGGTCTGTGATCTAATTTCATTCTTCATTTGCATTCTCCATTTTAATACCGCATCCGGGACAATGCCTTGACAGCACGACACCACTCCACGGCCTATGCCATGGTCTTCCTGCCCACGCTCCGCATTCTGAACATTCATAATGACCGTGATATTCTGGTGGCATCATTCCTGTGGGCTTAATCCATCTCCCGGTCTTCCATTCTGGTTCTACGGATGGAATATCGTTCCTATCTGCAATCATCCAATATAAACCTTCCGTAAATGACTTGAATGCATCACCGTCTTTGCTCTGCCCCCAATCTATTTTCTTACTTCCATTTTCTATTAGCCACAGCACCGTTTTTCTGTCTATTAGATCACTCGCACTTTCAGTTAGCTCTAATTTATGAAGCCATCCCACTTGCCAGAAACGGAACAGAATTTCATCAAGGACTGCCATCTCATCTGTGGACGCTTCAATATTCGTTGCTTCAATCAGTTTTCTCTTGTACTTGTCTATCAATTCAAAACGGTTGTCTCCACACACCTCTCCGCTCATTCTTCCACCTCGTAGATGTCTGCGTACTGCTGTGTCACCTGTACTTTTCCGTAGTAAAATCCGGTTGCAAGTGTCTCTTGAATCATTTCTGTAAGCGTGTTGTTACGAAACCTCTCCTGTATTTCTTCGATTGGAATCATTCCGGGTTCACGTTCAGCATCAAAATCAACCTCTACAGTTGCCACATATCTCCCTTTAATTCTGCTCATTGCCATCAACAAAACTCCCCTTCCTCAAAGCGGTAGCCGCCTACATTTTTGTTGTACAGGAAGTCATCCTGATTATCCGTCAGCTGTTTCGTGGCGATGATATCCATCAGCTCGTCATAGCTGATAATCCGGTCGTACTCATCCATGATCACAAAATCCTTGCTGTCCACCGTGTACTTCTTCAGCCAGTCCCGGACATCTTCGAACCGCTCCCAGACAATCGGCGGATTATTCCAAGTGTCATGCACTTCATGAAAAAGAAATTTCCATCCGAAAGATGATTTGCCGATGTGAATCGGATTTTCCACGCTCGGACGGTTTGGCACCACATAGTAGTTAGTTCCCATCATTTACCTCCGCAGTAGCCAGTGCCATATCTAATGCTCCGACAAGCCTTGCAGCAATGAGCAACCGCTCTTCATTCCCGTCCGCATCACAGTATGCCTCAATGTAATTTCTAAGGATATCTGCAACAGTATCATTAAGCATTACCATCTGTCTTTACCTCTTCCATGTTCAAAATTCGGTCTATAGCTGCATTCCAGCCTTCCTGATAGCGCCGCACTTCCATCTTATGTGTCTCAGGATGCGGATATTTCATCAGGCTGATTTCTCCGATGGTAGCGGAGATTTTTCTTGTGTCCTCCACCATCTTCATCATTCTTCTAAAGGCTTCTTCCCATTCTTCGTATTCAGGGATCATCACGCAAACCCTCTATTCTCTGCCACCAGAACCCATTCTCCCGGAGCCTGTCTCTGAAATGTCCGTCCGTAAAGCGGAGCATACAGAACGATTCTCCAATCATGGTCAGGATCTTTCAGTGCTTCATTCTCGGCATCCTGTGTACACCAGAATCCGTCTTCGTGTTCAGGATCATATTCTGTTGGCTCTGTATAAATCGTTTCGTTGTCCTTCGTCACTTTCGCATCGCCAAAACCGACAGCAATCAGCATATCCATAGGTGCAACATCATAGACAGGATTCAATGCGCATCCCCTCTGCCTGCCTTTAATTGGCGGTTACTTTTCCCACATTGGCTGTCTTCTCCCTTCTCAGAATCACAATCGGCTGTCTTCCGTACCGCTCCCATCCCTTTGATGTCTTGTGCAGGTGATAGAACTTTACAGCCTCTTCTACCTCGCTATCAGAAAGATATGACATCTGATGGAATCCAAACATCTTATACTCAAACCAGGGATACAGTTCAGGATGATCTCTGCGGAATTTCTGATCAGCTTCATATTTCGCCTTAAACTCTTTGTATTCCTCACTTGATTTATCCATGTTCATGTCCCCTATCATGATCATTTATCATCGATCTTGGCAAATTCGTGATCCATGACAAACCGATCTTTCATGAAATGTCCAAATCCGACCACACATGTACCGTGGCTATCCAAGACTACCTGACATGGAAGGTTCTTGATATCACTTATGCGGACACCATCTTCCTCTGTTAAATCAAACAGTTCGATAAAAGCTTTGATAAGCATACCTGTATTACCGGTGCACATGAATGAACCAAACAGATAGCAATTTTGCCCCATTATTTCCAGGCACACCGTGTTTCCAAAATGGCCATATACCTTTACATCGACCCATCTGATCATTTCGTTCTCAATTTTATATCCTTCCTTGATCAGGTCAGCCTTTTTCTTTATGATGTCATTCAGTTTCATTATTGCCTCCCGGATACTCTGTCAGCGGGCACCACTCAGGTCTCCCCGTTTCGGTATAATAGTCCTCCAGATGCAGTTTCCTTTTCGTGATTCCACACATGCCGAGATAGAATTTACACTCCCGGCAGCTTCCAGGAATATCATCTGTGTAAACAACCTCAATCGCCATTTAAAACCCCATTTCTTCCGTTTAAACCCCAAAATCTGCAATATTTTGTCAAATTCGGCACTTAAAATGCGGAATTCGTGTTTTTATTTCTTTGCTTGGCGGCTTTTCCGTCTTGCCTTCCGCTCTTCCACTTCCCTTACACCAATCTCTTTTGCCTGTTCCAGAAACATTCTGGTAAACTCATTTCCGTACTCTTTTTCGTACCGTTCATACTCTGGAATGTAGATGCTGAAGTTGCCAGCAAAGTTTATCCACTGGATGACGAACCACATCCCCAGGCCTCTTTCGTCAGGCTTCCAAAGTCCTGTTGTTCCCTCAAACCTTCCGCCTCTCATACAGAAGTCCCTGATGGTAGGATTTGATACCACATCAATCAGTTCAAACCGGTTCGGTCTCTTTTCTCGATGGCATCCATATCCGCAGAAAGCACAGCCGGTTCTTTCAAGCCCTGTTGTTTTTAGTAACGGTCTTTCAAGATCGAGGACACCGAAATCAGAAAGGCTTATCTGTCCGTCAATTTGTTCACCGTCATCGGCAATAATCTGCCCGTATGGACTTGCCAATTTCAGATGATTCTCAACCACATACGCCAGCACATCCTGTTCAAACCAGAAAGACATCGGATTCGATATCGGGCTTTTCATGTCAAAACCATTACAGCCATGATTGAGCCACTGCTGAGACCGCAGTCTGCTTTCTGATGCCATTTGTGCTGTTATCGGATATCTCCCGGTCTCTTTTGCATACTTCTTGGTGGGAGACTTTTTCATGACATTGCAACAGGCATTACTGATCTCAAATGGCGCATCAAGGAAGAACTGATACTTTTCGCAGGAAAACATGGACCTGTCTTTCTCGCTAGGGATACTCTCCTGGCTCGCTTTTCCCGTCAGAAGATTTATTCCCATCATCCTCTGTACCCGCAAATTGTCGATAGTTTTTCCATAACCTGCAATCGATAGCGCGTGATTTATTAGTCCTGATCCCAGTAAGGTTGGCGAAGTCTCTGACTCTTCCTCCCCCCCCCATTCCTATTGTCTGACATTTTAGAATTGCTTCCCATATTTCCCTTGCCCGGTAAGTTTCTGGAATACTCTCCGATTCCTCTGAGTTTCCGGTACTTGTTGTCGTACCCCCACCGTTTGATTTTTTAAACTTTCCGAGTCCGCATAGTCTTTCAAAGCGGTATTCATAAGCAAGTCTGTCTGTCTGTCTGTCTGTCTGTCTGTCTGTCTGTCTGTCAAGACGGTTTCAGACTCCAGGACACTTGTCAAGTACCTTCTCGCACCATATACACATTCAGCGACTTCCTTTGAAATCATCGGGTATCCGTACTTATCAATCACCTGTTTGAAGGTCATCTTTGGCTTTACACAATCGACATTGTCAAAGGTTTTTACGAAGTCCCGGATCTCTGGAAACTCCAGACCAGTATCTACGAACACCGCCTTCATTTCTGGATACATTTCTCTGGCGATATGTAGTAACACCGTAGAATCCTTACCACCAGAAAAGCTAACATAAACGGAGTCTAAGCCATAGTGGTTTACCCATTCCCGGATTCTCTGTTTTGTGAGTGCAACCTTCACACTCAGGGGAGAGGATTGCATCGACTGCAACTCCCACAGTTCATGTTTTGCCATCTACAACTCCATCTCCATCTGCCCTTCTACCTGCAGATCCTTTTTCTTTTTCCTTGCCCGGATCTCCACAACAGGCTTCCCATCATAAGGTTTGTTGTAGAGACCGCAGGCCAGCCAACCGATACGCCAATCTGTGCTTTCAGAACTGCTGTTTCCGAAACATTCGCATTTATACCACCTCCGGTTAGCGGTATAACTTGTCAGGTGTTTACAGTTTTTGCAAATTGCTTCGTTGTTTTCACAGTGGCCGAAAAGCTCATACATCCTGCCGATTTTCTTCTGGGCGTTCTCAGTCATCACCATCCTCCGCAACCATAGGGATTGTGATTCCCCATTCTTTTGCTTTGGTAATCACCTCGATCATGGATTTTCTGCCGAGATTTCTGACACGCATCAGGTCTTTACTCGTTTTACCTTTCAGCTGGTCGATGGTGTTGATTCCGGCTCTTTTCAGACAGTTGTAAGACCTGACCGACAGTTCCATTTCGTCGATGCTCGGCAAATGTTTCGGCTCTGGCTTAACCGCCTCTTTTGCCTTTTTCTCTGCTTCGTCCGGATGTACGCCAACCGCATCATAGATCTTCTTCAGCTTATCCCGGAGGCAGACCACCTGAAGCATAAGGTCCTCGTTTTCCTTTTTCAGATTCTGTGTGGTCTTAGCATCCACCAGGATATACTGCTTTGCAAAAAACGGATTTCTCAGCTTTCTCATAGCCTTTTCTTCCACTTGTCTGATCCGTTCACGGGTCACGCCAAACTCGTTCCCGGTCTGTTCATAAGTCATGCCTTCTTCATAACGAAGACGCAGCACCTTCTGCTCCCGGTCTGTCAGGTCTTCTAACACCTCCAGAAATCCGGGTACATACAGTTTCGCAGTAAACAGCTGATTCTCTTTCACTGCCTTCTGATAGGCTTCCTTATCATCGGAAGGATAATCATATTTCCGGGTGACGATATCAGACACAAGATTCCACGGCCATGTCTTCAGCAGTGTTTCCAATGGGAAAGGTTTTTCAACTTTCTTATTTCCTGATCTTGTTCTCATCTTTTAGTTCCAGATGTCTACTGGATCCTCCTGCTCGTTTTTCTCGTCTTTCGGGTCGAACCATGGACAAGTCCGACCATTATCTTTCCAATCTTCCTCAATCGTTGATGTATGATGGCAGACGGGGCCTTGTACGCCCCACCAGTACCACCAACAGTCATCACACTTATGTTTCATTTTCACTCCCCATCATTCTGTTCAGGACGAGAGCCGCATTCTCGAGAAGTTCCACCGTGTCTTCCGGCTTTTCACATTCCGCCATAACATATGACTTTCCTGTGGGACTGATTGCCACAAGCTGCCTGCCGTCCATCCTGTTAACACACACGCACTCCATCTGGTCCATGTTGACGAAGTTGCCGTTTTTAGCTTTCATCCACATGCCAATCCCCTCATGATACAATCTTCTTCCAGATTATCGCACATCGCCATCAAGCAGTTTTTCAAGTTCCTCAATCGGAAGACTTTCCAGCTTCTCATCCTGTTTCTTTGCAATCAGTTCCATGATTCTCTGATTCTTCTGTCTTGCCTCAGCCTTTTTCATGGCCTCTTCCGCAGCGTTGAGCTTATAAGCAACAACGAACTTTACAATCTCGATGCAATCTTCCAGATCATTATTCTTTGTTTTCAGGGTAAGAAGACTGTCTTCTTCACCGTTCT
The DNA here is from genome assembly GCA_946616535.1 of uncultured Bacteroidales bacterium. The sequence continues at coordinate 45,807 of CAMOJA010000010.1, read as the reverse complement.
TCTTCTCCTTTGCCAACTTTTTATAAATGGTATCCAGTTTTTCCACAGGCAAATCCCACAGATCCTCAGTTGAGATCATGCCATTGTATGGATAGCGAAACTTCTTCCTGGTTGCGATTTCAAACAAATTTCTCTCCATTTTGCTCTCCTTCTTAAAACATTACTCTCATGATGCGTTCCGTTGCTCCAGTAACCTTGACGATAACATCAGATCTCTTCGTCATGGAAAATCCCACCCCAGATAACTGATTATCCGCACTCTGAACATGCGCCTTGCCGCCAAGCGCTTCCATAACCCTCTTATGAGGAGTTAGTTCATTATTAAGGAACTCATTATAGAATCCATTCGGCTCTTCAGTGTTGGTGCAACCATTCAGCATGAAGAACAAATGCTGATGTCCAATACCTTTCTGCTCATCCCAATAATTCGGAGAATAACAGATAATCGATACCTGGATAAACTGATTTGTTTTCAGTCCCCAAACTTCATTGCTTGAAATATTTGACGGCATATGTTCCTTAATGGTAAACTTCCCGTCTTTCAAAATCACATCCGCTATTGGGTAATCCCCTCCTGTTCTTGTATCATGATGGTAATCATAGTGATAGATCTGTCCATCGAATTCGATTTCCGCTCTGAATCCCCAGCGTCCACCACGGCCGCTATAGGTGTGCACGAAGAACTGATATGTACCTTCTTTCATCTTGTCGATATCAGGCCATGTGATGTTTTCAACAGCTGGAACACCGAGGGCTGGATTTATAATGTCAACATCCAACATACCGCCAGTCATCTTGTCGATCTTTCTGCCGAAAAAAATATGATAACCGCCCGGCTCAATACAGTGCGCATCTTCATCGTTTCTATTGTGAGAGCCACCATCGTTCCACATAATAGAAAAACGCAGAACACCGTCTATTTTCCCACCAGCAGCCTTTACATGCTCCTTCATCAGACTGTCGGTAACGTTCCCGGAATACGCCCATGAGAAAGGATTTCCCCATTTAAACATACTCTTCGCGTCCCGGTTAATTGGAGCGATAAGAGAAACCATGTTCTTTGCAAATCTGTTTTCGAAGAACAGTTCAACCGTCTGCGCTGTTGGCAACACTGCATTAACAAACTTCTCTTCTGATATCTCTTCCACTCGGTCAAACCGTTTCGGATTAACATTCTGCATATCTTTCTGCATCTGTCCAAAGAAGTCTGTCGCATCCATTCCGCCGGAAATGGACGGTTTAATATTCCGGTTTGCAAACAGAATATTGTTCACAGTAATATCGTTCAGTGTTGCAAACCGCCGGGGGAGTGAATCTAAATAACCCAGTTCTTCTATTTTTTTTCTGGCATCTTCAAGCATCCGCTGTGTGAAGATTGCTTTCGGTCTCTTGTAATTCTCGGGAGCAGTGATCCGCTCATACTGTGTTACAGCCAGTTCCAGCTCCATACCTTCGCTGATGTTTACCAGTAATGTACCGATCGAAGTGTTTCTGATTCTTGCAAAATTCACGTTTTCTGCTGCTTTCAGCCACGCTACATTATCTTTTTTGGATTCATCGACATTTCTATAAAATTTTTGAAATTCTTTGAACTGTGAGATAGATGACTTCCACTCCTGCCCCTTATACAATGTATTCGACGCAATCAATTCCAGTACAGTATCAACGGCATCAGGCTGGATTTCTTCAAGCGCCCTTTTCAGCACGTTTTTCTTGGTTCTCACCTCGCTCTCTGCATTTCACCCAGCCGAGCATCATTACTGACGATACAGTAACGCGGAAGCATAACATTAAGATGGTCGTATTGATTTATAATTCCGCCATCCATATACTCCATGTCATGGTCGTGACCAACCGGACCACGACTTGCGAGAAGCACATCTTTAATCGGCAGTGATTTTACAAATCTATCCATCGTATCACACACTCTCTGATACTTCTGGTCGCCGGTCTTAAATCCCCAAATTGTTACTACTGAGCCGTAAGGCCTGATCTCAACAGCACCCCCAACCTGATTAATGAAATGTCTGCATGAAGAACAATCATGCTCCGGTCTCTTTCTGTAGATCATATTGTCGCCAGGAGCAAATGCAGACTGATATCTTTCATAAAGTTCATTACCATCAGCATCGACAACAAATAATGCTGTTGCCTCATCACACATCTTTGCCCAATGTTTCCTCATTTCTTCTCGGAATTCCCTAAATGTCATTTTTTCTCCTTTCTGGCCAAAACATGGCATTGTCGATCCTCCTTATCCAAATGCCATCTGAGCGCCCTGGTAATAGATCAGCGGTGATGGGTTCCGTTCTCCGATTTTCAGGTATCCACAGTTTGCATTCACAAGAGCCTCCGCCATGATCGGCACCACGCTGTTTCCAATCCGTGCAACCTGTTCCTTTACCGGGTACGGTCTCCAGTTGTAATCCCTGTCAATGATGTAGTCCCTCGGGAATCCCTGCATCACCTTCAGCTCCTCGGGTTTCAGCATCCGCAGGAATATATCTGAGATCATGTACTTTTCGCCGTTTATCTCTACAAGCACCCCAACAAGGCCATATCTATCATGTGTGGTCACGGTTCCGAGAGGCTTATCCACCGGCCAGATTGCATCATCTCTCCCGTAGTAGGAAACCAGAAATGCGGACACCAGTGCGAAACGATCCTTTGTAACGATTGTTCCGAGCGGCTTATCCATCGGCTGACCGTCTTTATCGTTGCCGTAATATTTAACGAGCGATGCGGAAACAAGTCCGAAATGCCCCGGAGATGTTGTGATAGTATGCACAGGTTCACCGCATGATTGCCCGACCCCGGTTTTATAAAATTTACTCAGGAAAGCAGTTACCAGTCCGTAGCGGTTCGATGTATCAATGGTCTTAATCGGCTCTGTCAGCGTCTGCCCCCTGGATTCACCGTCCTTCTGTTCTGCATGATACTGAATGATGAAGTCGATTGCCTTGTTATCCTTCACGATATACGGCGTAGGATTATCAATAATGTACTTCTTTATGCCATTTGCAATTCGTTTCTGCGTAGCTTCCGCAAGAGGCTTCTTCCTGTCGAAAATAGATTTTCCAAGATCAGACCAGTCTATATAATCTCCGCATTGCTTCCACATTGGATCATGGTCCCTGAAGTGTGTAGGCTTCGGCCAGACTATTTCCCGACCGTCTCTGCGGAATATCGCATACCAGCGTTTTCTGGTTGTCGGTGCCCCGTAATCTGCAGCCACCAGTTCCCGGCTGTCCATCTCATATCCGATGCCCATCATCATTGAAACGAATCTTTCATACTCCTCACCGATCCGCTCTTTTATCGGATAACCGTTCTCGTCCAACGGTCCCCACTGCTGAATCTCTTCAACGTTTTCCATGATGACAACATCCGACAGAATGGTTTTAGCGTGCTTGTACACCGCCCACGGAAGCATCCTCACACTTGCTGACTTCGGCGCTCCTCCCTTAGCCTTACTGAAAGATCTGCAATCAGGACTGGCCCACATCAATGCAACATGCCGGCCTCCAACATATCTCTGCAGATCAACCTTGAAGATGTCCTCTGTCAGATGCAGCGTTTTCGGATGATTGGTCTTGTGCATCAGGATAGCCGCCGGATCATGATTGATGGCTATGTCTACATACCTGCCAAGCGCCATTTCAATTCCAACGGAAGCCCCACCACCACCGGCAAAGCAGTCTATGATAAGTCCGTCATTCACGCCTTCACCGCCTTCTTCTGCAGCCGCCTGTCACATCTCGCCTGAAGGACTCGCAGAACATTCTTTTCTTCCGCGGCGGTCAGTTTGGATTCTTCAATCGTGATTCTCAGGAATTCCGCGACAACTGCTTCTTTGTTGGTTAACTCAATCTTCTTGTACTTCATGACTCCCCCTTGTCATTTTTAATTTTCAAAATCTCCTCCACCGTCACGTTCAGCAGTTCGGAGAGTGCTACAAGGTTATCGACTGTCGGCAAGCTTAAACCGTTTACCCATTTGTAAACTGCCGTCGGAGTCGAAAACCCCATGTACTCAGCCACACCTTTTATGGTGTTCCCGCTTTGAACGATCAGGCGTTTGATGTTTTCACCAGTTTCCTTCAGATCGATTTTCGGAAACATCTACAATCTCCTCGCTGTTGTACTGTTCCGGGTGGACTTCATCGGCCTCATATGGATCATTGCCAAAAATTGCTTTGAAATCGTTGCATTCCTTCTTGCGTTTACAGCTTTTACAAACGCCTGCGATAACGTAGCAGTAGTCGATCAGCGCCCTGTTTGTCACAGTTCAACCTCAAACCCTTTCTGTGCAATGTAAACAGCAATATTCTTAAACTTCTTTCTGAATGCGTCCTGTGCTTCGAATGGATTGCAGGCCGTGTCAGACATATGCAAGAGAATGACGGTTTTCAGGTCTTCGGTATTGTTCGCCTCTACGAACCTTATGGCGGTCTGTTCTTCCATGTGCGTTCCGTACTGCCGGTTCTGCTTCAGGTCGATTCCTTCATGAAGGTACCTGTCCTGATAATTGCATTCCACCATCAGGATGTTCGGTTTCAATTTCTGGAAGTTCACCGGAACATATTCCGTATCGGTCGCGAAAACCAGAGAACCAAAGTCCTTATGCCAGATAACGAATCCGTAGCACGGAACATCATGAACACACTTGAATGCCTGGATCCTGAAACCACCGCACTTGAAGGACATCTTTCCTTCGCCCGGATGGAAGACCTGAATTCCGCATTTGGTAAAATCCTTTTCGTATGCGGCATGGTCTCCATGGCTATGGCTCTGCACCGCTCCGACAATTTTGGAAATGTCAAAGTCCAGCGCGATCTTCACCTCCCGGAAGGAGATGCCCTGTTCTATCACAAGGCACTCCGTATCATTCTCCAGAAGGTAGCAGTTCCCGGATGATCCGCTCCCCAAACATTTAAGCCTCATCGACCGGCTCCTCCACCACAAACTCTTCGGCGTTTTCGTTTCCCATGATCTCGGCTTCCGCAACCTCTTTCGGCGAAGTCGCAATGGCTACATCGTCCTCATAAAGCTGTCTCTGCTGCGGAGTATCGAATTCAATCTCGATGTGCTTGCACAGCCTGTGAAGAACCGTTTTGCGATACATTTCACTGGTGAAATCCTTCCACGCCATGCTGTTTGCCGCTTTGGAATGCTTTCTTGTGGTCTCCAGATCATCAACAGACATCTGGTCGACCATCATGCCGCCATCCTCATATAAGGCGTAGGCAAACGCCCCGACAATCTTTCCGGTATTGAAAGGCTTCGGTTTGAAGATGAAGGAAGCTTTTCCGCCATCCAGTGTTTCCTCAAACCTGTCACCTTCCCGGACGATCTTTGCATCAATGTCCCGGATTCTCCTGATGCTGTACTTCTTTGCCAGCTTCTTTGCTCCTCTGTAATCAATCTGGAACTGAAGCTGATTTCCATACGGTATCAGGTAGCATTCCTTTGCGTATGCATCGAGTCCCAGGTAAGAGGCTTTCAGCAATCCCGCCATCAGCTGTGCCTTGGAATATTTCTGGAGTTGCGGATTGTCATTGAGCAGCGCCAGAGCATTTTGCACGAATCTGGCCTTGTTGAAATCCTTCGGCAGTGCATCCTCGACGGATGTAAGCTTTTCCGTCAGCATCACACTAAAACTCGGTTCTGCTTTCCGCAGTTCAGCTTTTTCAGCCATCATCCCACCTCCACTCTCAGTTTGCTGTCATCGGTTACCCGAAGGTAAATCATCTGGTTCTGCATCTTCGGGAAGTTGTAGGCGTTTACGGATTCGCTGTTATCCACGAATACGAAAGCTTCGATTCCGTACAGTGTCTGTAAGGCTTTGATAACATCCATTCCGGCAACGATCCTGTGACCGTTGTTCAGGGAGCCATAAGGTACACCGTCCACGGAGATCTCGCATGTTTCCTTGATGCCGCCATTGATCTGTGTGTTGAAAAGCACGAAGTTCACAATGTCAAAGTGCCGGTTGATTTCCCCGGAGACGGATTCCATCTTCATGCGGATGAACTTCTCAAGCAGATAAATCATCTGTTCCTGACGGGCTGCTCTCTGGGACACTTCCCGGAGTTCATCGTTCAGTTCGTTGATTCGTGCCTGGATTTCCTTGTTGCGGTCAATCATTGCAATCTGCCTGTCCGCTTCACGGATGTCTTCCATCGCCTGCGATTCTGCTTCGTCATCAATGACAATGGCATTCAGCTTTTCTTCAACCGCCCGATAAGCGTTGACAAGCTGTTCATGTTTCTTATCTCCGGTGTAGTCAGGCTCGGAGATATTCAGCTTCGCCTTATCGTCAATAAGCTTCTGCTCCTGTTCCTGAAGTTTGGCGATTTTCTCTTTAAGAAACTGAAGGGCCTTATTTGCCCCCACAAGGCGTCCGGAGTTCTTAGCGGTCAAATTATCGTTCTTTGCCTTAAAATCCAAATAAGTGGCATTCTGGCGCTCCTGAAAGGCATTGTATTCATCCATCGCCTTTTTCTGTTCCTCGTCAAAGGCTTTTCGGATTCCTTCGATGCGTTTGGCATCATATTTGCGACCGCAGACCGGGCAAACAGTTTTTGTATCATCAAAGGTCTTCGCTTCGAAAGGCTTCCGTTCCTCGTTGAACCATTTCTCCTGACGCTGACGCTCCTCAGCCAGATGCTCAAGTTCTCGCTCGATGTACCTGATCTCGCTCTCTTCACGCTCTGCGAGAAGTTCAACCCCGGAAATATTTTTGCGTATATCAGCGATTTTTTCATTTACGGCATCCAGTTCCTGTCTCGCCACCTGAACCTTGTCTGCTTCATAGACTCTGATAGCCGTTGCCGCATCCGTAAGATGTCTGCTGTAATTTTCTTTTTCCAGCCTCTTCAGCCTGATATCGGCGATCACTTTCTCAGATGCCTCTCTGGCGCTCAGAATTGCCCCTAGATTCGCTTCTGACATCTGTCTCGATAATTCGTCCACCCTGACCGGAATTTCCTTCTGACGGTCTTCCAGAGCCTTCTTAGCGGCATTGAACTTTTTACGGATCTCCTCAAGCGATGGTGCCCTGTCCAGTTCCGGCAGCAGAACCTCAAACCCACCGAAGCGGATCGCCATTTCTGAATCGGTCTCACTGGTGACGAAACGCATCAGCGTCTCTCTCTGCTCCTTCCACGGCAGTGATGCGAAGTACATCGGATTTGTTATCATCCTGAACAAATCCTCGGAGATGATGCCATTGATGACTTCTTTGTACTCCTTCTCCTTCCGGGGATAGCCGTCAACCTCATAGATGATTTCGTTACCCTGGAACTCGGGATTTTCGGTCCCGCGCTTTTTTACCCACTTCTCACGGCTCGTCTTTTTCAGGACCGTGATGGTGCCATCGATATCGAAAGTACCTTCAACAACGATGTCCACATTGTGAACCGGATTCCCGTCTTCATCCAAAGGTCTGATTGCGAATTTCTCGTTTCCTCTGGAGTCCTTGCCGAAGAGCAACCATGTAGCCGCATTGAACAGTGTTGTCTTCCCGGAGGCATTCTCGCCATTGATTCTTACGTTGCATCCGTCTTCCGTATCCAGAACGAAATGTTTCAGCCCCTGAAAGTGATTCAGTTCAAGGCTGAGCAGTCTAATCTTTTTCATCCGTTTTCTCCTTTTTCACTTTTCGATAAAGCGCCTCCCCGTTTGCTTCATCGAATGCCCCGAGCGCCCTCAGTAAATATTCCTTCGTCATAGGTTCCCCGGCTCTCACTCTTTCCTGCAGGATCGTCAGCCTCTGTGACATTGCCGTCATCGCCATGAAGTCACCCAGCTCTACGCCAACCATCCCGACCGGAAGAACCATCTGCGGCACCTCAACATTCTGTACCTGCTCGATTTCATACTCCTCGTCATCGTCTACGTCCCGCATCTACACCTCCCATTCGCCATCATAAGATTCTCTCTGCACCAGTTTCCTCGGCCTTCCGTTCCGCTCATCGTCCAGGGCCTTCTCCCGGATCATCCTGAAAAGCTTTTCGCCATCCATATCAGTGAACTGCGAGAAGTGCGGAGACCGGAAGAATTTATGGACCGTATCGAATTCCGACAGCTTCTCAAAATGTTTCGGACTTGCCCTGATGATCTGATATTCATCTGAACAGGCCTGCCTGATGATGTATGTCCACAATCGTCTGTACGGATCGTGTTCTGCATTCTGGTCTTGCCGGTCTACTTCGTGGAGCGAATAGACATTACTGCCTCTGCCATCAGAATGTATCCTCGACACACGACATCACCTCACTCCATCACCGCAACAAGGATCGTGACAATCACAAATCCAATCGCCATGATCAGAAAGGACACCCACCCTGTCGCAAGTCCCGCCATGATAAGCGTTCCCACTGCCGTGAAAATCATCATGGCTTCAGACCATGACAGTTCCTGCTCTTCGGTTTCGTCATCGATATCAATGACATCAAATCTGTATTTCTGGAACGGAAGAATATCAATCTTCCTGATGTTGATTTTTTCGATCCTGTCCCTGTCTTCCAGATAGCAACCGCCCGGAAGTTTTTTCGTGATCTCCACCATTTCTCTTTACCCCCGCTTTTATACTGATCCATGTCCGGCAGGCATATCCCCTATCGCTCTCCGGGCATGTTATGTGTAGATAACAATTACTGCAGTTCTTCTGGCCAGACATAATCCAATGGCCTCCCCATATGTCTTGCAAATTTCGCCCTGAACACATCAAAGCTGTGCTTCTTGCCAATCTTGGTGACCGTACCAATGTCCCATGAGCCATCAAGCATCCTGGCTCTGACATATGTCACTTTGTGACCGGTAATCATTGCTACCTGTTCAACCGTCATTCTTTCTGCCATTGTTATCACCTCCTACTGGAGTATGTGACCATGCCAGGTCTGTGGCTCTTTCTTCTTTGGTGTAGAATCATCATATGTAGATGAACTTCTCTCCTTGTTGTATTCACCTTCCAGCACCTTGGGGAAATACTTATCGCAAATAAGCCAATCGAAACTCGCGCTCCATTGTTTTCCTGATCTTCCTGCCAGAAAATCAGAAGCCTCGGCATTTTCAAAAACAGTTCGGAAGTCATCAATGGTAAAGCCGTTATTAAATCTGGCCGAGATGTGTTTCTTTCGGTCACTGCTTAATCCCCTAATGGATGGGAGGCTCTTACAAATGCTGTTGTACATCTCCATAATCTTTGAGTAGGGTATCTGGCTGTGGGTGACTTCGCCATTCGCTTCGCTCATCGCCTTCGGCGTTTCTGGCTTATTAATATCTTCTTTTTTTATCTCTTTTTTATATTCTTTATTATTGTGTGAAGTTTCTTCATACCCCCCTGTGAAGTTTCTTCCTACCCCCTGTGAAGTTTCTTCATACCCCCTATGAAGATTTTTCATACCCTGTGCAATTTCTTCATACCCTATGAAGTTTGATGCTCGGTACCTGCAAAGCTTTACTCCATTGATGACTTCTTCACGTTTTTCAAGATGCCCAGATTTCGTCAATTTAGAAAGAATACTGGATACACTCCGCCGTGATATGCCGCAAAAATCAGCTAGATACTGTGCGCTCCCGGTAAACTCCTGATCGTCTGTCTGGCTGAAGCCGTAAACAATGGCGTAAACACTCAGGTCGTTTCCGCTTAATCCGAGCCGGTTTATCATCCAGCCCGCTACAATGAAGTAATTTTCGTCTTTGACCATCATTAACCTCTGTGTTTAGCAGAAAGATCATCAATAGCAGAGAGGACGTTTCCGAGCTCAGATAATGTGGCATACTTATTCTTAAAAGCAATCAATTCCCTGATGGCGTTTTTCAGCACCGTCTCACGGATGTTCTTATCGGACAAAGCTGTGTCAACAGACACAAACGCGCCTTTTGTTCCAATACCACATTTGTACTTATCCTCGGAGTTCAGAAACGCTCTTACTCTGACCTGCTGCTCGTTGTTCTCATCTGTGTCAGCAATCGAAACCCTTACAATATTCCCAATCAGATCTGAAGACTGCTTCAGCCTCCATTTTTCACCGGCAAGACCGTCATCCCATTCAAAACAATCGTGTAAAGTTGCTTCTTCGGATCTTGATTCATCGAGGACATTCTCCGCTGTAACTACACCCTGTGCCTTCTCAATCCGTTGAATTTCTTCAGCGGCAACCCCGGCAGAAACCGGATAGATATTTGTTCGCCATTCATACTTATATGTCATGTTGTCCTCTCCTTTTTTTGCAATTTGATATGCCAAACCACGCTAGGCCCTGCCAGACCTCACCTGACCAAACCATGCCTTGCCGAACCCTGCTGCACCCTGCCGGAACAAGCCGCACCCTGCCTGCCTCACCTCACCGTGCCATACAACACCCCGCCGCGCCACAACTAGCAAAGCCTTACCGTACCCCGCCTTGCCCAACCTTACAGTCTCCTGACGAGCCACGCCTGCCAGACCTTGCCAAACCTCGACTTGCCGTGCCTTGCTAAACCTAGCCCCAATACTACCCCACCTTGCCTTGCCACAGTCTGCCTCACCAAGCCATGCCTGCCCAACCTTACCGCGCCTCGCAGTACCGTGCGCTGCCTCGCCTTGCCGAGCCTTGCCGCCCGCGCCAAACGTCGCCTGCCAAACCATACCCCGCCCCGCAATACCGTGCGCTGCCTTGCCTTGCCGAACCTTGTCGAAACAAGCCAAGCCTGCCGAGATTTACTCTCCGTCAAGCGCTACATGGAACGTGCCGTAAGAACCATCTTTCTGAGGTCTCCACTCACCGACACCACAGCCAAAGCCACCATAATTTAAGAGGTTGATTACCTGTTCAGCGCTGATTGCTATCGGGTTGTATTTGATGTGAAGCGTAGTTCTCCACGTTTTAAACTCGCCACGATATCTGATATCTGCCGTACCCATTCCGACGCGAACCATATCTTCCCGCATGTCAGGCGTACCCTCGATCTCCGCAAATTCACCTATCAGGTGAAAAGCACCTCTCGCAGTAGTTTTCTTCTCAAGGATTCCTTGCTGGAAGCCAGCATCTACCGCAGCTGCCTTAAAAGCTATTGTCGGGAATCCAAACTTTGCTTTCTTAATATCATCCCATGTCGGATTTTCGGGTCTTTCGGACAACCAGTACAAACTGTCACAAAAGTCTGCGAACGGATCCTTCGCCTCTCTGCCGCTGGTTGCCTTCTTCATCTGTTTTTCAAGCATCTGGCGTTTTGCCTTCTCGGACCAGGCATGAATGATGAGGGGAGAATCTCCAATTAATGTTACGGTCAATGTTTTCAACTCAATGCGCGGGATCTCAACCTTTAAAGTTTCCTGTTCTGTTGCTTTTTTCGTTGCCATTGTTTTTCTCCTTTTTTATTTAGGGTGCACTTAATAAGCCTCAAGAAAAATCTTCTTGAAGAAAACGCACTGTGTGTTCTGTTGTTTCTCAGGATTATTTTTATGATTTGATGTTTGATGGTGCGCCTTCCAATAAGTCAGTAATTGGAACGTTCAACACCTTTGCGACAGCTTGAAGACTTGTGATCTTAGGCTCGGATGGGCCAAAATTAAGCCATCCACCAATCGTTCCGTTTGCTAAACCCGCACGTTTCTCGCACTCTTGGATGGTAATCTCTTGTTCATCGCACAGCGCCTTGACCTTTTCATAATACAAATCTTCCATTCCTCCTTTCCCAAATATTTTTAGCCGAAAACCTCTTGACAAAAATTAGCCCATGCTCTAAAATGAGAATTACCACATTACTCTTTTTAAGGCACTGCATTTAGTCTGTATTTAGCTTTTCGTCTAACTATGGACTATAATAGCACGAGTGTCTTTAGATGTCAAGCGCTAAATTTAGATTTTAGATTAAAATTTAGAGAGGTGACCATTATGACACAAGTTGACCGAATAAAGCAATTGTGCAAGGAAAAGAAGATCCCTTTATATAGGCTGGAAAAAGACTTGGGATTCTCTAATGCCTACATATCTGGACTAAAGAAAGGATATCTTCCGCCAGACCGCTTATCTGCAATTGCAAAGTACTTACATGTATCCGAGAGCTATCTAAGCACGGGCGAAGAAACAGTGGGCGAACGCGTCATAAGAAGAAGGGACGAAAACCGTGATATTGTTGAAAAGTTCATAAATGAATGGGGATGGAATGTTTCTACCGGTGAAGATGGTATAGTTATTGGTTCACACGGGCTTTCGTACACTATCCCCAATAGTGATTATATTAATTTCGTAGATGATGTCTACGAATATTTCGACCGTAGATTTCTTGACCTTCTTGAGACGCGAACAGCCATCACACTAAGAGCAGACGAAAAACAGGATGTTGAGAAAATAAGAAAAGTACTGGAAATATATAAGCAAGAAGCCTTGCCCGATGCCGCTCATGATGACCACACAGGTACGGAAGAAGAACGACAGGAAAGCCGTAATATCATGACGGACGATAACGAATGGAGGTGATTGGTTCGGGTTGTCTTATGAGGAGTTATTACAAGAAGCATATGATTTGGGACTCGATGTGCGAGAGAAACCGCTCATTGGTTATAGTGGTCTGATTCACATGAATCGGATCGCCATCAGGCGGAGTCTCGCCAATTCAAGAGAGAAGGCATCGGTTCTCGCCGAAGAAATTGGACACGCACTAACAACTGTCGGTGACATCCTGGATCAGACAGATGTGCAAAACTGCAAACAGGAAATGAGAGCAAGGCGTGTTGGTCATGAATTGATGATCTCTCAGGCAGACCTACTTTCCGCAGCCAAAGCCGGGTGCCGGTCTGCTTTTGAGGTAGCCATGTTTCTTAATGTAACTGAAGAATTTTTATCCGAAGCAATAGAAGACTTCAAAAGGAAATATGGATGTGCTTTTGTTTCGGATGATTTTGTTGTCCAGTATGAGCCATATCTCATGATTTACAGTATTTCGGAGGAGGACGAATAATGAAAAGATTTGCCATACTGTTCCTGTCGGCACTGCTCTTCACTCACCCGGTAATAGCATCAACACCGGAAGAGATCGAAACCCAAATCGAAGAACTGGAAAAGCAGAAAGATCAGATCGAAGAACAGATAGCAGAATTGCGGGCACAGACCGTTGAATGGAAGCATTACAGTGATGACCTTGTGGCTTTTGATTATCCAGAGAAACCGTATCGAATCAGGATGACTTCCGTTGACAACTTATATCGCTCATACACTTTCGAAAATCCATACAACAAAAACAACGACTTTCGAATAGCACTATATAATTCAGAATTTTATAGCGAACCTTCCGAGGAAGATGGTTTCGAAGTGAACGAAATGGAGAGCGGAAAACTATATCGTGCATATGATGATGAAACCGGATACGCGACCGAACAGTATTTAGTCTCGCCCGTAAACGATTCTATAGTATCCGAGATATATTTTCGAACAACTGACGAGTCACTACCGGTTTATAGGAAGCTGTTTGGGTCGATATATGATTCGGCGGACAAGATTAAACCGGATACATTGAAAATTGATGACGATGCCGACACAACTATCCAGGAGAACTATTATTTTACTGAAGACGAGGAAGAGGACATCAATGCCGTAATTATGATGGCAGAGAAGTATCTGAACATGGAGGTCACAAAAGATCAAGTCAGGGAGCGGATCAGTAACTATCATGGTCGTCATGTATTTAGCGAAGCATTCGACATCGCCATTGCGATGATAAACGGCGAAGACCAGAAGATTCGTCAGCGAGTGCGCGACCTGAAGTTTAAGTTGGAAAATCAACTTCCTGACAAATAAAAACCGCCCGGACCATAAATAGGGGAGATCCGAGCGGTAAGCCACAAGTCTACAAACGGTGGGTAAACTTAAATGGGTGATTGTATGATAGCATAGATCCGGGATAAGGTCAATCAACCGGGGGTTAAAAATGAGTTATGTAATGACGGAACCAAGATTTTTTTGAATGTCTCAGAAATGCTGATGGCGATATCGTCAAGGCGCTTAGACTCGCAATCATCACCATGTCGAATATAAATCGAACCGTCAACGGAAATGTGTTCGGATACACGATCTAAGCCCCAGGTTCCCGTGAAACCATAAAGTACGCCAACCGTGATGTTGTGAGAGTCATTGCTGAACATATTATCACCTTTGCCTTAAATACAGAAACAATATCATTTTAGTTTTATTATACATATTTCATATGGTTTATGCAATAAGAAAACCCGGCTAAGATGTTGACGCATCCCGCCGGGTAACCCCCATAGCCCACAGAGGACAATGAAAGTTTCAGAGCACTTATCATTATACCTTCTGTGGCGTGTGTTTGCAATACCCAATTTCGCTATCAGGAGGTATTTTCTATGCCAGTGAAACACAAAAGACACATGCGGTTAAGCAATGGATACGGAAACATCAGTTACCTGGGGAAGAACCGCAGGAGACCATATGCTGTCTATCCCCCGATCACAAAGTCTGATGCCGACGGCAACCCGATCAGGTCGAAAGCCATCGGATATGCGGAAACCTACAATGAGGCCATGGAAATGCTCGTCATGTATCATAAGGGCTTCACTCTCCCGGATGTCCAGCTCGTCCAGAAGCCGGGGCCGACTTTTGCGGATGTGTATGAAGGCTACTTCCGGGAAAAGTATGAGCTGTCGGCAAAGAAGCTCTCCGCAGCATCCAGAACCTCCACACAGACCGCATACAAGAATGCCGCTGTACTTCATGACCGGGACTTCTGTTCTATCACATACGCCGATCTGCAGGCCGTTGTGGATGCCTGTCCGCTCAAACACGCTTCTCTGGAGCTGATTGTCTCCCTGTTCAAAGGGATGTACCGGTATGCGGAGAAATATGAGATCACCGACAAAGACCAGTCCCGGCATCTTGAGATTCGGATCCCGGAAGATGATGAGCGCGGCGTACCGTTCAGCGAATCGGATATAGCCCTCCTGTGGCTCCACAAGGCTGATTTAACGGCACAAATACTTTTAACGATGATTTACTCAGGTTTTCGCATAAGCGCCTACAAGAGCATTCTGGTGAGTCTGGAGCCTGACTGGTATTTTCAGGGCGGTGTAAAAACAAAAGCCAGCAAAGACAGAATTGTTCCGATTCATTCAGGCATCCGCAAAATCGTCAGCAACCTCATAGAGAAACAGGGATGCATCATAAAGGTTTCAGATACAGCGTTTCGGATACGGATGAAAAATTTTCTTCAGTCTATCGGAATTACCGAACCCCATACGCCACATGATTGCCGCCATACCTTTTCGATGCTCTGCGAAAAATATGAGGTTCCGGAGAATGACAGGAAGCGGCTTCTTGGCCACGCTTTTACTGATGTCACGAATTCTGTGTATGGGCATCGTGACCTGGAATCGCTCAGAGCAAGTATTGAAAAGATAAAAATTCCATGATTTGTTGCGAATACGTTGCGAATAGAACTTGATTTCACTGGATTTTGCCGCACTTTAATGGATTATAAAACTTTCGCAAAACCGCATAAATACTGGGTTTTTGGCTTAATTGCGTGGTTTTAAAAAATCAGCTTTCATTAAAATACTGTTACTCAAAAACCTAATATAATCAAGGGTTTTAGAGTATTTTTGTTGCGAATACGTTGCGAATAGAAACGTTGCTATAAAGGATTTTACTGGATTTAAAGATGCTTTGCAACAGCAACCACCAAAAAAATAAAGCCTGACAGAGGAAGCAATTTATCCCCTATCAGGCTATTTTTAATTATACAAACTTGTAATACTTATCGTTCACATTGCTGGTGTAGGCATATCCGGCATCCGATCCCGGCCAGACGATTTTAAGCCAACCGCTCGGAAGCTTTTCAAGGACTTCGACACACTCCCCGAAGCGAACCATTCCGGCATACGTGCCATAGGTGTTTGGCGATTCGCGAACGTTCATGTTGGTCAACGCCATTGCCGTGCCGATACCCTTACCAACATAAGCATAAGGATTGTTGGCATCACTTAAACCAAAGCCTTTGATGATGCCATCGATTATCTTTGCCGCGATCAATTGCTTTTTGGACTGATACCAGGCTACATCATCTCCATCAGAAATAAAACAGGTCTCTAAGACAGCGTGAGAAACACCCTGTGCTCTGATAGCGTTTTGAACCATCAAACCATTTGGCCATTGTCTCTGAGTAACCACCACACCGTCCCATGCCTGTCTGCTACCGATGTCATACAGCCCCTGAAGGATTGCGTCCTCTACAGAATGGCCTGTCTCCGATTGGTCGATGTAGGCCATGGAGCCTTTCATCTTTCCATCTTCGTAGTAGGCCACATTTGCAGAGGCATTAAAGTGGACTTCCAACACATAACTATAGCCAGTCACATCGTACTTGCCGCCATGTTTAAAGAAACTGTAATGATTTCGATCAGGAGCGATGTCACAGGGAAGGCTGTTAGCATCTGCAGCTGCCTTAATCAGCTTCACAAGTTCTCTGGTTAAATTGGCTTCTTCATATCCACAGCCTATTGCCCCCGGATCCCATGTGCCATCAACATTCCGACCATGCCCGGCCATCACTAAAAGCTTAAAAGGCTTCAAGTTTCTCCACCTCCCGAAGTAGTAATGCCCATATTCATTCCGTCTATCTGTCCCCATGTAGCACAGATCCCACGGGACATTTTTGTAGATTGCATCCCAATCAGGCTTGCCGTCAGCGCCGTACTTCGTGTAGGACCTGAACTGTAGCAGCTTCCCATTCGGGATCCTTCGCGCACCGCTCTCTACTGCCAGCCGCGCCGCGTTAT
Source organism: uncultured Bacteroidales bacterium (assembly GCA_946616535.1). Next base: position 29,028 of record CAMOJA010000010.1, on the reverse strand, counting down.
AGCTTTCCTGAGAAAAGTAATCCACAGGCTTTGCAAAAGCACCTGCATCATATCGGTTATCAATGATGCATTGAGCAACAGCCAGCTTCCCCTGAAAGTCTAAGACCGAAGCTTCTGTCTCAATGATCCTCGCCATATACTCAAGCGTCATCGCCTTCACCTTCTTTTTTCGTCAGTTGCTTATAGACCTGATTTACTCCTGTGGATGCCAGGCCGGATGCAATACCGATCTCGATTGCCGACAGCCACGAATCTGCCGGAAAGCCCGTAATAGACAGCCATGCAGCAATGCCGAGGATACCACCAAGAGCACCGACAATGACCGGGATATATTTATCATCCAGGAACTCCACCGCCTTGCAGAGCATGCCTATAAGGTAACAAATAACAGTGATGCTCACAACTGTTGCAACATTAAGATCGATCATGTCTTTTACCTCCCATCGTTTTCATGTTTTTCAATTTCCCTGATCCGCTCTTTATGCCGATTGATCTCATCCTCATGCCTTGCGGATTGCTCTTCCAACCGATATGTCCGCTCCACAAGGTTGTTGTGCTTGTCAACTTTCTTCTCAAGTTCCTCAAGCCGGTAAGAAATCAGCGCCGTGGTTTTGCTCACCTGAAAATGATTATTGACCAGGCAGACAATCAGAGTTACCAATGCAGACAGTCCCGCCGTAATAATAGATGTGTAGTCCATCACTCACTCTCCTTCTCCGGGCTTTCAGGTTCCGGCTCCTTGTGTTCCTCTTCGGCTTTCTTCTTGGTGGCTTGTGCTTCTGCTTCCCTGGCTTCCTTCTGGATGGCTTGTGCCTCTGCCTGTGCTACCTTTTGTATAACAGATTGCAATACAAACCTCGTTAATGCGGGAGGCATGTTCGCCCGGTTGATAGTGTCGATGATGTCCTGTTCAAACTTGTTGATTAGCGTGTTGATCATGTAGTCCTCCTGTTATTATACCGGGTAAACGATCATGCCATAAAAAGCCCCCGCCCCCATTGTTCGGATCTTTATGCTATTACTTTTGCCGGAAAGCAACGCCCGTCCAAAAACCATGTTGGTTGCCGTGCTTGAATAGCCCGCTATTGGTGAATAGGAATCTATGGCTGATGCATTCTTTGGTAGGCTGGAGATTGTGATTGTTGAATCGGATGTGATTGCTCCACTTGCCTGAAAATAAAAAACCAGAATGCAAATACCGGCTTTAGTGGTAAACCAGTGGGCATGACCATTGCTAATACTTGTCCCAGAGAAAGAAATCTCACTGGACTCACTTCTATCTGCTATATAGTCATCAATCCCGGTTCCGTTTATATAAGTGTTAGATGGCAGGTACGCCCTGCCTGTTGCAGTAATTCTTTTGAATGTGGCATATCCGTCTCTGGTTATGGTCGCCACATCTTCAATGTTCCCGCGGTTAAACACTAAACCTGAGGTCTTGTCGATACGAACACTTAGGTCAGCATCTGATACGCCAATTTGTCCTGGTTCTAAATAAGAAAAACCATTAGATGACATAAGGTCAATATAACTTGTCCCATATGTTCCGGTAATCTTAATACTTCCACCCTTCATTGTGAAGTTCGTAGCTTCTATTGCCGCGCTAATAGTACCAGCAGCAATTTTGTCGGCGGCAAGCGTCCCAGAAGTAATATTTGACGCATTCAGGTTCGTAATTGTCACATCACCCGCGTCAATGCTGCCACCAGAGATCCTGTCGGCGCTCATCGTGCCGGTTGTGATTTTATCGGCGCTGAGGTTGGGGATCCTGTCTACACTCAGCGTTCCGGCTGTGATGTTACTGGCGTTAAGGTTATTGATAGTTACATTCTGGCCGTTTATCGTTCCGCCCGAGATCAGATCACCGCTTATGGTGCCACCACTGATATTGTTGGCAGAGATGTTACCGATGGTCATCGTGCCACTGTTCAGATCAATAGTCCATGATGGTGTCTCGGCATCATCCCGAATGGTACCCGTTAGTCTATCTACCGAAATGGAGTTTGCCGCGATCTGATTGGCACCTATCGTTCCGGCAGTGATGTTTTCGCCATTGATAGCCACGCCTCCTGCGGTCGTCAGGTCACCTTTAAGAACGACATTGCCATCAAGCTTAATGTGCGGGGCGCTTATGATAGCCTCGCCTTCTCCGGCATTGTTAATCATCAGGACAATCTGTGCGGCAGTGTATTCATTGACGTTGACCTTACCGGCGAGAGCTGTGGCGTTTTGGGAGATCTGCGTTTGCATCGTAGATGCATCATCTTTGGTCTGATAAGTTGCCGCCACCGTGGAAGTGATCTCTTCAGCCTTTAGTTCGATTGCGGCTGTATTCTCGGTCTTAAAGGTTTCGAAATCAGAGACCTTCGTGTAGCTGGAGAGCGCTTCCAGAAGTATCCGTTCGGTATCAGACATAATCTGCGTGTACTGCTCACGGATCTCGACATAGACCTGGGCGATCTGTTCTTCCGTATCTTCCGGGGAGACCTTCCAGTCTGAAACTTTATTCCCATGTTCCAGCATGGTGTGGTACAGCCAGTATTCGCCCGCCGGGAAAAAGATGTTCATATCCCGACCGCCGGTCTGTGGATCCACATCCTCATAAAGCGTCACAAACTTTGCCCATGCGGAAGTCAGTTCGTAGGTGGCTTCCTTATTTCCGACGGCGATCACGATGTTTCGGTTTGCGTTTGACCGCATCACGCTTTGGAAGGTGAAGGAACCACTGTTAATGGTGTCCAGAACATTCTCCATTCTGAAGTTCGCCGCCTCAGTGCATGTGATATGCGCGCATGGCACAGTAACGCCATTTATAGTCTGGCTGACTTGTTCTATCGAAGGCAGTGCCATAGCTTACCTCCTTACTCGGCCTCGTCCCATCCGTATACGCCCGGTGCATAAACGTTTGCGTTGACGGTGCAGACATATCTCCTACCGTTGTACAGGACAATATCGCCGATGTTGTATGCATCATGAGCACCGAAAGGCTGGACCCATTCATCTACCGGATCAGCAGGTTCTTCTGTAGATTCTGAAATCGGCTCTTCCTGAGGTTCTTCAGGTTCAGATGGAGAATCTTCCGCTCCGTTCGTTACAGGCTCTTCTGCGGAATTCTGTGCAATCTCAGACCATAATGCTTCAGTGCCAACCGCTCCCGGCTCCCAGACATTATTGTCAATCTGGGATTCCCATGTCTTGCCGTTATGCCGCACAACATCATGCTTCATGTATGGATTAGTGCTGTCAGGCTGTTCCCATTCGGGGATCTGCTCCGGGTCAGGAATCAGCACTCTTGCAAATAGTGAAGGTGCCGCATCAGGTCTCCAATCAGGCTGCGAGGTGTGTGCCTGAAGGACTTTGTAAAGCACCCCATCATATCTGACTTTATACCCGGCAGTGTAAGTATGCCCATTCGGATTCCACGCTTCAAAAATTTCAGGAGCATAAACAGCCTGTTCATCGGACAGTGATTGTGCCGCAACCTCTATCACCGGTCTCAACGTCCTTGCTCTCTCAATCAAAGTCATGATCACTCCTCCTCTCCGAAAAGAATCGCCAGTGCCCTGTTACTCTCTGTCAGTTCTGCCTGCGTCTCGGCCAGCCGTTCGGAAAGCCCTTCTGCCATTTTCTTGTAGTCGGTCGAATCTTCTAAGGTTTTGATGTAGTAATCGGTTCGCCATCTCCCGTCCGTCTGCAGGTACGTTTTTGTGGTCAGCAGGTGGCCATTCTTGCAGATAATGGTCTTGTCGTCCCCGATCAGTCTGTATTCCGTCAGGTTTACATCGGTGAGCGCCGGGAGCATCGGGAATGTTGTCGGAGCGCTATCATGTACGGTCACAAAACAGTTAGGGGCCGAGGATTTGTGCACATCATACTGAACGCCGTTGTATAACTGTAAAATCATTTTCATCCTCCTTTAGGGGAAATAAAAAAGCCCTACTAAACATCAGATCGTGTCTGGTGCTTAACAAGACTTTCTTTGGTAAATAGCAGTAAAGCAGGATGTAAGATAATTCATTATACGATGAACGGAATAAATATTCCTAACAATGCCAAAGGAGAGCGTGTTGCTCAATATGAGTTGCCTTTTACTGAAGTAACAGGAGAATACTTTGTCGGGTATTCAATTAACTATATTTCAGATTCCGGTAAAATGCTTCCGGTTGTTTTCTATTCATCCAATAAACTGTATTGTAATATATATGGTGCATCTTCTTCTGCTGTTACGAATGGGTCTATTAATGTTCGGGCAATCTTTATGACGAATTGTTCGAAAACGGATGTTGATGTAAACATGAACCCGTCATGACCGCTATAAAATAGCAGAACATTGTTGCCCGTATTTGTATTTAATTCTGGTTCTGTCCCAACACTAATTAAACAATCTATGACAAATGAGAATAAAGCGGGACTTTTCGCTTTTCTCCCTGGTGTTACGGATTTGCCAAGTCCTCTTACCACATCATGGGCTTATATGATTATCTGGAGAGCTGACAATATCTCACGAACTGTATTTTTTGGTCTGGCTGTAAATAATGCAGGTGTATACAATATTTCAGTACCTATTCCATCGTGATATAAATAGCAGAACGAAGTTAACGATAACAAACGTGAATGAGAATATTACGCTATCGACCACCTTCTCAAAAGCCTACAAGATTGGCGGCAAGTTACTTTATTTGTGCGTCAAAGGTTCGGCAAGCACAGAAATAGTAAACCAAATGCTGTTTAGCGTCCAATCCAGTGGACAAGTGCTTTCTTCCAGTACTGTGATTATCGGCATCGGCACTGATTGGAACATAGACTCTGCCGGATATGCTTATATTTCAACTGATGGTAATGATGCTTTTGTTACCGCGAGAATCCCGGCTAATAAGTGGTTTCACATAAACATTCTCTTGCCACTTGCATAAGATTTTGTTGTTTGGGAATTTAATTAACTTTGATTTCCTAAACATCCCCCGAAAATTCATTCAATCCAGCCCACCATTTTTACGCATAACAATAAAGCCGGTTTTCACCAGCCATTTCAGATCATATGAGTAGTCACATCATCATGCCGCCATGTATCGCCTATGGTCGGCCTTTACACTGTCTTTATCAACTTCGCAGTAGATCAGAGTAGTCTCCACTTTGGTGTGACCGAGTACTAACTGTACCTCTTGCAATGGCATTCCTTTTCTCAGTAGGTTTGTGGCAAGTGTCCGCCGGAAGCGGTGCGGATGGCATTTTTCTACACCAACGCCTTTTCCTATCTTTCGGAGCATCGCCTGGACTCCAGAAGGCATCAAACGCCTTGCATCTCCTCTGGCACTCACAAACAACGCTTCGTTATTATCTGTTCTCTCGTTCAGATAAGCTTTTAGGTACATGCATGATATCGGAGTCAGGTATACTTCTCGCTCTTTAGCACCCTTCCCGAAAACGATAATTTCCCGCTCGTTGATATGCACATCTTCGCGATTAAGAGCACACATCTCTGAGATTCTTACACCAGTCGCATAAAGGAATTCGACGATTGCCAGATCACGAATGTTTTCACACTTCCTGCGGATCTTCTCCAATTCCTCATCGGAGTAAGCCTTCTTGATCTTTTTTTCAATCTTGATCGGATCCACACCGGCAGCGGGATTCTTCGGAATAAAACCCTTTCGATGTTGCCATCCGAAAAAGCTTGACATTGTAAGTCTGATTCCGTCCAGATAGACATTGGAGACCTTGCGGATCAGTTTGTACTTTTCCAAGTATTCGTTCAAGTCTCCTTCTGTGATCTTGTCTATCGGCTTGTTGATGTATGACAGGATCCTGGTCAGCTGGTACTGGTATTGCTGTAGCGTCCGCTCTGACTTTCCGCTGATCCTTTTTCGCTCGATAAAGCGCTGAAGATCATCCACCCATGTTACATCGTTGATTCTCAGGTCGGTCGATTTCTCCGTGATTTCGTACTTCCCGAGAACGACATACAAAGTAGTCTGCAGATCCTTCTGCTGTTCCATCGGAAGCAATTTTGCCATACGATGGATAATTTCCGACACAACATTTTCCAACATTTAAGGTCACCTCCAGGCACCATTATAGCACCAGAAGGCAACCCTACTTAGTTGATTAAATTCCCATTCAATTATTGTAATCTATAGGATATTCCATTTAAGTTCGTGGTTGCAACACCGTTATATAACCCAACTATCGTTCCAATGGAATTAACAGGCCCTACTGAGAGTTTGTTGTTTGCGATCATATGCATAACCGGACCTTCCGAATTCGCTTTGTATACAAACGCAATATAATATGCGGATGCGTCGTCTGGATGAGACATTACAAAAATATAGACTCCGGGATCTTTTACCACATTGGCAAAATTACCAGAACTTTCACTCACCTTTTTGGTGACAGAGAATGCCCTGCTATTTACGAATTCACAGGATAAGCTACTGCTCCTCTAATAGTAACTTCGTTAGTTGTGTCGATATCGACATATAGAGCACCTTGAAGGACTTTACCAATATAAGCTTGTTTATATGCTTTTGTATTACATGCAACAAAGAGTATCTCTTCGTTACCATAAGGCCTCGGCACTCCACTGCAAAACTGAGTCCATCCGATGTTAGATGGCGTAAACGTAACATTAAAGTTGACCAGTACAATCCCGCTTCGCTCCAATGCGACAACTCCAGTGGCTATTGTCGTTTTTGTGCATTGCCCCCTGCTATTTACGAAGTTAAATATACAGCATGGATACGGAAGTTTTTACTTTGTTCATTGAGTATATATACTCGTATCTCCCCATTAGCCTGAATCTTTGCCTGTATAGAATCTCGTTTACCAGTGTTGTCAACTCCAGTGAAATCAAAAGTAGCGTATGGATAGAACCCTGTTGGAAGTGTCCCAACAGTTGTCCACATATTGGTAGTGACGGTGGATGCGCTGACCCAAAAGTCAACTTCAACTACTTTGCCAACTTTTTGACATATGTTTACATCACCAACAGTCCACCCACTTGTGGGAGTCACCGTATTGGATTGCCTGCTATTTAACGAATCAAGTGCCGCCTTCACGCTCTGCGCACTGCCCGCAAGGGAACTGCCTGCATAGGTTTCAATGATCGTCTTAGCAATATCGCTAACAAGCATCTTGTATCCGGTAGTTCCTCTGGTCACCAGAAGAAGGTCACTGACTTGCCCCGCAGTAAGGCTCCCAAGTTCAGGAATAGTGATATTCGTATCTGCCATAACTTTATATCCTTTCTCACGGAGCTGTCCGTGTCCATAGTTTCTTGCTATTGACCGCAAGCTGTGTACCGTTTACGATCAGGTTCGCCCAGAAGTAGTAGTTATCAAAAAGCAGTGTATTGGAAACCCGGATCAGGTTTACACCACCAATATCAAGGTTTCTGACCTCTTCCTGCGCGTCTTCCGCTCTCTGGTTTGCGTCATTGATTGCCTGTGCCAGAGTCGGGTCGGTATACTTGACCGTTGCCTGCGCATCGTCATAGGTGATCTTCAGCCGTTGCCACAGGTACTTCCCGGTCTCCCATGTTGCTGTGGTTGACCATGTTCCGCCTGTCTGCTCGGAATCGCTGTCAGACAGGTAGTACTCTTCTTCAATGCTGTCTATTCCCACGCCGGTCTCACCGGGATATCCTGCAGAGCCAGTGATGCAAGCGGGCTCAGATTCTGTTGTGGTTCCGGTCGAATATGCAGTAATGGTCTTAAACCAAATGTATTTTCCGTCTTCCCACTGGGGTTGATCCGTAGACCATCCCGTAGTCGGAGCAATCGTGCTGGAAGTGCTCACCGCATAGTACACATCCACAGAGATGACCGATACACCATTGGTGCCACCCTGCCCGGCTTCACCCTGTTCGCCTTGAAGACCTTGCAATGCCTTAATGACATTAAGCTGTTTTGTGACCGTCTTGCCGCCATAGCTGACTGTAAAGGTCACAACCGCAATGTCCGCCCGGCTATCCGTGACCGTATAGGTGTATGTATCAGGATCCCATCTGGATGTGATGTGACCGCCATAAATACGGAGCAGTTTGCCATTGACTTCAAGCGGATGGTCGTTTACCCGGAGCACACCGGAACCATCCTCTATCGTGATGTCCGCATCAGCTGTTACATCATTGGCACCCCATTGGACAGATACAACGGTCTGGCACCCAGTATAATCGCCATTGTTGCCATCGCTGTCTGTCGGGATTACAAAGCTGTCCCTTGACAGTGTCACCACAAGCGCCTTGGCATTCGTCTCTGCCGCCTGTGCCGCCGCAAGAGCATTATCTGCCGTCTGGCTTGCCGCATTGGCTGTGCTTTCTGCACCGCTTGCTGTAGTCTGTGCAGCTGCTGCCGCTGCTGTCGCATTGTCGGCTGTTGTTTGTGCGGCTCCAGCAGCCACCTGTGCATTTCCGGCTTTCGTATCGATTGCCGAAAGAGCATCATCAAGTGTCTGTGTGTTGGAGACATTAATCTGGGATGATTTCATCCACATCTGCCCGGTTGCGGCATTAAAAGAGAAGACCACATTCCCTTGCGCATCTCTGCCCACCAGGGAGCCTGTTGTGATGTAATCTGCATCCAGACCAATCGTGTAGATCTTTGACAAGATTGCCGTGCCGGAAATATCCAAGCCATATGGATATGTCTGACCGCCATCCGTGCTTATGGCAAAGGCTTCCGCCGTGAATTTCCAAACGATATCTGACTCAGCCAGCGTTTCCTTGTTGTGCGCGTAGTAGATTGTGGACCCGTCAGGCTGAACATCGGCAGTAATGAAAAGACCGCTACTGTTTGCAAGCCTCTCCGCAAGCTGCTGAACCGCCAGTTCTCTCTGAGCAATTTCTCGCCGCAGCTCTTTCCTGCTCTCAACTACAGCCTTTGTAATCTCCGAATATCTCGCTGCAGAATTGACGGCTACATCCTCGGAATCAGCACGGGATACCTGGTTGCCACCGGCGGTGAATTTCGTGTATGAAACGATACCCCAGTAATGGAGGCCTTTTTTGGAGACCATCAACTGCTTATCATTGACAAGAAGACCGGCATCATTGACGAGCAGTTCTTCGGTGCCCTTATTTGTCGGGCATCGGAAAATATCTCCGGCTTCAAAGGATGGATCCGACAGGTGTGTAACGTCCATCTTTCGGAAACGCATCCCGACAAGTTTTTGCCCTACGCTTTGGATGATAGTGTTGGCATTTGCCTTCGTGATAAAGCCGTTCCCGGAAAATTCGATCACATAGCCATTGGTGCCAAAGCTGGAAACATAATCATCTTCTTCATTGGTCTCAGCCTTCACGGATACCCTTACACCAGTAATGACCGTATCATCTGTCCCGGCCTTCAGACTCACAACGCCAGTGACATCATGGTAGGAAGTACCGGAATCGTTTCCGATGTTGGCAATGTCATACCATCCGAAAGTCAAGGATCCTGCCCGGTTGATCCTTGCATAGCATCCCGCAATCTGAGCACACCATGAAATGACTTCCCGGAAAGTAAGTGCCTTGTCATCAGGCCTTTCGGCTACAACGATTGAGGAATTATAGAAAGCCTGCGCGGCATTAGGCACTCCGCAAACCGTACACGCATCATTGACGATCTGGGCAAGCGTTGCCGGGTAGACCAGACTTGACTCCGCATATGGCCTGTCAAACAGAAACATATTGTCATAGGACGTAATGCTCACGGCACCATCGCTATGTACGGAATCCGTGACCGTGAACCTTCCCTTATCCAGATACTCAATCGTGTTGGACAGCTGAATGCCTGCCTTGACAATAAGCTTTGCCCCGTAAAATTCATGTCCGGAAAACTTATCGTCGAAATTCATCAGGGTGAACCGGCATGTGTTTATGATGGCAGAACCGACATCCAATTTCCCGGAGCTGGATGTAGCATCTTCAATCTCATAGCCCGTATCGCCAAGAAGATCCTCGTTCTGAATGTAGAACAAGGTCCCGTCGGTAAGCGTCATTGTGATCTGTTGGATGTAGTAGCCTATACCCTCCGCGATCCGCTCCTTCGCTTCATCGGAAATCGCAATCACATGACCACCTCCTTACACCTCAATGATATTGAACGATAACGTTTCTATGATTTTCTTCCCGGCGGTATCAAACCACCACTTGACCGGGGCTGTTTTATCGCCGGTATAGAATCGTTTGGTCTGATAAGTCCCCGTCAGCATGTCAGGATAAGTCACGCTGATATATTCTGGATTAAAAGCCCGCATGATCGAAGATGTCTCTGCCCATGTCAGCCCGTTCCACGACAGCTCCAGTTTGACCTTCTGACCGACACGCTCTTTGTGCATGACGGTATCTTGTGTTCTGCCTGCGTCAGGCGAGCTGATGTCCTGCAATCCATACGAAAAAGACGAGGGGCACTTGATTGCTACACCATTCACTCGGAGATTGAATGCCATATCCTCCATCTCCTCTCTATGAGAAAGGCGTTCCCCCGAAGAGGAACGCCCATGTTCATGTTATATCTGTGCTACCGGGTTCATCCGATAATCCAATTGTCTCTGACCTCTTGCCACCGCTCTCGCCAGAATCTCATCGTTCTCGGTTCTCAGCGTAGCATTCACGACAACCGGTCTGTCATTGTTCTGTCCGGCGGCCACCATGCCTCTTGTGACGGCATTCGCAAGCGCACCGGAATCTATCATGCCTGATACAATTGCTCCGGCAATCTCAGCCATAACTCCCTGATTTTCAAGGGGAAGTACAGCTTCGTTACCGGCTTCACCAACACCGATTACAGAAGGACCGTAAGCCATACCACCAGACTTGTACCAGTTAACATTGATGGATGGCACGTTCACCCTTTTACCACCGACTATACCGCCAAATATTTCTGAGACGGTATAATGAGGTATCGGGATGTGGACAGCTGCCATACCGTTTTTCAGTGAATCCATCAGGTCATGACCGATTCTCCAGAAACGATTGTAAACATCCTGGCCGAACGGGGTGAACAGACTATCTTTGATCAATGTGATTTCCTGAACAAGTGTCGGTCTCATATTCTCAAGACCATGCCACATTGTGTCCATGGTATCATGACCGATACCCCACCACTTGTTATAGTGTGCCTGGTCAAATGGGTCATCCAGTGCATCTTTGACCTCGGTGATTTTGGTGTATAGATTTTTTTCAACGTCCCCAATACCGTTTTTGATGTAATTGATGATGTTTTTACCGATACTCTCAAACGTTGATTGTAAGTCAGTCATCTGATGACCTAATCTTGTCGGCAGCTTCATGAAGATCGTTTCAAGAGAACTAACGGTATTTTTTTCACCAGTTTCCATACCCTCGATAGTATCTTCACCATAAGGTTTGAAGGTTTCATCGACTTTGCCAAGTTTCTCCGTCAGATTTTTTGGCAGATCGAGGAACTTCTGGAAGAGGTTTGGCTCTTCGGTTGTTGCACCATCTTTCATGCCCTTGATCGCAGCTTCACCGCGTTTAGACATTACGGATGACGTTCCGTTCTCTATGCCCAACTCACCATCAACAGCGCCGACCATATCCTCTCTGACCATTAAGTGAACGCCTTCGTTTAATTCTTTCACAGCGGCGCTTGTACCACTGCCACGAATAGCGCTCTTTGGGTTAATGGTTCCATAGGCCTTGGCGGAGAAATCATCCAAAGTCCTATAAGCGGTGTCTGCGTTATCTGTTACACCCTGTGATAGATTGTTGACGGATTCCTTACCATAGTCGGTCATGTCAAATGAAAAGCCCGCAACATAAGTGTCAGCCGTGTCAATCATTGTCTCAACCGACCCCTCAAATCCAGTGGACTGTTCTTCAACAGCGGCGGTCATATCTTTCACGCCGCCTTCTGCGTCCTCTTTCATTTTGGCGCGCATTTTAAGAGTATGCCCGGGGATTACCACATTGGCTTCATGGTCAACAGCGGCAGATATCTCTTTCGCAGAAGTTGCCATAGAGTCTTTTATCGCCTTAGAATCATGATCGATGGTTGTTACGGTCACACCGGATGTCCCTGTAAGCTTATCCATCTCTGCTTCGATTTTTGCGAGTTCTTGTTTTGCGCTATCGAGAGAGGCTTTCCCTTCATCGTAACTATCCCAGAGCTTATAGTTCTTATCACCAAGGGCCGTATATGCCTCGTTGAGGTCTTCAATAATGTGAATATGATTTTCCTGACCATATAGTGTAAACTGCTTCATTGCCTCGGTCATTAGATCATAGTCATTTGATCCGGCTTGTAAGAAAGCAAGCAGAGACTGGAAATCCTCACTATTATAATTCAGGTCAACATCTACATCAGACTTTCCTTTAAGGTCTTCCAGAACAGGAACAAGGGCATCGCTGATTTCGTTTTTCAGTTCAGCCACATTAGTTTCTTGTTCTTTGATCTTTTCGTTCAGCGCGTTCCAAGTCTCAGTATACTCTTGCATTTTAAGCTCGTCGCGCTGCTTCTGGATTAGTTGTTCAAGTTCTTCCCTGGTCCCTTTGTATGCAGTTCCAACGTTTCCAATAGCGGTTGCTATAGGGTCGCCGTAATCTGACAGTTCCCTGTGAAGTAATGCGAACATCGTCTGCTCGTCCTCGCTCAGCGAACCGGTTTGAATTAATTTGTCGTTTAATTCAAGGTACTGAGTAAGGATACCCTCGATCTTCTTGTAGTCAGAATCGATTTTTATATTGTTTCCGCTCAGCGTTGATGCCAGGGTCTCGATAGATTCGGCTGTAGCTGCGATGTTCTGAGCGTTTTCGCTCTTTAAATCTTTACTTCCGTTAGCAAGTCCAATCAACGCGGCTCCAATTGCAACACCCGCTGCCGCGATAGCAACCACTGGGTGCGCAGTCATAGCGGTAAGCAAAGCTGGTAAAGCGGCTGACCCGGCAAGGGCCTTTATTGCGCTGGCAACAGTAAACGTTAGTTTCGCAGCGACAATACCGCCAAGCATGAAACCAAGCGCTTCGCCGACATCATGAATGATTGTTGCTTGGGCCTCTGTTATACCGCTCCCGAAAAGGTTTTCTAACCCTTCCGCAAGACCATTCAGGAGTTCTTTCAAGCCTGGGAAATTGGCCAGACCTTCAACAAACTTGATTAGTCCATCGCCGATGCCAATCGTAAGCTGTGACAGCCCGGTATAAAGGCCAGACAAACCAGTGGCGAGTTTATCCCAGCTGATCTTCTCAAGCGTAGACTTCAAGATGCTTGCCAGCTTTGGAAGCCCCGTACCGAGCGCCCAAGTGCCAACGGGTACAAGGAAGTTATTGTAGAAATCCTCAACCGTTCCAAATGTGAACGAGGAGATATTTCTCAGGGCGGATTCCAGACCAGAGAACGATGATAACACCTTGGTCTTTACATCCTCCGGCATAGCTTTGCCAGTAAGTCCTGCCCACAGGGTAGCAATGATGTTGGTCCCGACTTCAGCGAAACTAATCTGGGAGAGAGTGGTTTTCACACCGTCAAACAGTTTATCCCATGAGACTTTGGATAAAAACTCTTGGATAGATGTAAAGACACCGTTTACCCATGTGTTTGTGGATTTGCCAAGAAGCGTCCAATCGAAATCATCCAGAAAAGAATTCACGCCTGCCGCAAGACTTGTTCCGAAATTTTCCCAGTTGAACGTTGTTCCGAACGAATCCAGGAAGTGAAGCGCCGTGTTCAGAGTATTGGCAACCGTAGTACCAACATTATCAAACAGCGTTGGAGTGATCAGTTCATTCAGGAATTCAGCAAGACCAGTTCCCCATCCGTCCGCGGCGCTGTAGGCGGTCTTCCAATCGACTGTTTCCATCAGGGTGTTTAATCCGGTTTCGATGCTCTTGCCCAGATTCTTGAAATCAAAGGTATAGGCAAACTCGTCGAGGAAAGCCAGCGCAGTGTTGAGACCTTCTCCGATAGTTCTTCCGATTTCGCTGAAGGTTTCCGGGTTAATGATCTCATTCAGACCTTCAGCCATACCCTTGGCCCAGGTCCTCGCTGTTTCCTTCGCAAGACCCCAGTTGAAGTTTTTCAGCAGTTCATCCAGACCAGACTTCAGTGCTTTTCCGAAATTCTTAAAGTCAAATTCATTGCCGAAAGAATTCAGGAATTCCAGAGCAGTATTCAGGGAATTGGCGATAGTCTTTCCAAGAGCACCAAAAAGATCTGGCGTAATCAGACCGTTCAGGAAGCTTGCAAGACCAGTGCCGAATCCTCTCGCACCCTCATAGACATCCTTCCAGTTGATGCTATTAAGGGCCTTGGTCAGAGTATCACTGATATAACCGCCAAGTTCAGAAAGGGAATCGATCTCTGACTCATACAGAGACTTCACCTTTTTGATCGACATCGCTACTTCGCCAGCACCCGCGCTTGCCTTGCCAAGATCAAGGTTTTTCAGCGGATTGGCGATGGCAGAATTACCACTGGACGGAGAAGTAGGATCCTTCTCTTCCTTCTCTTTCTCTTTGTTCAGTTTGTTCAGTTCGTCAAATCCAAGTACCGTTCTCTGATATTCTTCTTCGGCTTCCTTGGCTTTTTCGATGCTCTTTGCAGTATCATCTGCTGCATCGGCAACATCCCCGAGGCCTGACTCCTGATCTTCAAGGACATCGACCATGGCATCATCTATAGCCATGTCAGTGGGTGTGATCTCAATTACCCACCCAAAGATTTTACCAAGTGCATTGACCACCTGTTCCGCGAAGGAAATGATTCCTTTCAGCGCAGAATTCATGGCCATCACAAATGGTTTTATGGCATTGATAAGACCGCCACCGATTACAGCACCGAGTGCCTCAAACTGCTGTTTCAGGATTTTTATCTGATTAGCCCAGCTTGAACTAGTGTCGATGAAGTCCCCCTGGACCATTTTTGTCTGGGACATGACATACTGGTATCTCAGCATTGTCTTCTCGGCTTGCGACATTGCCGTCACATCAGCCTCGATACCTTGTTTCAGCGCCCACTCCTGCAAGGTGGCCTGCGTTAAATCCAAACCGTATTGTCTTAACGGACGGGTTTGTCCCGTAAATATAGCCGTCAGATCCTGTGCGACATCCTCTATTCCGACATTATAGAAAGATGCCATATCAGCAGACAGCTTTGTCAGGTTGATCGACATGTCAGCCATTGACTCACCTGCGCCGTTATAGTTCTCACGCAGTTCGCCAATCTGCTCAGATGCTTTCTTTACCTGATCACGGGAAATGCCCATTGCAGATCCCATGGCCTGATATCTGGATGCAATCTGCTTTGCCGTCAGTTCCGACATTCCAAGATCCTGAATCGATGATTGAACAAGATCCTGAATTTTACCGGCTTCATTTCCGAAAGCCTTATCGACAACGTTCTGGACTTCCGTCAGGTCGGATGCTAAATCAATGCCGCCACTCAGCACACGCCATAATGTTTTTGCTCCGGCAATCAATGCCCTTGCTCCAACAATCGCTTTCGTGAATGCCCTTCCGAGTCCCTCGATTTTCATTGTAGCCTTACCGGCGGAAAGGCCAAGCCTTGGCAGATGCATGTTGAGCGTTTTGGTGTGCGTGGCAAAAGATTTGATTTTACCGCCACCGGCTTTTTCAAGAGACTCTGTCAGTTTCCCGAAGGAATTCTTCAGAGCATCCGCATTCTTTATGCCTCCGGACGGGATCATCTTTTTGAATGCAGAATTCAGTTCCTTGACGGATTTATTCATCTCGGCAGAAGTTGCCGAAAGTGTCTGCATCGTTGCATCGATCTGCCTGAACGTGTTTAAAACATTGTTCGCCGAGGACAGACCTTGCATAGATACGTTAAGCTTATCAATCCTTTTTGCCAAATCTCCTATCGACCTTTTGGCTTTCTTAAAGTCAACATCCATCTGGATTGACAAGCTGTCTATGTTTACACTGTCAGCCATTATTCGGATTTCCCTCCTTCCTTGAGTTTTTTACTCGCTTCGAACCGCCTCTGCATATCCAGAAGCTGATTCATTACAGCCTTTTCCTGGCGTACCTTGTCATCGCCCTTGAGCTCTTTTGCATGAGTCTTCGCCAATTCAGAGAACGGCTTTTCAATGTATGAAGCTTTGGCTTTACGCCCATGTAAACCGCCGTCTACAGCCGCCAGAACGGCACTGAAGACATATTTCCCCATGGTGTACATGTCTACATCCATGAGCCTTCTGCGCTCTTTAAAGGCAAGTTCAAACGGCTTCAGTTCATTGGGGCAGGACTCCATGAAAAAGTCATACGTAACACCGGCAACCAGGTAGAAGGGAAGAAGGTCTTCCATGACAGCCCTCGCAAATGGTTTGGGCTCTTCCTCGGTGATTACTTCTTCCGCTTCGGAGTTTTCACATTTTTCATCTCCACTGCCAGATCGGATAAAAAACCCTCACTCATCAACTCCTCCGACAGCAGTGTAAAAATCTGGAGCAGTCCGCGCTTTTCACCTTCGGGGGCTTCATCGCGGTATGTGTCAAGCAAATCACCGACTTCGGTGAGAGAATCAACGGGGTTGTACTTCTTCAAGCCGAGGTACAGTAATTCGCGGGTTGTCGCAAACAGATCCCTGATTTTCCCGAGACCGGCAACATCGTCATCGTCTTCTGCACCTGCCCCACTCAGGATCCCAAGGATGTCCTTTACACGGTCAAAAATATCGCCATCGCAAAAACAGTTGTAACCAAACTTGATGCGATAAGTTACATCAGATACGGTGATTGTCAGCATATTTGTCCCCTTTCGGATTTTAAAAAAAGGGTGGAACACCATAAAAATGCTCCACCCTATATACTCAGTTATTTATTTGCCCGGATGCTGATCAAGCTGCCGGAGTCGGCTCGATCTTTGCCGCCAGACCCTTGTAGTCTTCTACGGTGATCGGGAGCTCGATGGTCATCAGCTCGTTCTGTCCGATTTCAGGCATCGGAATCGTCGCGGGCGGTGCACCGACCATGAAGAATCCCTGTGTAAGATCCGGGAGCCAGACGGTAAACCACATCTTCTTGCCGCCGGTCAGGCCTTCATAAGCGGTCATCATTGCCTGGATCTGCGCCTGAACATCATCGGTCAGGTTGAAGGAAACATTCCAGTCAGAAGCAGGCTCGGAACGACCGGCAATATACTTCGTGGTCTTGTCTTCCAGTGCGGAAGCGTCGATCTGCTCAACGGAGACATCGATACCGGAAATGCTGTTGCATCTCTCAATCTGAGTAAATGCTTCAGGCTTGGTTCCGGCAGTGGTCTCTACGGCCCAACCGAACTTGCCGCCGATGCTGGAGATACCCATTACATTAGTAGCTGCCATAGCAATCATCCTCCATAAATAAAAAAGACACCTTTTACGGTGCCTGATCAATATTGTCTTGCGCGGCTATAATCCGTCTTGCCCTCACAACACCCCGGAAAACATTTCCGTTTGATGTGTATGTGGGAAGGCCGGAGATGTTAAACCGCAATCTTTTCAGCTGTGCTACAAGTTCCGCCATGATACTGTTTGCATCGACCTGATCCGTGTTGACATAGGCTTCGACCTGCATGGTGACATTTACGCCATTGATGGTCAGCCGCTCCAAGTCTTCACCGATTTCGTACGAATCAATCATGTGGATGTATACGCACGGGAACTGGGATTCTGTGATCGTCTGTATCTGGGATGTCCAGAAGATCTTCGGATATTTCGTCTTGAGGACCTTGTTTGCCCGTGTCTTGACGATGTTAAAAACCAGGGACTCTATATCCGCCCACCATTCAGACATTCGCAAACACCTCCTTGAAAATCCTTGCAATCTCCTTTGCCATCTCCTCAAACGCAGTGTACAACGGCATTGTGGCTTCGGTACCGTAGGAAACCTGAAGATTCCCATATCTATCCGTATAAGTCCAGATGTCGTATCTACCCTGTCCCTGTCCATAAGAACCGATGGTAAAACCAAGGTCATTACCCTTTGGGTGTGGAGATGTCCCGGCGGCAGTATTGTAATAAACACCGGCACCAAATTCGATGAAGGCTACATCTTCACCCTCCAGGAACAATGTGCCGACAACCTTACCGCCCATGGCACTGATCTCAAGCCGCGTAGTGTGGTCTGACGATGAATCACCGTGACCGGCACCATATCTGCTGTCGATTACAGGAATGCCCACCTCGGTTGTGATACGAAGCATAAACACGCGAATATTGAATTCGAAAGTCCGGTTATACCGGTCCATGTACTTCGCCAGGTCTGCAACATCTTTTGTTGACTTGATGTTCCAGTGCTTTTTAGCTGCCATCGTTCTCAGTTCTTTCCACGTTTCTGATCAGGTATGAAGTATAGTTCAGCGAAGGAACCACACGAACCACTCGATAGTCCGCAGATTCAAGCTTCACATACCCGTCTTCATCCAGTTCCGGCTCAGCATTGATGAATATGATGCTTGTCTCATCAAGAGGAAGTTCATCCTTTAGTGAATAAAAAATCGCGTCATACTGTGATTTACTCAAACCGTAAACTGTGTAACGGATCTCGCTCTGCCCGGAGAAATTCACATTTGCACAAAAGTCCACAGCGGCTTCATACCGTGATCTGGTTTTACCAGTATCTCTCGGTATCTGCTCACCGTCTATCTCGTCATAAATGATGTTCCCTTCGTCATCCGTCTGATAGACAGGGACAATGTCGTGCAGAAGCGAGTACTTCATTGGAATTTTGTTTTGTAGCGTCAGTCTCATCTTTATTACCTCCCGGAAGCCCCCCACCGATATTTCCGGGAACCCGTCAGCCCGGAGGCCCTAGCTACAGACGGCGAATGGCACAACACCATAAAAGAGTTTGTTTCTATCCATGAAGTTGCGGAAAATCGCACCCTCACCGGAGTAGGTCTGGAACTCAGCGCCAATCTGGTTGTAGTCATAAAGAGCGATGTTTCGGATGTTGGAGTAAAACCGATTAAGGTCATCCGCAATATCCTCGGCTTCATAGTCGGATGGATACCGTCTCGCCCTTACAACCTCTTTCGCGGCGGAGGTTACCTTTTTTCGAAGGACATCTTCGGAGTAACCAACCTCACCACTGAGTTCTTCCGCAAGGTCAGTAACGATGGCTTCAATCAGTTCATCCATGTCATCACCTCTTTGCGACTCTTCCTTTGCCAGTTTTCTTCGCTGGCTCTTCTGCCGGTTTCTCGGTACTTACCTGCTCCTCGGCTTTCTCGACAACCAGCTCCCAGTCAGGATTTTTTCTGAATGCATCGGCCTGATTGGGATCGGAGACGGAGATTTTCGCCCCGTCCCCTTTCCTGTAAAAAGTCATACTCATCAGGTCGTAGGAGTGGTCTTATGGACTACGATAGCATCGGCCTTCTTATTCAGGACGAAAGCGTCGTAGCGGAAACGCGCCTCAACAAGTGCACCACTGATTCCAGGTGCATTGAGGTGAATCTTGAACTCCTGGAGCTTAGTAGGAGCGGGCATCACAAGCGGATTGGTGATGATGAAGTCAACAGTCGCCGGCATGTAGGAAGTCGGAACCTTGACCACCGGAACGCCATCAATCTCACCGACCTGTCCATTTATGAGCATGGTCTGAGACAGATCACCCTGACGGATGAAGTTATCATCCAGCTTGATCTTGTTCAGGAAGCCCGGGGTAACCACCATTACACGGCCACCCTGAGGAGCCTTATCGTCATCCAGAAGTTCCTGCGCGTCAAGGAACTCGGCATATGCACCACCGGTCTGCTGAGCTGCAGTCTTCGCAATGATGTGGCTCTTCTGTGTGTGGGTACCGGAAGCCGGAGCACCAGCAACAAGCCGTGCAAGACGATAGGTATCTACAGCCGGGATCACCAGATTATCAATGTTCTCGGCAAGCGTAGCAGCCGCTTCCATTGTGCCCATGGTATCCTGCTCGGACATGCGGTCAATCGTGTAAGTGAAGGATTTATCCTGAGTCAGCGTCATTTCCTGCTTGGCGTTAAGCAGTTCGTCCGGGGTACCATAGCGGTTTGCTCCGGTCACGCTGTAATTACCAAGGGTAGCCAGCGCACGGCTGAAAACCACTACAGTCTGGACCCCGATCCAGTCAAAGTTGTTGTTTACGATGCCTGCGGTCAGGGAACCGAGGGTAAATCTCTGGTCTACCTGCGGGGCATACTTTATTGCATAGTTCATGTCTTCATTTGGACTTGGCATTTTCGTTTCCTTTCCGGCTAAACAGCCTCTTAAATCCTCTGTTTAACGGAGTTAAAACCTTTGAGAAAAAGGTCTTCCGTCTCGTTGGATCCACCGCTCTGAACCTGAGGCCTGGTTTTGAGCCATTCCTCTTTCTGCTTTGTGATCAGGGAATCCTGAACATCTTTCTGGATGCGGTAAAGGGTGTCGAAATCTCCGTCATACTGGGCAACGGCAGCATCATGTGCCTGCTTTTCGTCATATCCCAGAACAAGGAAATTCTTCTCGGACTTGAACACAGTGTTCTCCTTCAGGAGACGCTTGTACTGTTCTTCCTTTTCGGCTTCCCTTTCTGCCTTTTCCATGGATGCCTGTTCCTGTTCGGAAAGCGTGTCGCGGTATTTCCGTTTGTAGTCCGCTGCTTCAGAGGACAGCTTGTCATTCGCTCTCTTCAGTTTTGCGATTTCGACCATCAGCGCCTGGACATCGGCAGTACTTTCTTTCTTCTGCTCGGTAGTCTCTTCCGGCTTTTGTGCTTCTTCCTGAGGCTTCTCAGGTGTACTGGTGTCTTCAGGTGCCTTAGTGTCTTTAATCTCTTCAGCCATAATTGCTCCTTGCGTTTTAAGGTCGTCTCTGACCATAGATTTTGCGTTTGTTTAAACTCAGTTCTCTCTGAGCGTTATCCGCGAAACTTGTATTGCGCCTTCTCTGGCGCATATAAAAAAGGACCCGTTGCAGGATCCCGTTTTATTTTAAATATATTCAACGACGCATCTGCACCCACAGATTTCTTCCGGGTACTCTTCTGCGTTTATCACATCGCGGGGAAACATCATCTGTGCTTCGCCAACCTGAAACATTTCATCTATGGCAACTACCTGACCATCGGCTTCCTGATGTGTTGGTCTTACCCTTTTGTCTCGCATGGAGCGCCAACGCTTGTGGGTAAAACCGGAGGCAACAGCGTCCTCATAGTCCTTGTCATTAAAGGCTGTATTTGCCTCTTCTTCGCCTATCAGCCGCGCCCTATCCTCGGACAGGTAGTATTTGTTGCTGATGCTTTCGGAATCGCTTGTACCCTCTGCTGTGCGCTCACGGACGGCATCCACACGCCTGCCATTGATATTGGCAAAGGTCGCACGAACTATCTCCGGGGCAATCCTCGCAGCGTAGGAAACAGCAAATGATTCCGGTATCTCATACTTCACATATGCGCTTGTTAAATCTTTAACAAGATATGCTGCCAACAGAACTTCCACCACACTGTTGTTGTTCAGAGCCAGTGCTGCGGCAACCATGAAATCAAGAATAATATCCTCAATGTCTTCCGCCAGGTTCTTGCGCTCTTTTTTTTGCTCATCGCTCAGGTCCATCTCGTCGAAGTACTTGTCAATCGGCATCGAACGTGGTTTCTTGCCAAGACGGTTCAGTTCATCGAAGGTCAGCACGGAATATTCTGCCATGGCTTACCCTCCAATCATCGAGGAGTTTACTTCCTGATCCGAGTAATCACTCATGGTACGGTCAGCATTCGCCGCCTCTTCACCAGCACCACCGACAGGCTTATTCTTCGTCTGAGTGCTTGCAGAGGATGTCTCCGGCGGATCGAAAATCGATTTCTGGTACTTATCAATCAGTTCCTTGGATGCCGCGTAAGCCTGTGCAGTATCGTCAAAAAGATTGATGGTGCGCATTGCCACAAGACCGTTTACGCCATGGCTGAGCAGTGTCGCAAGGGCATTCGACTTAACCGTCAGTTCATAGTCCCTCTGTCTGGTGACATTCGTCTTGATCTTCCTGTGGTTCAGCTTTTTCATCGGGCTGTCAGCGGGTAAATCAGGACAAAGCTTTGCGGCAGCAAGTGCCACTTTCACCTCTTTCATCTTGGACGCTTCGACAATCAGCTGTTGCTTTGCGGCAGCCTGTTCAGCGGCAGACCATCCTGTAGCATCAGACATGGCTACACCAGTGGAACCGCCAGAATTATCATTTCTCTGAGGAACATTGCACTTCTGAAGGATCAGAGCCCTTCGCGCCATGATGTTATTGAGCATGCCCTCATAGTCATAATCGATAGCCAGGGGCTTGATGTATGGCTCATGACCGTCCTGTGTGGTAGTGGTATTTACCCACTCGGAAGACTCGGGATGTTTTACCTTCGTTTCGACTGTGCCGTCTTCTTTCACGGTCTTTGTAACCGGGAAATCCACATCATTGGCATGCCAGATGGCCTGAGTGTTCTGCTCTACATCATTTGTAAAATCCGAAATCAGCAGGTTCAGGTTGTTCATCTCTGAGATCTGCCGTTCAAAGCACCCCATGCGGTCACAGGCGCGGGTCCATTCGATGATTGGGATTTTATGGAGCGGATTCTCTTCGCCACTTCTATGGCCATTAGCGCCTTCCCAGTGCAGTAATTTCTTCGTGTCAGGCGATTCAGTGCCATTCAACAGTTTGGTACCGTTCAGCAGTTCATACCTGGCATCCTTGGAGAAGCATGTGTAGTAGCTTCTGCCCTCGTTGTCTGTACGGAATGTCACGGCAAGCACCGGCCTTTTATCGAGATAGTAATTTGACCGGACGATAAACGTGGTGCGCGGATCCAGAACCTCGACATGGAAGTAGCTGTCACCTTCTTCGTAGTCCATATTAACATCGACATAGGTGTATCCTACGCCGGTGATTTCGATGAACCGACCGAGCTCCTGCGTCTTCAGACCTATATCTTCAGCGTCATAGCAGGCATTAAGTTCCGTGACGGCATCGGTGATATTGTCTTCTTCGTCAGCACCATCCCTCTGAACAAACGTAATCGGAGCCGCCCACTGGAAATCCAGTTTAAACTCTGTGATCTCATTGGCGATGTTATCAACACACTGGACATCAATGTCCTTGCGGTATTTCTTCTCCGTCTTACGCCGTAAAGGCTGGTCTCCAGCTTCGTAGTTCAGGAGGTCGTTCATGGCTATCGCGTTAAGCGCGTGAATACCAATGGCATCCTGCACCACTTTTATGACATTGTCCCTGGTGATCTCGGCAACATCCGTGAAAATTTCACGCCGCCCGAAACAACTCTGTGCGATGTTGTCCATGGCATAGCTTCCTCCTTTCGCCGAGCAATAAAAAAGCACCGACGATATCTCTCGCCAGTGCTCTTGAGCTTATCATAAAACAAGTTTTAAAAAGATTCAATCACGACATTTACGACATTTACGACATTTCGCGACATTTTTACCAGATTTTTCGTTCCCGGCTCAGATAGGTGCCCCCGAAAGACCGTTCAAAGGCATCCAGTGCATCTTTGTACACCTGATTGGTCTGTTTCCAAGAGAATTTCCACTCACCGGCTATATGTCCGATTGATTGATGCAGCACGAAGTGCTTAAACAGGATGTCATAGTGGTCAATATCCCTGATCGTCTCGATCTGGCCCATAATTGTCGTTCTGACCGCAAGCATCTCGTTCACAGTGCGGTTTACATCCTGCTCCATTGATGCCAGAAGGATTGCTGGCTTACTGGTCGGGTCACTCAGGCTTGAGGACTGCACTCTATCGCCATCATACCGAACACCAGAAAGACCAGCCGCTTCCCTTAACCGCCGGATGTTGTCGGATAGGTCCTTCATCTTGTTCGACACAACCTTGTCGATTCGTCTGATCTGGTCGAGATACTCAATAGTTGTCATATAAAGCTCTCCATAATCGTTGCGGGACGCACACGGTTCATCTTCTGGACAAAAAGCGAGAAGTTCGACAGACAGTCAGGAACATCATCATGAACATTCTTTCCGGCCACGGAATATCCAAGAAGGAAATGCATGAACTGTCCATAGTCCGATTTCCTGGTGTACTGCTCCTTATCCCGGAAGAGAACGTGCTGCTTGATGAAGTCACTGTTTACAATGATTCGCGTTTCCTTGTTCGTCAGCGTGGTCTTGGAAGTGATGTTGCAGAATTTTCCCATCGACTCAACAATTTTATTTACTTCAAACGCCACACGGGATCCACCGGCATTTGCCTCAAATTCACACTGCTGAACACCATGCTCTACAATCATCTCCGCAAGCCTTCTATACTGCCGATTGAAGTTCGCAGAATCATCACAGATGCAATCCACCACATAGTAGTCATTGCCGTACTGCTCAAAGACCGGCATAACCATGTAGTCGATACCAGTTGATTTTGTATCACAGACAGCTATCACGGCATCAGGTTCTCTCTCTGGCGTGTTCTGGAAAAACCGTATGTCATCCTCGGTATACAACAGACCTTCACGCTCAACAGGATCCTGTTTGTAAAGGCACCTGTAGGAGATATCGTCCATCAGCAGAGCCTGCTTACGGAAAAACTTCTCGTTGAAACCACCAATGTCATAAGCGAAGTTGCTTTTCCCGGTTCTCGGATTCACATCAGGTATAGCAATAAACCTTGCCCTCGGATCATCCTCAAAGTTCCTCTGCAGCCTGCCGATAACATCATTGACAGACCACCGGGTAGCACAATGGATTTCCTTACACGGCTTTTCGTCCGCTCTCGGCACCTTTCTCTGCAGCGCATTGACGGAGTATGCCGTCCACAGCTTATCCAGGGCGTTCTTGTTCAGTGCCTCTTCAATTCCGGAGACCATATCGTCAACAATCAGATACTGGTTGGCACGGACTTTACCGGCATTCTTCGCACCAGTGGATGTACACTGAACCGAGGGGAAAGGTTTATATGGACCGATGTTAAACTGTTCCATCTTGGCATTTGTCTTCGTGATCTCCAGATCCGGGAAGATTTCATGCCATGTATACTCCAAATCGTTTGAGACAATGTCATACACGCCATCGTAGTACATTCTGGCAATGTCATCGCTGTGTGTCCAGAACAGACTGAAGCCTTCAGGATACCATCCAGCCACGGCAGAATGGAAGAACTTTAGGACCGTGGTATTATGCGTGATGATATAGTCATCCGTGATGTACAGATGACAAGGGTCGGAAATATAGATGCACTGACACTCTTCATCGCCCGCATAAACGACATCTTTGATAAATCGCTTTATAACTTTGCGTTTCGGGTGATAAGCATCCCGTTTTCTCTGCACATAAAACGGATTTTCATGCTCAGATGAGAACTGTATGGTCAGCCTGAACGAATCCCTACACGGCACTTTTTCGCCGTCAGCATTTTTATATCCGCAGCCTGTCTTCTTCTTCACGGAGCAGTATCCGCCAAGAGAATGAACAAGTTCCCTGACATCTTCTGCAAGCATGGGTGACGATGTCGAATACTCAATGCCAGTGCCATAGGCATGCCCGTCAGTATCAAGTAATCCTCTCAGCAACCACAGCCTTTGCTCGTAGCTTGCATACAGATAATCCTTCGGGATGTATTTTTCATGACTGTGTTTTCCTTTGATGCCAAGCCTGATCAGTTCAGCACACACCGCATTCTTCTGGTGGTAGATGTGCGGAGATGAAAGCCTGTAGTCATATCTGCGAAAATGCTTGAATTTATGCCCAACCGGAAGCAATGAGTTTACCTTGTCGAGAATTTCGCTGTCAGGCGTGGTAAGCACTATAGTATTCATAGTCAAACCACCATCACCAAGCAGACACCCAAGCACATACGGATGAATGGAAAACTCTTTTTCGGGGAAATCTATCATCGGGACATAATCGACCGAATAGTTCAGGCGCTTGCCGCTCTCTATGCGGACATTCTTCATAATTTCGCCAAGCTCGATTGTCCGATACTTGTTTCCACGATTCCGATCATCCCTTGTCTGGACACGCCATAAATGGTCAGCAGAACATCTTGTTACGGAACCATCATCTATATAGACATCGTAAAGCGGCTTTTTGCCCTGTGGATATACACCAAGGATCTTGGCATAGGCACCGTTACCGGCAATAACATCCATTCCGACATAGACATCACGCATCTTGACGAAACCAGAAGGCGTAAGAACCTTGGAATCCATGGAGCCGCACTTGCCCGTTCCCGGGGGCATTGATATTGACAGCAAATCCAGTTTGTCATCAATCAGGTCTTGGAGTGCCTGAATCAATCCAATCTTGATGAAGCACTGCCTTTTCGGCTGATAGAATTTATCCTTTGGCTTTCTGTTCTTCTCCAGGTACAGAAGGTAGCTGTCTAAAAAGTGATGTCTCGCCTCCACCAGAAGCATCTGCCAGTACAGATCTGAGCAGGTCTTTACTTCCTCCGGGCTTGCACCTTTTTTGATTCGCTCCGACCAGAACCGTTTGATGTTCGCCGTAATGCTAAAAAGCGCCGTCCTGTTGGAATCATCCCTCACCAGCGCATTGTGGATAAAGTTTATAAAAGCCTGGCCGTACTGTTCCTGTTTCAGATCAAGCCGGTTGAAGGCTTCAAGTATCCTCTGTTCCTCTGCGTTAAACAATCCATCACCTCTTCTGGACGCGCACCGGACGGGCAAGCACCACCAATACCCTTTGATCTGCCTTATGGCTGGCAATCCGGTGAAAGGAGGCAACCGAACACGATTACCTGATTGGTCAGCAGGTTGTCCATACTGACCGCTTTGGGATGACAGGATTTGAACCTGCGGCCTCTCGGTCCCAAGCCGAGCGTTCTGCCAAACTGAACTACATCCCAGAACTGGGATTCGACCTTGCGGGCGGTTTGTTAAGCCGCCCTTTAATCAGCAACCGCTACAAGGCAGGAGAAAACAACAAACAAAACAGGTTACCGGCCATGAGAAAGTAACAGAAAAAGCATGACCGGCGACAGCCCTACCCGGATTCGAACCGGGACATGTGAGGATCAAAGCCTCATGCCTTGCCTTTTGGCGATAGGGCAATACTCCCCGAACCGGAACATCTGCAGTCCAGTGCTGTCTCTCCAGCATTCTTGGACTCGGGAAAACATCCATGACGGTTTAGTCGCTCCGACAAGCGGCATACTTCAGCGTCACTGGAAGCGCCATGGTGATGCTAACCGAATGGAACTGTCAGGAATCGAACCTGCTTTCCTCAGTTGCGCTCACGCTGAGTAGTATCCAAACACAGTCCCATTGCACTGGTAAGGATTTGCACCTCACAGTAGCAACTGTACTTGCCTCTCAAATGACCCATCAATCTTTGGCGCCAAGTAAAGATGTGTCATCAAAGCGCACCCACAGCTTTCGGTTTGGTGACCAATGCCATTCAGGGCCATATCTTACGTGCCGGAATCGAACCGCACTGCCTGATACAAGGAATCGAACCTTCAACCTATCCATTAGGCAAACCATTGCCACAGCGTCTACCTATTCCGCCACAGTGCAGTCGGAATGCCGGGATTCGAACCCGGATCACAAGTAGGTGACGAACCCCTTGTTATTTACCGTCAAAGCTCTACCTTTGAGCTACATTCCTTTGTGCATTTCCCATGCAATTGACCGATAACCATCAAGACAGCATTACCATGGTTCGCTGTTCCGGTTATTGCGTTATTGTGGTATAACATGGGCATTTATCATTCTCTGTGAGCATCAGCCAGTCTCACATCATCCGGGAGCTACCCGGAAAAGTGCAATGAGAGGATTCGAACCCCTGAATAGAGGCTGTATGGGCGCACCATTGCAACCTCCGTGTTTCCACTTCACCACATTGCACAGCAGTTGATGAATCTGCTTTTTACCCACAAGTTATCATCTTGTAAGCAAAAACAGGAACGGCAGGAGTCGAACCTGCACCTTCTGAGTAAAAACATGCTCCCTATTACACCACGTCCCCTTTAATATAAGGCGGTTGACGAGACCGCCTTCGCCAACAAGTTGTCATCTTGAAGGCGTGGGAAGGAGGGGTCTGGCATTGCGCCTATCTGTGTGATTATATACCGACTTTGAACCCCAATGCAGGCGGTGGATTTGCACCACCGATCTCAGGGCTATGACTCCCCGAAACGCTACTTGCCCCGCATTCTGTAAGGCTTTACAGAGCTATATTCTCCATAACCGCACGAAGCTCAAGAATATGCAGATACTCGCCCATAGCCGCCTGTTGCCTTCTCAAAAGATCAAATGGGCAGTTATGCTCCGGGCAGTTTTCTCGATTTAAAACCGATACAAGGCCCGCCTCATAAGGCATTCGCATGTCATGTGCTTCCAGCCTTGTATTAAATGCTTTCAGCTTCTCATAGCGGATCTTCGTCTGGGCATACTCGGCACGAAACCGTTCCTTGTAATCATCAGACAGCATTCCTGATACTGTATCATTCAGTGTAATCATAATTTCTCCTCTCCTGTTATCAGTTCAGAATACGGCAATGACTTTATCCAATCGCAGAATGTATGCCATTCCGAGAGCTTGTGGTCTTTTCGCCATTTGTAGATACCCACAAGCACCTCGTAGTTCATCATCATGGTGCGCTTCTGGTTATAGTTCGTCGGGAGCAGCTGGATCATCGACCGCCATGCAGTCTTATCCTGAGTTGCTACAAAGGCTTTTCTCTTTTTGTTCAGCAGCTTGATCGTGCAAAGGAGGTGTTGAAGAGATTCCTCGTCCATGCCATCAATGGAAAAATCATCAATGGTGAGATCCCGGGAGTGAATCTTATGCATCGTACTGCAGCTGTTCGCCACCGTGCCGACCTTATAGGTGTCCGCTTCTTTCCACCAGTACAGCGGAGCCGTGACATCCGCATAGACCACAATCATCCTGCGGTATTTGGCGTGTACCGGACCGTTTGCCGCAAGGCGTTTCATCAGCCCGATATCATTCTCGCCGATCTGATATTTCCATTCGTCCTGCTGGTCATCAAAGACAAGGGCAGAATCCGATTTTGCCCACGAATTCAGCGGGTTGCGACAGCCCCTGATTGCATGCTCCCAACCGACAACCTCTGTTTTCTCAATCTTCAGCACTTTCAGTCCTCCTGACCGCCATTGCG
>CAMOJA010000009.1 GCA_946616535.1 uncultured Bacteroidales bacterium | reverse complement strand
AAGATATGAGTTTATTTCGGGAGTAACCATATCTTGTAATTGAGAAAATGCTTTGCATTTCGAGAAGTAGCGCAGTTGGTAGCGCACTACGTTCGGGACGTAGGGGTCGGGCGTTCGAGTCGCCTCTTCTCGACATAAGGACAGCCAGATGGCTGCCCTTTTTGTTTGCCGACTCTCCCTCTTCAGACCGCGACCACCTTTATAGATCCGTTATGGATCCTTTATACTACTATTTGCCAAGTGCATTTAGCAAAAGTGAAAAATAAAGCAGATTTATGACAAAAAATTTGCATATGTCAAATAAAAGACGTAACTTTGCGCGACGTAAAAACGAGGAAGAAAGAATTACACTCCCCCATAACTAACTAATAATCATCTAATACCACTTAACACTCAAAGTGGTATTTGTTGTGTACAGAGGGGGGAGCAAGACTGCTCCAAGAGCAGCAAAAGTTGTTGAAAGATTGTAAATTGTAGGTAACATGAAGATAGGTATTAGTCATGCTACAGCCATGAGAAAGTGGCTGTTTTTTGTGGGCACAATCGTTGCGATGACAACAGTGACTCCCTTTGTGTATAGTGATGAACATCTCGGGGAAAGTGCAAAAGCGCCAATGGCCCTTACGGGTATGTATGTTAATGATGAAACAGTGAGTGTTCCTGTCGGAGCATACACGACTTTTTCTACAGTTTATGACGGCAAACGATACTATTTAGGCATTGATACAACGAGCGCGAAGGCGGGAAAGGACACCCTTGCTTGGTATTCGGAAGCCAATTATGCCTCTATGTGGGTAGTCGGAGGATTGTATAATCCGTCTGCGAAATCAGTGGACGATATCTTGGCAAACGAGAACTACCTCAGGACAATCAAGAGTCTATGGATTGAAGAGCGTTGCGACCGTAAGAAATTTCTGAGTTTAGGCGCCGACCATGGTACGTATAGTGCGTTAGTTCTACGCGACACCGCCCACTCCACCATGTGGTACACAGAGAAAGATTCGCGTGAAGTAAACAAGTACATTCAGGGGTATCTATACTACTATTCTGATGCAAGCGGCGTGGATGTTTATCGTTATTTGACCTATAATCCCTTGTACGGATACTGCCGTGCCTATTCTGCCAAACCGAGTGCTTCTCAGCGTATATCGGTGTGGGACAGGACGCGCGGTAATGACATAACAAGCCGTATGACGCCGAACACCTACGTGTTTGATTTGAATACGACAGCCGATACGGTTCGGTTACCGATTACATCACATGTGTATTACTACAGGGACGCAGACCGTTTCCGTAGTCGCGTGGACCAAGTGGATGTCTATGCGCGTGTGCCCGAGGTTTATGACAATCAAGACGGCTTGACCCAGGCTCCCTATGAGATGTTCGGCTTCTATGAGTGGGCGTCCAATCCTCGTGCGTCTTTACCGACGAGTAAGGAGGCTTTAGCCGCAGCAAAATATAATGGTCATTCCCTTATGCCGTTTTATACAATAACAGGGATAACCTGTACGGAGGAGGGGAATCCTGAGACCTGCACGCCTGAGTTAGGGTGGATAGACTCTACGGTACTATGGGTAAGCGATACCAAATACAAGCTCGACAAAGACGCCAATATCTGGTACGACACGGTATTTGCTATCGGCACATCACCATTCGATGTATTACATAAACCGGAAGATGCCTCTGCTCCTACTGCGGGTGATTATGCCGGTCACAGCGACTGGTTACGTCAGCATTTCTATGTAAAGAACAGCACAGGTGTATATGAACACTTTGTGGATTCCATTTTTATAGTTCGCCGCACCTTCCATAATGCGCCTTATACGAGACTGAACACTTCTGCAACACCGAATGACTATGTATTTCCGTATAGTACAAGTGACGCAGCCGATGACGCTAAAAGGACAAAGACCTTTACCATTTCGGGTCACTATATAAGCGGAAACGATGTTTTGTATGTCAATAACTCGGTTGCGCAAACAACTATTGGTGAAGAACGTAATTTGGATTTGACGACTCGGACATGTTATCGCGACACGATATGGAAAGAAGGCGTGGGCGGTAAACCCGAGGTTGACCATATAGTGCTGTATGACACCTTGTTGGTTGAAGCCTTGCTGGAAGATGGTTCTTCTGCCATAGTCGGAGCTGTAGGCGCCGGTGCCGGGGCATGGATTACCGCGGTAACATTGACAGCTAAAAACCAAATCAAGGTGGATGTAGCGCCCAGTGTTGTAGATAACCGCCTGGCACAGATTAGATATATTTACCGTTATCGCCACTCGTCCGCGGAAGGCGACTGGGCGGAGAGTATCCGCTCGATTTGGATATCGCAGAAAGGCAGTACCGGTTCCAGTACAGAGGTCTATTCTTTCAGCCATAAGGATGAAAGCGCAAACTTACAGCCTGTTCATGAGAAAAAATATACGTTGTATGCCATTCCAGGGGAGGAGTTGCAACTGCTTCTTCACAGAGACCATTGGGGCTACTACCGTTGGTTTATTTATGATGAAGCAAACCGCGAGCGCGATATTGAATACAACGCTACATGGTCATGGGGAAATAGTAATACCAATAAGCCCGAGAACGCATTAGGCGAAGACTATATGGTGATTAACCATACCACAGACAAAGATTCCAAAGGTCAATGGGATGTGATTAAGGATGTAAAAAACCCCTCCAACACCATGTTTAGTTCGGATCACTTTGTGCCTGGTACAGCGACCTCTATTCCGACAATCGACTATCCGGAGAGTAACAGCAAGAACGGACAGATTGCCTGTGAGGTGAGTGCCTACTACGACATTGATCCGACGGGTGAGGTAGGCAAATCCCTTTCGAAGGTCATCGAGCCGACTCTCAGTTACCGCCAAATCTTCGATATCCAACCTGCCAAAACGCAAGCGGACAAGATGGCAGACTGCCGTGTGAACGGCGGGGAGGGGCATAACGGATATATGGAGGAACATACCGTGATTGTACCTGCCGGTCAAGCTTTCACGCTGCAACAACAATATCCCGTATTAGACGCCAATAACGGTGTGGTTCAGCGTGACCATTTGCAGTATATTTATTATTTCAACACCACAGGTACTCCAGCAGACGCAAATATGGGTGTAAAAGGAAGTTCAGATGATACAAAATCTGCTTCTTTCAGCCGTATAGGAGTAAAAAGAGAGATTCGTGAAACTAACCCCCATGTAGAGTTACTACAATTATCAGACTTATCAGCTATGACTGCTGGTCAAAAGAAGACCGTCATAATAGTCAATCCCCGTAAAGAGAGTGGTTATGTATTAGGTAATAAAAGCGGTTCTGACGGTTTGTCTATAGGAAGCATAGGAGGAGCAACTAATGAATCTACGTTAGAGGCTTATCTTAATAGTCATTATTTAAACCAATCAGACTATACTTTTACCATTGAAAAAAATAGCGATGGAACCTTTACCATTAAGCGTCCTAATAGTACACGTTCATTAACTATTTATTATGGAGCAGTACCAGCTTATGGTTGGACTGTTCGTTGGCCTGAACCGATTGATGATCGATCTTCCAATAAAATCACTATGAGCACACCTTTCGAAACTCCCGGATCGGATTTTATTGTAACATCAACAAATTCACTCCTTAAATGGTATATGAGCGGAAGCCGTTTCGGTGGAAGTACTCACTCCGGCTATGTGGCAGCAAATGAATATTATAATAAAGCATGGCTTGGAACGGACTACGCGTATAGAAATTGGACTTCCAATGCATGGGGAAAATCCTATGAACTGCAACTGCAAACATCTGATTATGGGAGTAATGCCAATATTGCATGGTGTGTTTATGAGATAAAGGACGAGGTGGTCTCGACATATGAAGAAACGCCCGTCTGGGAGTATAGTACGAATGGCTCTGACTGGTCAGAGGTTGCCCGAGAAGGTACTTCAAACAGTAATTACCGTATGACGGAAGAGGGTAACTTGCGCATAAGCGCTACACAGAACTCCGGCACGCCTGCCACCGTTTATTACCGTCTCCGCACGCAGCATTTCCTGTTGGCTAAGTTTACGGTAGCAACCCGTAATGCAGCGGAAGAGGGACCGACAACTTCGGCTATCATTCCTGAGGATGACATCCTAAATAACTACGATATTCTCCAAACGCTTGGCAATGAACTTTTCCCGGCTCCCGGAACAACGGACGTAACAGCTTACAACCACCTTTTACCCTGGAGTTATACGGAGTTATCCTATCACTATCCGCGTACAGGTGACGGAGCCATTGAAGACAATAAGCGCGTGTTTACTACCGATTTGCCGGCAGCAGGCGAGTACGCCTATCTGAACAAGTTTGAGAAGTCAGGACATACGACCAATGCTATGGCGGGTGCGTCTAACGGCTATATGCTCTGCATTCACACGTCCGAGAAACCGGTAACCATCTTAAATTTCGTCTATCCGCAGTTGCCTTGTTCGGACCAGGAGATCTTCCTGACCTTCAACCTGTGCAATCCTATGCCGGAGACGGGTTATAATCCGCAGATCACCGCCGATATGGAAGGAAAAGTGGGCGATGGTGCCTGGACGCCCATCTATCGCTTTAAAACAGGTGAGGTACAATATAAAGGCGACAATGTATGGCAGCAATTTGTGTTGCCTATCCAACAGTCGTTAATTGCTGATAAAGATAGTTTCCGTTGTGTGGCAAGATTAACGGGCTCCTCAGAGGATGATGCCTATTTGCTAATAGACCGTCTGCGTTTCATCGCGAAAGCACGTCCGATGAGTGTGTTCCAGAATAAAACGACTTGTTTGGATAACAACGAAGTAGATTTAGTGGCTCGATTTGACTACCAACATTCGTCGGTAGAAGCAGGTACTATTGTTGCCATTCAGTATCAAAAACTGAATAAATCCACCCATGTCTTTGAACCGATAAGCGGCTTAACCTATGCCAACCCGATTACCGATAATAATGGGGCTGACTGTGGTTATATAACCATTCCTGCGGCGGATTTCATACCAGCAGTGGAGGACACTACGACATTGGACGATGTGATAACCAAGACGATAAGTTATGTCAATGAAGGTCACGGTAGTCCTTATTGGGTTATGTTCATTTCGCACAAGGTATCAGCGTCTGCAGAAGATTCGCTCCGCGTAGCGATGGCAATTATTCCGACAACGGGAACACCTCCTAATTTCTCCACTTCGGGTTGTGCTTCCGAGCGTATTGTTACAGTCAAAACCCCCGTTACGCTCCATGTGAACGGTGCGACGGGTGCTTGGGCGAATAGTACCGCAGAGGAAGACAAGGTAAGTCCTAATGAGACATACCGCTTGACGGTAGGTTTGCAGAACTTACCTACCGGTGCTCGGGCAGGAAGCGGAAGGGCTAAATTTGACATGCTGCGTTCCGATGACGATGACCGCAACTATTTGGCAAAGTTAATAGCGTATAAAGAAGATCCGACCAATGAGGAAAAGAAAAAAGCTGTTGAGGATGCCGATGCATGGTTCCTAAGGACCTATGGTCTAACACGCGCGCGACTATTAGATTATTTGGAGACTTTCCGCGCGGATAATGAGGCCAACCCCTATCGTCTTACCACGAACTGGAATGATGTGCGGTCGGAAGGATTAATGTGGTCCGGACGCTCTAAGACGCAAGCAGACTCGATTTATAACATACTGAACCGTCTTATTGTCATTGAGCGTAAATTGGAAATCGGACGTGACTATTATGACGCATTCCTGGGGAGTAACGATCAAGTGTATCTTTATATACAACCCCTGCCCGCAAGCGGTACATTTATCAATAGCACGGGAGAGACGGAGGCTATCACGGTATGTAACACGCCACAATGGTTTGAGATACACTCGCAGGAATCAAATTTCTCCCTACGTTTCGGGTATGATCATATCATTGACGGGGACTATCAAGTGCCTATCATTAGAGCCTCCAAGACAGATGCCAATGAACATCTGAAAGTGCGTATTGCGGATATTACCCATACAGCAAATGCCGGTGTTGTCATCGGTTGGGACTCGACCTATGTCATTGAGAGCAACGACCCCGAGTGGAATCCGGCAACCAAGACCTTCCGCTACCACCAAGACCGTATCGTGCAAGAGCGCGTTTTTGATGAGTATTATAAAGTTCCGGCAACAGGAGCAGCGGATATTGATAATCGCTACATAACTTTCACACCTGTAAATGAGGCATATATAACTCGCTTAACTACAACCGGATATCCATGTTATGATTACAACGCCAATGGTACAACATATACAGTACATGTTGCCGGTGAAAGCGGCGATGGTGTACGTGTAAGAAGAGCTGGGGATCCGGAAAATGATAAACGTTGTAACTGCTGGAATGTGTTGCCAAATACTGCCGGAGCCAATCCCGCGACGCACATGCCCGGTTATCAGATACCAAACAACATTACTCTAAAAGCCGGATATTGGTATAAATTCAAGACGGCGTTCTTCGATGTGGCAAATACGGTAGGATACGATGCCGGCGGTGACGGTACATGTCATGGACACGCCGAGTTTATATTGGCAGTTGCCCCCGATACCGTCCGCTGGACGCCTTCTCACCCCGAATCGGCGAACTTCTGGAATGACGACGATAACTGGACTGCCGTAGTGAACGGCACGGATTACCATGGGGCTATCGCTACAATCCCCATGAGCGACAGCCGCGTAATCATACCTTCTCCGGAGGCGGAAAATATGCTACCGATTGTCTCTACCGATAACGCGAATGTTATTCGCCGCATAGACACTTTGGATTATGGATTTGTCTCCAATACTTGCCGCGATATCCTCTTCAAGCCCAATGCACGCATGCTCGGTCAAGAGAAACTCGACTACACCCGCGCATTTGTAGATGTGGTTGTCAAGACCGCCAACTGGCAGACCTTTGCTCCTGCGCTTACGAACATCTACTCCGGCGATATCTACGTGCCTCAGAATGCAGCAAACGGCGATGATCCCGATTTTGCGCCTGCTATGTTTGAGACAGGAGCATTCGATGCCAAGCACAACCGATTCTTCCCTTATGTATTCTATCAAGCGTACTATAACTCCACCGTCAAATACGCTTTTAGCAACACCGACGAGGAAGGCGCGATTACCCAAGAAGACCGTGCACCGAAGAACTCTGCCGAGTGGGTAAAGACCAATGTGCTCGACAAGGCTATCCAACCCGGTACAGCAGTTGCTCTCTTGGGTTTCGGTCCCACCGATGTGGAAGACAGCGCACTCATTGTTCGGCTGCCCAAGCAGGAGAAGCAGTATAGTTACATTGCGGTGAAGACCTACAATACCCAAACGGTAGATATTAGCCGCCCTGACTTTACGTCTATTTCTCACAATCTTGCATACGACAAAACATCACTATCACTTGCCGGCGGAGAAGGAATCACCTATAGCCTCACCAACGAGCAGACTTCTAAAGTATTCTTCTTCGGCAACCCGACTATGGCGCTTGTGGATGTCTATAAACTCTGTGAGGACAATATTGAAAACCTGGAACATACCGGTGAGCGCCAATACAAGTTCACAACCTATCAGATGCGCGAGGGTTCAACCTATACCACTGAGGTCGTTGACGGTCCGGGTAAATACTTTATTGCTCCGCACCGCGCCGTCGGTCTCATTGCTGCGTCTGAACGCACAACGTTGGATGTTTTGCTCAAGCCGAGTGCAATGGTAGCTCTGACGGGAGCAGGCACTCCTGTGCATGAGACAGCAGATGCCCCATTACGCCGACTCGCCAATGACCTATCAACCACCCCCGATCATCAGGCACGACTCTATGTCGCTGCTTCTAATGAGACCAATCAGGGAC
The DNA here is from genome assembly GCA_946616535.1 of uncultured Bacteroidales bacterium. The sequence goes on along the minus strand of CAMOJA010000009.1, from coordinate 46,446 downwards.
TCTTCAAGGCCTATCTCACCGTTGGCGAAGAAACGGGTGCGGCACGTGGATTTATGGTAGGTGAAGATGTGTTGAGCCTTTCCTCCGGATTGGAGTATTACGACGAGGCGGCTTTCTCAACGCCGCTGAGTATGTACACGATTGCGGACAATAGGGCGTTGATGCTTGATATCCGTGATACCCTGCAAGCCGTGCCACTTGTGTTTGCGACACTGGAAGATAAACTGACCTCGCGCGGCAGACCTATTTATAGTTATTCGGATGTAACGATGCTCTCTTTTGCACTTACCGGTGATTGGGAGCGACCGCTCTACCTCTTCGATGCGCTGACGGGGGATAGTATCATGATTGTGAACGGCTTGCAGATAGGTATTCAAACGCCGCAATCCGACCAGATTCGCTATTATATCAATGGCACTGCACGCGCTGCCGGTAGCGAAGACACCCATCCGGGTATCTCTACGGATTTAGAAGTCGTAAATGCACCAATGACCGGTGACCAAATGGTAAATAACCAAATAGCAAATGTTTATGATATTTTAGGTCGTCGCGTAGCGGTTTTGGGTGATAATGACTTAATTAATAAGGTACAACTGCCCACAGGGGTATATATCATTTGCCGAGGCAATAAAACAGAAAGGGTTGTAATACGATGAGGAAATTTATAGGTATATTAGTCAATTTATTTATAGTAGTATTAGTCAGTCAGGCTGCCGGTTTCGGTTCGATGAACACCACCGGCGCCTATAGGATGCCTAACAGCGGTTTTTACACGCGTCCGGCTACATCCTTCCGATCGACATCCGCCTATAGCGGTGCAATGAGCACGAATGGTTTTAGCGCGATTTCATCGAGCAATTTTGCTGCGCTCAATAGTGAAGGAGGTGCCTGTTATATACCTTCTGCTGTGTCTGCTCGGCGCGGGGTAGGTCGCCCCGGACAAGGAGATGATGATTATACAGGGAATGAAGAAAATCTTCCTATCGGTGCTGTTATGGAACATTCGCCCATCGGAGATGTCCCTTTGCTCTTCTTCGTCATCATTGAAGGAGTTTTGGCTGCAGATTTTGTTTTAAAAAGACGCAGAACAGTAAAACACTCTTAATTTGAAAGATTGTTAGGCAAATAATTACGCATATCAAAAAATTATAGTATAGTATTTCAGATGACTAATTGTGAGAAATAGTCGCTAAATACTCTTGTTCACTTTGCCCCGGTGTAGGAATTAGTTCTGCTTTATCTAACACCCCAAGGGCATGTAAATCCATAATGGAGGTATAGCCGGAACGGCAGATAATCTTCTTAGCTTGTAGTAAAAGAGGCACCAAATCCTCATCTTTTAGCCACGGGACAAGCGTAATATCTCCATGTTTAAGCACCATAAACGGGCGGGTAATCAAGCCTCGTACAATGAACATGGGTTCATGCCGCGCAATGAGTTGGGCTTCCAAGATTGAGCGCTGTGGTTCAGGTCCGGATAAGACGGCTACAATCTCAGCATGATAAGGCGTAGGATTAGTGACAGTATATCCCTCAAAGCGCGATAACGGACCAATATATTTTATTTTCTCGGAATTAGACGGCAGTAAATGGCTAAGGTCGCCTGCCAAAGCACATGTTGGGTCTTCGTAATCGGGGACCCAAATTTCGTCATAATGGCGATAGATATATCGGTGAATCCGCCGTAAAAGAGGTTCCATGAACCGTAACCTTCGTGGACAGCGAATGGTAAGTTGGTGCGTGATGTAAATGGAGGTAACCCTTTTGTCATAAAGTCCAAAACGGTTATCGCTGATAATCACATCAAAACTCTCTGCCTCCAAAATGGTCTTTAAACGTCGGTGGTCTTCCCGGCTAAAGCGAATGAGTTCAGGAATAGCCTTAAGGATTGCCCCGACCTGGGAGGACGAAGCACTATAGCGGATAGAGAGCGGAGCAAGTTCAATGAAGCGTAATGTCGGGAAATACCGATATAGCCAAATAAGTGATTCGCCATCGCCACCAAGTACGACTTCATGACCTTGTTCTATATATTTACGGATAATCGGTACGCACCGTGTTGCGTGGCCGAGCCCCCAATTGAGTGGTGCTATCAAAATCTTCATGCCGAGACAGAAATAGAAAAACCTTTATCTCTCAGTGGTTGAGCGATAGCATCCATCTGCTCACGACTGATTTTCTCGAGAGTCGGACATGGTGTGGCTCGGTCAATGACATAAATCATAATTTGCGCCGGGTGCAGTTGCTCAACGACCTTATACCATGCTGACACTTCTTCAGGAGTTGTATTGTCAATTGTAATACCATTATGACTTCCTCTAAGGAAGCAAGTCTGTAATGTAAAATCCCCGTTAAATACAGCGATATTGCGCACGATTTGCTCAACTGTCAAGTCCTTATTGAGCGGTTGATCTATAGCCCGCATCGTTTCATCTATGGCACTATCTAATTTGAGAATCCTGCTATCACACTGTTTCAATGCCCGTATCACATCCTCGCGCGCCAATTGGGTAGAATTAGAGAGTACGGCTACTTTGGCAGGCGGGCAGTATTGGTCCCTCAAAGTACAGGTGTCAGCGATTATTCCCTCAAACTCCGGATGTAGAGTAGGTTCCCCATTGCCGCTGAAAGTAAGTACATCCGGTTGAATAGCCTGCTCGGAGAGGGAAAGCAGTTTGAGGCGCAATGCCTCTCGAATCTCTGCCCTCGTCGGCAGGAGCGGATGATTATTCGGTGTGTTCCAACCTAACTCACAATAGACGCAGTCGAAAGTACAGAGTTTCGAGAATGAGGGCATCACATTGATACCTAACGACGTGCCTAAGCGTCGCGAGTGGATAGGACCATATACAATTTCGTTGAACAACATATATTATGTACTATTTGCTATTTACCATGCACCATTTATACCGAAGCTATGTAAAAATAAGCCTATCGCCTAATTCCTTGCTAATTTGGTTCCGCGCATCAAAGAGTTGTGGCTGAATCTTAAGCAATTCCATCATAAGATGTTCATCTCCTTTCTCTTGTGCTTCACGCAAGCGTAAGTCCAAATCATCCAAACGAAGGTTAATAATAGTGTATTTCAGTTCGAGCACTAAACGTATAACCATGGCGGCTAATTGTTCAGCAGATTGGGTCATACGCGCTTTTTTAGGGTCTTTCTCGCGGTAGAGATTACTCAGCTGGTACTGGTCAGCTATCAGTTCGATGGCAAGGGAATTGATGGCAGGGTCTTCGTGAAACTTGAAGAAAGATGCTGCGGAAAAACCCTCATCATGACAGTGTTTCTCGTATTCATCGATTATTTTGGCATAGATAGGTGTCGGGGCCTGTATTTGATCAAGCTTAAGCTGACTTAATATATAATCTCCTACAGTAATATTCTGTCCGTTTTCATCGACAAAAACAATCTGTTCTCCATTACGGACAAGCATTTGTATCAAGTTGCGGAAATTAGATAGCAAAATAGCATTGGCGTTTTCCTCAATGGGTAAAGTCTCATTTTGATTGGTAGCAATGTCATGCTGTTGTTGCTCCGTCTCTTGTTGCTTTTCCTGCTCTTGCTGTTTCTCTTTTTCTTGCCATTTCTCATGTCGAAGGCGGGCTACCTCGCGGGTTAGGTATTGAGCATTGATTTGCATCCGGTCAGAGGTGTCTTTGATGTACACCTGCCGGGTAATGACATCCGGGATAAGAGCGATAGAAGCGATAATATCCTTGATAAGTTCAGAACGCTTATGCGGGTCATCGGCAGCCTGCTCTTTCAGTAATTGGGTTTTGAAGCGAATAAAATCCGTCTGGTGTGTCCGAATATATTCGATGAAATCGGACGCATTATGGCTTCTGCAGAACGAATCGGGGTCTTCGCCTTCCGGGAGTAAAACTACCTTAACATCAAAGTTCTCTTCTAAAAACATATCTATGCCCCGTAAAGCGGCATGGATTCCCGCAGCATCGCCATCATAGATGACTGTTATATGGCCCGTAAAGCGGTGAATAAGCTGTATCTGCTGTTTAGTGAGCGCGGTACCGCCGGAACAAACCACATTTTGAATACCGGCTTGGTACATGGAGATAAGATCCATTTGCCCTTCTACGAGATAGCATAAATCCGCTTTGGATATAGCCTGTTTGGCTAAAAAAAGTCCGTATAGCTCACGGGATTTAGAGTAGATGATGGAGTCGGGCGAATTGACATATTTGCCCGTGTTGTCTTTCTTACGTAATATGCGACCGGCAAAAGCGACTGTCTTACCAGAGACGGTATGAACGGGAAAAATCACCCTATCGCGGAAGCGGTCATAGAGTCTGCCGTCTTCACTACGACCGGTCAAACCGGTACCGAGGTTTGTGTTAGGGTCATTGATGATATATTTCTCTAAAAAGCCTTTCTTCTTTAAGGCCTCAGTGAGTTTATTGCCACGCTCAGGGGAATAGCCTAATTGGAATTTCTTAATGGTATCTTCATGCAGCCCGCGTTCAATGAAATACTTGAGCCCGACCGCCCTGCCCTCATCTGTATTCCAGAGTTGGTCTTGAAACCACTTGGAGGCAAACTCATTGACGATGAACATGGACTCACGGTCATCCTGCCGTTGTTGTTCCTCCGCGGTCAATTCACGCTCCGGCACTTCAATATGATATTTGGCGGCAACACGTTTGATAGCTTCGGGGTATGAACATTGTTCCATCTCGGCTACAAAATTAACGGCATTCCCCGCCTTGCCGCAGCCAAAACATTTATAAATACCTTTGGAGGGGCTAACGGAGAAAGAAGGAGTTTTCTCGTTGTGAAACGGGCATAATCCCCATAAGTTAGCACCCTTTTTCTTGAGCGTAACATAATCTCCGACAACCTCTTCTACCTTAGCGGTCGCATAAATACGGTCAATGACATCTCGCGGAATAGGCATAGTTAATGTGCTTTATTACGTTCTTTTATTTTGGCTTTACGGTTTTCTTTAGCGGTTCTGACGGCTTCCGAGTCCTCTTCTACGACATCAGCAGCACTCTTGGTGGCGGTAGAAGGCCGCTCCAATCTGCGGGTAGGATTGAGTACATCCATCGGCGAAGTCGGGCGTTCTTGTTCTGCCCAGAAGTACCCGCTGAGCCGGTCTTCACCGGGAGGTATTTGGTCTAAGGGATACATAACTCCGGTAGTCTCAGATGTGAAGAGAACGTGATCTATTTCCTCATTTTCCAAGAAGAAACGGACATGGGAGCAGATGGTTCTGTTCATACCGAGATATTCGGGCGCAGCGGTCGAGTCTGCTTGTTCTTCTTGGGGATAATAAATGGTTTCGGCATTGCCATTGACATCTAATTGGCGCATTTCTCCGTCCACTATGTAGGCGAATATCTCTTTGCCCGCCATCTGATCGTAGTAATCGGACGAGGACTCTCTCACCGCTAATGCTGACCCCTTTCCGTGAATATGATCGACTGCGTCATTGACTATATATACCCGAATGGTATCAGCTGACATCTGGTTGTTCTCATTCCAACACCGCGGCTCTTGGTATAGCGTGATAACGGAGTCTTCTGTCGTATAAACTAACGAGTCACATACCGCCTGAAAATCATAGCGGTACATCCTTACACCGTAATACGCCCGAATGCGGCGAAAGGCGGTATCGTTAGTCGGTACATCTTCTGTAAAAAGGGTATCGGCGTGCGTATAGGCATGGTGGAGCGAGTCACCCCACTCTTCCATTAAGGCTTTGCCGGTAGCATAGCCGCGGTTGTGCTCCTCTTTCATTTCGCCATAATCGCCATAGAGGGTCGTATAGTTGGTACTGTCTATCATTTCCATCGCCCCGTGAATACGGCCATAGCCGACCTTCTTGTCGTAATAGATAGTGTCTCCCGTCATCCGTATGCCGTTTTGATTATGTACGACAGAACGATTGAGCAATACGGATTCTTCGGTATCCGTGTTATAGGTTCCCCGGCTGGTATAAATGGTTGTTTCTTCCTCGTAAAGGATATCTGTGGGCGCTACTAAATCAGCGATTTTGGTTTTGGTGTTATAGTCTAATAGTTCCGTCTCAAGCGTGAATTTAGGGTTCACTAAATGCACCTCTCCCGTAAAACGCGCTTGGGACGTTTTGGTGTTGTAATTGCCGATATGCGACGTCATGACATTGAGGCTGTCTTTAAGCGTCCCTCCGCAGGTATAGTAGGCATAACCGGCTGCGCGATTGTAGTTTAATGTATCTGTCAGTAGCGTATCGGCGTTGCGGTACAGGCGTACATTACCTATAAAACGGGCAAACTTAGTTTCCCCATTGTAGAACATCTTGCGGGCGTACCCTTTGACCGAGTCGCCTTGCACCATACGGACATGGCCATAGGCGTGAAGGGTGTTTTGGCTCTCATAAAAGTAGGCGGTATCACAGTACATCAGCGCCGAGTCATGCCTGAATATAACATTTCCCACCAGCAACTGCGCACCCGGATAGGCCTGCTCGTCAAAGGACAAAGTCTCGCTATGCTCCAGATACACCAGATCCTCAGCGGCGATGCTCAAGACAAAGAGGGTCAATACTATGGTGAATAATGATTTGCTCACTCTTCTTGATGAATCCAATTGGGGTACTCAAAATCACACCCTGCCCATTTAGGGTCAATGTGGATATATACTTCTTTTTGTTTCTTCCGGATCCATGAATCGATAAACTCAGCAGAACGCTTCTCAATCAGCATTTTGCGCAAAACCTGAAAGTCATTTTCCATATTGGCCTTATGCACATCGGTTTTATCCTTCAGTTTGACGATACAGCAAACCTCCTTATTCTTGCTTTCATCCATCATAATGAACGGCTCGGAGATGTCGCCCACTTGCATATTGTAGATTTGTTTAGCAACCTCTGAAGGTAAATCTTGATACTCAAATTTAGAAGACCCTGTATTAGGGTTGGTCATCAAACCGGCGTTCATGACGGTATTCTTGTCCTCCGAGAACATGCCCACAGCGCGTTCGAAAGGCAATTCCCCTGCGATAATCTGCTCGCGCAGGGAATCCAATTTCAGGATTGCCTTCTCTTTGTCGGCATACGACACGCGGGGACGCATCAATATATGCCTGCAGTTGATACGGTCACCTTTCTTCTCTATGAGTTGTATGATGTGGTAGCCGTACTCGGATTGGACGATACGGGAGACACGATTAGGGTCCGTGAGATTAAAAGCTACATTGGCGAACTCCGGCACCAACTGTCCGCGCCCTACGAAACCTAATTCCCCGCCTCTCTTAGCAGACTCGACATCTTCTGAATAAAGGCGAGCCAGCATGGCAAAGGAAGCCCCGTTGTTAATGCGCTCGGTGAACTCACGCAGTTGGGATTTGATTCGCTCTGTTTCAGCTTGGGGAATAGGGGGCTCAATGGACACTATCTGTACCTCTACTTGTGCAGGAATGGTCGGCAGCGAATCCTTCGGTAGTGACTCATAGTAACGCCTTGTCTCCGCAGGGGTCGGTGAGATGTTAGAAGTCAGCTTGGACTGCATCTGCTGGATAATCATTTGATTCCGCACATTGTTCATCAACTCCTCCCGAATATCGGCAGAGCGTTTGCGGAAATATTCCTCCATTTTTTCGCGAGAGCCAATCTGGGAGATGTAGTAATCCATCTGCATATCCACTTGGTGGCTGACAGTCGATTCGGACACAACGATAGAGTCAAGTTCCGCTTGATGCAAGAAGAGTTTCTGAATAGCAATCTGTTCAGGGATAAAGCAGTAGGGGTCACCGTGTATTTGTTGCCCCTCATATTGTGCACGGAGCCGCTCTTCTTCTATCTCTGAGCGGTAAATGGCATCGTCCCCCACTATCCAGATAACTTCGTCGATGATATTATCTTGGGCACAAACCCATAGGGGGATAAAAAGCATCCCCAAAAGTAGGCGTTTAACGGTCATAGCGTTTGATTTTCTTAAAACGGAGTGCTTCGTCATATAATTTATTTCGTTCTTCGTGAAGATATGTCACTTGCCTTTCAGCCAATAAGATGGCCTCTATTTGTGGTCGCGCATACTCAATCGGCATTGTTTCGCCTTTTAGGACTTTATCGGTTACGTGCAATATATAGGTAGATATGGAGTCGTGCAACTCTATTTGTGACTTGGTTTTGAGGAGTTTCGTAAAATCATTGTTTTCCAAGGGCAATAGGATGGTCAATTGGTGTTCCTGTCGCCACTCGTCCAAGAAGAGTTCATATCCGGAGGCATTGCGATAAGCATATTTCTCAAGAGCCTCTAAGTTCTTCTCGTTAGGTTCGGCAAGCCAGTTACGGACTTTTTTAAGATCCGGTGCATCATTGGGCAGGGTCAATAAAATCCCTTTGACCAAGCTTTCCTTGAGAACATACTCCTCGGGGTGTTCATTGTAAAACCGGATGACCAAACTATCCTCTATGTCCTTGGGCATTCGTTGATTGACCAATTTCTGCTCATAGGAATATTTATAGAGTGCAGTCTGATAATCTTTTACCATTTCTTTCAGCTCATCATCGGCTATTTTGCGCCCCTCTTCGGCTTCTAATATCTCTATCGCCCATTGTCGAATAAAGTTCTCAGCCGCAATAGCGGAGTCCTCCCAATGTAACCCGGCAGTCACGGCAGCAAGGTCATGCTCATATAGATATTGGTTATAAACTTCAACGATGGCGCCGCTCTGATGTTTGCGGGTAAAGAGGGAGCAAGAGCCCATCGCTATGGCAGCGAGCAGGCAGAGTGTAATGTGCTGAATACGGGTTGAATTATACATAAGTCCACAATTTAGCGCACAAAAATACAAAAATTATTTAGATTACGCAAATTTATTTTCAAATTTGCATTTTTATTTGCATAAGTCAATAAAATCATCTATTTTTGCACGCAAAACTGAAATTATATGAAACGCCATTTGTTTCTAATCGCGCTGATAGCAAGCGCGACAAGTCTTTTCGCCGAAACCGTCAAACTGAACGGTCTGTATTATTCATTGGGCTCGACCACCGCGCAAGTCGTCAAAGACCAGAGTTCGGACAAGTCCGTCTATTCGGCATATACGGCGGTTACTATCCCTGCGTCCGTGACCTATAACAACTACACGTATCCTGTGACGAGTATCGGGACAAGTGCGTTTGAGGGCCTGACAAACCTGCAATCCGTGACCCTGCCGACATCCGTCACCACTATCGGAACGGATGCTTTCTACGGCTGCACGAAATTAGGCTCCGTGAACTTGGAAGAAGGTCTGACGACCATCAACCTGCGTGCGTTCTATAACTGCAAGCTGACAGAGATCACTGTTCCGAGTACGGTTACCTCTATCGGCAATTCCGCTTTCAAGGATAATCCGACGACTACGATTGTATGGAAACCGAAAAACTGCTCTATCGGTTCAGATGATAGCGCGCCGTTCTATAGCACAAATTCGCAAGTGACCTCGTTTACTTTTGCGGACGGCGTAGAGGTAGTGCCGGCATATATCTGCAAGAACATGAGCCTGTTGGATACAATCGTGCTTCCGGCTTCGGTCAACAGACTGGGTCAGTATGCTTTCATGAATTGCACGAACCTCAAATCCATTAACTTGCCTGCAACGCAAAAGACACTGCCTGTCAGTTTCTTGGAGGGCTGTACCTCGTTGGAGTCCATTGAATTACCGGCGACCTTGACTACTATTAGCGCAGATGCATTTTACGGCTGCACGAAATTAGGCAGCGTGAACTTGGAAGAAGGATTGACGAGTATCGGTCTGCGTGCGTTCTACAACTGCAAGCTGACGGAGATCACTATTCCGAGTACAGTTACATCGATAGGAAACGCGGCTTTTAAAGAAAATCCGACGACCACGATAGTATGGAAACCGAAGAACTGTACAATCGGTTCAGATGATAGCGCGCCGTTCTATAGCACAAATTCGCACGTGACATCGTTCACGTTCGGCGACAGCGTGCAAGTGATTCCTGCATACTTATGCAAGTACATGAAGATAGACAGTATCGCTATTCCGGCTACCGTGACCAGCGTCGGACAAAGCGCATTCATGTATTGCACGAACCTGAAGCATTTTGAGTTTCCGCAGGGTATTAAGACCGTGGCAACCAGCGTGTTAGAAGGCTGTACGGCATTGGAGGAAGTGGTTATTCCATCCTCTGTGACAACCATCAATCAGGACGCGTTCTATAACTGCTCTGCTTTGCAGGCTATTCACAACTATGCTTATACGCCGCAGACGATCACCGAGCGCACGGTAAATAACGTCAACAAACGGACCTGTATTCTCTATGTGCCGATGGACTACATCGACCTTTATCAAGCAAAAGCGGTCTGGTGCGATTTCATCAATATAATAGGTGTGGCAACCGACCTGCAGTTTGAGGAGCAGACGGTGCAAGTAAGTTATCTGAAACAGGATAGTTCGCTTTATTACATGGAGGCGCAGAAATGGCAAGTGCCGCACGCTCCGCGTATTGAGGGCTTCACGTTCCTCAAATGGCGAGTGCTGCCCGGCGATTTGACGGACGGAATTGTGTTGCAAGCTGTCTATGAAGCCAATAATACTCCTACCGAAGCACCGGCGGTTTATGCAAACCCGGCTAATCCTGCGCAGAAACTCATCCGGAATGGTAATGTTTATATCCTAAGCGGCGACAAGACGTACTCCATCCAAGGATATGGATATTAGCTGAAGTTTATTCCGGGAGACCGAGATACCGCTGCCGTGACTGCAGTGTCGGCGGCTGCGCTTCCGAATAATTTATTCATCAAGCTTAATTAAGGCTTTACTGTTTTTGCCGTCAACGACTGCTGTAACGGGTTTATTTGCCCGTTAGCGTGCCTGTCCACTCATCCCGTATCCTCTTATATTGTCCGAAGAGGTAACCTATCTCCCTGCCGCCTACACCGATATCGCCCGCAGGGACATCGGTAGCCGCGGTTAATCTGTATATCACCATTATCATCCACCCACGGCACACGGAACATAATAACACGTTCCGGCTCAACTATCCGTTCAAGAATCTTTTGTTCCCGCAAATACGGGTATGCCATAACATAGGGTGCTACGGATTGAACAACCTCACTGACAGCTTGGATAAACTCAGGTTCGTGGGGATTCTTGCGCTCTACCTCCGCCATACATAAAGGAGGAGATGTATTGAAGGGTCATCGTGTCCATAATCGTTTGGTATTTTAATAGTTATTATCAGTGTAATTGAATTTACTTCTCCAATATCTATTTTTATGTACAAAAGTAGTACTTTTTTTGCGATATATACAAAAATTTTTATTTTTTTTTGCCCATATTATTTTTTTTGCGTATCTTTGTGGGCGAAAAAGTATATTCTGAATTTAATATATACCATGTACCATGCGTTCGAGTTTGAATTATCTTGTAATAATGGCCGGCGGCATAGGTAGTCGTTTTTGGCCATACAGCCGGAATAATAAGCCTAAGCAATTTCTTGATTTCTTCGGTACCGGCAAAAGTTTGCTTCAATTGACGATTGAGCGTTTTAAGCCGCTTATCGGTCTTGAGAACATCCTTATAGTGACCAATGTGCGGTACCGGCAATTATGCTTGGACCAAATCCCCGGTCTTAATCCTTCCCAGATATTATGCGAGCCATGCAGGCGCAATACGGCACCGTGTATAGCTTATGCCATCGCGCACATCAAAAACAAAGTGGCACCCGAGGATTGGTCAAACGTCAATATGGTGGTGGCTCCGAGTGACCATTTGATTCTGAATAATGAAGAATTTATTCGCGTGATACGTGAAGGGCTGGATTTCGTGAGTCACAGCGATGCTTTGCTCACCTTAGGCATGCGTCCAAGCCGCCCAGAGACCGGCTATGGTTACATTCAACTTGGAAGTGCTGCAGGGGGTGCTATTTATAAAGTCCAAGCCTTTACCGAGAAGCCGAATCTTGAATTGGCGAAAGTTTTTCAAGAGAGCGGCGAGTTCCTATGGAACAGCGGAATATTCATTTGGAGCCTGACCTCCATCATGAATGCGAATCGCAAATACCTGCCCATTTTGCGGGAAGTTTTTGAGCCCGGTGAGTCTTTGATGGCTACGGAGCAAGAAGAGGCCTTTGTGCAACACAATTTCCCCAAATGTCCGAATATCAGTATAGACTACGGCATTATGGAGAAAGCGGATAATGTGTATGTACTCCCTGCCGATTTCGGTTGGTCCGATTTAGGGACATGGGGTTCGTTATATGCGCTGAGTGATAAAGATGCGGCGGGTAATGTCAGTCTTCACAGTGAAGCATTATTTTACCAAGCGAGGGGCAATATAGTCACGCTCGAGCGTGGCAAATTAGCCGTAGTGGAAGGCGTCGATGATATGATAATCGCGGAGAATGACGGTGTGCTCCTTATCTGCAAGAAAGCGGATGAGCAGTCCATTAAGAATTATGTGAACGCCGTGACAGAGCGCTATGGCGAGCGATATTCATGAGAAACAATTAACCAAATAATACTATATGAGTTACTTAAATTTCGACAAGACATTGATGGTCAACCTGGAGCGTTCGTTAGGTTTAGAGATTCTCCGCACGAATCGTTCAGGTGTCTACAGTTCAACGACGTTGGTAGATTGTAATACGCGTAAGTACCATGGTCAACTGGTGATGCCCATTCCGGAGTTAGGTCCGGACAACTACGTATTACTCTCGAGTATAGACGAGACCGTCATGCAGTATGGTGCGGCCTTTAACCTTGGGCTACATCAGTATGGTGAAAACACCTTTGCCCCGAACGGGCATAAGTACATTCGCGAGTTTGAGTGCGAAGTGGTCGCTAAAACGACTTACCGCGTGGGCGGTGCTATTTTGACGAAAGAGCGTCTATTGGTAAGCGGTGAGCCGCGTGTACTTATCCGTTACACCCTTATTGAGGCGGGTTCTCCAACCCAACTGCGGCTGAAACCCTTCCTGGCATTCCGTTCGACGAACTCTTTGACGCACGAAAACCCAATGGCTAATCCTAATATGGATGATTGCGAGAACGGGCGTGTGAATCAGATGTACCCATCTTTCCCGAAATTATACATGCAGTTCTCAAAGCCCGTGGAATATAGTCACAATCCGCTATGGAACAAGAATATCGAGTACTATAAGGAGCGTGAAAGGGGTTACGAGTATAAAGAGGATTTGCTTGTGCCGGGGTACTTTGAGCTCAGTCTGAGGAAGGGCGAGTCGGTTATTTTCTCAGCCGGAACGACGGAGGTGAAGCCTTCCACGCTGAAGAGCCTATGGAAGAAGGAATACGAGCGTCGTAATGTGCGGGACAATATGTTTGCATGTCTTAAGAACGCAGCGGCTCAGTTCTATAAACGTGAAGGGGATAAGTGTTACCTGCTCGCAGGTTATCCATGGTATGGAGCTTCGGCGCGGGAAGAGTTTATGTCGGTGGCGTCTTGCACATTGGATATAGACCGGCCTGAGTACTGGGAGGCGATTATGGACAAGACGGCCCTTGAGGAAGTCGCCCATTTTCTCCAGCATGACGGGGCTATAGGTCTCAATGGTATGGATGAGCCGGACGCCTTGCTATGGTTCATACGTGCCATTCAGAAATATGCGCACAAATATACCGTAGAAGAGGCTGCGGCTAAATACAAAGATATCTGTGAGGAGATCATCAAGTTCTACCGTAAGAACAATCACCCCCGTGCGTTAGTTCATCAGAACGGACTTATTTGGGTTGAAGGTACCCATCGTCCCGCCACATGGATGAACGCTACGGAGAACGGCTATCCTATCACTCCCCGTACCGGCTATGTGGTAGAGATCAATGCCTTATGGTATAACGCATTGCGTTTCACGGCAGAGTTGCTTCGCGCGTTAGGTAAGGAAATGGGTGCAGACCTGATGGAGTATCAAGCAGAGATAACGCGCCAATCATTTGTAGAGACATTTTGGAACGGTGTTTATCTGGACGATTATGTAGTAGATAACTATCATAATAAAGAGGTTCGCCCGAATCAAATATGGGCAGTCGGTTTACCCTATTCGCCGTTAGAGAGAAAGCAGATGAAGGCGGTTGTAGATATATGCACGAAGGAGTTACTGACGCCTCGTGGTTTGCGGACCTTGTCGCCAAAGTCTGGTGATTATCGTCCTCAGTATGTAGGTAGTCAACAGGAGCGTGATCATAACTACCATAACGGTCCGGTATGGCCATGTACGATAGCTGCCTATGCTCGCGCGTATATGACAGTCTATAAGCAATCGGGTTTGAATTTTATGGAGCGTTTAACAGTCGGTTACGAAGAGCAGATGTCGGAGTTGTGTATCGGAACGCTCAATGAGCTCTATGACGGTAACCCGCCCTATAAGGGTCATGGAGGCACGAGTTATGCTCCATCGGTAGCGTCGGTCATATCGGTATTAGACACGATGAAGAAGTATCAACAAGAAAATCAAGAATAACCATGAAAGCACTAATGTTTGGTTGGGAGTTTCCGCCTCATATTTTAGGAGGTTTAGGAACTGCCAGTTACGGATTGACTCGCGGCATGGCAGAGCAAAAGGATTTGGAAATTACTTTTGTGATGCCCAAGCCGTCGGGTGATGAAGATCAGTCGTTCTTGCGTATTATCGGCGCTAATTCTATTCCGGTGCCCGGCAGGGGGTGTATAGAGTTCAGTGGTCGGTACCCGGACAATCTGGTCGAAGAGATAGGGAACTACGAAGCAGTAGCGCGTGAGATTGCTTGGCGCGAAGACTTCGATATTATTCACAGCCACGATTGGCTGACGTACCCTGCGGGCATTGCCGCGAAGGAAGTAAAGCATAAGCCCCTTGTTATCCACGTTCACGCGACGGACTTTGACCGCTCCCGCGGGAATGTAAATCCGACCGTATATGCCATTGAGCGTCGGGGCATGGATGCGGCGGATCATATCATGTGCGTGTCGAACCTAACGCGTCAGACGGTTATTGAGAAATACGGTCAAGACCCGAATAAGGTATCGACGGTACACAATGCGGTAGAACCATTGGAACATCCGGAGGAGTTTGAGAAACATGCCCGTAAGGATAAATTAGTTACGTTCTTAGGTCGTATCACGATGCAGAAGGGTCCGGAGTATTTCGTAGAAGCTGCGGCGAAGGTTCTGAAGCGAACGGACGGTGTACGTTTTGTGATGGCGGGCAGCGGCGATAAGATGGCCGAGATGATTGAGTTAGTGGCGAAGAAAGGCATTGCGGATAAGTTCCATTTCCCGGGTTTTATGCGTGGTAAGCAGGTGCAACAGATCCTTGCAGACTCTGATGTTTATATTATGCCATCGGTATCAGAGCCATTCGGTATCAGTCCGTTAGAGGCGATGCAAGTGGGTTGTCCCTCGATCATCAGTAAGCAGTCCGGTTGTGCAGAGATATTGTCTCATGCAATCAAGACGGATTACTGGGATATAGACGCTATGGCAGATGCCATTTATGCGATAGTGAAGTACCCGGCTATGTATAAATCTCTACACGAGGAAGGCATGAAGGAAGTGAATAATATTCGCTGGTACGATGCCGGACTGAAAGTGCGAGCTATCTACAACCGCGTATTAGGAGTTTCTTAGTCGAAAGCCGAAAGTTAATAATAACAATTAAAAAAATCAAAGTATTATGAAGAATATTTCAATTTGTTTTGAGATGCACGTGCCTTACAGGCTCAAGCGCTATCGTTTTTTTGACATTGGTCAGGACCATTATTATTACGATGATATGGCGACCGAGGAGTATATAGAGTGGCTTGTTCGGACAAGTTATATGCCGCTGTGCAATACGTTAAAGGAGATTGTTCAATTCTCGAAAGCTCGTTTCCATTTCGGTATTGCCATAAGTGGTATCACCTTGACCTTGTTTGAGCAGTTTGCACCGGAAATGATAGATATCTTGAAGGAGTTATCAGCGAGTAAGGCCGTGGAGTTTGTGGGTGTGCCGTTCAGTTATTCATTAGCATCAGAGCGTGACGAGAATGAGTTTGAGCGTCAGTTGAAAGACCACGCAACTTTGATTGAGGAGTTATTCGGTCAAAAGCCTTCGGTGCTGTGGAACACTGAATTGCTGTATCACGATGAGTTAGCGCCGATAGCGTATAAATTAGGCTATAAGACGATAATGACCGAAGGTGCCAAGCATATCCTGTCATGGCAAAGTCCGAACTATATATATCAGTCGGCGGGTCACAATAAGGTGAAGATGTTGGTGCGCAACCGTGAATGGAGTGACGAGTTATCGTTCCATTTCTCAGACCGTGCATGGCATAATTATCCGTTGGATGCAGAGAATTATGCTCAGAAGTTGTCGGAGTTGCCGTCAGAGGAAGAAGTAATGAACATCTGGTGCGGTGCGGAGACCTTCGGTATCTTGCAGCAAGAGAGTAGCGGTATTTTCAATTTCCTGCGCGCGCTACCGTACTACGCGATGGAGCGTGAGTTATGTTTCGTTACGCCGTCAGAGGCGGTGAAAGGTCACACGCCGAGTTCGGTGTTAAGTGCGTTACATCCTTTGACATGGGCAGGTGAAGCGAAGGACCTGAGTTTGTATTTAGGCAATGACCTTCAGCAAGAGGCGTTAAATAAGTTATTCGCTGTAGCGGAGCGTGTTCATCTGTGCCGTGACAAGCAGTTGCAAACGGACTGGAAGCGTTTGCAGGACATCACCTACCTGCATTTCATGAACCATATAGACCAAGGTGCCACGCAGTACGAGTCCGCTTATGACGCGTTTATCAACTATATGAATATCTTAGCAGACTTCCTCCAGAAGGTAGAGGAGCAATATCCTACGACGATTGAGAATGAGGAGCTGAACGAGTTGCTGAAGACGATAGATAACCAGGAAAAGGAGATAGCGGAGTTGAAAGCCAAGTTAGCTAAACGAGCCTCGAAGCAATAAGAAGACTACTGTCCATATTATCCTTTTGGCTAATGGTGCTGCCCTTAGTGGCAGCACCTAAAGGCAAGAAGATTCCCACGCGTATAACTGCGTGGAGATTGTCTTCTTATACCTATCAGTCGGACACGTTGGCTGTAGATACATTTTTTCAGAATCTGCCAAACAGGAATATGTTGGACGACTACTCGGTCTCCAATGCGTGGAACGGTAACTTAATTTCTCCCACTCAATCGCGCTTGTACTTTAAGCGTCTTAATAAGATCGATGACCTTTTCGGTCGTCAGTATGAGCCCTACATCATCACGGCAGGTGATGTGCGTTTCTATAACACGACAACGCCGTTTTCAGAAATAGGCTACCAACACGGATTTGTCACGTACCACGAGGAGCATGATCTGACGTTTACGTTCACGGGCAATTTCAGTAAACGCACCAATGTGGGTCTCAAGCTCAATTATCTGAATGGGGCAGGTCATTATCAGAACCAAGAGGCGTCTTTATTTAATGGTGCTATATGGGGATCGTATAACGGCAGATACTATTTCCTGCACGGGGCTTTCGCGTGGAACACCTTGCGGCATTTCGAAAATGGCGGTATTCAAAACATGGACGATATAGCGGGTCCTCTCAATCCGGAGGAAATACCCGTTAATCTGAAAGGTATGTCAGGCTATAACTATCTCTCAGGATTATTGAACCACGGCTTTAGTATATTGAAGGACACTGTGCCAGTGACGACCTTTACACATACCTTTGAAGTCAATAACTCTAACCGCCGATATGTTGAACAAGCGCATAATGACTACTATCCTGATTGGTTCCGTAACTATAATCAGACTAATGATTCCTCCAATGTCTTGACCATTAAGAATACATTGGCGGTGACCTTTGAGGAAGCGTTTAATAAAACCTTGCGTTTTGGGGCGATTGTTTATGTCAGGAATGAAGTGCAGCGTTATACATTCTGCCGCAACGACTATTACCGGCCATGGGGGGATGACATTTTGGCAGATTATAATGCCTTTGATACCATTGGCACATATTTTGGTCGAGAGCGATTGGTGGCTTGGCAGTGGACAAACAACACCTTTGTCGGAGGTGCTATTTACAAGCGTCTGGGGCGTAACTTCCACTACGAGGTCAACGGGGATGTATGTTTGGTTGGCTATAAATTAGGGCAGTTTGATATCAATGGCAAGGTGGATTTTCAGTTCCAATTGGGTAAGGATCTTCTCACCATAGACGCCCATGTGCGGGCGCATAACGACAAGCCCTATTACTTTTACTCCAATTATTGGAGCAATCACTACCGATGGCGCAACGACTTTCGCTCCGTGATGCACTTCCATGTTGGCGGGAGAGTCAGTTACCCGACTACATGGCTGAAACCTTCGGTAGATATCAACTTTGAGAATATAACTAATTATATTTATTTTGATGCGACAGGCAATCCTGTCCAGCATGACGGCAATGTGCAGGTCTTTAGTGCCGATGTCCGTTTAGACCTCACGACACCATGGGTGAACTTGGAGAATAACGTTATATACCAATATGCTTCGAAGGAAATCCCCGTCCCTGCCATCATTTTATACCATAACCTTTACTATCATGGCACATGGTTTAGAGCCTTAGATGCACAGATAGGTGTGGATCTAAAGTACTTTACCAAATACTATGCTCAGATACTGAATCCGGCTACCGGACAGTTCTGTACACAATATGACAAGCAAGTAGGAAACTATCCGGTGATGAACGTGTATGCGGGTTTTTATGTACACTTGATTCGTCTCAAGTTCTACGTCCAGTACACGCACTTTAATCACTTGTTCATGCGGAAATCGACGGACGCATATGCGATGCCGTACTATCCTTTCAATCCGGATATCTTCCGATTAGGAATAAAATGGAACTTTTATAATTGATGAAAACATGCCCATTAGTGTTCGATTAAATAAGATACTCGTTTATGCCCGTGAGGAGGCAGAGCGGTTACATAACGCTGAGGTTTTGCCGGAGCATTTATTATTAGGTATATTGCGTCTTGAGGAGGGTGTCGGCTACACGATGTTAGTTAAAGCCGGTTGCGTTCCGCAGGAAGCAAAAGAGATGATTGACGATGCGCTTCGGGAGGATAAAGATGTCATTGAGACTATCCAGCGTTCGGCAGCCGTGGAACGTATCAGTCGTATTGCCAATAGTATTGCTCGTGAATATAATGCCGAAGTGACCGGCTCGGGGCACCTATTGTTAGCCATTCTGCGTGAGCATATCAATCGTGCTGCGGCGTTCCTTGAGTCTAATTGGCACATCACTTATGAGCGAGCAGCAGCGCTTTATCCCAAAAGGGTTGAAACGACACGAGACGCATCGCGTACAGGAGAGGGAGTCGCCGACGACCCTGCTGATAAAAAGAAACAACCTACGCCCCATCGCTCCCTCCGCACTAATAACGGAACACCTGCTCTCGATAAATACGGTCATGATTTGACACTGAAAGCCATGGATGGTGAACTCGACCCCGTTGTAGGTCGAGAAGTCGAAATCAATCGAGTCATACAAATTCTGGCTCGTCGCAAAAAGAATAACCCAATTCTGATAGGGGAACCGGGAGTGGGTAAATCGGCTATCGTGGAAGGCATTGCGCAGGCTATCATTGATCATAAAAGTCCGCTTTCCGACCGGCGTATCATTACGCTCGATATAGCCTCAATGGTTGCAGGAACCACATACCGTGGGCAGTTTGAGGAGCGCATGAAGTCGGTCATTGATGAGCTCCATAAACATCCGGAAATAATACTCTTCATCGACGAGATTCATACCATTATTGGAGCGGGTAATGCGCAAGGCTCACTCGATGCCGCGAATATTTTGAAGCCGGCTCTTTCGCGCGGTGAAGTACAGTGCATCGGAGCGACGACGACGAATGAGTATCGCACCTCCGTTGAGAAAGACGGAGCTTTGGAACGCCGTTTCCAAAAAGTGGTTATCAAACCCACTTCCGCTGAAGAAACGTTAGAGATTCTTATTCGCCTCAGCGATAAATATGCCTCGTTCCATCATGTCACCTACCCCGAAGAGGCTCTTAAGGCATGCGTCACCTTAGCAGAACGCTATTTGACCGATAGAGCTTTCCCTGATAAAGCTATCGATGTCATGGATGAAGTCGGAGCACGGATTCATACCGCAGGACACCATACAACGATCACCTTGGATGATGTCGCCGCTACCGTCTCCATGATGTCCGGCGTGCCGGTACAGCGTATTCGGAAAGCAGAATCAGAACGACTACGCACCATGGCGGACACCTTGCAGCGAAAAGTCATTGGACAAAACGAAGCCGTAACATTGGTCGTAAAGGCTATTCAACGCTCACGTTTAGGACTCAGAGATCCCAAACGGCCAATAGGTACGTTCTTCTTCCTCGGCCCCACGGGTGTTGGTAAGACATATTTAGCCCAATGTTTAGCGGAAGAGATGTTTGGATCTCGTGATGCACTCATTCGTTTCGATATGACCGAATATATGGAGAAACATACCGTCTCGCTGCTTGTCGGAGCCCCTCCGGGTTATGTGGCTCATGAAGATGGAGGTAAACTGACCGAGGCGGTACGCCGCACACCTTATTCCATACTCCTATTCGATGAAATAGAAAAGGCGCATCCCGATATTTTCAATATTCTTCTGCAAGTTTTGGACGAAGGTCGACTCACCGACAGACAGGGACATCAGGTAGATTTCAAGAATACCATCATCATCTTGACCTCGAATGTCGGCACGAGACAGCTCAAGGACTTCGGTACGGGAGTCGGTTTTGAAGCCTCTACCCTTGATATAAAGGCACAGAAAACGATGCTTGTGAAGGCAATGGAAAAGACCTTCCCGCCTGAGTTTGTCAACCGCATAGACTCTGTTATTACATTTAATACATTATCGGATAAGTCTTTAGAGACGATATTAGACTTGGAGATTGATAAACTCCGTAAGCGCCTTAAGACACAAGGCTATAAATTGAAGGTCGGCGCAGAGGCTAAACGTAAATTACTTGAGGCTTCCAATACCGCTAAATTCGGTGCACGACCGCTCAAGCGCGCTATCCAAACCATGCTTGAGGATAAGATAACGGAAAAGATACTCGCGACGAAACGAGAAATAAAAACTATTAATATTGAAACATTATGACAATTGAAATTACAGATGCCAATATCAAGACATTATTGGCAGAGGGTACGCCCCTCGTAGTAGATTGCTGGGCTCCATGGTGTGGACCCTGCCGGATGTTAGGTCCCGTTATTGAAGAACTGGCAAATGAGTATGCCGGTCAAGTTCGCGTCGGTAAACTCAATGTGGATGAGAATGAACTGATTCCGCAGGAATATGGTATCATGTCGATTCCGACCGTGCTGTATTTTAAGAATGGTGAATTGGTTAATCGCACCGTAGGTGCCTTGCCCAAAGCGCAGCTGAAACAAGCTATAGATCAACTACTTTAATGAGCTACTTGCGCACACCTTTTACCCTAAGCATCATCGCTATTTTCCTCCTTTTCCCTGCATTTACAGGGAAAGGAGGGAAACTTGCTGCGGAAATAGTTACCCTTAAGACAGGTCAGACTATCCGCGGGGAGATATTGCTTGATAACGACGCCGTGGTCATTATCCGTAATAGCAACGGCGCCAAGTTCCAATACCTGAAGAACGACATTGTATCCATTGAGACGGAAGAGACGAATGAACCGGAGATAGAGGTCATCGGCACCCAATCATATACCCCGAAGAGCAAGAAAGTTTTTATGTCCATCTCCATAGCAGGTGGCGGTTTTAGTGCACCACATCAGTACACCGGAGGTGCCTTCTCGGCTGACCTCTTGATTGGATCGCACCATATCGGAGATACACGTATCTTTATTGGTGGCGGATTAGGATACCATGGCTATTTTGGTACTCACTCCTATTCGTTTTTGCCTTTGATGGTGGCGCTTCGTGCACCGGTAATTGAAGGGGTTCATGCCCCTCAATTTGGAGCTTCCATCGGCTATGGATTCTCTTTGACCGGTAATGCTACACATGGTCTCTACGCAGGGGTTGATGTCGGTTACCGATATCAAAAAACAAAGAAGTCCGCGATTTATGCAGGTTTGTTTGCATCATTTCAACAGACCTCTTTGTCCGTCACAGAGAATATTACCGACACTTCAACTGGTGTACTCTCTGCTTATACATACGTAGCCGGCGCTAACCTCATCGCCTACGGCGCTAAGTTTGCCGTCTATTTCTAAGGTCATACTACCTTATAAATCGAAAAGTGCCTGCAAAGGTACTTTTTTTCTGTCTTCACCCCTCTCCTTCTGTCCACTCCTTCCTTTCAGCCCCCCTCTCCTTCCTCCCTTCTCCACGCTCCCATCTCCACGCTTCGCTCCTTCCCACCTCTCAACCTCGCTTTACTCTCTACTTTGTCAGCTGCGCACGCGTCAGCGCGGCGTTCCTGTCTATGTCCATTGATTGGCTATCTGTTTCTCTCGGTAGACCAGTTGACTAGTAGATTAGTTGACTACAATGTCCACCTACGGTGTCCTGTTACATGTTGTATTCCGCAGGCTCTCTACTCTCTACTTTGTCAGCTGCGCACGCGTCAGCGCGGCGTTTCGCCCCGATCAATATTATCCCCTCCGATAATCTCTGATAAATTCCGATAACCTCTAACAACCTCCGATAACCTCCAACAACCTCCGGTACTCTCCACCTTTCTTCCTCCGTATCAATTACGGTAAAAGCACGGCAAAAGCACGGCAAAAGGACGGTAAAAGGACGGCAAAAGCAGAAGACATCACCGATAGATCACTGATAAATCCCCCTCACTTAAACTTCCGGCTCAACCGAGTCCTCAACCGCCTGCTTCACATCCAAGCAGGCTGGCTCTTGTCATAGTTGATATACAAAAACCCTATTTGGTACGGGCATATAGTTACACACCGCGCCAAATAGGGCGAATTGACTGTTAGGTACTTAGTAGATTATTTTTCTACTAAGCGACCGTTTATATCATAAATCTGTTCTCCGCGTAGGATATACAGCGTGCCGTTGATGAGCAGTTTGGTGCACGGTACGCTTTCACTTTGTACCTCCTCCAAACCAATGGTCACAGGTGATTCTGCACCTAAATTGTCCAGACAGAAATACGTCGGAGTCGTGAAGCCATATTCGTCGGACTTCGTGGTGAAGAGCTCAAACTCCACGCGAGTGACCGCACCAAGACTGGTAAGGTCGAACCACTGCCATGTGTCAACAGCGAATTGCTCCTCGGTATTGACGGAGCGATAGTCTGCCAGATAGAACACTGTTTCACCGGTCTTTTCCGAGCCGTTATAACCTATAGCGGTAACGGACATGTAGTCCCCTGTGCTGAATGGATCATTGGCGTAGTCGCCGTGTAGGATGGCATCAAGCGTATAAACGGTGTTCGTAATGTAGAAACCGGTGAGGACCTGAGGCTCGGTGCTATTGGTCAGCGTGAGAGGATCGCTATAACCGGTAAACCATGTAGAGGGTGCTGCATAATAGGCAATTGCAAAGTTGTTACCTTCATATGCACCTCCGGCGGCTGAACGGAATTGGTCAATCGTATAATAACCGGTTGCCTCGGTGGATTGGTCTGAGCAGATGGCATAACCGTTGAAGGCATTATATGCCTTGTTCGGCACATTGCCAAATGCGTAGGTGCCGCTATATAGATAGGTCTCGGTGTTATCCTGCCATGCTTCGTCCACATACTTATGACCGTTTTCTGCAAGACTGTATTCCTCAAAGGTAGCTACCGCGGCATCTTTCTCCACCCATACATGTGCAGATAGGAGGGCTTTTTGGCCGAACTTATCTGTAACTAAGCAGATATACTCGGTCGTTGTATCGGCGGTCAGAGCGAGCGTTGCTTCTGTGCCGATAAGGGCATCGCTATATGCAGTACGCCAAGCATAGGAGTAGGGCTTAGCTTGCTCATATTCAGTATAAACCGTGGCGGTCAATGTGCATTCCGTGCCGGCTGCAACTATTTGTTTGTCAATCGGGTTCAGCACTACCGGACGAAGGGTCCAAGCGGTCGTGAAAGCGATTTCTTGATACTGCTCAGCAGCTTCTCCAAGCGGGGAGAATAACAACATATATACCTTATACGCTGTCTCCTCAGTCAGGTCTGAAGCGCTGAAACTTACCTCACCATTTTTAATGAGGGTCAGTTCGTCCGTCGCTGCAGCGAGGGTCTCAAGAGACGGTGCCTCAGCCTCAGCAGGCAGTACCATCACTTTAGCGATACCATAGTTGTCGGTCTTGATGATAATATCGGCTTTCACATCTTGTACGTTAACAGTCGGATAGCCTTCAACCATCTCAGGTACGCGGAATAGGTCTGCGTTGTACTCGTAAGCACCGATAGTCGGAGTTGCGGCACGGGTTTGACCGGTGATATCCGTTGTGACTGCCTCCAGCACTTCCGCAGTCAGCAATTGACCGTTATTCGTCTCATGTGGGAATAATAATGTAGCAGATGCGAAGTTAACTGCCTCGTTGATATTACCATCCTCTTCGCTTACCCCCGCCGCACTCTTCCAATCGGCAAACGTGCTGATTGAAGAAGTCGGCATACCGAATGTCTCTTCCGGCGTATAGAGAATATTATGCCTGAATGCGATATTGGCTATTGCAGCGGCGTTTCTGTACCGGATAGCATAGCCTTTGTTGGAGGCTTGAATGATGTTATTGACAAAGAGCGAACCTTCAGCCGGAGCCGATTGGATATATACCGGCGAAGCGGCTGTACCTTCTGCATCGAGCACTATGGTATTGTAGGCTACCAATAGTTTAGGCAAGTTGGAATTGAGGTTCAGAGCGTAAGAGGCATAGGTTGACTCATTAGCCGCGTGGATAACATTGTTGACCATATACAGCACGGCGTTCTCTTTGTCCTGATAGTTGTTCGGACGGAAATAGACTGCCTGATAATTGAGGTCGTCCGAAGCCGCAGCGGTCAGATAGATATCGTTTCCGGCAATAGTGGCAGTGTCGCCTATTAGGAGCCAGTCAATGGCGGCGCAACTGCTCTTCTTGACGGCTGTGCGGAAGGTGTTATTGAGCACTTGCAGATTGCTTACGGCATCACCATAAAGCATCTGGCAACCTTGGTTGCGGAAGGTATTATGACTGATGAGCATGTTCTGTTGCAACGGATCGGCTGCGGCCTTGTGTCCGGCAACACGGAGACCCATATAACCTCCGTCCAACACACTGTTGGTGAGGACAAAATCGTTGTTGTAATTATTCTCTCCGGCATCCACATAGAGCAAATCAAGGCGGGTAGTGTATTCCGACATTTGCTCCGTATAAATGCGGCAGCTGTCAATGGTGACATGGGTCGCGGCATTGCGCACAATAACTATTGCGGGACTCTGGTTGGAGGTATAACTGCTTGTAAAGGAGAGCCCTTTGATAGTCACATAGTCACCTCCGTTGATGGTGAACACGCCTTGCTCGGAACTCAATGTGTTGTTGTATTGGTAGGTGACATCATTGTAGTTGCCGGATAGTGACCTGATGGTGAGCGTGTTAGCAGCACCGGCTCCGTTGATTGCAGCAATAGTCACTTGTTCGGTATATGTACCCGGCTCAATAGCTATCTCTACGGCACCATCCATGCCGATATTGCTGATAGCTTGGAGCGCTGCGCCCAAAGTGGCATAATCCGCTAACTCGCTTGCGCCTACGCGGTAGAAACCATGTGCTCCACTCACTACATTGATGGCAATAGCTGCATTGCCTTGCGGAGCGATTTGCTGATCACCCAAAACAACGTTATTGAGAGCCAAAGATGCAACAGTGCCTATCTCAGCGTTTTCATCAATTGAACCTACAAACCAGAAGTAATAAACGCCATTCTCGTCCATCACATAAGAGTCAGTGAACTCCGTTGTGGTAGAGAATGTAGTGGAGTGTCCGGTAGCATAGATATGGCGGTCAATGAGTATCTCGGAAACCGTCTGCTCAAAGTTGGTGATGGTCAGCGGATTGCGGTCGCCGGATACATAAACAGCAGCCTGCATCAACCGGATGTCACCGGTTCCTTTAGTCGCTTCAACGGGTGCCATCGGCGTAACGAGTACCGAGTCAACGGCGAGATCGGTCAACAGATGTTGGCGTACTTCAACCTCAAACCCTCTCATACGGCTGGACGGCATCTTGACATAGATGGTGATAGCACCGTCTTCGGCACGGGAGATAACGCTTTCGTTCTCACTCGGTTTAGAGTACATACCGTATTTCTTATCCGACGTTGCTTCAGTGTCATACGCGTTAGCGTAATAGATATGGAATGGATCTCCGGAGAGATAGGCGATATCAAAGTCTTTGAAGATTAGTTCGATGGCACAACCTTCTGATGCCGGAACGAAGGTGATGTATCCCTCAAAATTAGCGGAATAGTTTTCTTCTGCACCTCCATCGTCGTAGAGGATAAGGCTGTTTTCGCCAATGGTGACAGTACCATTATCGCCAACCTGCATAAGGCGTACATTCTTCACGGTGCGGGCACCGTCCGGGTCACCGGCTGTGACCGTTTGCGTGTTATTGCTTAGGGTGACGGAACTTAGAGCAGCATCAACAAAGCTCTCTACCATGGCATCGGCTTTAATGTCTGCGGCAATGGTGAAGACATTGTTATATTCATTGAGAGCCACGGGCGTTTCAAGCGTCAATGTAACTTCAGCGGCTGCCTCGGCCTGTGCCAATACGTTTTCACCCTGCATCAGATAGAGGGTCTCAATATTGGCTTCCGTACCTTTCATGTTAAGGCTAAGCGCATTGAACATCAGGGTGTTGAGCGTTCCGATAGTTTGAATGTCGAGGTTCAGCAAAGCGGCTTTCTGTTCGCCAAGCTGCACTAACTTGCTGGAAGCTTGATTAACGACAATTGTGTCAATCTGCATGTCTTGCAATGTGTATTCCTTCACGGTAGCGTGCCAACCGTTGCCGGTATAATAGGACGAAGTCGTGTTGGGATTGAAGACAATCGTCAACGCACCATTGGCAGCCGTAGAACGGATTTGTGTAGGTTGTTTGCCATTGGCATCCAACTGCCACAGAATATCTCCGCTTGTTCCTTCGCCTGCATATACAATGTATTTCGCACGCGTGCTATATGATGAGGAACCGTAATAGACATCAAAATCGGAGTAATCTATCTGAATCACATTGCCGGCAGTAGCGGGTTTGAAGATTACCGTCTGGTCGCATTGTTCATACATATATTTACTGCTGTATTCATTTGTCACAGTATGGGTATATTGCCATTCACCGAGGACAGTGAAGGTCTGTGTACCGCAAGCTTGTATAGCAACGTTTTTGATGGTCAGTAAGCCTGTTTGATTACCAAAATCGCTAATGGTTGTCCCATTGGTGAATGATAGTGCAGAGAGGGTCACATTGACTTGCTGGTCATTGATAGCCAAGGCTTGGATATCGCACACAAGCCAGAGGTAGTTATCGCCCTCGCGGAATGCGATGTCAGCGCTCTTGGTAATCGTTACCTCATTTCCTTCCACAACGGCTTCCCCGATAAGGTTGGTTGTCGCGAAACTATTTTGTTTGGTGTAATAGAGTTTGGCTTTCTGTATCTGATTGTATGTGGCATTGGTGTTTAGTGCCAGCGATGCAACCGAGAGAGCCGGCTCGGTCTCTGCGGTCGTTATTTTGAGCGAAGCCAAAATGGCATTTTCTGTACCGGCTGAAACAGTACCTGTCTCTTTGGTGAGGGATACGTTGCTGACGGTCATTGCCTGAGGTGTAAACTCGCTGACTACAGCCTCCCAACCGTCGCGGAGATTGGAATCGTAAGAGATATTATTCTTGTGCGTAATGGTCAGTGCGCCATTGGCAGCGGTACTCTTTAGCACGATGGGGGTATTAGTGCTTGCTTCGGCTTGGGAGAGTTGCCAGAGCAGGTCTGCCTCGTTGGTGGAGTTACCGTTATACACTTTGATATAATCGACATAGCCGGTTGAGGATGCAGCATAGTCGGTGTAGAAGACATTGATAGCATTGAAGGTCAGTTTAATTTTGCTGCCCTCCGTAGCGGGTGTAAAGACTACTTTGCCGTCAAAACCCTTGATGACATTACCATCCTTACCGCCTTCATCATAGAACTGCGTTTCTCCGGAAACCGTGTAAGCAGCGTCAGCAGCCATCAGATACATAGGCTGTACGGTTATCATGGCAGGTTCAGCCGGTGTGAAAGTGCTGAAGCCGCCTACAGTGGTTATTCCGGTTATATTTACTGCCGCAGTGGCATTGAAAGGTGCAGAGACGAGGATATTTCCGCCAAGGCAGAATTGGTTGGTACCATGGCTCAAAGCGTAAGCTTCCGACAAGGTGTAGGTATAAACTCCCTCGTTTTCTGTAATACTGCCGGCTAACTCAGTCAGCTCCGCAACAGAGGCGGCAGCACCGGCATAGAGTTTCAGGGTCGTGGGATCTACCACAGCGGTGTTAGAGCAGGTGAAGGTAACAGTTTGCAGTTTGTCGGGCGATGAATAGCCATCCGTCGTGATGTGCATATCGGCTACGTTTACATTCGCCTTGCCGGACCAGCCTTCGCCGCTGACAAAGGCGTTGTCACCCGAAGCTGACTGAATCGTCATGGGCTCCAAAAGCACCTCTTCCACTGTAGCTTTCCAATAAGACTCCTTCGGACTCGGGTCTTTCGAATACAAGCAAACAGACAGACAACCGTCTGCCGCCCCCGATATATAGGTCGGCAGCGGATTGACGGCACCGTCACCCGGGATATAGGCAATCTGGTTGGCGTTCTCTGTGAAATGAACGGAAGGCTTGCCACTCGTCGGATACGTGATACTCGTTACATCGAACTGACCGTTGTAAATACGCATGTACACATTCCATGAATCGCTGTACTTGGTCAGGTTCAGTTCCTCAAAGGTAATCTTGATGGAATAGCCCTCCGTAGCGGGTTGGAAGATTACAGTCGAAAAAGCTGACTGGGTGAAATGAGTGTCTGCTCCCTTGAAATCATAGAAGGTCAACGGAGCATCTTTGGACACAACTTTGGTTTCGTGTCCGTACTGAGGCATCAGATAGTCCTCTGCCATTGCAGTGCTGCCAAACCATCCCATGGCAAGCAGCACTAATAAGATGTACTTCTTTTTCATTGTTGATATGATTATTAGTTAATTATATGCTTATGTCCATACGCGAAGAGGCAGTGGCACACGCAAAAAAGCAAAGCGATTAATCGCCTTGCACACGCTTACACAGCATACGCATTCAATCCTAATGTGTCAGGTGTATTGAGTCTCATGCTCCGGTGCCCCAATCCACGAGGGCTGTTGGCCGACCTGCGGCTCATAACGGCTATTTATTTCTGTGGCAGGTCTTCCGGCTTGTCTCCTTTGTTTCTAACCTTCCCATTACATGTGTAACAGTGGTTTTTAAGAGCGTAGAAACTCAGTTGAGTGAGACTCACGGCTGCGGGACAGCGGCTGATTTACACAGCCTTCCCTATTAAGTGCGGTTACCGAGTTGGTAATCCGCACACCACAAAAACGCTACAAAAGTAGCACTTTTTTTTGAGATATGCAAAAATAAATGCGATTTGCAGGCATTTTCGCGTCCTGCGGGCAGTTTTTAAGTTTTTCGGGAGGAGGAAGGGAGAGAGAGGAAGCCCCTCCCCGGCCCTCCCTTAGAGGGGAGGGTGGTGTTTTCCGGGAGACCGAGAGACCAGGATACTGGGAGAGCGGGAGGGGGAAGGAGGAATTACGAAATTTTAGGGAAAAAATGCAGATATATTTGCATGTTTGGAAAAAAAGTTGTATTTTTGCGGGCGAAAGTCCGGGCGGAGCCCTAAATTGTTTTTGTTATGTTGGTCGGATGGATTTAGCGACATTGATGAGGTGGTCGGCGACTCTTTCGGAGTTTTGAGCAAGTGAGATATATTCCGTACCGGCTTGGGGTTTGCAGATACCCAAAGCGAGCCGCTGGATATGATTACGCTCCATCTCGTCGGTCAGTTGGTCCACCTCGTCTTCGATCTGATTGGCAAGCCCGAGAGCGGTCATGTCCATCTTATGGTATGCCTGCATTGCGGCGTCGTAGAGACGGCGGATGAGGGTGTTCATCTGGTCAATTTCTTTGAGGGCGTAGTCGGAGAAACGCACCTCCTGCTGGCGTAGGCTGTCAGCGTACTCGATGATGTTCTTGGCGTAGTCGCCGATGCGCTCCAGGTCGCTGACCGTGCGGATGGTGGAAACAAGATATTGATGGTCGAATCGGTTGAGTTGTTTATCGGAGAGTAGCAGTGCATAATGTACGAGTTCACGGTTGAGGAAGTTAAGTTGGTCTTCCGTGCGGTTGAAGAGTTCGCGCTCGGAGTCGTCTAACGTCGTGACATTATGGATGGAGCGTTGGTAGTTTTGGATTGCCAGTTGTGCCATATTTTCGACCTCGGCTTTGAGCTGGCGGATAGCCACTACGGGGGTGCGGAGCATCTGCGGGTCGAGGAAATAGAGATGCGGCTCGTTGCTGTCTTTGACCGGCTGGTCTTTGATGATACGGCAGGCGAGGTTGACGAGGGCGTTGGTGAGCGGCAGAGCCACCAGCATGGTGGTGATATTAAAGACCGTATGGAACATCGCCAACTGGAGCTGCGGAGCGGCAGGGAAGAGGCGCTCGAAGATCGTACCGAAAGACCAGACGCCGGCGGTAACGAGGCTGAGCGCCAAGGCAACGCAGAGGAACAGGACCACACCCAAGACATTGAAAAGCAGATGAATCATCGCCGTGCGTTTGGCTGCCACGCCGCTGGTCATACCGGCAATGATGGCTACCACGCACGAACCGATGTTACTTCCCATCGTGAGGTAGATACCCTGGTCCAGCGCAATAAGCCCCGTAACAACCATGGTGATAGCGATGGAGGTCATGACGGATGAGGACTGGATGATGGCAGTGATGATGGTTCCTAAAAGCACCAATAACAGCGGGTTGCGGATGGAGGCGAGGAAGAGTTTGACAGAGTCGAGCGCCGCAAACTCGTCCATGGCATTCGCCATCATACTCAGACCGACGAAGAGCATTCCGAAGCCCGTCAAAATACCGCCTGTCTTCTTCCATGCGTCGCTTTTGGCGAATAGCATCATAAAGGCTCCTATTCCAGCGAATGCAGCGAAGATAAGTGTAGTAGAGATGTCGCTAGATCCGGAGAGTCCTAAGGCGACCAATTGTGCGGTGACGGTGGTTCCGATATTAGCGCCGTAGATAATAGTAGCAGCTTGGCTAAGTGACATTATTCCGACATTGACGAATCCAATGACCATTACAGTTACGGCTCCGCTAGACTGTATAGCAGCGGTTCCGAGTGTACCTATACCGACCCCGATCCATTTATTGTTACCGGTTTTGGAGAATAATTGTTTCAGTCGTCTGGATGCGGCGGACTCTAAGTTAGAACTCATCATGGTGCAGGCAACGAGAAAGACTCCGATACCGGCGAGTAGCGTTAAAATAGCTGTTAAGATAGAAATAATATTCATATTGACTTCGTGTTGATTAGCCTTCGGCCTTCCCCATGAGGGGAGGGGGTTGTTTTCCGGGAGACCGGGAGACCGGGATACCAGGAGACCGGGGTGCCATTATTAAGGAGTAACAATAAAAAACGGTATAAACTCGTTTGAGTTCATACCGTATAGTTAGTAAGGGTACTATTATCACTTGCAATGCCTTTTCGTGGAGCATAGCGACTAACTAATCCAAGTCTCTTCCGGTGTGACGTCGTCCGCAGAGTTTGCGGTCCCATCGTCCAGGCAGCCGCAAGCAACGCCTCGGAGCAAGTGTGCATTATGCAACGTGACACCAGTGTCGGCGTGGGCAGTAGCCAAAGCAGCGGCTGTGCGGCGGTGAGTGGCAGACTGCTTGCCCACTTCTCGGTTTCGTCCCACTCGTAGTCCTCGAGTTCAAGTTCGATGCATGCATCCATGGTGTGGCTGAGCAAGGAATGCTGTACGTCGCTATATTCATCCAGCGCTAACGAGCCCGCCAATCCTCCCATTAAAAGGAGGATGATGATTGGTACGTATTTGCGAATAGTCTTTAACACGCTACAAAAGTAGTACTTTTTTTTGAGATATGCAAAAATAAATGCGATTTGCAGGCATTTTCGCGTCCTGCGGGCAGTTTTTAAGTTTTGAAGGGTGGTGTTTTCCGGGAGACCGGGAGAGCGGGAGGGAGAAGGAGGAATTACGAAATTTTAGGGAAAAAATGCAGATTTATTTGCATGTTTGGAAAAAAAGTTGTATTTTTGTGGACGAAAGTCCGAGCGGAGCCCTAAAGTCGAAAGTTCGGGCGAAAGTCGTAAAAAAACAAATCAGATATGAAAAGATTGTACGGGCTAATAGCCCTGTTGATGTTCAGTGCGTTGATGTTAGAGGCGCAGAGTTCGCATATAGGCGAAGGATTAGCTTCTATAGCGGCAATCGTGGGAGAGACAAAGACCCCGGAAGATAGTGTGGCTACGGAGCCGGAGAAGTTGCGGAGCGGTGAGGTCGTAGCCGAAGCGTCTCGGCAGCGTGTGGTTTCCTCCCGTAAGGGGTCGGAGGATAGCGTTAAAGTAGTGCTTCCGGTATGGAAACAGAAGTTGTATTACGGTTACAATTTTGACATTTACTTTCATCACGATTCCCGTTCAGACCGTAAAGAGAACGGTTTTTCGATAGCTATTACTCCGGAGATCGGCTGGAGAGTGAAAGAGAAGTTGTATATCGGATTGCGTTTGGGAGGCAGTTATCAGAATCTTAAGACGACGTTCACGCACGATATGGGCAATGGTACTACTCAATCGGTGGATGTGCGGGTTCAAGAAGGAGCCTGGGAAGTAGCTCCGTACATGCGTTATCGTTTAAAGACTCTCTTTAACGACAAAGTAGGCATATGGTTAGAGACGCACCTATACACAAATATGTCCTTTCCGCGTGTAGCGGATGTGGATTTGCCGAATATAAAAGGTACGGATTATGATGGTTTACGGTACAGTGTTACTTATGGTTTTCAGGTAGCGCCAGTGATTACGTATCAATTCAACCGTAAGAGCACGTTCCAGGTATTCTTTTCAATCTTAAGTATCGGTTACAGCGGAACAGCGTTTTTCATTAAGGATGAGACGGGTGTTGGTCATACAGAATATACGAATGATGTAATCATATTCTCGGGTAAGCTTCGTAACCTGTTAGCGAACCAGTTTACTCCGGGTTTATATGGGCTGAAGTTCGGTGTTCAAAAGAGTTTTTAGGTGTTAAGCCTTCGGGAGGGGAGGCCCCTCCCCGACCCTCCCCTTAAGGGGCGGGCGGTGTTAAGTTAAAAGCAATAAATAATAATTACAACAATGAGAAAGATTCTTTTAGTGCAATGCACCTTATTCCTTAGTCTGTTCACGGGCTGTGTCAAGATGCCGGAGGAGCAGCATACGAGTTATGAAACGATTACGCTGAAGCGTGAGACGGTAACCGCCCCTCTGACGTGGAGCGCCGCCATCCGCGGCAAGGGCGATGTGTCCATCGTCTCCCGTTGCACCGGCACCCTGAACGAGATCAAGGTGAAGGACGGCGAGCGCGTGAAGAAAGGCGATGTCCTTTTCCTCATCGACAGCCGTATCGCGGAGAACGCCTTGGTGCATGCGCAGGCAGACCTGCAGACCGCCATCGCGAACAGGGACAATGCGCGTCTGGAGGCGGAGAGCAACAAGGAACTTGCCGACCAAGGCATCATCAGCGACTACCTCCTGCGCAAAAGCCTCAATGTCCTGCAATCGGCAGAGGCGCAAGTGGCACAAGCAAACGCAGCGGTACGTGATGCAGAACTGCGGCTGGATTATTGTACCATCAAGAGTCCGGTGGACGGCTTGGTGGGTAATATCATTCCTCACGTAGGCGACGTGATAGCCGAGGGCACGATGCTGACCCGCGTAGCCGGTGTGAGTGAGATGGAAGCCAGTTTCTCCCTGACCGAGAGCCAAGTACACGCCATCGTCAGCGAGTTGGGTTCTCTGGAGAACGTGCTGAAAATCGTACCGCCGCTTACCCTGCGTTTCAAAGACGGTAGCGAGTACAGCGAGAAAGGCAAAATCACCAGTTTCTCCGGAATGGTGGACCAGCAGACCGGTTCAGTAACGTGCTACGCCACATTCCCAAACCCCAAAGGCGAACTCTTCTCCGGCATGCAGGGGACGATTGTCATGCCCGTTGAATGGGAGGACGTGATGCTCGTTCCGCTCACCTCCATCGTGCGCATACAAAACAAGGCATTGGTATATAAAGTAGGCGCGGACAGCCTCGCCACCGGTGCCATCGTCGAGATCGAAGAGTTAGGCGACGGCGAACGTGCCGTTATCCTTTCCGGCGCCGAAGTGGGCGAGACGATCGTAGCCAAAGGCGCAGCGAATGTACACGAAAATGACAGAGTCATTTGGTAATTACGAATTAAAAATTACGAATTACGTATGGCAAAGGGAAATATATTCGTAGATAGAAAAGTGATGGCGGTGTGTATCTCGCTGCTCATCGCTTTGGTGGGCTTCATATGCCTCAAGACATTGCCTATTGAGCAATATCCTGACATTGCTCCTCCAACGGTGATGATTACAACCTCATACTCGGGAGCGGATGCGAACACGGTAATGAATTCTGTAGTTATGCCCATTGAGGAGGCGGTGAACGGCGTGGAGAACATGGCTTACATGACCTCGGAAGCATCGGCAACGGGTGAGGTGAGTATCAATGTTTATTTCAAGCAAGGGACAGATCCAAATATGGCAGCTGTGAATGTACAGAACCGTGTATCGGCTGCGTTGGGTTTGCTTCCGCAAGAGGTAACACGTGTAGGTGTGAAAGTCGAAAAACGTCAAAACAATATTCTGCAGATAGGTGCATTGGTGAGCCGTGACGGCAAGTTCGACAACGATTTCATCGCCAACTACATAGACATAAACGTCAAGCCGCGTCTGCTGCGTATCACCGGTGTGGGCGCCGTGCAGAACTTGGGAAACACCTATTCGCTGCGAATCTGGATGAAGCCGGACGTGATGGCACGCTACGGTTTGGCCCCCCAGGACATCTTTGCCGCCATCGGCAACCAGAACATGGTGGCAGCAACGGGTTCGCTGGGCGAGCAGAGCGGCAACACCTACCAGTACAATCTGGAATACAAAGGCCGTTTGCAGTCGATTGAGGAGTTCGAGTCCATCGTGCTGCGCACCTCCAACGGCAATGTGCTTCATCTGCGCGACGTGGCGGATGTGGAACTCGGCGCGCTGAGTTACAGCTTCTCTTCGCGCATAGACGGCAAGCCGGGTGTGGCATTCATCATCAACCAGGCTCCGGGAGCCAATGCCACGCAGGTCAACGCCGCCATCAACGAGCTGTACGGGGATCTGAAACACACCATGCCCGCCGGACTGGAGTTCACTATCCTGCAGACCAGCGATGATTTCCTCTATGCCGCCATTCACAACGTGGTGGAGACGCTGATTATTGCCATTCTTTTAGTGATCCTCGTCGTCTATTTCTTCCTGCAGGATTTCAAGGCGACGCTGATTCCTTCGATCTCCATCATCGTCTCGCTGTTAGGTACCTTCGCGGTAGTCAAAGTAGCGGGTTTCTCGCTCAATATTCTCACCCTCTTTGCACTCGTGCTCGCCATCGGAACGGTGGTGGACGACGCCATCGTGGTAGTCGAAGCGGTGATGGCGAAAATGGAACACGGCTATACCTCCGCTTATAAGGCAACCAAAGATGCAATGAGCGAAGTGACGGTAGCCGTGATCAGTTGTACGCTGGTCTTCATGGCGGTGTTCATCCCCGTGACCTTCATGCCCGGCACGAGCGGTACGTTCTTCACCCAGTTCGGTATAACGATTGCGTCCTCCGTGGGCCTCAGCTGTATCTCCGCGCTCACCCTCTGTCCGGCGCTGACGGCAGTACTCTTCCGCCCGAAGAAAGAAGAAAAGGCGGGTTCCAAGAAAAGCTTCAACCAATACGTGAAAGAAGCCTACGAGGCAGGCTATAACGCTATCCTCGGCAAGTACAAGAACGGTGTCTCCAAGTTCCTGCAAAAACCCCGCCGTGCGTGGTTGTGGCTGATCGGCGCCGTGGTGATCATGGTACTCGCGATGCGTGCGTTACCTGCCGGACTCGTGCCGCAGGAAGACCAAGGCGTTATCATGGTTGATGTGACCGCGCCGGCAGGTTCTCCTCTTGTTGAGACCGATAAGATCATGGCTGAGGTAGAGGAACATGTGCTTCGTCTCGAAGAGGTGGAGAGTTATGCCAAGATTTCCGGTTTCGGTCTATTATCAGGAACGGGTGTCAGTTACGGGACACTTGTTATCCGTCTCAAGCCGTGGGACGAGCGGAAAGGGCTAGAGCATTACATCGACTATGTCATGGCGAAGTTGTATCTCAGTTGCGAAGACATCAAGGATGCCCAAATCATTCCGTTCCAGATGCCGCAGATACCGGGATATGGAAACAGTAATGCCATTGATTTGCAGATGGAGGATTTACAAGGTGGCGATATGAGTCGTTTCAACGAAGTGGTCAATAACTTTCTTGCAGAATTACAGAAACGCCCGGAGGTACAGATGGCCATGTCGTTGTACTCGGAGTCGTTCCCCAAATACAAAGTGGATGTTAACGCCACGCAGTGCGATCGTGCAGGTATATCTCCGGATGTTGTTCTTAACACCCTTGGCGCCTATTGCGGGAGTGCTTATATCAGCAATTTCAACCAATACGGCAAGATATACCGTGTCATGGCAGGTGCCGCTCCTGAGTATCGTCTTGACCCTAATTCGCTCAATAATATCTTTGTAAGGGTAAATGGTCAAATGGCTCCCATCGCGCAGTTCCTGACGCTTACCCCCGCCGTAGGTTCAGCGACGCAGAAACGCTTCAATCTGTACCAATCTATTGCTTGTTCTGTACAGCCGAATGCCGGTTATAGCGAAGGCGATGTACAGCGTGTGATAGCCGAAGTGGCAAAAGATTATCTGCCAGTCGGTTATGGTTACGAGTATGGAGGTATGAGTCGTGAGTTGGAAGCGAATAGCAAATCGAATCTCACGGGGCTTATTTACCTCATCTGCGTATTGCTTATCTACATGATTCTCGCCTCGCTTTACGAGTCATTCTTTATTCCGTTTGCAGTGCTACTGTCGGTACCGTTCGGTCTGATGGGTTCCTTTGCCTTCTCCTGGCTTTGCGGTCAGCAGAATAACATCTATCTTCAGACGGGTGTGATCATGCTGATAGGTTTGTTGGCCAAAACAGCGATTCTTATCACGGAGTTTGCCGTTGAGAAACGCAAGCAAGGTATGCCGATTGTAGAAGCTGCCTTGAAAGCGTGTGAGGATCGTTTACGTCCTATTCTGATGACTGTCGTAACGATGATTGCCGGTATGATTCCGTTGATTATTGAAGGCGGTGCAGGCGCGAACGGCAACCGTGCTCTCGCTATCGGCGTTACCGGCGGTATGGCAGTGGGGACACTGGCACTTGTATTCGTCGTACCGGCGTTCTATATTATCTTCCAGAAACTGCACGAGCGCTTCCAAGGCACCCCCGAACCCGTCGAAGAAGAAAATCTAACAGGCGAAGCCGCTCCTACAGCGAAGCGGTCTAACAGCGCAAGCGGTCTAACAGCGATAGCGGTATGTGCGTTAGCACTATCCCTCTCCTCCTGCGGTATATTAAAAAAATATGAGCCTACATCCAAGCCCGAAGCGGATTCTTTAGTGAGCGCCGTGAGCGAAGCTGACTGGAAGGTTTATATAACCGATCCAGTGTTGCAAAACTTAATAGACAGCGCCTTGGTCAATAATGTTGATTACCGCTCTCAACTATTAGCGATCAAGGAAGCAGATGCGCGACTTCGTGCCGCCAAATTGGGTTATCTGCCGACCTTAGCCATTTCACCAGCCAATGTAGGGGTATCCGGTACTTATACCCCCGGCAGCGGTATGTCCGGTGCTACGCTGACTTACCAAGTGCCTCTCTCGCTCAATTGGGGCGGGGAAGGTTTTGGTACCAAAACCAATCGCAAACGTCAGGCAGAAGTAATGCGTGCTCAAGCCGAAGACAACCGCGCTGCAACTCATGCTAATCTTGTGGCTACAGTAGCAAGACTCTATACGCAGCTGCAATTATTAGATTTTCAGGCAGTAATCATTGATTCTACCGAACTTATCTGGCAGCGCGTGTTGGAGATCCAACGTGTTTTAGTTAAAAACGGCCAGGCGTATTCGCCATCCGTAGGACAAATGGAAGCCTCCCTCATCAATGTACGTATTCAGCGCAAACAACTCTTGCAGGAGATTCATTCGCTTGAGCTCAGCATGTGTCGTTTGCTCAATGAAGAACCGCATGAGATAGCCCGCTCACCATGGACGAGTTACCCATTCGATACTTGGACGATAGAGCCGATTCCCGCTTCTGAGCTAAGCAATCGTGCCGATGTGCGGGCTGCGGAGCGTAATGTAGCAGCGGCTTACTACCAGACTAATATGGCGAAGGCAGCCTTCTGTCCTGCACTATCGCTCTCCGGTCTCATTGGTTGGACCAATAATGGCGGCGTGGTTGTCAACCCGGGACAACTGCTCATGAACGCCGTGCTGGGCTTGGCACAGCCTATCTTTGCGGGTGGCAAGCTGAAAGCCAATCTCGAGATTGCCAAACTGCAACAAGAGGAAGCGGCAAACCGCTATGTTGAAACCATGTTGCGGGCAGGAAATGAAGTGAATGATGCGATTTTCCGCTGCCGCAACGCTCAAGAGCAAGATGCACTTTATCAACGCCTCCTTATTACCCAACGTGAGTCATATAATGGGACCTGTGAGCTGATGAAAAAAGGCAAAACCTCTTATCTTGAGGTTCTTACCGCACAGGAGAACTACCTTAAGGCCCAACTCGCAGATGTCACCAACCGCTATAACGGTCTCATCAGTCTTATAGACCTCTATGTAGCTCTCGGTGGCGGAACTAAATAATCCCTGAATGAAGAGTAAGCGGAAACTACTGTGGAAGATTCCTGTTGCCATACTTGGTGTGTTGGCAGGAATAATATTCGTGCTACTGATTGCAGTAGTTTGGGGTGTGTCGTCACCTGATATGCGCGAAAAAGTGCTGCGGAAGGGTGTTGCCATTGCGAACGAGAAAACCGATTTCGATATTGAGTTAGGCAAACTATATCTCTCACCATTCCACCACTCGCCCGTGGTGCTGTATCATGCTTATCAAGGAAAAGACGACTTATCATTACAGGTAGAGATAGACAGTTTATTTGTCGGGCACCGCGACAAAGATACTCTTATCTACGCACGAAAATTGCGCTTAGATGCCAAGATATTAACCGCCGGTAAAACAGCACCCTTCAGCGACCCGCTGAATCTGCCAATCGTGGTAGAACAACTATATTTAGATAAAGCCGCTTTTCATTCAGACAGTTTGATTGCTACCGTAGGCGTAGATGTTGAGGTGGGTAATCTACTGGTTACCTCTCCCGCACTCCGTATAGCGCGAGGGGAATATCCTTTACACGGACTACGTCTCAACGATGCCTATGTAGATATCGATTTGCGCAATACGGCTCCGAACACAACGGTACAAGACTCTTTAAACCTCCAATTAGCCTTTGAGGTACCGGACGGCGAACTCCGTAACGTACATTTCGGTCTGACTCCGTTAGGTATGGTAATTGAGACCGGTTCTTTATCCACAGAAGCCACAGTAAATGTGGGAGCAAACCGCTATGACGTACGGCGGCTGAATGTAGGAGACTTTGCTTTCTCGCTTGGTAATCTCAATATCCCTGCCGACACGATTTACGGAAGTGCTTGTGCTGATATTGCCCACAACCTTATTACCAGTAGCGGTCTACATGTTTATTCGTCGCCATTGGCAGCCAAAGCCGACCTTCGTACTACTGCAATGGACCTCAGCACAATGTGTATTAAGACCATCGGTGATGCCGAGTTTCAAGGCAGTAAAGCTCGCCTTCGCGCCTCGTATGACATCCATAACGAGGCATACGATGCCACTGTGCACATCGACCGCGTCAACCTGGCTCCGTTCCTTAAGGATGCTCCACCTATTGTTCTCGCAGGCGATTTGTCGGCTACAGGACGGGGCATAAATCCTAAACGGCATTTGTCCTCGCGCGTCAAACTGCGTCTTGATGAAGCGCGTTATGGTCAGTACGACCTATCGCACACTTCACTTGACGCCTCCACTAATTCCACAACCTCCCTTGCTCTTAATGCCCCGGGGCTTGATGTCGATTTCACGACACCGATGCCGTTCTTCTCATTTATCAACCGGCTTCAACCGTTGATTACTACCGTAAGCGATACAGCTATTGTAAATGCCATAACGACGCTACAAGACCTGACGGTAGTAGAAACCATTCGGCAACGGATACCGGCAATGAATGCAAGCATCGCACTCCGTAAAGGTAGTCCTATTCAGCCGCTTATAGATAGTACGGGAATCGATATCAACCATGTAGATCTCGCTCTTCGCACCGATTCCATCCGCGTCAATGTACAATTAAATAAGGCGCGCCTCGGTTCATATGATTTGTCGCGAACCTCACTTGCAGCCTCTACAGACTCTGTTACATCCATCAGGCTTCAAACCCGCGGATTAAATGCTGACATTCATTCCCCCATGCCGCTTTATACTTTTATCAGCGACATACAACCCTTGCTCAATACGCTAAGCGATTCGTCTATACTACACGCTATCACATCATTTTCTGACCTCACTAAGATTGACACTTTACAGCAACTTATCCCTGCACTAAAGGCAGATATTGCACTCTTTAAGGGCAATCCTATTCAACCTATCATGGATAGCATCGGAGTGGATCTGCAACAGGCAGACCTCTCCTTTAACTCCGACTCAACCCAAACAAATTTGGCAGTTAATGTCAACGCCGGTATCGCCGATATAAATTGTGCCCAAGCCGCGCTGCGCGTGGCTATGACGGAGGGAAGAACCGACGCTTCACTCGCTGCAAACACGCGCCTGACAGACGGCGTAATGAGTTTCGACGGGCTCTGCACGGATGCCGCTTTGCGATTGAACTTGCTGCGCGAGCAGACAGCGTTGCACGGCAAAGGGCGACTCACACTCGATAGCCTTTCTTATCATGATTTAGACCTCGGTAACCGCTCTATTGATATGTGCATCTCTCCTTCCGAAATATACCATAATGCCTTACGGGCAGATGTCCGAATAGATGATATACCGCTGGATATCGTTGATAGTATTCTCAAGATGGAAGATTTAGATTTAAGGGGAGCTGTCAGAGCCACTGCGTCGGTCGATGGTTTACCAAATAAACCGGATATTTCTGCCAAAGTGTTACCTCTCTCGGTGGCAGCACAATATAAGCCCTATCAGGCTGGCTTGAGTTTAGGCGAAACACCTATTGTCATGGAGCATAATCTGATAGACCTTAATGGTTTGCCCATATACGGTGCTGACAGCACATTCATTGCCTTCAATGGGGGATTAGATCTCAATACTATGCATATCGATGTAACACTCGCTGCCGATAGTTTTGCTCCCGTCAAGCTGCCTAAAGGCGGCCCGATTCCCGTTTATGGAGACCTGGCGGCAGATATACACGGAAGAGTATCCGGTCCGCTTGATTCGATTGTGACTGATGTAGAGGCCGTTATTCTTCCAACCACAGATATCACTTATCCAATTGATAAGAAGAACCTCGCACAGGTCAAGCCACATGGCACCGTCAATGTTCGTTATGCAACTGCAGATAGTGTACCCCTTAATCTTGGGGGCAAAGTGAGGGTGGATGATGGTATTGTTCGTTATTCACCAAAGGCTTATCCGGTGATTCCCTTCCACGTAGATTCCGGCAGTAATATTACTTTCAATGGACCTATCGGCAAAACACAACTCCATATTTCTGCCTCACAAAAAGTGAAAGCCGATGTGGAATCAAAAGGAGCCGGGTTACGCCGTGTTAATTTCAATACCGGTGTGCGTGTAAACGGAGAACTGGACTCAATAGGAATAAAGTCTATAGGATTCTTCTTGGAAGCCCCCGGCGATGAGGCTGTTTCTAAAGAATTAGCTTCCGTTGATGAGGGCACTCGCGAGGGATTGGCAGCCATGCTGCTCACAACCGGTATGTATCTCGGTCAAAGTAATGAGGCAGCACAGCGGGAAGGTTACGCTCTCTCGTCTATCATCAATAGTCGCGTCAACGCTGCCATTGCCAATTCCAAAGTGGGTAAATTCATGGATGTGGATTTCTCCTCCGGCAAGAAAAACGACATGAACATCACCCTCAGCAAATCCTTCTTTAAGAACAAACTACGTCTCACCATTGGTTCTACTATCTCCGATAACCCCGAGGTGAATGAGACGAAAGGTCTGCTATCCAGCATCACCGCCGATTATAAACTGAATAAGGCGGGTAATCTTCTACTCCGCCTTTACTCTAGGCGCGATAATAACAATGTCCTTGAAGGCGAGTTAATCAAAACCGGCCTTGGTGTTCGGACAACCAAGGCATGGAATCGTTCGGAATCTTTCCGAGGTGATACAATTTTACGCACGCACGGTCTGACAGCAGATGCCGGTATCGCTTATCGCTCCAATAATTCCATTGGTCCGGACCTGACGCTCAAATATTCGCTTAAGAATGTCTTGGGACAAGGAGAAACCTTTAGTTTAAAAGGAAACGGTGCCTATTACTGGGCATTCCGCAATCGGCATCCGGGTGATCCGAAGAAGACTGATACCTATAAATTAGGTGTTAACGCCTCATTAGTATTCCCCTACCTGCACTGGGGAGGAGACGATAACCCTGATGGCGATACACGTTATATGCTTGGCTATCAGTACGAAAACATTGCCGGAGGATATGGTGTTCATAAGTTATCCGGATCATTCACTTATTTCATCCATTCTTCCCGTTTTATCACGCACGCTTTCACGCCATTCTCGCTCTCGGTAGTGCTGATGAAAGCCGAATCTGAAAACCTCTTAGATAAAGCGGCAGAATACCCGCAACTCATCAAAGTCATTGCCGGAGATGAATTTGTACCCTCTATCAGCTATAACTTCATCTACAATAACTACCGCACTAAACGCACTGTTAACACCATGTTCGATTTCGGCGTAAAGGAATCCGGCAACCTCATCAACGCCCTCTACTGCGCTTTCGGACATTCGTGGAATGAGAAAGATAAACAATTAGGCTCTATCACCTTTAACCAGTTTGTCAAACTCACGGCAGAACTGAGAAATAAATTTAACATCACAGACCAGGTCTCTATCGCGACGCGTCTCTACGCCGGAGCTAATATACCGCTTGGGAACTCCTATTTTGCACCGCTATCTGAAGGTTTTTATGCCGGAGGTCCTAATAGCATGAGGAGTGCTTCACCCTACGCCTATGGACCCGGTAACTTCTTTTCCGCCAAATACAATCAGAACTTCTTCCATGCCGGTGATGTCAAACTTGAGGCAAACCTCGAACTTCGTTTCCCTATCGTTTGGAAACTTTATGGAGCAACCTTCGTCGACGCCGGAAACGTATGGAATTGGTACTCAACGGTTGATTTATTTAAAGCCGCGGGATTTGAGGACTACCTCAAACGCTTGGAGATTCCTGATAATCTGTATGATGGACTATATAACAACCCCGATTTCGCACGGCAGATTGCTCTGGGAACAGGTGCCGGACTGCGACTTGATCTCGACGGACTTGTCATTAGGCTTGACATCGGCGTTGCAATACACGCGCCGTTCCAGACCTTCAAATACACCAAAGAGGGCAAAACCGATACAACACAACCCATTAACACATATTTCAATATTCCCTCGGCACTTGATGCAATACGTTTCAACTTCGGTATAGGCTATCCGTTTTAACGCCCGCGCAGCAAGCAGCCCAAATCCAAGTTCAACAAGGCGTAACATAACGAAACGAAAAATTGACATCTGCAAGTATGCAGGCAAGATCATCCGATGAAGCAACTCTGTCACTACATATCGAAATACATGGCGGTACTGGTTTTAGTATGCGCCGTGCTTTCGCTGCTGTTTCCGGCTGTGTTGCAACCCATACCCACCAAAACCATCAACTACCTGTTGGGCGTGGTGATGTTCGGTATGGGACTGGCACTCAACCTGCAGGATTTCAAAATCGTCTTCAGCCGTCCGAAAGATATCATCATCGGCTGTATGGCGCAGTTCACCGTCATGCCGCTGTTGGCATGGGGGCTGGCTAAAGTGTTTCAGCTGGACGAAGCACTGGCGCTTGGCGTGATATTGGTAGGCTGCTGTCCCGGCGGCACGGCATCGAATGTCATCACCTATCTGGCGAAAGGCGACCTTGCCTTGTCGGTCGGGATGACCGGTGTCTCCACCGTGCTTGCCCCGCTGCTTACGCCTTTGCTGACATGGCTACTGGCGGGAGAGAGCATCCATGTGGACGTGGCAGGCATGCTGCTGAGTATCCTATGGGTGGTCATTCTGCCTATCGTATTAGGTCTGGTTATCAAAAGCCTGTGGCCCAAGTTCACGGAGAAGGCGATGGATTATCTTCCGGCTTTCTCATCGGTCGCTATCGCCTTTAC
Organism: uncultured Bacteroidales bacterium; assembly: GCA_946616535.1. The sequence continues at coordinate 1,834 of CAMOJA010000009.1, read as the reverse complement.
GGTCTCTATCGTCATCTCCGCCAATGCTTCCAAACTGCTGGCAAGCGGTATCTTGATCATCCTTGTAGTGATGTGCCACAACCTCCTCGGGTTGGGGCTCGGCTATCTGATAGGACGACTGACAGGAATGCCCGAACCCAAGAAACGGGCCGTCTCCATCGAAGTAGGCATGCAGAACTCCGGCCTTGCCTCTTCCTTGGCTACGCTCCATTTTGCCGCATACCCGATGGCAACCATCCCCGGCGCCATCTTCAGCGTGTGGCACAATATCAGCGGCGCGATAGTCGCCTGGCTATATACTCAAAAAGACAAGACAGCCGACCTGTAGTGGTCGTCCCGAAGAACCCTGCGAGACAGTAAAAACCAAATATACAAAGAACAAATGACCGAATACGAAAAAATGCTTCATAACCTGCCGTATGACTATACGGACAAGGAGGTTCAGGCGAATATCCTGCGGGCGTATTATGCCATGCGGGACCTCAATCAATGCGGCGCATGGGACATGGACGAACTGCACCGCTGTATCCACGCGCTCATCCCCGATGCGCACCCTTCGGTGATCATCTGCCCGCCTTTCCATTGCGACCACGGCAACCGTATCTCCATCGGCGAGGGCTCGTTTGTCAATTTCAACGGCGTCTTTCTGGATGGCGGCGGTATCACCATCGGCGCTCACACCCTCATCGGGCCGAACTGCCAGCTCCTGACGCCGGACCATCCGCATGACTACATGGCTCGCCGCCAAACAATCGAGACAGGACTGCCGATACGTATCGGCGATGACTGCTGGCTCGGCGGCGGAGTGATCGTCTGTCCGGGTGTAACCATCGGCAACCGCGTCATCGTCGGAGCCGGTTCGGTTGTCACTCATGACATCCCTGATGATATGGTCGTAGCCGGCAATCCTGCCAAGATTATAAACGCAAAGAAATGAAGTCGATTGATACTACAAACATGTGCAGTCACCTGCAACGCAAGCTATTCGCTCCGGATGGCGAATACAGCGCTATCCGTGAGCAGATAGAGAGTGACCCGACGCTGACGGCTGTTGTCCGTTCACGGCAGCTGCATATCTATCGCGAGGGAAAGAAAATCCTTGTCCTGGCAGGCAAAAGCGCGCCCAAAATCATTCGCGAAGATAAATTGGCAGAGTTATTATTTTGAGTTGTTATTTCTCCGCTACGGGCAATACCAGCACAGCAAGTATTACAAAAAGGCTAAATAATATGATAGTTACCACTACACCCACCATTGAGGGTCACACTATTAAGGAGTACAAAGGTCTTGTTTCCGGAGAGGTTATCTTCGGAATGAACTTCCTGAAGGACTTTGGCGCGTCGCTTCGTGATTTCTTCGGAGGACGTACCGACAGTTACGAAAAGGCTATGCTCGAAGGACGCGAGACAGCGCAGAAAGAAATGCGCGAGCGCGCCGAGAAATTGGGCGCCAATGCCATCGTGGGCGTTAGCTTTGGCTATGAGACGATGGGGCAAGCCAACGGCATGATTATGATCTCCATCTCCGGCACAGCCGTTGTTATCGACTGATGAGATACAGCCTTGCATATAATAAGCAGGTATAGAATATTCCTTATGGGCATCTAATAAAAAAAGACAAGCAGATGAATCGGAATTTAGCAGAATAAACATAAAGTATATTCAGCGAATTAAAACAAAAAAATGAAATATTTTCAAATATCTTTTACGTTAGTGTACAAAAGGAACTGACCCCGTTTTTGCATGGAATTGTAAAATTATGCATTAAAAAACATTGAAGTATAAATTCCAATTTGTCGAACAGATGACATTGTTTAGACCCAATTAGATGATAT
>CAMOJA010000008.1 GCA_946616535.1 uncultured Bacteroidales bacterium | reverse complement strand
AGTAAGAATGTCTGATGATTTTAAAGTTGCCTACAAACGCTTGAAAAAACGCCATTGTTCCTCACTGATGGAGCACGTAAGATTCGGATGGCTATCACGTCCAAAAGACGTGGCAGAAGCGGTGGCGCTCGAGTAATCATCCGTGCCAAAATTGTAGAAGATGAATTGCAGTTGCTTTACATTTACGACAAAGCGGATTATGAAAACATATCGGAGGTATTCCTAAAGGATATTCTTCAAAGAATGAAATAACCTCTCGTCACTCACTGACGTTAAACAGGAGGACATAACGGCGCAAATGTGCGCCCAAAATAGCGTAATAAGCCCAACTTGATTTTCTGAAAACTGGACACTTTTAGAAAAATCAATTACTTATTCAAGTACGGTTTATGCACGCTCACGTATCAGCGTGAGTTTTCCGTGCATTTATTTGAATAAGTAAGGTAGTCCAGAACCTCAGAAAATCAAATGAAGCGAACGAAAACGCACGCTTTTATTGTGTATATTATTAACTAAAATTTATAACATTATGAAAAAACTTTTTACCCTATTGCTCGCTGTAGCAGCCGGCGTAGGGACAATGAATGCCGCTATCGTTAACGGCACATGCGGCGACAATCTCACGTGGTCATTAAACACAAAAGACAGCACACTTACTATTACTGGTAGCGGTGAAATGAGTGATTTCGGTTATAATAATAGTGCTCCATGGTTAGACTATAAATCCTATATCGTTTATGTCTCACTACCTGAAGGTCTCAATAGTATAGGGAAGTATGCATTTTACAAATGCTCGGGTTTGACCTATATAGTTATACCCAATAATGTGAATAGTATTAAAGAATATGCATTTGGAGAATGTTCAAGTCTAAATAGTGTGGAAATTGGCAATAGTGTCACTAGTATAAAAGAACGTGCTTTTCATGAATGCGGTAGTTTGACCTCAATTATAATCCCTAATAGTGTTACGAGTATAGAGAAAAGGGTATTTCACAATTGTAGCAGTTTGCAGTCCATTACTATCCCTAATAGCATTACAAGTGTTGGATTTCGTCCTTTTTATGGATGTCACAATTTAACGTCCATAACAGTTGGTAACAACCTAACCAATTTAGAACAATGGTATTTTGAGGACTGTGCTATAGACACTATTCGTTTCACTGGAAGCATAGAACAATGGTGTACAAAAACTTGGAAGCCAAGCGAAGTTTCGTCTTCTCGGGGAGGAAATGCGTATTCACTTTACATAGGAGAGGAACTGATTACAAATTTAATTATCCCCAATAGTGTTACAAGTATAAGAGAGGGCGCTTTTGCGCGCTGCAGTAGTTTAACATCTGTTGAAATTCCTAATAGTGTTACAAGCATTGGTAGTTCCGCATTCAGCGATTGTAACAACGTTACTTCAGTGACGATTTCTAATTCTGTTACCTCTATTGGATCAAAAGCTTTTACAAACTGCAACAAATTGACAACTGTAAATATACCGAATACAATTACAAACATAGACCAGGAACTTTTCTCAGGATGTAGCAAATTAACAGCAATTTCAATTCCAGGCAGTGTTACAAACATTGGAACATATGCTTTTAAGAATTGTAACCTCAGTACAATCACATGCGAAGCAGTAACACCACCATCTGTAGCAAGCGAACCATTCTCAAGTTATTCTGCCATATTATTTGTTCCTATAGAAAGTGTTGAGGCTTATCAAAATGCGTTATATTGGGAAGAGTTTACTGATATCCGCGCTATAGGTAGTGCGCAATCAATAAATTGGGAACTATCTTGTGATAGTATTTTAATACTTACCGGCACAGGAGAGATGAAAAATTATTCGTATGGGGAAACAACTCCATGGGATGAACTCAAAAACGCAATAAAATCAGTCATTATTTCGGAAGGAATAACCAGCATTGGTAATTATGCTTTCCGAGGTTGCACCGTTATGACCTCTGTGACCATTCCCAATAGCGTCACCAGCATTGGAAGTTCTGCTTTCAGGAATAGCAGCGGTTTGACCTCTGTGACGATTCCCAATAGCGTCACCAGTATTGGAGATTATGCTTTCTATGGTTGCAGCGGTTTGACCTCTGTGACGATTCCCAATAGCGTCACAAGCATTGGATCTTATGCTTTCTATAATTGCACTGGTTTGACCTCTATTACCATTCCCAATAGCGTTACAAACATTGGAAGTGGTGCATTCAGTAATTGCAGCGGTTTGACCTCTGTGACTATTCCAAATAGCGTCACAAGTATTGGAGTTCAGGCTTTCCGTGAATGTAGCGGTTTGACCTCTGTGACTATTCCCAATAGCGTCATCAGCATTGGAGGTAGTGCTTTCTCTGGTTGCACCGGTTTGACCTCCGTGACCATTCCCAATAGCGTCACAAACATTGGAAGTGGTGCTTTCAGTAATTGCACCGGTTTGACCGCCGTACATATTTCGGATCTTGAAGCATGGTGCAAGTTGCAATTCCCACAAAGTTATTCTTCGCCTCTATACTACGCACATAATTTATATCTGAATGGAGAACTTGTTACAGATTTGGTTATCCCGAAAGGAATAGCAACACTCGGGGAGCGTTGTTTTTATGGTTGCACGCACTTGATTTCCGTAACAATCCCCGATAGTGTCACATCTATAGGTGCTAATTACTTTGCGGATTGCACCGGTTTGATATCTGTAACTATCGGCAGTGGTCTTACAAGCATGGCTAAAGAGGTATTTATGAATTGTTCCGCGCTAACCTCTATTACATGCAAAGCAATAACGCCACCAATATGCAGCGGTGATGGTAGCGGTGTTTTCTCGAATGTTGACAAATCAATTCCACTCTATGTTCAAGAAGGAAGTGTAACCGTCTATAAAGCCGCAGACCAATGGAAGGATTTTACTAACATATTACCTATTTCCAACGTTATAATACCGCAATATACTGTCTCTTTATTTGCGAATATTCCCTCTTATGGTTCAGCAATAGGAGGAGGCTCATTCCCGCAGGATACGACTATCACGATTGCCGCCATTCCGAATACTGGTTACCATTTCGCTCAATGGAGCGATGGAATAACAGACAATCCTCGTACAATCATACTAACACAAGATACTACCTTTGAAGCAATTTTCAGAATCAACCGTTATCAAGTGCAGTTTGTAGATTGGGATGGGACAATTCTTCATACAGATAGCGTGGATAACGGAGCATCGGCTACTGCACCTGCTAATCCTACGCGCGAAGGTTACACATTCACAAGTTGGGATATGGCATTAGACAATGTAACGGAAGACTTGGTAGTAACTGCACAATATACCATCAACCGTTACCAAGTACAGTTTGTCGATTGGGATGGAACAATCCTCCTAACAGATAGCGTAGATTACGGTGCATCGGCTATAGCACCTGCTAATCTTACGCGCGAAGGTTACACATTCACAAGTTGGGATATGGCATTAGACAATGTAACGGAAGACTTGGTAGTAACTGCACAATATACCATCAACCGTTACCAAGTACAGTTTGTAGATTGGGATGGAACAATTCTTCATACCGATAGCGTGGATTACGGTGCATCGGCTATAGCACCTGCTAATCCTACGCGTGAAGGTTACACATTCACAGGATGGAACAAGGTATTTGATAACGTAACCAAAGACTTGATAGTAACTGCACAATATACCATCAACCGTTATAATATATCCGTAAATTGTAATAACATACAAGGCACTATAGAGGGCGAGAGTGGAGAGTTTGATTATATGTCAACTCTTACCTATAGAGCCATTCCGAACGAAGGCTACATCTTTACTCAATGGAGCGATGGTATAACTGACAATCCGCGTACAATTACGCTAACACAAGACACAACATTGACAGCGGAATTTGCAGAAGATTACATCTTGGCAGCCGGTACATGTGGCGAATATCTTACGTGGACATTAACTCGCGATAGTATATTAACTATTGAGGGATATGGCAATATGACATCTCACCCATGGACAAGGTATAGACTATACATAAAAATTGTTTCCCTGCCAGATGGGCTCACAAATACTTGTAAGGAAGCATTTAAGTATTGTTCCAATTTAACATCAGTGACGATTCCTAATAGTGTTACAACCATTGGTGAGTATGCTTTCGCTAATTGTAGCAGTTTAATCTCGATAACTATTCCAAATAGTGTAACACATATTGGACCACGGGCTTTCGAAAAGTGCATTAGTTTGACCTCGATAACTATTCCAAATAGTGTCACCAATATTGGGGGATATGCATTTCAAGGATGCTCTAGTTTGACATCTATCACTCTCCCTAATAGCATAACAAGCATAGGAAACAATGTATTCAGCGGGTGCGATAGTTTGATGGCAATTTATGTTCCATGTGGAGAATTGGATAGATTTGTTACTATGCTTAGAAATGACAGCCGAGTACAATATACACCTCTGCCATATTCTATTACAACTACAGCAGTGAATGGAATAATTAACGTGCCCATTTGTTATGAAGAACCTATACAAATAACAGCAATACCTAACGCTGGCTACATCTTTACTCAATGGAGCGATGGAATAACAGACAATCCGCGTACAATCACACTAACACAAGATACAATGTTTACAGCTAAGTTTAGTGAGTTGTCTATTGATGGTTTAGTGTATTCTTTTGATACAAATAAACAAACGGCAGAATTAATCAGAGTGGCAAATAAAAATATTGCATCAATCATCATCCCAGATACTATTGTTTACGATAACTCAACTTACGCAGTTGTAACCATAGGACAAGATGCCTTTAGAAGTTGTCATGCCTTAACATCTGTTACAATTGGAGAAAACATTACTACTATTCAAGCAGGTGCATTTAGTGGATGTAATGCATTGTCATCTATAAGTATTCCTAATAACGTGATTTCTATAGGACAGGATGCATTTAGAAATTGTACAAGTCTCTCTTCTGCTCATATTGGAAATAATGTAGCAGAAATAGGAATTTCAGCTTTTGATGGATGTACTCAGTTATCACAAATTGTTATACCAACTAATGTTACAAGCATTGGGAATAATGCATTTGGGGGGTGTACAGGACTTAGAACAATTGAATGGAACGCTGAATATGTTAACACTTCTAGCACTTCATTAAGTCCTTTTCATGGCATAGAATCACAGATTACTTCATTTATCATAGGTGATAGTGTTAAGTATCTTCCTGCAAGATTATGTTATAATTTTATAAACCTAAGTAGCGTCATTATTCCAAATAGCGTAAGGGGTATTGGGGAAGGTGCTTTCTATAATTGTAGTAGTTTAAGTTCCGTAACAATTCCAAATAGCGTTACGAGTATCGGTTCAGCAGCATTTAAAGGGTGTAGCTTCTCTGCGATTAGCATACCCAATAGCGTCACCTCAATTGGAGAAAAGGCATTCGCGTATTGTACAAACTTGGAAGACGTCACTATTGGAACAGAAGTAACCACATTAGGCAGAAGCGTATTTAGTACTAGTGCAAGCATAAAAAGAGTGCAATGGAATGCTATTAATTATCGACAGGCGAAACCTGAGAGAGATTCCAACTGTTTCCCGTTCTATGCTTCACGTGATAGTATCTCATCATTTGTATTTGGAGAAGGAGTCAACTATGTTCCAGAATATCTATTGAAAGACTTTAGCGCAATTCAAAGCCTTGTTATTCCTGCAAGCGTAACGAATATAGATAGGTATGCATTTGCAAATGATAGTCTTACGGAAATGACATGTTTAGCAGAAATACCTCCCACTATTGATAGTACAGCAATAGTGGGTATGAATACATCAACATGTGTTCTTTACGTTCCTTATTCATCTGTTAATACATACAGGAATGCAAATGTATGGAAGGAATTTGTAAATATCCGAGCAATAGGTGCGGAAGAGGTAGAAGAGCCAGAAGATGATATTGTAATTACTCCGAGCAACACAACCGCAAGTATTATTTGGGCACTGATAAGTAATGCAGTATCTTATGAATTGGTGATTCGGGATATGAATGGTAATGTAATATGCACGTTGACATTCAATGCATACGGGCAATTAACAGGAATTGCTTTTGCTCCAAGCCGCAATCGGCAAGCGCAACAGACACAAGTAGCAGGTTTCCAATTTGTTGTTAGTGGCTTGGAAAATGGCACAACCTACGAATATGAGTTTAATGCCAAAGATGAAAACGACAATATCATAGAGACATTTACAGGAACATTCACTACTACCAACGATACACCTACAAGTGTAGAGAACACTCCAGAAAACATGCTTAATGTTCCTAAAAAAGTAATATATAACAATCAAATCTTCATCATCAGAGGCGATAAAATATATACGTTACAAGGACAAGAGGTGAGGTGAAACTGAGTTTCACATTGGAGATTTGAGGATTTCTTATCTCGCATAGATCGAATGATTATTCTTAGCCCTGAGGGGCACGATTTTTACGCAAGTGAATTTAGCCATAAATCAGCAGACCTTGCGCTGAAGGTAGGGAGAAGGTATACAATGCGCAGGGCGCTTTGGTAAAGTGACAAAGGGACTAAGTACCAAGTACAAAGAAACAAATCGGGCGGCTCAATGAATGAGTCGCCCGTGTGTTGTATTAACAGTAAATATACTTTAGATTTTTGCAAAAAACACATAAAATATTAAATATACTTTAGATTTCTTGCAAGATAATTTGCATATTCTGATGTGGAGGGAATAAAACACATTCATTTGCGTCATTTTCTGGGCATGAATAAGTTATAAGCCATAACTGTCAGATCTTCATTCTCCGCGGAGACAAGACCCACACCCACGCGGGGCAAGAATTAAGATAGCATCGACCATATATGGGCGATTAAGATTCGTTTTCTCGATAACCCGATAACTCGATCTATCGGAACTCCTGCCTGCTCAACAATCCGAGCAGGCAGTTTTTTTCTTTCTCAGGTTCTTCTTTCTTGGTAGTTCCGCGGGATTGAATCCCGCCTTTTCTTCTTTTCCCCGGCATCGGATGCCGGTTGTATAAAAATTTGCACTGACACTTTTTTTTGTATAGGAACGAGGTTTGAACTCCGTCCAAACCGGCTCAAATCAGCTCCACAGAAAGTCCAATCGTTAGTGATAAGTTGGTTATTCGTTGGATATTCGTTAGTTATTGTACTACCCTTTACGTACCCTAATTGGAGGCACTTGCCCTGCAATACGCACTGTCCTTCTCCCGTTCTTTTCTCCTTAAAATCAAATAAAAATGCGCGCATATTTGCATATGTCAAAAAAAAGCAGTACCTTTGCAGTCGCAATTATCTAATACTAAAAATGCAAAACATTGTAGTTCGATTTTGTGGAGACTCGGGCGATGGCATGCAGCTGACGGGAAACATGTTCGCGCAGTTGGCAGCCGAGATGGGTCATGAGATCTCCACCTTGCCGGATTTTCCGGCAGAGATTCGTGCGCCGCAAGGTACATTAGGCGGCGTGAGTGCTTTTCAGGTAGAGTTGGGAAATGAGGTCTATACCTCCGGTGACAAGGCCGATGTAGTCGTAGCGATGAACGCGGCGGCGCTGAAAGTGTGTGCCTTAGGCTCGCATTTCAACCATCCGCAAGCGCATTTTGATGAGGATTTCTCTTTGTTCCATCGGAATGCCATCCTGATTGTCGATACCGATTCGCTGAGCGACAAGGACTTGGAGAAAGCGCAGTTCCATACGGCCAATCCGTTTGAGGAGTTGGGCATCCCGGAGTCCGTGCAGATTGTGCCGGTAGCGCTGACGACGCTGACGAAAGAGGCGCTAAAGGAAAGCGGCATGGACAATAAATCTGTGCTCAAATGCCGGAATATGTTTGCGTTGGGCTTGATCTATTGGCTCTTCGACGAACCGATGGAGAAGGCGCTTCACCTGCTGGAGGAGAAATTCAAGAAGAAACCCGCCTTGGTGGCTCCGAATACCAAAGTCATGGTCGATGGCTATAACTACGGTCAGAACCTCGCCCTCTCGGTCAACCAGATTCATCTGTCAGCCGAAGGCGGTCTGGGTCACACCTGGAAGCGGTCTGTCAGCGATAGCGGTCTGTCAGTGAAGCGGTCTTCCTTCACTTCCATCGCCGGAAATAAGGCAACGGCGTGGGGACTGATTGCGGCGGCGGAGAAAGCCGGCAAGCGGCTCTTCTTGGGTTCGTATCCTATCACGCCGGCGACGGATATACTCCATGAGTTGGCGGCGCGCAAAGACATGAACGTCATGGCGATACAGGCGGAGGATGAGATAGCGGGTGTTTGTACGGCTATCGGAGCTGCTTTTGCAGGCGATCTGGCTTGTACTTCGACTTCCGGTCCCGGCTTGTCTCTCAAATCCGAAGCCATCGGTCTGGCGGTGATGGCAGAATTGCCGCTCGTAGTGATTGATGTGCAGCGTGGCGGACCGAGTACGGGACTGCCGACGAAGACCGAACAGACCGACCTCCTGCAGGCTCTTTATGGCCGTAACGGCGAGTGTCCGGCGGTGGTGATTGCCGCTTCTTCGTCTGCCAATTGTTTTGATTTTGCGTACGAGGCATGTAAGATCGCTTTGGAGAATATGACGCCGGTGATCCTCATGACCGACACCTATCTGGCGAACGGAACGGCGCTCTGGCGGATACCGAAATTAGCAGAGTTGCCGGCCATCCAACCGCAGAGCGTGCCGGAGGAACTGAAAGGTCATTATAACCCGGCTATCCGTGATGCCCGCGGTGTGCGTTACTGGGCATACCCGGGTATGGAGGGCTACGAACATCGGAACATCGGTCTGGAGCGCGATGCGGAGAAGGGTACTATCTCCACGAACCCGGAGAACCACGAGCAGATGGTTCTTGCTCGCAAGCATAAGATCGAGCAGATTGCCAACTCCATACCGGAACTGAAAGTGATAAAGCCGTCATTGAGTCAATTGTCAACTATCAACTGTCAACTATCAACTACCAACGACACGCTCCTTGTAGGTTGGGGTAGTACGGAAGGTCATCTGCACGCCGCGGCAAATGAGTTAGGCTGCGACTTGGCGCATTTCAACTATATCTGTCCGCTGCCGAAGAATACCCGTGAAGTGCTGAGTCAATATAAGCGAATTGTTGTTTGCGAGTTGAATACAGGACAATTCGCCGCGTATCTTCGCGCGCACTTCCCCGACCTGAAGATCGAGCAATACAACGAGATTCAGGGACAACCTTTTGCGGTTGAACGCATTGTTAACTTTGTTAAAAAATCTTAACGATATATCGAGATATCGGTACATCGAATTATCGAATATTATGGAAGCATCTCAATTTAAATCCGATCAATATGTACGTTTCTGCCCGGGTTGCGGCGATCATGCGATTTGCATGGCGTTGCAGAAAGCCATGGCACAGATAGGTATTCCGACCCATGAGGTGGCTGTTATCTCCGGTATCGGTTGTTCCAGCCGCATGCCGCACTACCTCAATACGTATGGTTTTAATACGATTCATGGTCGCGGTGGCGCAATTGCAACGGGTGTCAAGACCTCCCATCCGGAGTTGACTGTTTGGCAGATGAGCGGTGACGGCGATTGTCTGGCTATCGGCGGAAACCATTTCATTCATGAGATTCGCCGCAATGTGGACCTGAACGTCTGCATGTTCAATAACCGCATCTATGGTCTGACCAAAGGTCAGTACTCGCCGACCAGCCCGAAGGGCTTTGTCTCCAAATCCTCTCCGTTTGGAACGGTAGAACGGCCGTTCATACCGGCGGAACTTGTCTTGGGCGCAAGGGGTACGTTCTTTGCCCGCACGCTCGATGTCGATGTGCCGACGACGGTAGATTGTCTCGTGGCTGCGCAGCAGCACAAAGGCTGCTCGATCGTGGAGTGTCTGGTGAACTGCGTCATCTTCAATAACGGCACGCACGCCTGGATAGCCGACCGTGAGCAGCGTGCGGAGCATTCTATCATCCTCAAACACGGCGAGAAGATGATCTTTGGTACCAACAAAGATAAGGGCTTGGCTATTGAGATTGACCCGCAGACCTTCGTGCCGCGGCTGATAGTTGTGCCGGCAGACGATGCACGCGTCCTTGTGCATGACGCGCACCAACAGGACCCGACGCTGCATAGGCTGCTTGCACTCATGGGACAAGAGCGGAACTTGGAGGTGGCTGCCGATGTACAGGATGAGTTGCCGATTGCTTTGGGCGTCATCCGTGACGTGGAGGCACCGACCTACGACGCGGCGGTCAATGAGCAGATACAAAACGTGCGCGCCTCGGCAAAGGCACACACGTTTGATGAACTGACCGCAACGTTAGAGCAGTGGAGTTAGCGATATTTGCTCTCGGAGCAGTCGCCTAACAACGATAGATAGGATTCATAGCGCGAGATCGCTATGGATCCTTTTATGATGGCTTCCTGCACGGCGCAACCGGGTTCGTTGGTATGCGTGCAGTTGCCAAAACGGCAATCACGGCTGATGCGGAAAATCTCCGGAAAATAATGGCTTACTTCTTCGCGCTCAAAATCTATCGTACCAAAACCTTTGATACCCGGAGTGTCAATCACAGCGCCGTCTTCCAAGAAATACATCTCGCTGAAAGTAGTGGTGTGCATACCTTTGTCGTGGGCGTCGGAGATCTTACCGGTACGCGTAACCTCGCGCCCGAAAAGCGCATTGAGTAGGGTAGATTTGCCGACACCGGAGTTACCGGAAAGAAGGGTTACTTTCCCTGCGAGCAGAGGTAAGATATCTGAAGGCTGAATGCTGATCGCTGACATCTCCACGGTCTCGTAGCCGATCGATTCGTATAGCGCACGTAGTTCGGCGAGTTGCGCCAGCTCTTCTTCCGTCAGCAGGTCTATTTTATTGAATATAAGGAGCGCGCGCACGCGATAGGCCTCGCAGGTCGCGAGGAAGCGATCGATGAAAGTAGTCGAAGTCACAGGGTGATTGACGGTCACGATAAGGGCTACTTGGTCAATATTCGATGCCAGAATATGGCTCTCTTTGCTCAGGTTAGTGGATCGCCGGATGATATAGTTGCGCCGCTCGCAAACCTCTGTTATCCAATAGATAGCTTGCCCTTGGTCACTTTGTACTTCTACGTAGTCACCTACAGCCACGGGGTTGGTACTACGAATACCGCGAATGCGGAAATTGCCTTTTATTCGGCATTCCGCATCCGTTCCATCATCCATCCGAACGATGTAACTGCTACCCGTAGATTTAATGACGAGCCCTCGCATCAAATGGTCATGATCTCCTTTTCTTTCGCTGCATAGAGCGCATCGACTTTAGCGACGTATTTGTCGTGGGTCTTTTGCATGTCCTCTTCGGCGTCTTTCTCGATATCCTCGCTCAGGCCGTTCTTGACGAGTTTCTTAAACTCCTCAATAGCATCACGGCGGGCATTACGGATAGACATCTTCGCGTTCTCTGCTTCGGCTTTACATTGCTTGCAGAGCTCGCGACGGCGTTCCTCTGTCAGCGGCGGAAGGATCAGACGGATCGTCTCGCCGTTGTTAGATGGAGCCAGACCGATGTTCGAGTTGATGATGGCGCGTTCGATCTCGCTGATGAGCTTTTTCTCCCACGGCGTGATTGCGATGGTACGGGCGTCGGGAGTAGTAACCGTAGCGCACGAGCTAAGCGGCGACATAGCTCCGTAGTAATCAATCTTGATCGGATCCAAGATACGCGGGTTGGCTTTACCTGCACGGATGTGCTGAAGGGTGTCGTCTAAATGAGCGACAGCGGCCTGCATCTGCTCTTCGGCTGCAGACTCAAATAATTCGAGTTCTTCTTCCATAGTATAATGTTTTATATAACCTTTCTAGGCGGAGGCCGCTCCTTCCGGTTAACGGAAGGATGCTCCGGGTTTAACCAGTGTTCCTATAGCCTCTCCGTTAATGACTTTCTGTAAATTGCCGAGTTGGTCCATGTTAAAGACGTATATCGGCAGACCGTTCTCTTTCGCCATAGCGGTAGCAGTGAGGTCCATGACCTTCAGACCGCGGCGGATGACCTCATCATAGGTGATCTCCGTGAATTTCGTTGCCGTCGGGTCTTTCTCCGGATCAGCGGTATAGATACCATCCACACGTGTTCCCTTGAGCATGACATCCGCTTTGATCTCCAAGGCGCGGAGCGATGAACCGGTGTCGGTCGTGAAATAGGGTGCTCCTGTACCGCCGGCAAGGATTACTACATTGCCTTTCTCCAACAGCCGGATAGCTTTTGCCGGACTGTAGAAATCGCCGATTGGCTCCATGCGGATGGCTGTCAATACACGTACCGGTTGGTCGATGGCTTCGAGGGCAGAGGATAGAGCCAAGGCGTTGATGACGGTAGCTAACATACCCATCTGGTCTCCCTTGACGCGGTCAAAGCCTTTCTGCGAACCGCTCAAGCCACGGAAGATGTTTCCGCCGCCGATGACGATCGCTACTTGTACGCCTTTCTGAGCAATCGCTTTGATTTGCTCGGCATATTCGGCAAGATGTTGAGGATCGATGCCTTGCTTGTTTTCTCCTGCCAGGCTCTCACCGGAAAGTTTGAGAAGTATTCTTTTAAACATAATTGTCTCTTATCTTTTAGCAGCTTCGCTGCGGTCTTTACTCTTTTAGCGAAGCGGTCTATTTATACCAACTTGCGTACATGGCGTAGTTGTTGGCAATCGTTTTGTTGATTTCTTCTGTTTGCGCAGGATCGGCTTTCTTAATGAACTTCGCCGGCACACCGCCCCAAATCTCGTGAGGTCCTATCTGCGTACCTTTGAGTACCAGCGCTCCGGCAGCAACAATCGCTCCTTCGCCTACATGGGCTCCGTCGAGTAGGGTAGCACCCATACCAATCAACGCGTAGTCATCTACGTCGGCGCCGTGGATAGTGACGTTATGCCCGACAGACACGTAATTGCCAAGGGTGATGGTGGATTTCTTGTAGAGCGTGTGGAGAACCGCACCGTCCTGGATGTTGCAATGCTTACCGATGGTGATAGTATTCACATCGCCGCGCAGCACGGAGTTGAACCACAGACTCGATCCTTCTCCCACCGTCACATCGCCGACAACCGTGGCGTTCTCCGCCATGAACACGTCGTCAGCAATGTGCGGGGTGAGGATCTCTCCGTTTCGATTGATGGTCTTAATAAGTCCCATAGTCCGAATGGTTGGCTTGCTCCGGTTCTAAACCGGTTATCGCGCTGCGATGATTGCCAGGAATTTCTCTGCTACCAGTGCTGCACCACCGATCAGACCGCCGTCGATATCCGGGCAAGCAAACAGCTCTGCTGCGTTCTTCTCGTTGCAGCTGCCGCCGTAGAGGATCGTCGTGTCTTCTGCTGCCTCTTTGCCGTATTTCTCGGCTACGAGCGAACGGATGTAAGCGTGGATCTCCTCTGCCTGAGCCGGAGTAGCGGTCAGACCCGTACCGATAGCCCATACGGGTTCGTAAGCGAGGGTGATGTTCTTCCACTCCTCTGCGCTCAGACCGAATACCGAACCCTCGAGTTGTGCTTTCACTACCTCGTTCTGCTTGCCTGCCTCACGCTCCTCTTTCACTTCGCCGATACAGAAGATGACCTTCAGACCGTTAGCCAGCGCCAGACGTACTTTCTCTGCCAGCATCTCATAGCTCTCAGCATAGTACTGACGACGCTCGGAGTGACCGAGGATGACGTACTCTGCGCCGGTGGATTTTACCATCTCAGCACTTACCTCTCCGGTGTATGCACCTTTCTCATGATCTGCGCAGTTCTCTGCTGCCACTTTGATAGCAGAGCCTTTGAGAAGCTCGGCTACGGTAGCCAGATGAATAAACGGCGTACCGATAACAACGGCGCATGAGGGGTTCTTTACTGCTTCTTTTAACTCGGTAGCCAGAGCTACACCTTCCTGCAGGTTCTTGTTCATTTTCCAGTTACCTGCAACCATTTTTGTTCTCATAATCGTATATATTTTTTTTAATATGCCTTTTGACTTTGTTTTATTGAATCTTCTGTCCGAAAACACTATATTTCTCATTGCTACGAACGATGACAACCTGTCCGTTCTCAATGATCTTTTTCACTTCTGCGCCTGCACTGATATTTGTCATGCCGGTTGCCGATGGCTTGCGGTAATAGAGTTGCGGCAGGAGCATGGTGTTTGACGTGTTCGACGTATATGTCGTGAATCGCGGGTTGCTGACGTTATATAGGAATCGTCCGTATGACTCCGTCGTGTTTTGGATTGTCGCGTCGTTGCCATCAATGCTGATGCTCCATGTAGAAGCACCGTTGGTATCGAATTTCACTTTCTTTTCCGCTGTAGCTACTAACAATTGGCCACCATTGGTAAAGGTCCAGTTGCTACCGGATTTTCCAACAGTCATGATTTTAACCGTGCTATTAGCGTCTAAGGTAATTTGATTATTATTAGTAATAGTAACATCTTCCGGATCAAACCAATTTGCTGTTTTACTACTATTCTCTGCTCCTGCGGCTACAGATTTCGTCGAGCATACAAAAATAACCTCATCGCCGGCTGCAAGGTTGCTGATATTGGTCAGTAGCGTGAAGGCTCCTGTGCCGGGAGTAGGATCTACCGGGTCAATCGGATCCACTGGATCAACAGGATCTACGGGATCTACGGGATCTACATAGGTCGAGCTATCCGGCTCAATGCCGATGATTACGTCTTGGTCATAACTGAAGTCATAATTTCCGCCGCCAGCACCGCCGCTTCCGGGAGTGAGATTAGAGAGGGTATAGTAACCATCGTTGGAACCCGACCAGCCCCAGTTGAAGTGGAACTTACCGGTGCTGTCGTATCCATCACAGATGAAACTATGACCACCTCCATCGCTGGCACCTCCGTACAAGATCGGGCGTTGTTGATTCAGTTCGGCTTTCACCATTGCGGTCCAATTGGTGGTGGTCCAGCTATTATAATAGGTGTGGCCGTGTTCTTCGTATCCGTCGCGCATATAACTGGTTGGCTTTTTATAACCGAAATGCCTCCATAGTGCGTTTTGCGCACAGCTATGATCGTCCTCATCGCCATAGTTCGCGGTGTACGTTCCCGAACCGTCATACTCATCTCCACCGTACATCATCTCCGTCGCTACGCCGCAGTGGTACATCAGGGTGGCTACGGCTGTTTTCTGAGCAGTGGTAGCCGAACCGGAATAACTATTTTTCATGTTCTCCCAATCGTAGGTGGTATTCTCAAAATCAGCTGTGAGATTACCTTGGTATACGATGATAGTTTCTTCATATTCTCCATAATCGTCATATATATCCATTACTGGCTGATAACTATGGCTTCCGATACCTCTCTTCGGCCATTCCCAGTATTTCATCACCTGTGCCATGGCGGTAGCTACACAACCGGTATAGGCTTTGTTGCGTCCCGTTCCCGGGCAGAGGTTGTTATATGGTGCGTCCTGATCCCATTGGGTCTGAATGAGCGGACCGACCACTACTGCTGTTTGTGCCTTGCGAACACCTTTACGCAGCGCTTTCCACTCTGCTTTAGTCTCCTCAGCGGCTTCTACGCCGTCAGTCTCTATACGTTTGATGAATTGGTCGTATTTACCCATCCAATGACGGATGTTCGACGGCATGTTATCTGTACGGAAATGTCCGGTCTCAGAGTATGCCAGGATAGGCGTTACGGCATCGTTCGCCGCGATGATGACCCATCCTTCGCCATTTTCGTTCTCATAGAGATAATACTGCGGCTCCTCTGTGGTGTTCATAGCCTTGCGAACCATCCGTTTGGCTGGAGCGGCTTTCTTCACGCCGTTGACCGAAGTCACGGCTACGTTCATAAAGTTATTGGCCACAGTCGCTGCGTCCTCTAACGTAATGCGCTCTGCGAAAAGGCTTACTGACACCAGCAGAGCAAAGATGCTTATAAATAATTTTTTCATGATATTGGTTTATTGGATTTTCTGCCCCATTAGATCATACATTATATTATCGCGCACGATAACCACGCGACCATCAACAATGGTCTTCTGGACCGATTCGTCGCTTTTAACGGTCTCTATTGCTTGAGCCCAATCCGGTTCAATACCGATCAGTACGTCCTGGTCCTCGCTAAAATCATACCCGCCTCCACCGGCACCACCGCTTCCGGGACGGAGTCTGGAAAGGGTGAAATAACCGTCATTATCGCCGGACCAACCCCAGTTGAAATGGAAATAATCCTGGTTGTCATAACCATCACAGATGAAGCTATGACCACCATCATCGCTGGCACCTCCGTATAGGATAGGGTGTTGCTTATCCAATTCCTCTTTCACCATCGCAGTCCAATCGGCATCCGACCATTTCTTATAGTAGGTGTATCCGCCATACTTTAAGCCGTCACGCATATAACCGGTAGGTTTCTTGTATTTAAAGAATCTAAATAATGCATTTTGTGCATTGTCATGTGTGTCCCACTCGTCATTGTTCAGCGTGAACGTACCTGATCCGCCATCGGCATCGTTGCCATACATCATCTCGGTCGCTACACCGCAATGGAACATCAGGGTAGCTACTGCGTTCTGTTGATAAGTAGGAGTCAGACCCACATAGGAAGCCTGCATGTTTTCCCATGCATATACCGTATTCCCGAAATCGGCAGAGACCGTATCCGGGTACCGCGTGGAGTAGTTTGGATTTCCCCAAAAGTCGTAGGGCTCATTGACATCCAGCGGTTTATAACTGTGGCTGCCGGTACCATTGGCCGGCCATTCCCAGTATTTCATCACTTGCGCCATGGCGGTAGCTACACAACCGGTATAGGCTTTGTTGGTACCTGTTCCCGGACAGAGTTTGTTATAAGGCTTATC
Source organism: uncultured Bacteroidales bacterium (assembly GCA_946616535.1). The sequence continues at coordinate 58,315 of CAMOJA010000008.1, read as the reverse complement.
CTGGTCCCATTTGGTCTGGATCAGCGGACCTACTACCACTGCTGCTTTCGCCTTGCGAACACCTTTGCGCAGCGCTCTCCACTCGGCTTTTGTCTCCTCTGCGGCTTCTACACCTTCCGTCTCAATACGTTTGATGAATTTGTCATAATTGCCCATCCAATGACGGATGTTCGACGGCATGTTATCCGTGCGGAAATGTCCGGTCTCGGAGTATGCTAAGACAGGCGATACGGCGTCGTTAGCCGCGATGATAACCCATCCTTCGCCATTCTCGTTCTCGTAAACGTAATACTGACTCTCCGTTTGCTCGGAGCTCTCTTTGAGTACCATGCGTACTGCCGGCGCTACGCGTTGTACACCGTCTGCAGCGGGTGCAGCGACGCTCATAAAATGGTTTGCTACGAGCGCAGCGTCCTCACGACTGACTCGCTCGGCCATCAGTGTCATCGACGACACCAATAGAGCAATAATACTTACAGCAATTTTCCTCATTTTGTTTGTTTTTTAGTGATTTGTTAGTAGTTTTTCAGGTTATATTTATCAATAATTGTGCCATTCTGCACCACAAAGACACCCGGGTTGGCACGAACTACTGTTTTTAAGGTAACAGGATCGATAGTGCAGAATGCCTGCTCGTCAATGCCATGCTCCATACAGAAGTTCTCTATCTCCTCTTCGCCGGAGCCGGTCAACAAGTAGCAGGGCTGGTTATTTTCCAACAACTCTTTCACTTTGCTAATCTGCTCCAAGTCGGTCTTCTTCAGGTCGTACATCGCGATGAGCGTTACGGCTTCTTCGCTCTCTAAAATATCATAGGTAATGTCTTCAAAATCCATCGTCATGATCTCAAAATCATGGATGGGTGCCTCATAACCTTTCTTGACGAGCACGGATTTCTGATCTACGAAATGCCAGGTGCTGTCACCTTTCGGGTAGTTCTCGAGAGTGAAGGTCTCTTGCTTGCCGTCTTTCTCATAGATGAGCGTCGTCTCATAGACGTCCGGCTCTGCGTCCTCGGGGATCTCCATCAGGGTAGGGATGTGATTGCCGATCTTATACGGACGGAAATCCATCGGTGGCAGGTGGTTATAACTGTAGCACATGACGCCGATGAGCGCACCTAAACCGATGCCGGCAATAACGATCTCTGCCCACCATGAGAAAGTCTGCGGGATGGTTTTGCGGCATACCAACAGCACGATCACCAGACTCAGCAGCACGATGTTCTTCCAGAACGTCTGCCAGTTCGTCAGCACCAGCGCATCGCCGAAACAACCGCAGTCGCTGACAGGGTTCGTCAGTGCGATCCAGAGCGTCAGAGGCGTCATCACCAGGTAGAACGCCAAGCTGATCCAACTCGTCCATTGGGTGCGGATGTTGGCGAACATACATATACCCAACAGCCACTCTGCAGCAATCAGACACACAGCCGCTACTCCTGCTAACGGCAGCAGATCCGTAAAGAACCCGCCGAAAGCCTTCAGATAGTCCTCTATCTTATAGACTGTGCCCAGCGGATCTACCGCTTTGACGAAACCCGAGAACAGGAATGTGATTGCCAGCAGCGTCCGTGCTACTGAACCGGTAATATGTTTAGCCTTCATAATGTATCAGATCAAATATCGCGTAGTTGATAATATCGAAATAGTTGCCTTCCACGCCTTCGGAAGCGATGGTCTTGCCGTTATTGGTAAGGATATTTTTGATGCGGATGATTTTCGCGAGGATCATATCTACAATCCCTTCCTTACTCATCTCGCGCCATGCCTCGCCGTAGTCGTGGTTCTTGCGAATCATCAGTTCTTTTGCCTCCTGCAGCACCTTGTCGTATAGCTTCGTAGCCTCTTCGCTACTCATATCGGTCGCATCGGCGTAGCCGTTGCGCTCCTGGATAATCGCCATAACGCCGTAGTTGACTATCGCCCGCAGGTTCCCTTCTATATCGTCCCCCACGAGGCTCACACCGGTCTCTTGACGCTGACGGATGTTGCAGGCCTTGATATACAGCTGGTCCGTGATGCCGTACAGACGGAAAATCCGCCATGAAGGACCGTAATCCTTCATCTTGTCGATAAATATCTGGCGGCATTTCGCCGTCACTTGATCAAACTGTTTGTTTGTATCTGCCATTTTAATTAGTTTACTATTTTTAAGATTTTATCCGGTAAGACTCATGTAACACTCTTGTAAGAGTTTTGTAAGACTTTAGTAAGACTTTTATACGACTGATTTACCGGGTAAAAAATGTACTATTTTTAAGATTTTCCAAATCAACCAACTGCTGCTCGCCGGTGGTCATGTTCTTGAGCATCACTTTGTTCTGCGCCATCTCGTCGCCTCCGACGATGGCTACAAACGGAATACCTTTGGCATCCGCATAGCCCATCTGCTTCTTCATCTTCGTCGGTTCGGGATAAACCTCCACCGCTATACCTGCCTTACGTAACTCTTTCGCCCAACCGAGTGCATAATGCAATTCGTCGCTACCGAACGTTGCGAATAGCACTTGTGTGGTAGTCAGTAATTCCTTCGGGAATAAATCCAGCTCTGTCAGTACATCATAGATACGGTCGGCGCCAAAAGAGATTCCGACACCGGAGACGCCCGGCAGACCGAAGATTCCCGTCAGGTTATCATAACGACCGCCACCGGTAATCGAACCGATCTGTGCGTCCAATGTCTTCACCTCGAAGATGGCACCCGTATAATAATTGAGTCCGCGCGCGAGACAGAGGTCTAACTCAATTGATAATTGACAATTGACAATTGACAATTCTTCAAAGATCTCCTCCATCTCCGCGATTCCTTTGAGACCAATCTCGCTGGACGCCAGAAATTCTTTCAACGAAGCTAATTTGTCTTGGTTCTTGATTCCTGATTCCTGATTCAGTACCGGCTGGAGAGCATTTACTTGTTGTTCATCCAGTCCGCGTTCCTTCAGTTCTGCGTTGACAGCCTCCACACCGATCTTATCCAGTTTGTCGATAGCTACAGTAATGTCCACAATCTTATCCGGCGCACCGATAACTTCGGCTATACCGGCAAGGATCTTGCGGTTGTTGATATGCAGGCACACGTTGATACCCAGACGGCGATAGACCTCTTCCACAATCTGAATGAGTTCCAGCTCGCCGATCAGGCTGTCGCTACCAATGACATCCACATCGCACTGGTAGAACTCGCGGTAACGACCTTTCTGCGGTCGGTCAGCACGCCAAACGGGCTGAATCTGAAAACGCTTGAATGGAAAACTCAACTCCTCACGGTGTTGTACTACGTACCGCGCAAACGGGACAGTGAGGTCATATCGCAGACCTTTCTCCGGCGCTAAGGCTGCTTTCTCACCGCTGTTCTGGACGCGGAAGAGCAGTTTGTCGCCTTCCTCACCGTACTTGCCCATCAGCGTGCCGATATTCTCCATCGCAGGCGTCTCTATCTGCTGGAAGCCGTACAAAGAGAACACACTCTTGATGGTGTCGAAGATATAGTTACGACGCGCCATCTCGACTTGTCCGAAGTCACGCGTCCCTTTGGGTATACTGGGTTTTTGTGCCATCTATATTTTGAATTTTTAATTATTAATTTCCAAAAATCTGCTTATATATTTTCTCTGTTGCCCCAAGCTCGGATTGTACGTACTCAGCCGCCTTGGCGCCAATCTCTTGATGTTGGTTAAGAGCGGTATTAAGCGCCGCTTCTAATTCGCTATAGTTCTTTATACTCCGTGCTGCGCCTGCGTCAATCAGTCCTTGCGCCTCGCGGAAATGATGGTAGTTCGGTCCGAAAAGAACCGGCAGACCATATACGGCTGCCTCGATGGTATTGTGGATACCAACCCCGAAACCGCCGCCTATATATGCCGCATGGCCGAACCCGTAGATGGAGGACAGCAGTCCCATCTGGTCCATTACCAGCACATTGGCATGAATCATCGCTTGAGGAGTGATGCGCGTGTAACGAACGAACCTGCCGAGGAAACGGTTGAAGATAAAATGCAGGTGCTCCTCGTCGATTTCATGGGGCACTAAGATCAGTTTCGTCTCCGGGTATTGCTCCATGTATTGCGCGAGCAGTTCCTCGTCTTTAGGCCAGGTACTGCCGGCTACGATCACTCGCCCGCATCCCTCTACAAACTGCTCGATGATACGCAACCGTCCGTCTGTACCGCGTTTCTCTGCGATCGAGCGGCACACCTTGCTCACACGGTCAAAACGCGTGTCGCCGGCTACGGAAGCATCCTGGATGCCGTGCGTCTTCAGTAGTTGTAAAGATCGCTCGTCCTGTACGAAGATATGCGTGAAGCATTTGAGTAATCCCAACGACGCCTTGCCGTACCAACGGAAGAACCGTTGCGTGGGACGGAAGATAGCGGAGATGCTGTAGGTCTTGATACCGCGTTTCTTCAGGGCCTTGAGATAAGCAGGCCAGAACTCGTACTTCACAAAGATCGCTATCTGCGGCTGCAGCGCCTCCAAGAACAGATTGGCGTTCTTCCTCGTGGCGAAAGGCAGGTACAGTACTGCGTCCACCAACTCGTAATCCTTGCGCATCTCATAGCCGGAAGGAGAGAAGAAAGTCAGGACGATATGCCGCTTGGGTTGCTCCTCACGGAGTTTCTCTATCAGCGGTCGCGCTTGCTCAAACTCACCTACAGACGCCGCGTGAATCCATATGCAGCCCTGCAGACTCTTCATCTTAGCTATATGCTCCGGGGCGAGCGTCGCGCGTTGGCCTTGCACCAACGCGCGCGCTTTCTTATGCCCGAAGAATGCGGCTATACGAACTATTAAAAAATAGATATGCATATTCCTATTCTAAAAAAGCGTGCAAAGGTACAAAAATTTATTGATATACGCAAATTTATTTGCACATTTGCAGAAAAAGTAGTAATTTTGCAGCGAAATTCGTATAAAGATGGAAAAGAAGACAGTAATATTGGCGATTGAATCCAGTTGCGACGACACCTCTGCGGCAGTCATCGTAGATGGTATATTACGTAGTAATGTGATTGCAAGTCAGAAGGTGCATGAGGAGTTCGGAGGCGTGGTGCCGGAGTTGGCGAGTCGTGCCCATCAGCAGAATATCCTGCCGGTGGTGGATACGGCGCTGAAACGCGCCGGAGTGGAGAAGACCGACCTCTCGGCGATTGCTTTTACCCGCGGTCCGGGACTGTTAGGTTCCTTGCTCGTCGGTACGTCTTTTGCCAAAGGTCTGGCGCTGGCGTTGGGTATTCCGCTGATTGACGTCAACCACCTGCAGGGACATGTGCTCGCGCATTTCGTGGAGGACGGCACGGGGCTCCACCATCCGTCGTTCCCGTTCCTCTGTCTGCTCGTTTCCGGCGGCAACAGCCAGATTGTGCTCGTCAAAGCCTATAACGATATGGAAATCATCGGTCAGACGATCGATGACGCAGCAGGCGAGGCGTTCGATAAATGCGCCAAAGTATTAGGTCTTCCGTACCCCGGCGGACCGTGGATAGACAAACTCGCCAAAGAAGGGGATGCAACGAAGTATCCGTTAGCGAAGCCCAATATCGCAGGCTACGACTATTCCTTCTCGGGTCTCAAGACCTCATTCTTATACACTCTGCGCGACATGATGAAGGCGCAGGGAGTAGAGACGATTGATGAGTTGGCGGAGCGTATTCCGAACCTCAAGGAGAACATGTGTGCGTCTATTCAGGCTACGGTAGTCGATGTTCTCATGCGGAAACTGAAGAAAGCGGCGCAGGACCTCAAAGTGACGCAGGTGGCGGTAGCAGGAGGCGTGAGTGCCAATAGTGCGCTGCGTCAGGCGTTTATCGACTACGGCAAACGCTACCACTGGGAGGTATTTATCCCGCCGTTCTCCTTCACGACCGATAATGCCGCTATGGTCTGCCAGGCGGGCTATTTCAGGTATCTGGATAAAGATTTTTGTGCGATAGATGAAGTGCCGTTCGCCAAGACCACCATATGAAATCTTCTATCTCCTATATCCTATCTTCTATCCGTCCCTATAGGGACGTCATCGTCTTTATCATCACGCTTCTTGTCGCGAACTACTTCTGGAAATTCACCATGGTAGGCGATGAGAACGGGGATGCGGTCACGTGGTTCGGGATAGATATCACGGCGCCGTTTGAGTTCATGGCATGCCATGTAGCGGACGCGGTCTATTGGATCGTGGGGCTGTTTCGGGATACGGTCTATAAGGTCGGCGATCATGTTATCCGCTACGATAACGGAGTAGGGACATCCATCATCTGGGGCTGTACGGGCCTGAAGCAGAGCTTCATCTTCATGTGCCTCATCCTGACCGTGCTGCCCTATAAAACCATAAATCATAAATCACAAATCATAAATAGTTTGTGGTTTCACAAACTCTGGTTCATCCCTCTCGGATGGCTCTGTTGCTATGCCTTTAATATCGCGCGCATAGCGGCGATCACCTTACTCATTGAGTTCCATCCGGATTGGTTCCATTTTCTGCATGACTACCTCTTCAAATACCTGTTCTACGCCATGCTCTTTGGCTTATGGGTTATCTTTGTTGAAAAGATAAGACCGCGCGTTTTATCGCACTGACTATTTTCCAAGTCCTGCTGGCTTGAGGTGTGTCTCCTGTCAGCAGATCCGGTATAGCGGCACCGGTCTCTTGCTCCGGATAAACGACCATCCAGCTATGGTCCTTGAAGAACCGTTCCAAGACATCCGGCACGGTGTCGAAGAGCGGGTTGTAGGACGGAGTGGATGGGCGGGCATTGATGAGGACGATCATGTCGTCCGGCGCCATCTGTTTGGCGATCATGAGCACGTCTTCCCAGTCTTCCATCTCCCTATACGAAGCGCGCAGGAACTTACCCTTACGGCGGCAGAAAGCCTGCAGGGCACGTTGGGTGTCCTGGTTGGTATAGAAGATGACACGGGCGCCTATCTGGCTGCTGAGACGCCGGATGAGACCGAAACAGGTGATGAAATCATGCTCTTTCTCTGCATACCGCGGTACGGCTACAAGTAGGCGGTTGATGGTGTTGATAGGCTGATTCGGGTGGTAGATGATTGCCGCTTTGCGCTGGCTGTTAATCAAGCCTCGAGCTTCGTCCCAGTCCTCTTCATTCGCCAGATCCGGGTCATGTAACTCGCTCAGTTCGCTCAGTTCTTTCAGCTCGTAATGCCTATTCTCGGCGATGGTCATCAGTTGCCAGCTGTTATCGGTCTTATCCGCCTCCAGACGCGCTTCTTCCTGTAACGCCAACTCCTTGGCGGCATGCTCCGTGACGAAGGAAGCGGAGGTGCAGAGCACGAGGATCATCACCACGGCGGCATTGAGGATCTCGGGATCAAAGATCCCGATCTCGTATCCGATGGTGACGATAGCAAGTGTACCGGCAGCGGTTGCGTGTGTCAGACCGAACATCAGTTCGCGTTCGGCTTTCTGCATGCTGAAGTTCTTCTGTGCCACCCATGCAGCAATCCATTTGCCTGCGAGTTTGGTACCGATCATCGCTATAGCGATGAGGATCGTGCTCCATCCGCTCCAGAGGACGCGGATATCAATCATCATGCCCACGCCGATAAGGAAGAGCGGCACGAAGAGGTTGTTTCCCACAAAATTGATACGCTGCATGACGGGGCTGAGGTTCGGCACGAGTCGGTTCAATGACACGCCGCAGATGAAGGCGCCTAAGATACCTTCCAGCCCTGCCCAGTCGGCTAAGAGCGCCGAGACGACCATCATCGTCATCACGATCAGGAAGCCTCCGCGGGCGTCCGTCCAGCGTTTGAAGAAGTGTTGGGCGATCCATGGAAAGACGCCGATGATGAGTACTAAGGTCAGCACGATACGGCCTGTCAGTGCCCATGCCGAGAGACTGGCAGTAGAGGCGAGATGCGATTTGAGGATAGCCAAGACCAAGAGGGCGAGGGTGATCGTCAGCATCGTGCCGCCGATAGCGACGTTCGCGGCGCGGTTCTTCTGCACGCCGTAACGGCTGAGGATGGGGTAGGTCATCAGCGTATGGCTGCCGTACATAGCGCCCAGAAGCGCACTCGTCACCCAGCCATAACCGATGAGGCGGCTGGTCAACAGGCCCAACAGGAAGGGAAAGATAAACGAGTAGATACCAAACAGCATGGCATGGCTGCGTTGTTGGCGGAAGTCGTTGATATCCACTTCTATACCTGCCTGCAGCATGATATAGAGCATGCCGATCTTGCCAAGCGTCTGAATAGAATGGACGTTAGGCAGGAGTTCAAGACCCCAGGGACCCATGATGATTCCCGCAATGATAAATCCCACAATGCTGGGGATGCGGATCTTCCTGCAGATCATCGGTATGACCAGAATGACCGTCAGGATAAGGGCAATAATGGCTAATGGATTAGTGATCATGGCATGAGAACTCGCAGCCGCAATAGAGCTGGTTATAGAAGTTATACTGTTTTAACAATTCGTTTCGTCTGTCCTGAAGGCCGTCCTTGCGCCAGTTCTGCGCCCAGAAGGAGGGGGTAGGGGCTTCGCCCTGTTTGGGGTTTGGGGCTTCGCAGGCTTTGAGGCCTGCGGCATTGACCTGGTCGATGTTCTTCCATCGGGACGAAGCCAAGGTTGTGGCGAAATAGGGGATGCCTAACTCTGCGGCTTTCTCAGCGGTGGCTTTGAGGCGGTGGTAGAAGCAGACGGAGCATCTGTTGCCTCGTTCCGGCTCGTTCTCCAAGCCTTTCACGTCCCTGAGCCATGCCTCGTGGTCGTATGGCCCTTCGAGCCACTCGATGCCTAAAGACTCCGCATGGCGTTTGCTCTCCGCCTTGCGTATCTCGTATTCTGCTTCGGGGTAGATATTGGGGTTGAAGTAGTAGATCACAGGCTGAATACCATGCGCCTGAAGCCATTCGACGATGGCAGAGGAGCACGGAGCACAGCAGGCGTGTAGCAACACCCGCTGGCATCCTTCCGGCGCTATGATTGCACTTTTCTTCATCGGCATGGCAATTTTGCGTGCAAAATTACTACTTTTTTTTGATATATGCAAGGAAAATCGAAAAAAAAGCCCCTCCTTTTAAGGGAGGGGTTTGGGGTAGGCCTTAGCTATGCGCCTGATCCCACTCTTGTCCGCACACTCCACACGCGCCTCCAGCCGCGCGGCCAACTCCGCTTTACTGATTTTCTGCATCATAGGCTTTCGTAGCAATTTTCCACAGTTGCTTTCTGCTTTTCTTGGAGCCTTCTGCCTTCATTCGTGCAACGATCCGGGCAATGGCGGCGATACCCGCCATCATTTTGACTTTCGGCGTAATAGGAATGATTCTCATATCTTTTTTATTTTAGTGTAACAGTACGTAGAGGTCGCGGTCACGTCGCGGTCATATCGCGGTTTTGAGCCGTAAATAGGCCTCAAATAGGCCGTAATTAGACAGTTATAGGGTGGATGTCGGGTGGATGTCGGATAACATCCGACCTAATGAACGATGTTTCTGCCGCATAGCATGCGGCGCAATAGACGAAAGTTTTTAGGGTGACGGGGTGACAGGGTGACACCCTTGTTTATATATCTCACACACGCGTGTGGGTGTATAGTTTTAGGAAAAGGGTGTCACCCCGTCACCCTGTCACCCCCGACCCTCTATATTGCGATTAGCATTTACTTCCTCTAATCCCCTCTCTCTTACTATCCATCCGCGCGTCTTGCCATGATTCATCCGCTTGCTCTGGAAGCCTGCCTGCTGGAGCACCATCCCTAAGCGGCTCATACTCATCGGCTTCTTGATGGAGCCCCGGGAGACGAGTTTGTCGGAGATCTCGGCGGAGAGGTAGAATTGATACCCTACCGCTTCGTAGGCATCCATAAACGAAAAGCCCTCTTCGACTGTCAGATGCAGGAAGAGAGCTTTGATGTCCCGGTTACGTCGCGCACGGCGTTCTGCCGTGCTTTCTAAAAGATAGAAGACTTCTTTTTTTTGGTCATAATGATTGTTTTATTGGGTAAAAAAAAGACAGACCTACATTTTTTATTTGTAAGTCTGTCTTTCAACAATTTAACGGTTTAACAGCTTAACGTTTTGCGTACTGCAAAACCATTTTAACTATTTAACGTGCCACAGGCACATTTTTACAAATTAGTTGTCGGAGGCAAGACGAGTGTGAATCGATTTTTTCGCTGTCTCTAACGAGGTAGGAGATCTTCCTCCGAGAATGTCAATTCGGGAAAATCGCCGAAACTGAAATGACTATAGATACTCTGCTCTTGCAATCCTTTGATTTCCACAACCCGCTGTGGCTCATGTCGTTGAAGAGAATCAATCACTTGCTCTATGGGAACCGGAACGTGCCGGTAAATAGTGTCTCCGTTGACTATTTTTTCTATTGCCGGTGTATAAAAATTTGACCATCCATAAAAGGTCCCGTTGATTTTGACTCCCCTTGATAGTAGTACATAGCATGGCCCCTTCTCCGAAAGACGGCGGACATGCAAGTTATGCAACTCTTCATCATAGGTGATTTCATGATATTTCTCAGGACAAAACCATGCTACTTGCGAGTAAATCTCCGGTGAGTCGGGTGGACAGATATATTCGAAATCCTCATAGAAACCTTTCCCTTCAGATCGATGGTACTTTACGAATATTGAATCTAATGGCGCAAAAATATAGCCTTCTCTTGTGAAATCCTCATGAGTCGTTGTCCCCGGGCAGCCTTGGAATGTCAGTGCCAATGCTACGAGGCAAAGGAACAATGCCGTTTTTTGAATTCGTTTATACATACTAATATTATTTAAATGGTTATTCGTTGAGATATATGCAATGGTAATATTCATATTTTTGATATCGCCTCCAGTATGGCTTATAATAGTTCTTGCTGATTGTATATCCGTTGTCTGTCACGAGAAAATAGATATCCTTTCGGCAAATGTCTCCTCCCGTAGTTTTAGAAACTCCTCCATATCCATATGTTACAAGATAGTGATTGCCGTAATGATAGCAGGTATGGGCGTATTCATCGGTATGGAGCCATTGCCATCAGGCATCCTCCCATCGCCACAATCCAGCATCCTATGATCCATCGTTTACCAATCATGCTGCAAAATTACAACAAAAATTTGAATTATGCAATAATATGACGCAAAAAATAGCCCAAAATCTTGCATATATCAAAAAAAAGCAGTACCTTTGCAGTCGCAAAGGTTTTCAAATACCTTTCCCGCCGGTTGCCGACGGCGTAATAAATACGGTGACATACAGACGTCCAAGCCCCGAAGGTGTAAGAGGGGAAATTAAAATTAATACAAATGAAAACGTTTATTAAAAGTTTCTTGATGCTGGCTGTTATCGCCGGCGCAGTGCTCCTCACCGGTTGCCAGCAGAAGAATGCTGCAACGGTGAATGTGAAAGTGGTTAAATTAGGTGTTCCTCAGCCGAATGTACAGGTGTTCATGTTCCGTGGAGACCTCAGTGAGGCATTCCTCAAAAACAAGGTTCATGCGGACAAAAACATCGCTACTGATGAGGATGGTATCGCTACCTTTGAGATCAACTCGCTGAGTTTTGGTGTAAGCAGCGATCAGGCGACCTTTATCTTTGAGACTTTCGATGAGGATGAAGAAGTAAACGGAAAAGTGGCTGCATCTGTAAAGAAAGGCGCTTCGAAAGACGTTACTTTAAACATGGATATTCTCTGATAATAGAGGTAAAAATTCTAAAAATACGGCATGCATTTTTCTGCATGCCGTATTTCTTGATGCGGACAGGACGATTGCGGTCGTTTTACCATCCACCGGGGCCACCTCCGTGACCGCCACCACCGTGATTACCGCCACCGGTGTAGGAAGAGAGAGAGACGGACGAACCGCCGGTTGCGGTAGCGGGATAGAAGCCCACGCCGTCAAAGATACTTGTGCCGGAAGCGGTGACACCGGATTGGAGGGTTGGGGTAGAAGCTCCGGAAACGACCAAGGTGGAACCGCCGCTGCTCGGAGTCTTGAAGGCAAAGACATCACTGCCGACGGTCAGGGCATACCAGGTGTTTTTGCTCCAAGACGAAGCCTGGTAACAACTCTGGGTGAGGCTTGCACCGCTCTCCAAAGCGCCGATAGTCACTAACGTGCCGCCTTGGACGTAGAGTTTCTTCTGCTCCTCGCTGTTGGCATCGATGGCCACTTCGGGCGAAGAAGCACCGATGGCATAGACCAGTCCGCCTTTGAGATAGACGTTTCCGTTGGCATCGATGCCGTCGTTATTGGTCGAGCGTGCATAGACGAGTCCGCCATTGATAGTGAGGTCGGAAGCGGCATTGATGGCATCGTCATAGGCGTTGACAGATACCTCGCCGTCGTTGATGTCCATCGTGCTCTTGCTCTCGATACCCTCGGCATTGCGACCTGACGTGCTGACGGAGATCTTACCGCCGCTGATGACGATGCCGCCTGCGTAGGTGTAGGTTACAGACCATCCGCTGCCCGACTCGGTCTTGATGCCGGCTTTGATACCCTTCGGCGAAGAGTAATACTTGCTGTCGATATTGTCGGTGTTGCCGGTGTAGTTGGTGTTCTCGGTCGTGCCGTTGTTGTAGTAAAGCGCGCCGGTAGTCTTGATGACCATCGTACCGCCGGTAATGGTCAGGAGACTGTCGCATTTGAGACCCTTGCCACCCGAACCGGTAGAAGTCAGATTGAGCGTACCGCCGGCGATGGTGATGTTCGCATCGCTGCTGATACAAGCCGCTGCTTTGGTCTCCAGATCCTCCGTGTCCCAGGTACCTTTGCCGGAAGTGGCAATCGTGATGTCACCGTCGGAGATAGCGATATTGCCTTCGGATTTGATTCCCTTGGCAGCGATGCCTGTGATGTTCATCGTCAGCGAGCCGCCGGAGATATAGATGTTACCGGAATCTTCGTCCTCGTGATCCACTGTCTCTCCGGTAGAACCCGTCTCGGTGTCCTCGATGTCACATTGGAGACCATCATCGGAGACGTTGTTGATGGCAATCGTGCCGCTCTCCATGAAGAAGAACTGCTCGCAGTTGATACCGTCGCCCACCGCCGAGAGGATGTTGATGGTGGCGTTCTTGATGGAGAAATACTCACCGGTCTTGATGCCGTGTTTCACATTGCCGGTGACGTTCAGCGTACCGCTCTGCGCGAACTCGGCATGGCCCTTGACATAGAGACATCCTTTCTGTTTGCCGCCCGCTGCATCGACGAGGGTGTTCGTCGTACCGTTCAGCGGCTTCACTTTGATTCGTTTGCTGTTTTGGATATGTACCGCCGCTCCGGAGAAGACGGCAGACCGGTTGGTCAGCGTCAGGTTGTTCAGTTCCACGGTTGATTTGTACGCACCTTCGTTGTAGAACCCGCCGTCGGCCGAAGAGCCAGACAGGTTATAGGTGATCTCTGCTGCCACGTCCGCACTCTGGATGATGCTCACATGTGCGCCCGCTTTCAGGGCCGTGATGTTCGCCAGGATGTTTTGCGACACGTAGATACTTGCCGTCGTGTCTTGATAAACGACCCGCACCAAGTTGTCCTGATCCGAGATGACCTCCACTTCGGCACTGTCCACCTCAGCCGGCGTAACGTCCGTAGTGGGCGTGTCGGTGGTGGTTGGATCCTCCGCGGGGTTCTTGTCTTTACAAGCCCATAAGAGGAGTGCCATACTCATTACTAATACCATTTTAATCCTCATCATATATACCTCCTTTTTTAAGAGTTTGAAATTGGGTGCAAAGGTACTGCTTTTTTTGTACATGCGCGTTACCTATTTATTGGAAATAATTGACCAAAAGTAAGATTTTTGCAAAAAAGACTTGTGTATGTCAAAAAAAAACAGTACTTTTGTACCCGAAATGACTAAATGAGTAAATGTGAAAATGCAAAAATGAATCATTCTGATACGAGACATATTTTTGAGGAGGCGTACCGCACGATAGAAAAGAAAGAAGTGGCGGTGATTCGCAATGTGCATGGTTTCCCTGTTTATGACAGGGATATTATTTCTCCGTATCTGATGCTGTTCATCTGTCATTCCGGTTCTTCGCGCGCCCTGTATGACATGCAGGAAGTCGTCTTCCGGCCGAATGAAGTGGCGATGATTCTGCCAAACCATATCATTCGCCCTATTGATAGCAGCCCGGATTACTCCATTACCATCATTATGCACTCTTTCGCTTTTGAGCAAGACATGACACAAAGGCGGATAACGCATGACCGCAACAAGTTCCATAAAACGCCTGCTTGCCGACTGACAGATGAAGAAATGGCGCAATACATGAAAGCGGTGGAATTATTGGAAATTATTAGCGAGACGCCTGTTTCCCGCTATCCACACCGCCACGATATGCTCTTGGCGCAGACCGATATCATGACGGATATGTTGGATGCGTGTCGCCGTGATATGGATCAAGATGCGAAGCCTATTGACCGCAATCGTTCTATCTTTAACGTCTTCTGTAACCAGGTGGCAATTCACTATCGCGAGCAGCATGAGGTGGCTTTCTATGCAGAAAAAGCGCATCTTACAACGCGCCATTTCTCGGTAGTTATCAAGGAAGTGGTGGGTGTCTCTGCCAGCGATTATATCGAGCAGTATTTGACTACCCAGGCGAAGAATCTGCTTTCTTCCCGTCCGGATTTGTCCGTACTGCAAATAGGTGACCACCTTGGTTATGCCGATTCCTCCTCTTTCTGCCGTTTCTTCAAACGCGCTACAGGTCTCTCTCCACGTGAGTTCCGCGAAAAAAATTGCAAATAATTTGCGTATATCAAAAAAAAGCAGTAAATTTGCAGCCAAATTCGAGTTTTTCTTAAACGATGACACTTTTACTACAGATTATCACGCTCATCGGTTCCGTGGCAATGCTGATGTACGGAATGAAGGTGATGAGTGAAGGCCTGCAGAAGATGGCGGGTAGCAAGTTGAGCAACGTGCTCGGAACGATGACTACCAACCGCGTGACAGGTGTGTTGACGGGTGCGTTCATCACGGCAGCCGTCCAGTCCTCGACGGCGACGACGGTGATGACGGTGAGCTTCGTCTCGGCGGGCATCCTCTCGCTGGCACAGGCTATCTCCGTGATCATGGGTGCGAACATCGGAACGACGTTCACGGCGTGGATCATGGTGCTTGGCGGCGGTTCGTTTGACCTGCGGTTAGTAGTGTATGCGACGATCGTGCTGGCTGTGGCGCTGATCTACACGAAGCGGAATGCCAACCTCGGCGATTTCCTGATCGGTCTGTCGCTGATGCTGCTCGGTTTGACAACCCTGAAAATCAATGCGACGGAGATGCATCTGGACCAGATGAATCCGGTGCGTAACTTCTTTATCGCGACGTCCTCTTGGGGCTACGGGAGCTATTTCCTGTACCTGTTAGTAGGCGGTATATTGACGTTTGCAGTACAGTCGTCGGCGGCGATCATGGCGATCACGATGACCCTGTGCTCGACGCACGTGCTGCCGATTGATATGGGTATATCGCTGGTCTTGGGTGAGAATATCGGTACGACCATCACGTCGAATATAGTAGCGCTGTCAGCGTCCGTACAGGCTCGTAGAGCGGCTTTGGCGCACTTGGTTTTCAACCTCTTCGGCGTGGTATGGGTGCTGGTTGTGTTCCGTTGGTTCGTAGGCGGTGTATGTGAGTTATGGGGCGTCGATTTCACGCCGGGTCTGCCGAGCGACGTGTCTCCGGACAAGCTGAATGCCGTCCTGGCGACTTTCCACACGGCGTTTAACGTGACGAACACCTGTATCCTGATCTGGTTCATCCCGATATTGGAGAAAGTAGTGACGGCGATCATTCCGTCGAAGCCGGAGCAGAAAGATACGGACAGCCAGTTGCGGTTCATCTCCGGCGGCCTGATGTCCACCTCCGAGCTCTCGATCCTACAGGCATGGAAAGAGGTGCATGTCTTCGCCATCCGTACCCAACGTATGGTCGGCATGATCCACGACCTGTACCACGAGGAGGACGATACGCAGTTCACGAAGATCTTCTCCCGCGTGGAGAAATACGAGGGTATATGCGACCGAATGGAATACGAGATAGCGAACTACCTGAACCAGGTAGCGGACGGTAGGCTCTCCGACCAATCTAAGCACGAGGTACACAAGATGCTGCGTATCGTGAGTGAGTTGGAGTCCGTAGGTGACGCGAACTACAACCTCTCGCGTTATATCCGCCACAAGCACGACTCACATATCCGTTACACGGAGTACCAGGACAAGAACGTAGAGATGATGATGTACCTGCTCAACGGCGCGGAAGCCAAGATGGTTGAGGCCCTGGAGCATGTGAGCATCACGGAGGACGAGTTCTTGGAGATGACCAACATGGAGAATGAGATCAATAACTTCCGCGACGAACTGAAGGCGCAGAATATGCAGCATGTCACCGAGAAGGAGTACGACTACTCCACCGGTGTGAACTACATGGATATCATTCTCGAGCTCGAGAAGATGGGCGATTATATCATCAACGTAGAAGAGGCTGTGTACGAGCATAAGCACGATAAATAGTGCTTATTGCTCGTTCAGCCATTGAATAGAAGAAGTATAGATCTTATCAAAATCCGTCACCGCTTCTAGCGGAAAACCAAAGACGAGGGTCTTGTTCTTCGGTCCCTTGAATCCCACAGCGGCGGGACAACGCATATCGCGGTAGGTAGCCATGACAACGGCGCCTTCCGCGATTTTTAATCCCTCCGGCGTACAAGTGAAGAGATGCTCCTCGTTCGGGGTCAAGAGCAGTTGGTAATGCCTCTTGCCGACAATCCTGCCGGAGCGTGTCGCTCGTGCGGCATAGAAAGAGGCATGGAGGTTCTGAACCGCCCATTGGGGATCGATGGCGCTGAAATGGTCGGTAGAGAGAAGCAGCAGTCCGCCTTTCGCCAGATAGGCAGCGAGCATCGCTTTCTGGGTCTCTCCTATGGGCTGACGCTGGCGACCGCAGATATAATCCACCATCTTAAAACGCTCGTCGGGTTCGGTCATGAGCCCTGCGGTTGTGGAGACATAACTGATCTTCATTTGGCGTAAGGCATGGCCGTGACGCATGGACCAGTCACGGGTGTTACCGACGGTCAACTGGCCTGCATGATCGCGATAGCAGGCACCCCAACCGCAGTTGTCGTCATTGGTCCAGAGACTCGCACGGCGGTAGTCCCACTGCTCGCCTATATAGGCGCAGGAGAAATCGCTCTCGCAAGCGTAGGTGCCCGGTACGATGCCCGCAAAAGTGCTGTCTGCAAACCAATCCGGCCCATAGACGTCATCGAAAGCATCAACGACAAGTACCATTTGGTCATTTACCATTTGGTCATTTGCCGTTTGGTCATTGAGGTAGGCGCTGACCATCGGTCCGGGCATACTCAGTCCGCCGTCATTTCCCGCGACTACATAGCAGTCGTACTGCACGCCACGCTGCAGGTTGAGCTTCAGTTCGGTCTTTTTCTCCACCTGCTGCACATCCCATTCGCCCTCGTCCGCACGCACATATACCATATAATAGGTCGGCGTAGCGGATGGCTCCAACGGGTCTATAGGTGCCTTCCAACGGACGGTACCGTTCGGGTCAATCGCCATCTCATGCACGGGCAGGGGCTGTACGACAGCCTCTTTGCCGTTGAGGTAGCGGAGGATGCCTTTATAGACCGCACGGCATGCCGCAAAACGGAAAGCGGGATCGAGGCCGTAACGCATATCCGCCATGTTCTTATGACTCAGCAGCTCGAGGATGATACTCGGCACGACGGGCACACGGCTCTCGCAGTAGTTTGCCTCTTTGAGTTGGCGGCGTGTCCATTCGGGCGCCAGGGTACGCAGGTCCTCGGTGATCTGGGTCTGGATCCAGTCGCCTAAGTTACGGTTCGCTTTCTCGCGGTCCTTGCCGTTTCTGAGTACGGTGTTGCCGTCGTCGTCCTTCGCCGTATAGATGACAAGGGTGCCGACGATGGTGGTGTCATCGCCGCTGTCGAGTCCGTCGGTATGGAGCGCTACGCAGAGGTCCACGTCCGTCTCCAGGGAGTTGACCCAGAGGCCGCGGGACTTCATGTCGTCCTTATACTCGTTGCCGTCGTAGAGATCCCAGAGGGCAGAGTCCGTCTTCTGATGCTGCAGCCAGTAGCGCGCTCCTTCGGTCCATCGGGGCATACCGGAGAGACCAGGATGGCGCTCGTCCAGACCCGCACGAGGCGAGAGGACGTTAGCGCCGGCGTTCTCCAGCATACGGGTGATATGCCGCACGTACTCCTGGCTGTAGAGGTCCTCTACGGTCGTCCAGAGCGTTGCGCGCTGCCATATCCACTCCGCCCGGTCACGGTTGTAGTAGAGGCCATGGCTGGGGTAGAGGACGATGTTGCGCTCCGTGAGGTCCTTGCCCTTGTTCGGCGACGAGGAGATACCCCGCGCACAATCGGTGATGAGCGTGCGGACATCCGTCTGACCGGCGTAGATAGTGACCTTGCCGTTCTCGTGACCGAGCGTCCATAGGCTGACCTTGCGGCATAGCCGGTCGAGGTTCTCTTCCGTCCATCGGAAGTCATGCAAGGTCTGGTTGGTCCTGACGGAGACGTTATTGCCGCTCACACGGAGCTGTTTGACCCGCACGGCAGGGCTCCACAGGCGTGAGAAGCCCGTGTATGCCATCAGCGAGTCACCCAACTCCCGCATGCCTATCTGCGAGTAGGAGAGCGGAGAGCCAAGAGCCAAGAAAAGGGCAAGAGCAATTATTTTTGATAAATCAAAAATCTTCATCGCTCAGATCGCTGTTGGCTTTGCGGCTCTTGAGAGCAGCCTCCTGATAGGACTTGAGCAGGTCGGACGCCATCTTCTCCAGATAGCCCTCTGCGATGTCATAATCCTTGGCGTCGTTCTCCTTGAAGACCACACGGATCTTGGTGATGGTCGAACCGCCCTCGAGTTTGCTGATTACCTCCGGCGCGACCTCGTAGATGGTCTCCGTCCAGTACTTGGTGATGGTCGCGCGTGCCACTTTCTCCGTCACTTTGTTCTTCTTCACCTCGCTGCCGGCCACGCGGTTGAGGCGGACGTTCTTGCCGTCGGAGAACTTGATGAGGATACGCGATGCGTCTGTGAACTCGTTGAACTCATTGGTGTTGACCGTCTTGAGGATGAGGGTCGTCACGTCCGCACCGTCCTTGTGCTCCTGGCAGAAGGCGATCTGCGGCTTGAGGTTCTTGTTGACACTTGCATCTACGTGAATGAACTTGCCACGCTCGGCAGCATTCATACCCAGCGCCAAAACCAGCGCTGCGCATACAGAAAATACCTTTTTCATACGTTTGTTTTAATTTATGTTGTTTTTATTGGTCGTCCTCTATTAACCGGCCGGACGCGGTATCCGGCAGCACGGAGTTGTTGCAACAAGCCCTTTTCTCCGCCTAAAAACACAGCATTGAGCGTGATGAACGCTCCACCATCCGCCAGGTAAGGCTGGAGCCGCTTGACCCATTGTTGGTTCCGTGCACAATAGACCTTGTAGTCCGAATAGGATAGGGAGGTCGTGTTGTTCGGTCCCTCCACCTGATACGCCAAGTCCGTCAGCCGCCCGTCGCGGTACATGTCCCGAATGGCGCGTTCCTGCTTGACCTCGTTCTCCGGGTACTCGATGACTTTCAGCAGCTCCTTGCACTGCCAGTGGAAGGGCTCGCGGTCAAAGAGCATGTACATCGTCTCGCCGATATTATCCAGCCCCACAATCGGGATATTCCTCTCCAGCGCCACGGATTCGAAGAAATTCTCCATCGATTTCTGGTCGTCATACCCCAGCCATTGCTTCATCAATTCCGTCCGAAACATCTCCGTCAGGTACGACGGTTTCATCCGGCATAGCTGATCCAAACCCATGCCCAAACTGATACGAAGAGCGTTGTCGATATACCGATACTCGCTTTCGCTGTAGAAATTTGTCAGTTTGACAGAATCCGGCAGAAGGGCTGCCTGCCGTAAAGCGGCGATGGCTTCGTAGTCCTGCATGGCAAATTCAGTGACCACTTTGTTGCATCGGGAGAAGCACTTGAAGACGTTCGGAATGGTGTCTATAAACTGCATCTCCACGTACCGGTTTGTGGCCAGGATATAGGACTTGGACCGGGTACCTTTGCCGCTGATCTCATACAGCACCTGCGCAAATGTACAAAGCGACAAAGTTCCAAGTATAAGGGTTAATATGTATCGCTTAATTCTCAATTTTCAACTATTTAAATCTCGTAATGAGGTTATACGCCTGATATATTCCTAACTCTCCGGCCTTGCTCAGGTCCGCAAGCCCTTTCTCGTTCTCACCGGTAAAGACATACGTCAAGCCCCGGTTGAAATAGGCTTCCGCAAAGTCATTATCCGCCTCAATGGCCTTCGTGTAGTACCGGATCGCCTCCTGGTAGTCCTTCCGCGCGCAGAGGATATTTGCCTTGTTGTACAGCGCAAAAGAGAAGTCGGGCTGCAGGGTCAGCACATGGTCGTAATCCCTGAGTATCAGTTCGTTATCGCCGTCCATCATGCGGTATCGCCAGTTGGCGCGGCAGAAGACGATGATGGGTTCGAGTTTCTTGGTGGCAAGCCTGAGTGCGCGCGTACAGTCGTCCACGGCGCTGGCGTAGTCCTTGATGATGGCGAACTCCATCGCCCGCGCGAGGTACAGGATCGCCGAGGGGGCTTCGTCCGTGGACTGCGTCAAACGGTTGATGTTCGCAAAATGATAATCCACCATCTCCGCCGTGAGCGTCAGCTCTTGCGCGGTGAACTTCAACGTCGCGGGAAGGACCTCGGCTTTGTTGAGTTCATCCACGAGCGGGTGGTAGTAGTTCGTGCGCCTGAGGCTCATGTCCTGGCTGTAATAGGAGAGCACGATATTCGGCTCGTTGACGACGTCCTGGTGCTTCTTCTGGATCGAACCACGGGTCTGCGAGTCGTATTTCTGCTCCTCGTCGGGTATGTCAGTCTGGTCTTGCGCCGTGGTGGTGGAGAACTCCTTACGATGGTCTTTCTTCTGCGGCTGGGCATCGGCGATCAGCAGGTCTGTATTGGGCTGCGAGGCCTGCTGCGACTGAATCTGATCTTTCTTCTGCTCCAGGTCATACGCCTTTTGGCGGTATTGATAGGAAGTCTTCGTGAGGCCTTGCTTGTCTGCCGCCTGCGAGGCGAGATAGTATGCCGGCAGGAAATACGGGTATCGGGCAATCAGCGAGTCCATGTCTCGGACGACGGCTTTCCATTGCCTCAGTTGCATCTCGACCAAGCCGCGCTGGTAGCGCATCTCCGTCCGTTCGGGATCCAGCGAGATGGCGGTATTGAGGTCCTCCAAGGCGCGGTTGTAATCGCCCACCTCCTGCCGCATCACGCCGCGGTTGTAGTAGCAGTCCGCCTCTTTCGGGGCGATCTTCACCGCCTGGTCATAGTCGCTCAGCGCCCCGCGGTAGTTATGGCGGTGGTAATGGATGATACCCCGGTTGATATAGTCGCCTGCCCATTTGGAACCTAAGTTAATCGCCTGGGTCAGCTGGACATACGCCTCGTCCTCGCGGTTGAGCATGAGGTTCGTCACGCCGAGAGCCGACCACACAGCCGGGTTGGTCTTGTCGTACTGAGAAGCCTTCTCAAAGGCCTCGAGCGCCGTCAGCGTATCTTTCTTGAGGATGCATATATGCCCTTTCTCGCCCCATACGGAAGCCGATTGCGGTTCGCGTTTGAGCATCTGGCTGATGTCCTCCAACGCTGCGTCGTAATGCTTCATCTGCGCACGTGTGTCCGCGCGTAATAACATATAGGTGCGGTTCTCCGGTGAGAAACGAAGTGCCTCCGTATAATCCGCCTCCGCCTCCTCCAGACGGTTCAGCTGGCGGTAGATATACCCGCGGGCATAATAGCAGCCAGGTGAGAAGGGATTGCGCTCTATGGCGGCGTTACAATCCCGCAAAGCGCCCTGGTAATCCTCCAACTGGATCTTCGCGATTGCCCGGTAGAAATAGGGCTCACTCAGGTACGGCTTGAGGTGGATGACCTGGTTGAAATACTGGATGGAGAGCACGTAATCCTCGAAATACAGGGCATTCCGCCCGATCGCGGTGATGCGGTCGGTGTTCAGCTGGGCAAAACTAATTGACAATTGACAATTGACAATTGACAATGCAATCAAGCACAGCCGAAGACCATATTTATTCCACCAATTTTTCAATTTTAAACTATCAATTATCAACTATTAATTATTTACATCCCTCATTGGGGTCAAACCATGCCGGGACATCAAACTGCTCCTCGGACGAGTAGCCCAAATCCGGGTCTGCCAGCACTTTCTGCATGTACAGTCCGCAGATAGGCAACGCCATCGAAGCGCCCTGTCCCTCTGCCATACTATCAAAATGTATGCCACGATCTTCGCCACCGACCCACGTGCCGCTGACGAGCGACGGCGTGAAGCACATGAACCATCCGTCGGAGTTGTTGTTCGTCGTGCCTGTCTTACCGCCCATCGGTACCGTCAGACCGTATCTGTAGCGCATCCGGACACCCGTTCCGTGATCGATGACCGCGCGCAACATATAAATCATCTTATAGGCGGTCGTCTCGCTGATGATCTCATGTGTCCGCGGGGTGAACGAACCGATGATATTGCCGTTGCTGTCCTCGATACGGGTGACGTAGAGCGGTTCGGTACGGATACCTTTGTTGGCGAAAGTCGTGTAGGCATCCACCATCTCCTCGACGCTCACCTCGCACGGTCCCAGACAGAGCGAGACCACGGGGTCTAACTCGCCCTGGATACCGAAGGACTGCATGATCTTCACTAATTGCTCAGGCGTGAAGAGGGACATGAGGTACGCGGAGATCCAGTTGGACGAGTTCATCAGTCCCCAGGTCAGCGTCACCGTGTCGCCTTTGTACTTGTCGTGCGTGTCGCGCGGCGTCCATTCGATGCCGTTGGCGTCGATGAGGGTCACGGGCTCATTGACCGTCTTCTCGCACGGCCACATACCTTCGTCCATCGCGAGCGTGTAGAGGTACGGCTTGACCGTCGAACCCACCTGTCGGCGACCTTTGGTCGTCATGTCGTATTGGAAATGCGCGAAGTTCGGACCGCCCACGTATGCCTTCACATGACCGGTATGCGGGTCCATGGACATGAATCCGCAACGCAGGTAGCTCTTCTGCCATTTGATCGAGTCATACGGGCTCATGACGGTATCAATCATGCCGTTCTCGTACGTGAAGATCTGCATCTCACGCGGGGTCTTGAATGCCGCCATGATCGAGTCCTTGGAACACCCCTCACGTTTCATGTTGCGGTACCGGTCGGTCTGCCTGATTGAGCGGTTCATGATGCCGTCCACTTCCTCCTGCGTCAGCGACCGTGAGAAAGGTGCGTTCTTCTTGCGTTTGAGCTCCTTGAAGAAAGATTTCTGTTGTGCCTGCATATGCTCGCTCACGGCCTCCTCGGCGTACCTCTGCATCCGTGAATCGATGGTCGTGTAAATCTTCAGACCGTCCTGATAGATGTCATACTTGCTGCCGTCCGGCTTGCGGTTCTTCTCGCAAAAACCATACAGCGGGTTGTTCTCCCATTGCCATCTGTCCAAGCGGTATTGCTGTTGGTTCCACTCGGAATAATCGCTCTCTTTGGGCTCTTTGGCGGTCAGCACCACGCGCAGGTACTCGCGGAAATAAGGAGCGATACCTTGCTTGTGATCCACCGACCGGTAATGCAACTCCAAGGGCAGCGCCGCGAGCGAATCGCGTACGGCCTCGTCGATGTAGCCGTATTTCTCCATCTGCCCGAGAACCGTGTTACGCCTTCCTGTGGCGCGCTCCGGATGGCGGACGGGGTTGTACAGCGAGGGGTTCTTGCACATGCCCACTAACATCGCCGCTTCCTCGATCTTCAGCGTCTTTGGCGTGCTGGAGAAATAGACCTGCGCCGCCGACTGAATTCCCACGGCGTTATACAGAAAATCGAACTGGTTGAGGTACATCAGCAGGATCTCGTCTTTGCTGTAAAGCCGCTCCAGCTTCGTGGCGATAACCCATTCGATAGGTTTCTGCATCGCGCGCTCGAAGATATTGTTCGCGCGCGGAGACCAGAGCTGTTTGGCCAGCTGCTGGGTGAGGGTAGAGCCGCCGCCCGCACGGCCGAGTTTCAGAATAGCGCGGAACATCGACTTGAAATCCACACCCGTGTGGTCATAGAACCGCACATCCTCTGTCGCCACCAAGGCATTGATCAGATCCGGCGAGAGATCCGAATACTGCACGCCGACACGGTTCTCATAGCGGTAGTAACGCCCCAAGGACTGCATGTCCGAGGAGATGATCTCGCTCGCAAATGAGTTCTTCGGGTTCTGCAACTCCTCCAAAGGAGGAAGATAACCCAACGCACCTTCCGTAATCAGCCAAATGACCAAAAAAGCTACGGTAATTCCGCCGAAAAACAAACTCCAAAACCAAATCAAAAATGGTTTATACCAACTTTTCCAATTCATATCATCAATTCTTCAATTATTCGATTTAATACATGCAGGCCTTCCTGCGTAGCGACGAGCCGTCCGTCCTTCGTGAGCCGTAAGAGACCCGAAAAACGGTCCAATCCCGCGACCTGCCCGCGACCTGCCCGCGACCTTTGAGTATCGTCAAGGCGGATTCCTTTACTCGTTCTCAGCCCCAACATGATCCGCTCGTTATACATATCCTTCTCGCTCAGCGTCTCGCTTTCCCGCACTAAAGAACCGCCCTCAATGCCCTGTATATAAGCGTTCAGGTCGCTTGGGTTCCAACTCCGAACGGGCGGCAGGTAGCTGTGTGCGCCGGCGCCGATGCCGATATACGGCGTGCCGTCCCAGTAACTGCTGTTATGCTGCGCCTCATAGCCCGGCAACGCGAAATTGCTGACCTCGTAATGCACGAATCCCGCCTCTTTGAGCCGCTGGCAGAGGTAGTCATACATCGCGTTCTCCGTCTCTTCATCCACCGCCTCTATCTCGCCTTTCTTCAGCCTCTTCGTCATCGCAGTCCCGTCCTCGTACATCAGGCCGTAAGACGATATATGCTGTACCTTCAGCCCGAGCGCCGTCTCAATGTCTTCCTCCCATTGCGCCATCGTCTCACCCGGCAGGGCGTACATCAGGTCGATGGAGAGGTTTTCAAAACCCGCTTCCTGTGCCATCCTAACTGCTTTGATCGCTTGCGCGGCGTTATGCCGTCTTCCGATGAGTCGCAACAACTCGTCTTGAAAAGACTGAATGCCGATGGATAACCGGTTGACGCCGGCTTCCCGAATGGCCTTGAGGTACTCCGCCGACGCGTCACCCGGGTTCAGCTCCATCGTCACTTCCGTAGCATCCGGCGCGCCGACAGTTTCAATCATCCATCGTATATGCGAAGCCTCCAACGTGCTTGGCGTGCCGCCTCCGATATAGATCGTCCGGATCGCTCCGGCTTCTTCACGCCGTTTCTCAATCTCCTTCAATACCGCCTCAACATACGCCTTACGCCGCTCTAAAAGGGTGGTGGAGAAGAAGTCGCAGTACGCACACCTGCGCACGCAAAACGGTATATGTATATAGACGCCCGCCACTATTTACTTCCCCATAGGAATTTCATCCAGTCTGCCATCTTCTGTTCTTGCGGGCTGCCTTGAGCCTGCCAGAATTCCCTTCCAACCAACTCGTCCGGCATGAATTGTTGCTTGACAAAATGGTTCGGAAAATCATGCGCATATTTGTATCCGTCCGAGTAACCAAGCTCTTTCATCAGACTCGTTGGCGCATTTCTCAGGTGCAGAGGTACGGGCAGATTGCCGGTTTCTTGTACTACGCCAAGGGCAGCGTCGATAGCTAATATGCCGGAGTTGCTCTTTGGGCTTGTGGCTAAATAGATAGTGGCTTCTGCTAAGGGGATTCGTCCTTCCGGCCAGCCGATTTTTGTCAGTACGTCGAAACACGCATTGGCTACCAGCATTGCATTCGGGTTCGCGAGCCCTATGTCTTCGCTTGCGGAGATGACTAACCGCCGCGCAATGAACTTCGGATCCTCGCCGCCTGCAATCATCCGCGCCAGCCAATAGATGGCGGCCTGCGGGTCACTGCCGCGGATGGATTTGATGTACGCGGAAATGATGTCATAATGCATCTCGCCGTCCTTGTCGTACGCCACGGGGTTTTGTTGCAGCTGTTTGGTGACGGTCTCGTTGTCGATGACCTTGGCGCCGCTGTTGCTGACTAACTCAATGATATTCAGTAACTTACGCGCGTCTCCGCCACTATACCGTAATATTGATTCCGTCTCTTTGACCGTGATACCGAGCGACCGGATATACTCATCTTTGGTCATCACGCGGTCTAACAACTCCAACAAGTCCGCTTTCTCTAAGGATTTCAATACATACACCTGACACCTGCTCAGAAGCGGCGTGATGACCTCAAAAGACGGGTTCTCCGTGGTGGCGCCGATCAACGTGATCGTGCCTTCTTCCACCGCTCCCAAGAGGCTGTCTTGCTGGCTCTTGCTGAAACGATGGATCTCGTCGATAAAAAGTATCGGACTGCGGCTGTCGGCCGGCGCAAAAAGACCGCTGTTCATGACCGACGTGCGTTTGGCTTTGTCGATCACGTCCCGTACCTCCTTCACGCCGCTTGTAACGGCACTCAGTGTGTAAAACGGTCGTTGTAACTGATGGGCGATGATCCGCGCCAGAGTCGTTTTGCCGACACCCGGAGGACCCCACAGAATGAACGAAGCGATATTCCCGCTCTCGATCATCTGCCTAAGGATTGCTCCTTCGCCCACCAGATGTTTCTGCCCTATGTATTCGTCCAAAGTCTTTGGCCGAAGTCTCTCTGCTAATGGCAACATAAAGTCATTTACAATTTGGTCATTTACAATTTTCTCATTTGCGATTCACCAGCTCTCTTGCCGTCTTGAGTGCCGATTCGCTTACTTCGTTTCCGCTCAGCATCGTGGCTATCTCTTGTATCCGTTCGTCCTCGTTGAGCCGGCTGATATGCGTCTCGGTACGTTGCGCCGTGTCGGCTTTATAGACCTTGTAATGGTTCTCGCCCAACGCAGCTATCTGCGGCAGATGGGTGATGGCGATAATCTGGCGGTTTTTCGCCATCTCCCGCATGATAGAAGCCATCTGGGTGGCGATATTCCCACTAACACCGGTGTCTATCTCATCGAAGATGATGGTCGGCAGACCTTTCGTATTGGCTATCAGCGCTTTGACGCACAACATCAGTCGGCTGATCTCACCTCCTGAAGCCACTTCGCTCACGGCCCTCAGACTCTGATTGAGGTTCGCAGCAAACATCAGCTGTACCTCGTCGCAGCCTTTCGGCGTGAAGTCTTCCGTCTTCGTGATCGGAATCTCCACTTTGGCGTGCGTCACGCCCAAACGTTGCAATCCTTCCTCCAGGCTCTTGCATATCTGCGGAACGACAGCTTTGCGGCACTTGGTCAGCGCCTCTCCGGCTTGCTGAAGGGCCTTCCGCTCTTTCTCCGTCTCTTTCTTGGCTTGCTCGATATCGAAATCGAAACTGTCCATCCGCTCCACCTGCTGCGCCAACGTATCACGCTCTTGGATGAGCTCCTCGACACGCTCCACGCCGAATTTCTGCAATAACTCATGCAAAGCTCCGATACGTTCTTCGACCCACATCAGCCGTTGCGGGTCCATCTCCACACGTTCCATCTTTCGCTCGGCCTCTTCTGCGATGTCTTTCAACTCAATCCGCACACTCTCTAATCGCTCTTGCAGTTCCGGCGCTGCATCTTCCAACTGGCACGAACGTATCGCCTCTATGGCGCCGCCACCTTCCATTCCGCCATTCAAGGCGAAGGTAGCAAGCAACAAAGCGTGCCGGATCTCCTCTGCATGGCTCAACTGATACTGCTCTTGCTCCAACTCTTCCAACTCGCCTTCCTGCAGTTCCGCATCGCTCAACAACTTATACCGATATTGGATATAATCCGCGTCCTGACGGCTCTTGCGAGCCAACTCTTGCAATTTGTGCAACTGCTCCTGAGCCGCCATATACCGCTCATACTGAGCGCTATAGCCTTCTAAAATCGCCTCATTGGCGGCAATCGCATCGACTACCTCCAACTGAAAATCCGCGTTCTCAATCAGCAGATTCGCATGCTGCGAGTGGATATCTATCAGTCTGTTCGCCAGCGCTTTCAGTTCCTGCAATGTCACTACGCTGTCATCCACAAACGACCGACTTTTCCCGTTGGCGTACAACTCCCTGCGGATGATACCTTCATCAAACTCCGCCTCGATGATGCATTTGTCCTCGCCGTCCGTAATGGCCTTGCTGTCCGCTCGGGCACCCAACACCAACGCCAAAGCACCTAAGATGATACTCTTTCCGGCACCGGTCTCTCCGGTTAACACCGAGAAACCCTCGCTGAAATCGATGTCCAGATGGCTGATCAGCGCGTAGTTTTGTATGTGTAAATGTTTTAGCATCCTCTAATCCTCTAATCCCTTAATTCTCATTCATCCGGTCATACGTGCTTTGCCGCGTCGGGTCGATATCCACCAACAACTCATACACCTCTTTCTTCTCTTTGTCCATGCCTTTCTTGAAGATATCCACCAACTCATCGGCCTTGGCGTCCAGGAACGTGTTGATGACGTAAGTTGCCGGGCGCGCACGATATGCCTCTTTCAGCACAGAGATACCCTCTGCGATGCGGGCTCTGCCGTTGGTTACATTACCGCTCATCTCGTCCAGTCCCAGCCTGTGATACTCGTAGTAATAATTCCTGTACTTCTTAAACGCCTCGTCTAAAAGGTTGTTAATCAGCGCATAACGGTTGCGGTTGCTGTCAAACGCCAGCCATCCTTTCTGCTCGGAGTTATCCATGCTTGCGCTCTGACACGCATTCACGATATTCTCGCATTGCTCGAAGAACGGTGTGCCGCCCAGACGCTGGTAACTGTCCATGTCATGCCCGATGATCAAGTAGCAGTAGTACGCCAACATCGCCGTCAGGTTCGTCGTGAACTGATTCTGCTGGTACTCGATGCGGTCGAACTCCTGGTATGTGAAGTTGAAATTGCGGTCCACGAAATTGAGGAGCGGGGTAGTGTACGTCGTGCCATATACCGGCCGGCGGCTCTGTAACGTCATCTCGCAACTGTACATGTTATCCGCCACAGCTTTTACTACCAGCATCATACTGCACTCGATCTTCTCCTGCTCCGCGAAAGTCATATTCGTCCAGCGGTTCTGGTTCATATACTCCTCGATGGCGGATTTCAGGGTCTCATACACCTGTTTGTTCGATCCCTCGATCTGGTCGGAATTGATGGTCACGGTACAGTTGATCTCCTGCGCACGAAGAGAAGCAATCCCGATGAGACTTACGAGAAATATGGCTATAAATCTATAATTTGAAATCATAAATTTGAAATTATTTCGTAATCGAAATCACTCCTCCTGTCTTTTCGCTGAACTTGATCTTCGGCAACTCAGCCCCCGTGAACAACTCTTTAGGCAGGGCTACATCGATGCCGAACTGCGCCATCGGTACAACTTTGCTGTTGATCAACTCGTCGTTGTAGTACACCAAAGCTTGTGCGCTGCCCGGCAGGTTATATACAATCGGAGAGAGCTCCGGTGCATTCTTGTCTTTCTTCGCTTTCTTGCCGTTGTCTTTTTTGATCAGCTGATGCACGAACTCCACATTGATCTTAATCTTGTCGGCATCCACATTATCCGCGCCCGTAAAGCCGTTCTCCGTAGAGAAATAGAGCATCTCGTTCCAAAACTTGAAATTCTCTCCGTACGGACAGTTGCCCACATGCTTATGCTTGATCTCTTTCGTGACCTTGCCCGTAAACAGCTCGACTAATTGCTTCTCCTGACGTCTCAACTCCTTGAGGACCAACTCCATCGCCTGACCGTCCGCCGGCGCGTGTTCCACTTCGCCGTTCAAGATATACATCCTCGTCTCACGGATACGGAAGATCTGTTTTGCCACCGCCTGAGCCTGTGCTCTCAAACTTTTGGCACCCGTATTGCCTGCATCAACTATCTCCTCGGTATAAGGTAAGACTTTTGTAGGACTAATCCTAGACCATTCAGCCTCTTTTTCAGGACCCTTCTTGTGCTCTTTAGGCTCCGGCGGCAGGTTATAACCCACCAACAAACCCCGTTCGTTGATGTTCACCAACTGCCATGGCATGCCGTTCTCCGCATAGATCACATGCGGCCGATTCAGGTCCACCTGCGTGTGTGTACCGATCTCTACGCCTTGGAAAACATAGGTCGTCTTGTCCTCCTTAATGGCGTCTTTGATACCTAATAACTCCTCGGCAAACGCCGCAAACTCACCCGCTTCTTCACGTCTTTCTTCATACGTGAAATCCAGCCGAACACTGGTCTTCGGACTGTAATACACCATTTCGGACTTACCCGCCGCGTGGTAATTGTCATTCAGATTCGTCAGCGCTATAGTTAATAGCACCATTAAAAATGTTTTCATATCTTGTCTCTAATCACTAATTCTCTAATCACTAATTCACTAAACTTTCAACCTTCCCAAATCTTCCAAGCCGCTTTGGCTTGTCCGTACAGCATTTCCATGCCGTTACGGATAACAGCTCCTTGCGCTTGGCCTTTCTGCAGGAACAGCGTCACTTCGGGATTATACACGCAATCGAACAGCAAATGTCGTGCCGAAAGCATCTCATACGGAATAGGAGGATACGTATCCTCTTCCGGTGCCATACCTAATGGCGTACAATTGACGATAACCGTGTATTCCTCCATCACCTCTTCCGTCAAATCCTCATAACCCAACATGCCTTCTTTCGGCGTGCGGCTGACAAGAGTGGGGGAGACGCCTAACTTGCTCAATCCATAACAAACGGCTTTCGATGCTCCGCCGGTGCCCAGAACCAAGGCTTTTTGGTCGCCTTCCCGCAGCAACGGACGAATCGATTCAATAAAGCCCAAACAATCCGTATTGTAACCCACACGCTTGTGAATCACATTCACTGCCCCGACTGCTTTCGCCGTGTCGTCCAGACGATCCAGATACGGAATAATCGCCTGTTTGTACGGCATGGTGACATTCATACCATCCAAAGTGTCCAAAAGACTTTCGACCTTCGACTTTAGACTTTCTTCTTGTATAGGATACAAACTATACTCCGCATCGATCTGCTCACGCTCGAACTTCTCATTGAAATACTTCGCCGAGAAAGAGTGAATCAGCGGAAATCCTATGATACCAAAGTGACGCATAATTTCCCTTTTTTTATTATTGCTTGGTGCGTCTTCGAAGTGAAAACTTTACCGCCTTCTCCCTTCTGCAACGCATCGTAAATTTTATCAATTTCTGCAAATCCGCACTCGCGAAGACTTTCGTACAACCGTGCGATTCCTGCTTCGCGTGTGTCTTTGCCGTCTAATATGTCTATATATCCTTGCACGTATTCTGCCGTCTGAGCCATGTGTTCGATCTCCGCTTTAGTATAACTCTTCAGCTGTTCGCGGATGGCATTCCGGCTAATAGTGGTGTCGCTGTTCGTGCTGTCGGTCACCCATTCCAGACCTCTCTTGTCACGCAGGTAATGTTCTATATAATCCCTCGTGGTGCAAAGTAGCGGGCGCACAATCGGCAGACCCTCTTTTACCATCGGATTCGGACTGATCGGCCGCATTCCCGCCAAGCCTCTGAGTCCCGTTCCGCGTTTCAGATTCAGCAGGATCGTCTCCGCCTGATCGTTCTGATGATGCGCTACTGCAACCGCCTGACAACCATGTTTTCTGCCCACTTCGTCAAACCATTTGTATCGCAACTCTCGTGCCGCCATCTCTATACTAATATGGAGCGCGTGCGCGTACGCAGGTGTGTCAAAATCCGCCACTTCTATCTCTACGCCCATCTTCCCGCAAAGCTCTCGTACAAAAGCCTCATCACGGTTGCTCTCTTCACCACGGAGGTGAAAATTGCAATGTGCCGCTACACATCTATAGCCTGCGCGAAGCAGCACATCCAATAATCCCACACTGTCCGCTCCGCCGCTCAAGGCCACCAACACCGGCTTGTCTTTGTCCAACAAACCCCGCTGGCGAATATATGTACTGACACGCCGTAACACTTATAAACTATCCAAATCAACCAACTTATTCACAATCGCATAGATCGTCAGACCCGCGGTAGAGTGGATATTCAGTTTGCGGGTGATGTTCTTCCGATGCGAGATGACCGTGTGCGTCGAGATACACAGCACATCAGCAATTTCTTTGTTGCTCAGGCCTTTTACTACCTGAATCAGCACATCTTTCTCCCGTTCGCTCAACTCTTCGCTCTCGATAGCTTGCACATCGGTCTTGATTTTCCGCTTACCGTTTTTTGCGCGCTCCAAAGCCGGCCTGAGAATCTCATCCTCAATCGCACAATGGTCGGCGAAATCCTGCTCGGTATGCCATAAATCACTCATCACTCCGACTAAGGGATAGCGCACATGAATATGCAGGCTCTCGTCCGAAGTGGTCTGCGTGTCGTCCTTCGGGAAATACTTGATAATCAACTCTTTGATCTCACTCAGCTTACCTGTTATTCGCTCGTCGTCATGCTCGTGCTCCTCGTATTGACCTGCGTTCTCATGCTCGATATGCGTGCGGATCTCCTGTACAAACTCGTCGTAGCACCGCAAGATCAGCATCGGAATCTGGCTCTTCGGGTTGGCAGGATTGATGGCTTCTATCAATGCCTGACGAAGCCGAGGAAGACGAAACTCCAGAAAATAGGTATGGGCATGGTGCAAGTACCGCTGCAGGGTATCCAAATCAATCTCTGCCGGTAACGCACGCTGGCGGTATAACTTGAAATTGACGACCGTCAGGAACGTCGGAGTATGGACGCCGTGCTCTACACAGACCTCATCTATACTCTTGTCTCCCACACCCACATTCAGCCCGAAACGGCTGATGATTTGGATGGCTTCTTCTTCGTGCGCCATGAGGTCGCACATCTTGTCTTGCGCTTTATACATTGCCTAATCCTCTATATTTAACGCGGTGAGGCTGAACGGCTTCTTCGCCCAACCGCATCTTCTTGTTTTCTTCGTATTCCGAATAACTGCCTTCGAACCAGAACACCTTACTGTCTCCTTCGTACGCCAGAATATGCGTGCAGATACGATCTAAGAACCAACGGTCGTGGCTGATCACGACGGCGCAACCGGCGAAGTTCTCTAATCCTTCTTCCAACGCACGCAAGGTATTGACATCTATATCGTTCGTCGGCTCGTCTAACAGCAGCACGTTTGCTTCGCTCTTCAGCGTCAAAGCCAAATGCAATCGGTTGCGCTCACCACCGGAGAGCACACCACATTTCTTCTCTTGGTCTGCGCCGGTGAAGTTAAAACGACTCAGATACGCACGGGCGTTAATCTCTTTGCCGCCCACGCGGATGAACTCCGTGCCGCCGCTGATGGTTTCAAAAACCGACTTATTCGGGTCTATATCCGTGTGTTGTTGATCCACGTAACCGATTTTCACCGTCTCGCCCACGCTGAACGTACCTTTGTCTGCTTTCTCCGTGCCGATAATCATGCGGAAGAGGGTCGTTTTACCCGCTCCGTTCGGACCGATAACACCCACAATGCCGTTGGGCGGCAACATGAAGTTCATGTCTTCAAACAGCACTCTGTCGCCAAAAGACTTGGCTACACCTTCTGCATTGATAACCTTATTTCCAAGCCGCGGACCGTTCGGAATGAATATCTCCAACTTCTCCTCGCGCTCTTTCTGCTCCTCATTCAACATCCGGTCATACGCATCCAGACGCGCTTTCTGCTTCGCGTGACGCGCTTTCGGAGCCATGTGAATCCACTCCAACTCGCGCTCCAAAGTCTTACGCCGCTTGCTCGCCTGTTTCTCTTCCTGCGCCATTCGGTTGGTCTTTTGCTCCAACCACGACGAGTAATTGCCCTTCCAGGGAATTCCTTCTCCGCGGTCTAACTCCAAGATCCAACCAGCCACATGATCCAGGAAATAGCGGTCGTGCGTGATACAGATCACCGTGCCGGCATATTGCTGCAGGTGTTGTTCCAACCAGTCGATGCTTTCTGCATCCAGATGGTTCGTCGGCTCGTCAAGCAGCAAGACATCGGGTTGTTGCAACAACAGGCGACATAACGCTACGCGTCTCCGTTCTCCTCCGGAGAGGGTAGTTACACTCGCGTCATCCGGCGGGCAACGAAGAGCATCCATCGCGCGGTCGAGTTTCTGGTCGATATTCCAGGCGTCCGCAGCGTCTAACTTATCCTGCAACTCCGCTTGTCGTGCTAAGAGTTTGTCGAAGTCTGCGTCGGGTTCTGCAAAAGCCACATTGATCTCATCGTACTCCTTGAGCATATTCATAATCGGCTGAACACCTTCCTGAACGACCTCACGGACGGTCTTGGATGCGTCTAACTTCGGGTCCTGCTCCAGATATCCGACCGAGTATCCCGGACTCCATACAACCTCGCCCTGATACTCTTTCTCAATACCGGCGATGATCTTGAGCAAGGTACTCTTACCTGCGCCGTTCAGACCGATAATACCGATCTTTGCGCCGTAAAAGAAGCTCAGATAGATGTTGTTCAACACTCGTTTCTGTGGACCGAAATTCTTACTCAGTCCCACCATCGAAAAAATTATCTTCTTATCGTCTGCCATAATTATCAATTTTCAATTATCAATTATCAATTCGCTTTAGGCTTAATTGTATTCTGCCTCTCGCGCGATCTACATCGACCACGCGCACTTTCACATGTTGATGCAGTTTGACCACTTCCTGCGGGTTGCTAATCCGTCGGTCTGCCATTTCGGAGATGTGTATCAATCCGTCCTTATGCACACCCAAATCCACAAATGCGCCAAAAGCGCTGATATTCGTTACGATACCCGGCAACACCATTCCTGCCTGCAGATCGTCGATCGTGTGCACGTGTTCGTCGAAATGGAACTCCTCCGTCTCGCCGCGTGGGTCACGACCCGGTTGCGCCAACTCCTTCATAATATCCGTGAGGGTGGGCATGCCCACTTCGGCTGTCACATATTTATTCAAATCCACTTGCTCGCGCAGTTCTTTCTTCTCAATCAAGTCCGCCACCGAGCATTTCTGGTCTTTCGCCATCTTCTCCACGATGCCGTAACTCTCCGGGTGTACAGCGCTGTTATCCAATGGATTAGCACCTTTCAATCGCAAGAAGCCAGCCGCTTGTTCAAAAGTCTTTGCACCTAATTTCGGCACTTTCAGCAACTCTTTGCGGCTACCGAACGCACCATGTTCTGCGCGGTAATCCACGATATTCTGCGCTAACATCGGTCCCAAACCGGAGATATACGTCAACAGGTGTTTGCTGGCGGTATTGACATCCACGCCCACATAGTTTACTACGCTCTCTACGGTTTGTTGCAGGCTCTCGCGCAACTCCGTTTGATCGACGTCATGCTGGTATTGACCCACACCGATGGACTTCGGCTCGATCTTTACCAACTCTGCGAGCGGATCGATCAGCCTTCTTCCGATACTCACCGCTCCACGTACGGTTACATCCTCATCGGGAAACTCCTCCCGCGCAATCTTGCTGGCGCTATACACCGACGCTCCGGCTTCGCTGACTACGAATATCTGAGGAACACTTAGTCCCTTGGTACTTAGTCCCTTTGTCACTTCCCTTGCCATCTGCTCGCATTCCCGGCTCGCGGTACCGTTACCGATAGCGATGGCCTCGATCTTGTATTTCTCGATCAACTCCTGCAACTTCTGTGTGCTTTGCAGGTTATGCAGATAGATGACGTCGTGCATCAACAGATCGCCTTGCTCATTCAGCACTACGGTCTTGCAGCCCGTCCTAAATCCCGGATCGAGCGCCAACACGCGTTTCTGACCTAATGGCGCACCTAACAAAAGTTGCCTTAGGTTCTCCGCAAAGACCCGAATCGCCTCTTCGTCCGCTTTCTCTTTCGAGAGTGCGGCAAACTCCGTCTCGATAGCCGGTTTCAGAAGCCGTTTATAACCGTCCTCCATCGCCAGCTCAACCTGATAAGCGGTGTCGTTATTGGCCCGTAGCCACAAATGCGCTAACTTATCCAGGGCTTTCTCTGTATCAGGTGAGATGTCCACCCGCAGGTATCCTTCCGTTTCTGCACGGCGGATCGCCAGTAACTGATGGCTCTTCACATGCTTGAGCGGACACTTGAAATCAAAATAATCCTTATAATTCTGCGCTTCCTGCGTGTCGCTCTTGGCCTTTACCGCCTTGCTACTCAATACTGCTGTATAACTAAACTCGCGGCGAATGGCATTACGGCTCTTTTCGTCTTCCGCTATTCGCTGGGCAATAATATCCCGTGCACCTTGCAGATCCTCCTCGTTTGGTAACTTCATCGGCCGTTGTTTGAGAATCTCCTCTGCCAGCGGCAATAAGCCCTTCTCAATCGCGACATCGGCACGCGTCTTCCTGTGCGGTTTGTAAGGGAGGTAAATGTCCTCCAACTCTGTTGCATCCCAACAATCGGCTATGCGTTGCCGTAATTCGTCATTCGTAATTTGTAATTCGTCCAAACGCGCATAGATGGTTTCTTTGCGTTTGGCGAGTTCCTGCAACTTCCCGTATTGCGCCTGAATAGCCGCAATCTGAACCTCGTCCAGACTTCCGGTCTTCTCCTTTCTATAGCGTGCGATAAAAGGAATGGTCGCTCCTTCGTCCAGCAACGCCACAGTCGCAGCTACTTGCCGCTCGGCAATACCGACCGCGCCTGAAATAATATGTAAAAATTCGTTATTTCCGTACATATTCTGCAAACGTATAGGCGTACGGATTCTTCTCGTCCGCCTCGTGCCGCTCTGCGCTGATTTGCTTCCATACCGCCGGATCGATAACTGGGAAGAAGGTGTCTGCATCCTCCCAACTATGATGAATATGCGTGATATAGAGTTTGTCCGCACGCTCCATCATCTGGCGATAGACCATGCCGCCGCCAATAACGAAAGCCTCTTCTTCGCCTTTGACCTTAGCCTCCATCTCGTCCAGGGAATAAACGGCTTCGGCGCCTTCAAAGGTCTTGCCTTGCACATCCGTCAAAACGATATTCCGCCTGTTGGGCAGGGGATGTTTGGGCAGCGAGAAGAAGGTTCTTTCGCCCATCATAACGGTCTTTCCGGACGTAATCTCCTTGAAGTGTTTCAAGTCCGCCGGCAGGTGGCATAACAGATCACCTTTCTTTCCGATCGCATAGTTCTCTGCGATGGCTACTATAATCGAAATCATAAATTGTAAATTATCAATTATCAATTATCAATTAAACTGACACTTGTCCCGCGATGTGTGGATGCGGGTCATATCCCTCTAATTGAAAATCTTCGTACTGAAAGCTAAACAAGTCTTTTACCTCCGGATTGATGATCATCTTCGGCAAAGCCCGCGGCTCGCGCGTCAATTGCAGTTTCACCTGCTCCAAGTGGTTCAGATAGATATGCGCGTCGCCAAGAGTGTGTACGAAATCGCCGCACTCCAGACCCGTAACTTGCGCCATCATCTGCAGCAATAACGCATAGCTGGCGATATTAAACGGCACACCGAGGAAGATATCTGCGCTGCGTTGGTAGAGTTGCAGACTCAGTTTGCCGTCCGCCACATAAAACTGAAACAAGCAGTGGCAGGGTGGGAGAGCCATCTTCTCCACTTCCGCTACATTCCACGCGCTCACCATCATCCGGCGGCTGTCGGGATTTTCCTTGATCATCTTTACTATATTGGCTATCTGATCGATTGTACCGCCGTTATAATCCGGCCACGAGCGCCACTGATGGCCATACACAGGACCTAACTCGCCGTTCTCGTCCGCCCATTCGTTCCAGATCCTCACGCCGTGTTCCTGCAGATACTTCACGTTCGTGTCGCCCTGTAAGAACCACAGCAACTCATAGATGATGGACTTCAGATGCAGTTTCTTGGTCGTCAAGAGCGGAAAACCGTCCGACATCTTGAATCGCATCTGATGACCGAACACAGAGATCGTTCCCGTGCCCGTACGGTCATGTTTGATAGTGCCTTCGTCCAGCACGCGCTGGCATAAATCTAAATACTGTTTCATTAGTATAACTTGTAAGTTGTCTTTAGTACCTTAAATTCCGTCCGACGGTTGATCTGGTTGCATATCTCCTGCTTGTCTTCCGTCAGCCCGGTGATAAACGCCTCGTCCAACTCCTGCTCCACAGGAATCCACGGATACTGCTTATTCAGCGCCTTATCGGCTTTCACAGGTTTGCTCTTGCCATAACCCACCGGCGTCAGACGCTCTTTCTCAATACCTTTCTGGATGAGGTAGTCGCAGCAACTCTGCGCACGTTTCTGACTCAGTTCCTGGTTGAACGCCTCATTACCTTTCATATCCGTGTGTGCGCTCAGCTCGATGGTGATATTCGGGTTGTCTTGCAGCAGTTTGACAAGGTGCAACAACTCCGTCTCACTCGCTTTGGTAATCTCCCATCGGCCGAACTCATAGAAGATGTTCTCCATCTTAACAGGCCTGCTGATCGGGCTTAGCGTGAAATTGAGCGTATAAGTCTTGCTGTCCTTCAGGTTCAGCGTCGTCCATTGCTCTCTGGCATTTAGATGCCCGCGGGCGGTGGCTAACATCACATACTTCACCTCTTTCTGCAACTTGATCTTATACGTTCCGTCTCTCCGCACAT
Organism: uncultured Bacteroidales bacterium; assembly: GCA_946616535.1. The sequence continues at coordinate 19,623 of CAMOJA010000008.1, read as the reverse complement.
TAACGCGGCTGTTGGTACCGTCGCTGCCCACTACATGCAGTTTGGCGTCCGAGAGCGGGTTACCTTCTTCGTCGCTCACGGTGCCTTCTGCGATGAACTCCATCTCCGGTAACCGGAAACTGTAGATCTTGTCAAAACCTTTCTTGTCGCCTCTGTTAGAAGAGAAGAAGCCGTCCTGGCTATCACCTGCAAAGGTGATTCCGAAGTCGTCTCCAGAGCCGTTGAACGGCGCGCCCATGTTATAAAGCACCCAGACCGTCGTGTCTTTTGCCGTCGTGTCGAGCGTCGCTTTATAAATGTCCAGACCTCCGTAACCCGGATGCCCGTTGCTGGCGAAATACAGCGTTCCGTCGGCATGCACATACGGGTACATCTCATCCGCCGGCGTGTTGATGCCTTTGCCTAATGGCTGCGTATTAACCCATTCCGTGCCGTCTAACTCTGCCATCCAGATATCTTTTCCGCCTTCACCTCCTACGGCGTCACTTACGAAATACAAAGTATCGCCCGTGGGGTTCAGAGCCGGATGACCGACCGTAATCGAGCTGTCCGCAAAAAGCTTCACTTCCTGCGCTTCGCCCCATTCGCCACTCGCACGCTCGCTCTTGTAGATCTTGGCGCCCAGATCTTTTCCGTTGATCGGCTTCGAATAGGTGAAATACATCGTCCTGCCGTCTTTGCTGAAACAACAAACACCCATCTCAGCGGTTCCGGCTTGCTTGCCTCCTGTTGAGTCGTTCTTCTGTTCCTCCTCAGGCGCGTCGTACAGTCCTTCCGCGAGAACTATTTCTTCCCATTCTCCTGCCGCATTCTTCCTTGTCTGGTATAGTTGGAAGAGCTGCTGTCCGGTCACGTTACTTGGTCTCTTCAGCTTCTTTGTGCCGCCTTTCTGCTTCTCCTGCCGGTTACTGGTGAACATCAACGCATCGTTTTGTTCGCCGATAAACATCGGTGCGAAGTTACTTGTGCGGCGCTGATTAAACTCCTTCGCCTCGGCAATCTTGTACCGCGATCCTTCTTTCTTCCACTCCTCTATCTTCGCGCACGCGTATTGACCGGCCTGCGCAACATAGTTATCCGGATGGGCTTGAAGGTACAACTCATAGTTCTTGGCAGCATCTTTATACTTACCCTGATACTGGTATGCCATGCCGGCATGCAAGAACACCGTCGAGTCCTGCAGGAAATACTTGTTACGGATGGCATTCTGGTAACAATTGACCGCTCTCGGGTTATTCAAAATCCGATAGCACTCGCCTTGTTTGTATGCCACATAGCCTTTCAGCTGCTTCTCCGTCTTGGACGACAACCGCCCGTAGCATGACTTATAGATATCCGCCGCGGTATAGTACTCGCCGATAGCAAACTTCTTATCCGCTCGCTTGATACGCTTCTGAATACTACATCCCGGCAGTAATATCATCGCCATCAAAATTGCCAATAATGAATATGTGTAGATTCTGCTATTCATTTATGTCTTTATTCCTTATTCCTTTAGCGACGCGGTCTTTATTCCAAACTGTGTACTACAAGTCCGCTGCGCAGTTTGGGTTCAAACCACGTCGTCTTCGGCGGCATGATATTTCCGCTGTCAGCGATGTCGATGATTTGCTGCATGGTAACGGGGTAGAGTGCCAATGCCATCTTCATCTCGCCGCTATCTACACGCCGCTTCAGTTCGCCCAAGCCCCTGATTCCGCCCACGAAATCAATGCGTTTGTCCGAGCGCAGGTCTTTGATGCCGAGGATCTTGTCCAAAATCAGATTACTTGAGATCGTCACATCCAGCACGCCGATCGGGTCTGAGTCATTATACCTTCCTTCTTTGGCGGTCAACGAGTACCACTTTCCGCCCAAATACAGCGAGAAATTATGCAAGCCTTTAGGCTTTACTGCGCTGAAATCGTTCGAAATCTCGATATCTCGATATTCCGATACCTCGAAGTCTGCCTCTAACGCTTTCAGGAACTCCGCCTCGCTAAGCCCGTTCAGGTCCTTCACCACGCGGTTGTAATCAATAATATTCAGCTGGTCATCCGGGAAGCAAACCGCCAGGAAATAGTTGAACTCTGCGTTCTTGTCTCCTGTTGCTTTCTGTTTCTCCGCCCCGACACCTGCTGCCGCCGCACTACGGTGGTGACCATCCGCAATATACATCGCCGGAATCTCAGCAAAAATCTCCGTAATCCGGGCAATCGTCTGCTTGTCGTTAATCACCCAGAACGTGTGGCGGAAACCTTCCGGAGCCGCTACAAAATCATACTCCGGCGTACCCTTCGTCACTTCTGCTACAATCGCGTCCAAGTCCTCACGATGGGGGTAAGCAAAGAAAACAGGCTCCATATTCGCATTTAACACCCGCACATGCTTCATACGATCCTCCTCTTTGTCCTTACGTGTCAACTCGTGCTTCTTAATGCGTCCCTCCAGATAATCATCTACCCACGCGCCGACAACCAGACCATACTGCGTCTTCGCTTTCTCACCTGCCAAAGCCGCTCCGGTAGCGTTCTCCGGACCCTCGCCTTTAGCCAAAATCGTTTGCGCATAGACGTAGTATTTCTCCTCCTGGTCCTGCACAAGCCATCCTTTCTCTTTGAACAGCTTGAACTGCTCAACTGCCGCTCCATACACTCGCTCGTCGTGCTCATCCGTTCCCGGCGCAAAATTGATCTCCGGCTTGATAATATGGTACAAACTCTTCTCGTTGCCTGCAGCTTCTGCACGTGCTTCTTCACTATTCAGCACGTCGTACGGCCTGCTGCTCACTTGCTCCACCAACTCTTTCGGCGGACGTATTCCTCGAAATGGTTTAATCTTCATACAATTTCTGTATTTTTGTAAACTATACCTATTTTCGGTTAAACTATACCTATTTTCGGTATTTGGGGTTGTTATTTTTAATTTTGTTCATTGTGTCGGATGGTATCCGGCTTCCTCCCCTTTATGGGGTGAAGGGCTTTGCCCGATTGAGCGTCCAGTGGACGGTCATAGAACCTCATGGGTGGGTTTATTTCTTCTCCGTAGCCGCTGCAACATTAGCGCCCATCGAGCAACTGCCGTTAAACTGCGCACCCGGCTCTACTACCAGGATCTTTGTCTGTACTTCACCCTGGATTTTTCCGCTTGCACGCAACGACAACTGCTGATTGCAAGTGATCTTACCGTCCATCAGACCTAATATCTCTGCGTTCTGGCAGTTCACGGTGCCTTTGATCTTGCCCGCTTCGCCAATAACTACTTTGCCTGTACATCTCAAATCCCCCTCAATCGTACCATCAATACGAAAATCGCTATCGGCACTAATATTACCGACGATCTTACTTCCTGCGGTCAGCGCATTAAACATCAAACCGCCTTGTTGCTTGTCATTTGCCATAATTCCTGTATTTTATATTATTAATTATCGTTTTTATTAGCCGTCTTCCGTGTGGCCTACTATATTTCTTTTTTTTAGCCGTTTTTTTTGTGGCTATTTTTTTATACTATTCCATTTTGGTGTTTGCTAATCAGCTTCACGCTGTACTTTCTTAGCCTGTTAAAGCCCACGATGAACACGATCAACATGATTCCTGCGATATATTCCGGCATCGCACTCATACTCATCAGTACGCCGTCGTACAGCCCGTGCGCCATCATCGGCATGAACCACGCTAAAAACAGATTTATCTTTCTCTTTGCCGGATCCCCGAAAGTAGCCAAACCATAGAAAAATCCCATGACTACGCCGAAGAAGAAATGCCCCGGAACCGCAAAGAGCGCTCTGCTCACGCCGATAGAGATCCAACTGCCGTCTTCCAAACCCTGCATCAGATACCCGATGTTTTCAAATCCCGCAAAACCCAAACCGATACACGACGCATACACGATTCCGTCCAAACGCTCGTCATAATAGGGATTCTTGCGTAGCAGCAACCACAGCATCAGCAGTTTCGCACTCTCCTCCGGTATACCTGCCTGCACAAATGCCTTCAGAAAGCCCGTTACCCAACTCGTCACTTCCATCTCCCCGAACGGACTCATCACAATAATGACCAGCAAAGCCGAAATCACGCCATAGCACAAAGCCTTCAGCAGCCATACCAACGGCTCCGGCTGCCGCATATCTTTGATCAGAATATAAATAAAAAGCAGTATTACCGGCGCTAATGCCGCCGCCACCAAACTCCACATCATAACGCAATATCCATTATTTTATCTCTCTATTCTCTCTTAACTCCTCTCCTCAACCTCTCTTCCTCAACCTCTCTTCCTCAGCCTCTCCTCCTCAACCTCTCTTCCTCAACCTCTCTTCTTCAGCCTCTCCTCCTCAACCTCTCTTCTTCCCGTCTTTCTATTCCTTATTTATTGTTGTTTTACGGTCAGTAACTCTCCTTTCCGCAAAATTGCGTGCAAAGTTACAACTTTTTTTTGACATACGCAAGCCCGCGCGCGTTTTCTTTAATTTTTTTATGAAAATCCCTTCCATACCCGCCGCACACTCTATACCTCCTTTTTCGACCCCAAACAACTCCATTTACTACCCCAAATAAGTAACTCACCATAGGATCACCATAAGATGACCATAAGATCACCATAGGATGAATGCCCGATTTTGTCATTTGTGCAACTTTTACTATATATACATAGTATATATACTTTTTATTTGTCATCTTTCAAAAATAAGACTCATTTCATCTCCTGATTACCTTCCTTAAACACCTCTTTTTATGGCAAAAAAATGAGAAAAATTACGAAAATGATGGCATATGCTTGCATATGTCATATTTTTTTAGTAACTTTGCACGCAATTTTTGAAAATGTATGAAATCTATACTGTTAGCGATAGTGTTTTTGATGGTGGCGATGATGCTGCTGTGCGTGGGTGTGATCTTTCGTAAAGACCATACTTTCCGCTCGCAACACATCCACCAGAACGCGCGACTGAAGAAGGATAAGATCCACTGCGCGAAGACCCTTGACAAAGAGGCTGAGCGGAAATCCGCCCGGAAAATAGATGTAGCAAAGCTATAGTACTACCTATGGCTACCTAGTACTACCTATGGCTATCTAGGGCTACCTAGTTCTACCTAGGACTACCTAGTTCTACCTACAAATAGTAAACAATAAAAAACAAAATAACAATGAACAAAATTAGTATTATCGTTGAATCGATTTTGGCAGCAGGAGTTGCTGCGCTGTTTATTCTCTTTTTTACGTACAATCCTTGGTCGAAGAAGTCTGCTAATGCAGAAGTGGAGGCGCAAGGTGATTTGCTGCCGATCGCGGTAGTGAACACCGATTCGATCCTGACCCACTACACGCTGGCTGTGGAGAGTTCGGAGAAACTGCAATCCCAGTATGAGGAGTCGATGGTAAAACTCGATACGAAAGCAAAAGCTTTCCAGAAAGAGTACGAGACCTTCCAGCAGGACGTGCTGAACTTCCAGAAAAAAGTAGAAGCAGGTGCATTCCTGAGCCGTGAGCGTGCAGAGAGTGAGCAGAGCCGTTTGCAGAAGAAAGAGCAGCAGTTGGCAGCCAAACAGCAGGATCTGGAGAACCTCCGTCAGCAGCTGAGCGCAGATTTTATGAACCAGCAAGCCGCTCTGACGCAGCAACTGCAGGATTCCGTACAGGCATACTTGCGTGTACTGAACGCCGATGGTCATTACCACCTCATCCTCAACGACGCCGTGCTGATGAACAAGGTTGCCGGCTACGATATTACCGACGAAGTAGTAGAAGGCCTGAACGCACGATATGCGAAGTAATTGAAAAACGGAAAATTGAAAATTGAAAATTGATAATTATGAATAAAAGTGCTCACAGCTATTTTCGCTGGGTAGTCGTAACTGCTATATTGTCAATTGTCAATTGTCAATTGTCAATTGTTAACGCTCAGCGCATCCCGCAGGCGATTGAGTATTCGGAGATTTATGACTTCATCGAAGAACTGACAACCGATGGAGTAATCTTCTCCAATGCGGCAATCAAGCCTTATACGCGGGATGCGATAGCGCGGATGTTAGCCGAGGCGCAGAGTAAAGACTCGTTGCTCAGTAAGCGACAGAAAGACGACCTGCAGTTTTACATGCAGGATTATGCCTTGGAGCTGGACACACTCCCTGTTTATTACTCGTACGGACATAGGCATGTGACGCAGTGGATCACGCCGGTTTCCAACCTCTCGTTGGCGGATCCGAGTCTGCATATTCTGACCAAAGACAAAATCTTCAAGATGCGTGTCCGTCCGATCTTGGGCATGGATCTGTATGCCAATAAGAAAGGTGTGATCTCGCATCGTTGGTACGGGGCAGAGATCCAGATGGACATCGCGCATCACCTCTCTATCTGGGGTTCCATCCGCGATAACAGTTGGCGGTGGGTGAACTATAAAACATCGTATTACCCTGATTCATGGTCGCAATATAACGGTCCGCGGCTGACACAACCGACCTTCTTGAATAACCTTCCGGGTGTGCAATACAAGGAAGTGTCGCACGGCAAGGGAGGCGATTTCTCGGACTCACGAGGCGGAATATCGCTTTATGCATGGTGGGGTAGTATTGGCGTACAACGGGAACGTATCCAATGGGGCGATGCGCAACATGCGTCGAATATTCTCTCTGCGCATAATCCCGCCGTTCCGATGGTAACGCTGCAGCTGACGCCCTGTAAGTGGTTCCAGTTTGATTACTTTCACGCGTGGCTGCCGTCCAATGTGATGGACTCGACGTATTATTACTCGGAGGTGTCTGAAGAAGGCGTGATTAAGAAGAACTATCGCCCTGCCAACAAATTCATGGCAGCGAACATGTTCACATTCATGCCGATTAAGTATATTCAGTTCTCCATCGGAAACTCGATTGTTTACGCCGAACGCAATGTTCAAGCAGCATATTTCATTCCGATTGCATTCTTCAAATCGCTGGACCACCTGCTGACCAAAGGCATCAACTCCGAGAACCAGAACTCGCAGGCTTTTGCAAGTATAACGATTCGTCCGACAGACCATCTGCGGCTCTACGGATCGTTCTTCCTGGACGAGTTTAAGTTGTCGCGCTTGAAGAAATCCGACCCGCAGAAGAATCCTATTTCTTACTTGGTGGGCTTTAATTGGAGCGGCTGGCCGGTAAAAGGACTGTCGCTTCGCGGAGAGTTTATGCGCTCCTATATCGCTTGCTATACACACTCCATTAAGGTAACGGATTTTACGTCCAACAGCTACAATATGGGCCATTACATGGGTGATAACGCGCAATCGATCTTTGTTGAGTTGGCTTACCGTCCGGTACGTGGTTTGAGGCTGGTTTTGGATTATACGAATGATACGAAATATAACTCGTATGATTATATTCGCCGCAATATAGGTACTATCATTGCGCAAAAACCTTTTGCGGAGAAGATCTGGCGAAACGACGAGATCAACTTCCGGGCGATCTATGAAGTCTTTAATAACTGCTATGCGCATGTGGATTTTACCTATAATAATACGCGTGCGTACGCTCCGAAATCGGCGCGAGTGCCGGGAGAAGACCGCGGATGGAATGATGACGGAACCTCGCAGGAACTGAGCGGCGATGCGCTGGTGAACTATTATCTCAACAAATATGCCCCCATTTATCTGCAAGGCAAGAATTTTACGGTGACTTGCGGATTGAGCTTCGGCTTTTAATTCGAAATAACGTAATTACGTCATAACGAAATAACGAAAAAACAACTATATGAAAAAAGAAATTCAATTCTCCCTTGTCTATCGTGACATGTGGCAGAGTAGTGGTAAATACGTACCGCGCAGAGATCAGTTGGCGAAGATAGCGCCGGTGATCATCGACATGGGCTGTTTTGACCGTGTGGAGACCAACGGCGGCGCGAGTGAACAAGTGAACCTGCTATACGGCGAGAACCCGAACTTGGCGGTTCGTACGTTCTGCAAGCCGTTTAACGAGGCAGGCATCAAGACGCACATGCTGGACCGCGGTCTGAATGCGCTCCGCATGAATCCGGTACCGGCGGATGTGCGCCAGCTGATGTACAAAGTGAAGCACGCGCAGGGCACTGACATTACACGTATTTTCTGCGGTCTGAATGACCCGAGAAATATTATTCCGTCCATCAAATGGGCGAAAGAGGCCGGCATGACCGCACAGGCAACAATGTGTATCACCTATTCGAAAGTGCATACTGCAGAGTATTACATCAACCTCGCAGAGCAGTTGATAGAAGGTGGCGCACAGGAGATCTGCCTCAAAGATATGGCAGGTATCGGTCGTCCGGCGATGCTTGGAAAGATCGTGGCGGCTATCAAGGAGAAACATCCGCATATCATCATCCAATACCACGGCCATTCAGGACCGGGATTCTCTGTGGCTTCGATGCTCGAGGTAGCGAAAGCCGGCGGCGATGTGCTGGACGTAGCGATGGAGCCGCTCTCTTGGGGTAAAGTACACCCGGATGTAATCACTATTCAGGCGATGCTCAAAGATGCAGGATTCCTTGTAAAAGACATCAATATGAAAGCCTATATGGAGGCACGCAGCCTGACGCAGTCGTTCATCGATGATTTCCTCGGTTACTGGATTGATCCGAAAAACGCATTGATGACTTCGTTGCTCGTGGGTTGCGGTCTGCCGGGAGGTATGATGGGTTCGCTCATGGCGGATCTCAAAGGCATGCACGCAGCTATCAACGCCAACCTCAAGAAGAAAGGCGAACCCGAACTCTCCGAAGATGAGTTGCTCGTACAGCTCTTCGACGAGGTACAACGCATCTGGCCGATGCTCGGTACGCCGTGTCTCGTAACGCCGTTCAGCCAGTATGTGAAGAACGCTGCGTTGATGAACCTCTTCAGCCGCTCGATGGGTGAGAAAGACTTCACACGCATGGATCCGGCAATGTGGGGTATGATCCTCGGCAAGTCCGGCAAACTGCCGGGAGAGTTAGCTCCGGAGATCATCGAACTTGCCAAAGAGAAAGGCTTTGAGTTCTACACCGACGACCCGCAGAAACTCTATCCGAACGTGCTGCCGCAGTACATCAAAGAGATGAAAGAACTAGGCTGGGATAGGGGACAGGACGACGAGGAGTTGTTCGAGTTCGCTATGCACGACAAACAATACCGCGAGTTCAAGTCCGGCATCGCCAAAGAGCAGTTCAACAAGGATCTGGCAGAAAGAATGCAGAAGGCCGGCAAAGAAGTACCGGAGAATTTGCGCCCATACTTGCCGCAGGCTCAAATGGCAAATGACAAACCACAAATGACAAATGCTGCCGATGAAATGGCAGCCGTAGCGATGGCGTTGCATCTGGCGCAAGGCAAGCAGCATAAAGAAGGTATCATCGAGCTGCCGAACGTACATTCGACCGCTTGGAATAATAAGTATTATACGTTGAAGTAAACAATCAAAATACATAATTGTATGAAAAAGTATAATTTTAACGCAGGTCCGTCGATCCTGCCGCAAGAAGTAATCAAACAGACGGCTGATGCCGTACTGGATTTTCAGGGTGAAGGACTTTCTATCTTGGAGATTTCTCACCGCGCTAAGTATTTCCAACCCGTTATGGACGAGGCAGAAGCGCTGATGAAAGAGTTGTTGAACGTGCCGGAGGGCTATCGTGTGTTGTTCTTGGGTGGTGGCGCAAGCCTGCAGTTCTGCATGGTTCCGTTTAACCTGCTGGAGAAGAAAGCGGCTTATCTGAACACCGGCGTTTGGTCCAAGAAAGCGCTCAAAGAGGCAAAAGGTTTCGGTGAGGCAGTAGAAGTAGCCGCTTCGACGGATTCCATCCCGACGGATTATGAGATTCCGCAGGATGCAGATTATTTCCATATCACGACGAACAACACTATCTTCGGAACCGAGATCAACGATGAGAAACTCGCGGAGATCTACAAGAAAAAAGGCAATGTACCTTTGGTAGCCGATATGAGTTCGGATATTCTGAGCCGTCCGATAGATGTAAGCCAGTTTGATATTATCTACGGCGGTGCACAAAAGAACCTCGCTCCGGCAGGTGTCACCTTCGTCATCATCAAAGAGAGCTGCCTGGGTAAGGTAAGCCGTTATATCCCTACGATGCTGAATTATCAGACGCATATCGATGGCGGTTCGATGTTCAACACACCTCCTGTACTGCCGGTTTATACGGCGCTTCTGACGCTTCGTTGGCTCAAAGCAAACGGCGGTGTGAAGTGGATTGAGGCACGCAACAAAGCCAAAGCGGACTTGCTGTACAAGTGCCTGGACGAGAGCAAGTTGTTCATGCCGACCATCTCTAAAAAGGAAGATCGCAGCCGCATGAATATCTGCTTCGTCTTCAAGCCGGGCTACGAGGAACTGCAGGACGACTTCTTCAAGTTCGCTACTGCAAAAGGCATGGTGGGTATCAAGGGTCACCGTCTGGTAGGCGGTTTCCGTGCTTCCTGCTACAACGCGATGGACCTTGATGGCGTACAGGCACTCGTCGATTGCATCAAAGAATACGAGAAATTACATTAATAGACCGCCCTATGGGCTAAAAGAACAAAGACCGCTTCGCTAAAGGATGAAAGACTAAACGGCTTCGACTATACAAAACATTTAAGTCTTTACTCTTTATTCCTTTAGTGAACAAAGTGAACGATCATTAATCAAAAAAATTATGAAAGTATTAGTAGCAACAGAGAAACCTTTTGCGAAAATAGCCGTGGACGGTATTCGCGAAGTGGTGGAGAGCGCAGGGTATGAACTCGCTCTCTTGGAGAAATATACAGACAAACAGCAGTTGCTGGACGCTGTAGCGGACGCAGACGCGCTCATCATCCGTTCGGATGTGGTGGATGCTGCGGTATTGGATGCCGCCAAGCAACTGAAGATCGTTGTTCGTGCCGGAGCAGGGTATGATAACATCGACCTGGAGGCGGCTACTGCGCACAAAGTGGTAGCTATGAATACTCCGGGTCAAAACAGCAACGCCGTTGCCGAATTGGCTTTAGGATTGATGGTATATGCCGTTCGCAATCTCTATAACGGTACTTCAGGAACGGAATTGAAAGGCAAGAAACTGGGTATTCATGCCTTCGGAAACGTGGGTCGTAACGTAGCTCGCATTGCGCAAGGCTTCGGCATGGATGTTTATGCGTACGATGCGTATTGCCCGGATGAGGCGATGACGGCAGCTAACGTGAAGCCCGTTCATAGTGCCGAGGAGTTGTATAAGACTTGCGACATCGTGAGTCTGCATATCCCTGCAACGGCTGAGACCAAGAGCAGCATCAATCATGATCTGGTTAACCTCCTGCCGAAAGGCGGTATTCTTGTCAATACCGCGCGCAAAGAAGTGATTGACGAGGAAGGTCTGATTGCGTTGATGCAAGAACGTACGGATCTGAAGTACATGACGGATATTATGCCGGTTGCGGATGCGAAGTTCCGTACACTCTTCGAGGGACGCTATTTTGCAACGCCGAAGAAGATGGGTGCGCAGACCGCAGAGGCCAATATCAATGCCGGCATCGCTGCTGCAAAGCAGATTGTGGACTTCATCCAGAACGGCAACACCCGTTTCCAAGTAAATAAATAAACTAAAATGTCGATTAGACGAACAATAGGAATAAGTATCCTTTTGCTGCTTGCAGCCGTTTCCTATGCCTCCATTATAGAGTGTGTGGGAACGGCTACGCAAGTAGTGAACGGAAATGATACTCTGTTTATTTTTAAGGATGAGATACATCTGCGCTCGACTATCGGGAATGTGACTTGGTATGATGCCGATGGCAAACCGGTAGCTTCCGGCACTGATGAGATTTATCCGGATGAGGGTGGGTATTATGTATCGGATGGCATTACTCAATCAACTCCGGTATATGTGTTCTTGTATTCCGAGCCAACGAGTATGGAACTCTCCGTGGCAGCCGATTGCGGCGGTACGACTCTGACGCTAAAGGGCGACACGAAGCCTCTTACTTATACGCGTCAGGATGGTACGCAAGGTTCGTATGCGCGCGCGTGTTCCATAGATTATAATGCGCTCGCGTGGAATACAGAGGAGTGGGTGGATTCTGCAGCTACGGTAGCTTCGACCCTTCGTCCTGTTTTTATGCTTCCTGCTCTTTATGGCCCGACGCCTATTAAACTCTGCTACGACCAGACCGTCCGTGAGGCATTAGGAATGGATTCGGCGTGTGTAGAGATCGATGTACCGATAGATAGCATTAAGGCAGTAAAGATGCAACTCATGTCGTTGGCGACAACCCGAGGTAAAGAGGGTGAGAAATCCAATGAAAGAAACCGCCCGACATCCCAGGAGCTGATCGCTTCGTCGGAATACAGCGGTCCGTTGGAGGTGGCGTTTTATTCGAATCCCACACCTGCAGCGCAGTTCTATAAATGGTCGATCTATCATTCGACGGAGTTGATTGTCACGCGTAACGACAAGGACATCCGTTATACCTTCTCGGAGCCGGGTTCGTACCGCGTTGTTTGCTCGGTGAATAATGCTACTTGTGCGTCCGATTCGATGGAGGTGACGGTAGCAATCGCGGAGTCGTATCTGGCGGTACCGAACGTGTTTACACCTAATGGTGACGGCAAGAACGATGAGTTCCGCGTGGCGTACAGGTCTCTTCGGGATTTCCATATATGGGTTTATAACCGATGGGGCAAATTAGTATATGAATCGACCGACCCGGCGAAAGGGTGGGATGGTAACATCAACGGCCGTCCGGCAGCAGAAGGTGCGTATTTCTATGTAGTACGGGCTATGGGTACCGATGCTGACAAGAATGCGTCCTTTATGATGAAGGCTTCGTACAACAAGAAGAAACTCAACGCTGATGAGTCTGTCTTAGGCATATATCAGATGTCCGGCGACATCAATCTTCTCCGGGGGAAATAATATTAACTTCGGTATATCGACAAACGATATATCGACTTATAGAAATTATCAATGAGAAAATTACTAACTATGGCTCTTGCCACAACTGTTCTAGCAGCTACTGCTGCAACCAACCCGTTCTTCGAGTATAAGAACTGGAAAACGCCGCATGGCACGTATCCCTTTAACGAGATTCATGCGGAGCACTATATGCCGGCCTTTGAGGAGGCCTTCAAACAAGGTCTGAAGGATATCGATAACATCGTGAATAATCCTGAGGCCCCGACTTATGCCAACACGATCGAGGCGTATGAGGCTTCGGGAGAGTTACTGACCGTTGTCGCCGGTTGTTTCTATAACCTCACCAGCGCAGAGACTAACGACACGCTGCAGCAGATTGAGATGGAGCTCTCTCCGAAATTATCAGAGTATTCTTCTACGATTCGTCTGAACGAGGGCTTGTTCAAGCGTATCAAAGCGGTGTATGACCAGCGTGCCAAACTCAAACTGAACAAAGCGCAGTATAAGCTGCTGGAGGATATCTACGAGTCGTTTGCCAATAACGGCGCGAACCTCTCGCCGGAGGATAAGCAGACTTACCGTGAGTTGAGCGCCAAACTGAGTCAGCTGACCCTCCAATACGGTCAGAATGTGCTCAAGGCAACTAACGCCTGGACGATGCTCATTACCGATGAGGCGCTCTTGGCAGGTCTGAATGACGACACCAAGGCGATGCTTCGTGCTAACGCAGAGAAGAAAGGGCAGGAGGGATGGTTGCTGAACCTCAAACCGACGACCACCATCCCTGTGATGCAGGATCTGGACAACCGTGACATCCGTCGTGAGTTGTATATGGCGAACGCCGGTAAGTGTGTCGGAGGCGAGTTTGACAACACCGGCCTGATTGTGGAGATCGTGAATACGCGTCTGGCGCTTGCGAAACTCTTTGGAAAGAAGACGTACGCGGAGAAATCGCTCTATAAGACCATGGCGGAGACTCCGGAGAATGTATATCGTCTGTTGGATCAGCTCCGTGATGCCTATATGCCGGCGGCTCGCGAGGAAGTGAAAGAGTTAGAGGACTATGCTCATGCGCATGGTTTCTATGCGGCACATCTGCAGCCATGGGACTTCAGCTATTATAGCAAGAAACTCAAACAAGAGAAATATGCCATCTCCGATGATGATCTGCGTCCGTATTTCGAGTTGGAGAACGTGAAGAAGGGGGTCTTCGGACTCGCAGAGAAACTCTATGGCCTGAAATTCAAGGAGAACAAGAAGATTCAGGTCTATAATCCCGAGGTGACGGCCTATGAGGTGTTTGACGAGAAAGGTAAGTTCCTGGCGGTTTACTATGCTGACTTCCATCCGCGGGACGGTAAGCGTGGCGGCGCATGGATGAATGACTTCCAGCCGCAGTATATGAAGGGCAAGAAAGATCATCGTCCGCATATCGTGAACGTCATGAATTTCACCCGTCCGACCGCAGACAAACCGGCGCTCTTCACGTATGATGAGGTGCGCACGTTCTTGCATGAGTTCGGTCATGGCCTGCATGGTATGCTGACTCGCTGCCAGTATGCTGCGCAGAGCGGAACCAACGTGCCGAGAGATTTTGTGGAGCTGCCGAGCCAGTTCAACGAGAACTTCATCGACGAGAAAGAGTTCCTGGATACCTTTGCAAAGCACTATAAGACAGGTGAGAGTCTGCCGCAGGAGTTGCTCGACAAGATGCACGCTTCGCAGACCTACCACGCAGCTTACGCTTGTGCGCGTCAGCTCAGCTTCGGCTATCTGGATATGGCATGGCATACCTTGGAGAAGCCGTTTGAGGTAAACGAGGCGATCGGTACTGTGGAGTCCGTCGTTCGTTTCAGTGATGAGGCAATGGAGCAGGTACAGGTTCTGCCGAATGTTCCCGGAACACAGATGTGCTGCGCGTTCACGCATATCTTCTCCGGCGGTTATGCAGCAGGATATTATAGCTACAAGTGGTCTGAGTTGCTCGATGCAGATGCATTCTCCGTCTTCAAGGCTGCGCAAGCCAAGAACGGCTCCATCTTCGATAAGAAAGCCGCAAAGCGTTTCCGCGAGAACATCCTGGAGAAGGGTGGAACCGAGAAAGCGATGGATCTGTACAAACGTTTCCGTGGCGGCGAACCCACCATCAATGCCCTCCTCGAGCGCGACGGCATCAAAGCTGTAGAGATTAAATAATTTATTTGTATCAAATAAGGTATAATTAAATACAAATATCAAGAAAATGGCACTTTTATTTGCAAGTGTCATTTTTTTTTGCAAAGCGATCAGTTAAGCTGAATCCGATCGGCTATTTGCATAAAATAATCGTTAGACCAGATTTCTGTTTCCTGAGGATGGACAAGGAATGGAGAAACATCTGCCTTGACCAAATTGATATCTGCAGAATGTATTGTCTCACGCAGTTTTTGCGCAAACGCATCCGGTGTCAAATCTTCATCATTGAATTGTTTTGCACGAGCCTGCAGATGAGCAAAATGTAGAGGAATATGATTACGTACATACCACTCAAAGTCGTACCAATCGCGTCCTTTGACACGGCTTTTCCATTGACGGTAAAGTAGTGCATGCATCTTTCCTGCGAACAAGTCCGGTAGAGCGAAACAACGCGTATAGAAGGAATAAGGCTGCATCAAAAGTTTCTGCTCGGTCTGAAAATCAAGCGGAGGACATGTATCTGCTTCGATCTTGATTTTGATAGACTTTTCGGTTTGAAATTGCAGATTATAGACTTCTGTGTTGTCTTTCAGAAAAGCGGATTCCACTTTACCAAAGGTACGCTTATCTTTTTTGGTTATGACAACCTGCCTGCCCAAGGATAAAAACTCCTGCTCAATATAAGGAAAATATTTTGTCCAATCAAAATCCTTATTGTTTTGGAGCAACGAGAAATCCATATCTTCGGAGAATCGTGGAAGCCCGTGGAAGATACGCAAACAGGTACCTCCATAAAATGCCGCATGAGCAAAGAAATCGCTACGAGCCAAACCGGCTAAAACGATCTGCTGTGCGACCTCAATCTGCGCATTGTGACGCTCATTGGGAGTGGTTTGCGGGTATGCCGCCAACATGGTGTTATAAATAGGATTCATTGGCTAATGACATTTATCAATTGTTGAATAGATGATGATTTGTAACCCTTTTCCGCGCAAGCCTGAAAAACGGAGATGTCCATAGAGGACAGCGACTCAGTATCAAATCGCAGATCGTCTTCCAGATACGTGATTACGTCTTTCTTTGAGCGAAAAAGAAGTTTCGGCGTGCGGATAATTAGATCGCAAAGCGCTTTTTCTGGAGAGGCTATAAGAAACGGCATGTTTTCACTTTGTGCCTGCGTGATACCTATCGGATAATAGGCAGATGGTAATTGTATGTATTCAAAGCGTCCGACAGGTGTGTCGTACTGCTTATTGAGGCGAAAAGAGGCGGAGATGGTCGTCTGCACAACATCGTCAATCAAGCCATAGAAACCAAGGGCTGTTTGGAAGGAGACATATGAAGGACCGTATAAACTATTGGCAATAAGTAAGTTATTGATCGGCTTGCCGGAAACATCGGGAGAGACGACATAAAGACCTTGCTTTAGTCGGATGATCTCTCCGGAGAGTTCCTTGCTACTGATGAAGTGTGCAAACGAATTACGGTTTGGTAGAACATTGCGTAACGTTGCAGCAGTAACCGGAATGTTGCCTAAATTGTGCAATACATTATTCATGATTCCAAAATTTGCTGCAAAGGTACTACTTTTTAATCATATATGCAAATAAATTGTAACATTTTTGATAATAAATGCAATTTTTCTGCATTTTCTATATGAAATATGACATTATTATTTGTCTAAAATATATCAAACATAACACATAACCAATAAAAAATATTAAAATACAAGAAAATGGCACTTTTATTTGCAAGTGTCATTTTTTTTGTGTACCTTTGCAGTCGCAAAGGTTTAGCAACCTCTCCGTCACTCACTGACGTTAAACAGGAGGACACATTAAAAATGGCGTTTATTGACGCTTGTTTTGGTATCACGAAATCCGGAAAATTTCACACGCCCAAAACAAGATGGTGCAATAGACGTTCCGTGGGTATGTTAATATCCGTTCGCGCCCCTCATAGGGCGGGAGGGTTAAACATATCGGGCGTGGACGTTATTGTTTGTTCTTGTGTGTAGGGTCATTTCCGGAACCTCGTGATAGAGAATAAGCGTGAATAATGTTCGCGCTTTTATTGTATTTGTATATAATTAACCAGTTTTAATTTAATAATATTATGAGAAAAAAACTTTTTACTCTATTGCTCGCTGTAGCAGCCAGCGTAGGAACCATGTTCGCCTGGGATTACGAACGAGTCCAAATCGGCGATTTGTATTACAAACTCTATGCCACCAACCAAACGGCTGAAGTTACGTCGCAAAATAGTAGTTCTCCACGTTGGTCAACAAGTATCACAACTGCCAATATCCCCGCTTCTGTGACTTACAACTCAGTATCGTATAGCGTCACCAGCATTGGAAGTGGTGCTTTCGTGTTTTGCAGCGGTTTGACCTCTGCGACGATTCCCAATAGCGTCACCAGCATTGGAAGTAGTGCTTTCGAAGGTTGCAGCGGTTTGACCTCTTTGACGATTGGCAATAGCGTCACAAACATTAGAGAGGATGCTTTCAGTGGTTGCAGCGGTTTGACCTCTGTGACGATTCCCAACGTCACCAGCATTGGAGCTAGTGCTTTCTATAAGTGCACCGGTTTGACCTCTGTGACGATTCCCAATAGCGTCACAAGCATTGGAAATGAGGCTTTCCGTGGTTGCACCGGTTTGACCTCTGTGACGATTGAAGCAGAAACTCCACCGACATTAGGCAGTTCTGCTTTTGATGGTACCAATAATTGTCCAATCTACGTTCCTTGCGGGACTTTAGACGCATATAAGAACGCCGCACGTTGGTCTAATTATGCTTCACGAATACAATATGTACCATTGGTTTTTGTTGTTACAGGGCTAGTAACTGAAACAATGATGGGTAGAGTTGTCGTTCCTACAACATTATGCGATTATACATTGATTACTGCCGTCCCGAACTATGGCTATCATTTTACCCAATGGTCAGATGGGAATACAGACAATCCGCGTACGATTGTGCTGACTCAGGATACAACCTTTACGGCAGAGTTTGCAAAGAATACTTATACTATTTCAACCACCTCTGCAAATCCCGAATGGGGAACAACAATTGGTGATACAACGGCTCTGTATTTAGATGAGGTGGAGATATCTGCTATCCCGAATTATGGCTATCGATTTGTACGTTGGAATGACGGTAACACTTCTAATCCTCGTACGGTTTCTGTGACCGAAGACAAGACCTTTACCGCTACTTTTGCGAAGAATGTATATTCCATTACCAAGAATGCCGAGCACGGCTCTATTTCCGGCAATAGTTCTGCGGAATACTTGGATTTTGTCACGTTGACCGTTACAGCCGATTACGGTTATCATTTCACACAATGGTCTGATGGTTTGAAAGACAATCCGCGTATTTTCCAGATTACACAAGATACCACCTTCACGGCAGAGTTTGCATATGACCGCGTAGGAACGTGTGGAAAAGACTTAGCACTCGTTTGGTCATACGACCCAGCGAACAAAGTACTGACCATCGGCAATGCCGGTTCGTTTACGGAGAATATGCAGTATGGTGTAGAAGCGCCGAACGAAATGGAAGAACTGGTTATCGGCAATTCCGTCACCGCCATCGGCGCAAACGCTTTTGCGGGCATTGAGACACTGAAGAAAGTGTCAATCGGCGAGTCCGTTAAGACCATCGGCGAGCAAGCGTTCTATAACTGCGTGAACCTCGAAACAATCTTCAACTACCGCCCGACGCCGACTAACACGTATAGCAACGCTTTTGACGGAGTTGATAAGTTTGAATGCGAGCTCTATGTGCTGCCGAGTTCAATTGATATGTACAAGAATGCCTCTGTTTGGCGGGATTTCTACTATACCTATGCCATCGGAGCCGAAGAAGCAACTGTGACCACCAATGATGTAACCGTAGAGCCGCAGGACAATGCTGCCACCGTTACATGGCCGACAAACGACAATGCCGCTTCATATACCATCCAGATCACCAAAGACGGCGTAGTATTCTGCACGCTTATCTTCAATTCTAACGGACAGCTAACCGGCATTGCTTTTGCTCCTTCTCGCGACGGACAAGCACATGCTCCTGCGGCTCTTATGACCGCAAACGGCTTGCAGTTCACGGTAACCGGCCTCGACAGTAATACTCAATACGGCTATAGCGTAACCGCTAAAGATGCCAATGACCAACTGGTTGCCACTTATTCCGGAGAGTTTACTACTACTGGTGAAGGTGAAGCTACTGGAGTTGAGGATGTTTCCTCTTCCCTTCAGGGAGGAGACAGAGGTAGGCTCATCCTCCGTAATGGCCAAATCTTCATCCTCCGCGGCGAGAAGGTATATACCCTCACGGGACAGGAGGTGAAATAGCATCGACCATATATGGGCGATTAAGATTCGCTTTCTCGATAACTCGATAACTCGATCTTTCGGAACTCCTGCCTGCTCAACAATCCGAGCAGGCAGGTTTTTCTTTCTTAGGTTCTTCTTTCTTGGTAGTTCCGCGGGATTGAATCCCGCCCTTTCTTCTTTTCCCCGGCATCGGATGCCGCTGACTTTTCCTAAATAGTGTTGACAGTTTTTTACTTATTTTAACTAAATTACTTG
>CAMOJA010000007.1 GCA_946616535.1 uncultured Bacteroidales bacterium | reverse complement strand
TCGTGAAGGAGATCCTCGGCGAAGAGTGGCTCAACAACGAGTGGTTCCGCTTCGGCGCTTCCCGCCTTGCCAACAACCTCCTTTCCTCTATCGTAGGTAAAGAAACAAAGCATTTTTAAATAGACCGCGGCTTTGCCGCTCAAAGAGAAAATATGAACAAAATTCTTTCTAAAAGATTTTTCTCGGACAATGTAGCGGAGCTCGTAGTTGAAGCTCCGCTCATTGCGCGTAGCCGCAGAGCCGGACATTTTGTCATCATCCGCGTAGATGCCAATTCCGAACGCGTGCCCTTGACCATCGCCGGTGCAGATATCGAGAAAGGAACGATCACACTGGTTGTTCAACGTATCGGCGTCTCGACGCATAAACTGCTGGCGATGGAACCCGGTGAGTGCTTACATGACATCGTCGGACCGCTCGGTCGCGCAACACGTATCGAGAAATACGGAACGGTCGTTTGTGCCTGCGGTGGTGTAGGCGCTGCGCCGATGCTGCCGATCGCCGAAGCACTCAAGAAAGCCGGCAATAAGGTCATCACGGTGCTCGCGGCTCGTAACAAAGACCTGCTCATCCTTCGCGATGAACTGGCGCAGTGGTCCGACGAAGTGATCATCATGACCGATGACGGTTCTGCCGGTCAACAGGGTGTAGTTACAGTAGGGGTCGAACAAGTCATCAACCGCGAGACCGTTAACAAATGTATCACTATCGGACCGGCAATCATGATGAAGTTCGTCGCCCTGACAACTGCCAAATACAATATCCCGACGGAAGCTTCGCTCAACACCATCATGGTCGATGGAACCGGTATGTGCGGCGCGTGCCGTGTTACCGTAGGTGGCAAAACCAAGTTCGTCTGCGTCGATGGACCCGAGTTCGATGCTCATGCCGTCAACTGGGATGAGATGCTCAGCCGAATGAAAGCTTTCAAGGCAGAAGAGACGGAGGCGATGGAAGCATACAAGGCTGCGGAGCAGCCGTTAAACGCTCCGAAGGAGCAGTTAAACGCGGCGAAACCGCTGTGTAAACCGGAGCCTGTAGCTCCGTTTGAGGGCAAGCCCAAAGACCGCGTAGCCATACCCCGTGTACAAATGCCGGAACTACGACCGGAAGTGCGCGTAAAATCGCTCCACGAGGAAGTCAACCAAGGTCTGACCTTCGAACAGGCCATCACGGAGTCCCATCGTTGTCTCAACTGCCCGAAACCGACTTGTGTTCAGGGTTGTCCTGTGAATATCAACATCCCGGGATTCATCAAGACGCTGGAGAAAGGCGACATCCTCGGTGCGGCAGCCATCATCAAAGAGAGTTCTTCTCTGCCCGCCGTATGTGGTCGTGTTTGCCCGCAGGAGAAACAATGCGAGAGTCAATGTATCCATCTTAAGATGGGTCACCCTGCAGTAGCCATCGGTTACCTCGAGCGTTTCTGCGCGGACTACGCCAACGCGCAGCCCCAAATCACAAATCACAAATCACAAATCACAAATCCAACGAATGCAACGAAGATTGCAGTCGTTGGCTCCGGTCCTGCGGGTCTTACCTTCGCCGGAGACGCCGCCAAATACGGCTACGAAGTACATGTCTTCGAAGCCCTGCACGAGATCGGCGGTGTACTCAAATATGGTATTCCGGAGTTCCGTCTCCCGAACGCCATCGTCGATAAAGAGATAGACGGTCTGCGCGCACTCGGCGTGCAGTTCCATACGGACACGATCATCGGAAAGACCATCTCCGTAGAGGAGCTCGAGGCACAAGGGTTCAAGGGTATCTTCGTCGGTTCAGGAGCCGGTCTTCCGCGCTTCATGAACATCCCGGGTGAGAACCTGAACGGTGTGATGTCCTGCAACGAATACCTCACCCGTGTCAACCTCATGGACGCTTCCAATCCGGCTACCGATACGCCGCTGCTCTACGGCAAGAACGTAGCCGTCATCGGTGGCGGCAACACCGCGATGGATGCCGTGCGTACCGCCAAACGTCTCGGCGCGGAGCACGCGATGATCATCTATCGTCGGTCGGAAGAAGAGATGCCGGCACGTATCGAAGAGGTGCATCATGCCAAAGAAGAAGGTATCGAGTTCATGACCCTTCATAACCCGATCGAGTACCATGCGGACGAGAACGGACGTGTATGCGAAGCCGTACTGCAAGTGATGGAGCTGGGTGAACCCGATGAATCGGGTCGCCGTAGTCCGGTGCCCGTCGAAGGCAAGACCGTCACGCTACCTGTGGACCTCGTCATCGTAGCGGTAGGTGTTTCACCTAACCCGCTTATCCCGTCGTCTGTAGAAGGACTCGAGATCGGCAAGAAAGGTACGATCGTTGTGAACGAAGGTATGCAATCCAACCTGCCGATGATCTTCGCCGGAGGCGATATCGTACGAGGAGGTGCCACTGTCATCCTCGCGATGTCGGATGGTCGCAAAGCCGCAGCCGCTATGCATGAGTATTTAAAGTTGAAAGTTGAAAGTTGAAAGTCCTTAGCCCTGAAGGGCACGATTATTTGACAAAGTCAAATTTTGAAAGAAGTCGTATAGTTGAAAGTTCTTTTTGCACTTATATTATCCGTTAACTTTCTAACGTCTCACCCGTTGACCGGCCAGGCCAACATGTCCGTCTATGTACAGAACCTCAACACAGGCGAAGTGATAGACAGTTATCGGGAGGAACACGTAGTGCCACCGGCGTCAGTGATGAAGTTGCTGACGACCGGTGCTGCACTTGAGATCATGGGGCCCGGTTTTCGTTTCCCTACCATTCTCGAATACACCGGCTCCATCCAAAACGGAGTACTGAATGGTGATCTGTATATCCGCGGAGGATGTGACCCTTCATTAGGATGGCAAGGAAAGAATGGTTTTCTCACGCAATGGGTGAAAGCCGTTCGGGCAGCAGGCATACAACGCATCAACGGTGCCGTAGTGGCCGATATGACGATGTTAGACGGCGAAGCGCAGAACCCGAACTGGCTCTGTGAGGATGCCGGTAACTACTACGCACCGGGAATCTTCGCCCTCAATTACTATGGTAACACGATGAACATCGTGCTGCAAAGCGGAGTTCCGGGAAGCGTAGCAACTGTGGTAAAGACCGAACCCGAAGTGCCGGATATCCGGTTCATCAACCATATCCGATGCGATAAAATCAACTACGACGGAGCGTTCGTCAGCGGCCTACCCTATAGCAACGAGCGATATCTCACCGGAGCGGTACCCTCTAACTTAGGTTCATTCGGCGTCAAAGGCGACCTGCCCAATCCCGGTCTGCTCTTAGCCCGTCATTTCACAGCACGACTGCGAGAAGCGGGGATAGAAGTGAAGAAAGAACCGCGGTATGAACCCGACTATTTCCCCATGCAGTTACCGCGTCAGAAGATCTACACGCACTACTCCGAACCCCTTTCGGAACTGCTTAAAGAGACCAACATGAACAGCAACAACCTCTACGCCGAGGCGCTGTTCCGTTATTTAGGTGCCCGCTATACCTTGCCCGGCACCATCCATAACAGTCAGGATTTGCTCAAAGACTATTGGCGCCGCAGAGGAGTGACGATACAAAACGCGATCATCAAAGACGGGTGTGGGCTGGCGCCTCAAGATGCCGTTAGCGCGAAAGCCTTCGTGCAACTGCTGACGATCATGTATCGCAGTTCGAATGCGGATGCATGGATAGCTTCGCTCCCTGTAAGCGGTCAGTCCGGCACGCTCAAGAGCCTCTGTCCCAACACGGCCTTGGAGGGACGTATTCACGCCAAGAGCGGAACGATAGCCGGAACGAAGAACTTCGCCGGCTATATTGACATGCCCAATGGAGACACTTGGGTGTTCGCTATCCTCATCAACTCCGCACCGGGGAAAGCACGAAACATACAAACCGTCATTCAGCAATACCTGCTCGATGTATATAAGCAGCACCAATAGTACCAACACGCTCATGCGCGAGTTGCTGGCGAAAGGGGAGTGGCCGGAAGAGGAACTGTTTCTGTATGCCGGCTACCAGACTGCCGGTCGCGGACAAACAGGAAACGGATGGGAAAGCGAACCCGATAAAAACTTGATCTGTTCGATCTTGCTACCTAACAAAAATCTATATTTCCTGAATATAGCAGTTAGCGTAGCCATCATACGACTAATAGGTGAACCCTTTACCATTAAATGGCCAAACGACATCTATTACCGGGACAAGAAATTGGCGGGCATTTTATTGGAGAACGCCATCGTGGGTTCTATAGTCAAATACTCAATCGCCGGTGTCGGACTGAACGTGAATCAGACGAAGTTTACATCCGATGCACCCAATCCTGTTTCGCTGAAACAGATCACCGGCAAAACGTACGATATAGACCAACTCATGAAGGATCTTTTCGAAGCGGTGAAGGCCGTACTGAATGAGCCGGAAGAGCGTATCTGGTCCGAATACAAAGACCATCTCTATCGCCGAGAAGGATGGTATGCGTACGAAGATCAAAATGGGCGTTTTGAAGCCCGCATCATAGACGTCTTGCCGACAGGTGAGATCGTCCTACAAGACAAACAAGGGAATGAACGAATATACCACTTCAAGCAAGTGCGATATGTGTTGTAGCAACGATATATTCATTGTTAATTATTAATTATTCATTATATGAAATCTATCATCATCACCGGTGGAGCCGGATTTATCGGAAGTCATGTAGTGCGCTTGTTCGTGAATAAATACCCGGACTATCGTATCATCAATGTGGACAAACTGACGTACGCAGGAAATCTGGCGAACCTCAAGGATATTGAGGACAAACCGAACTATCGCTTCGTGCGTGCCGATATCTGTGATTTCGAAACCATCTACGCCCTCATGCAGGAAGAGCATGTGACCGGTGTGATTCATTTGGCTGCAGAGAGTCATGTGGACCGCTCCATCAAGGACCCGTTCACTTTTGCCCGCACGAACGTCATGGGTACGCTCTCGATGTTGCAGGCTGCCAAACTATATTGGGAATCCCTGCCGGAGAAATACGAAGGCAAGCGTTTCTACCACATCTCCACGGATGAGGTATATGGTGCACTTCAACTGACGCACCCCGAAGGTATCGAACCGCCTTTCACCACCAAAGCGTCGTCCGGTGAACATCACCTGGCGTATGGGGAGGATTTCTTCTATGAGACAACGAAGTACAATCCCCACTCTCCTTACTCTGCCTCGAAAGCATCGTCTGACCACTTCGTGCGCGCATTCCATGACACCTATGGCATGCCTACTATCGTGACGAACTGCTCGAATAACTACGGACCCTATCAGTTCCCCGAGAAACTGATCCCGCTCTTCATCAATAATATCCGTCATCGCAAACCGTTGCCGGTTTATGGTAAGGGTGAAAACGTACGCGACTGGCTGTACGTGGTGGATCACGCTCGCGCCATAGACCTGATCTTCCATAAAGGAACCATCGCCGAGACTTATAACATCGGCGGCTTCAACGAATGGAAGAACATCGATATCATCAAGACCGTCATCAAGACCGTAGACCGTCTGTTAGGCCGTCCGGAAGGAGCGGACCTCGACCTCATCACCTTTGTTACCGACCGTGCCGGACACGACATGCGTTACGCCATCGATTCCACGAAGTTACAACGTGAGTTAGGATGGGAACCCTCTCTCCAGTTCGAAGAAGGCATTGAGAAAACCGTTCAGTGGTATCTTGACAATCAAGAATGGCTCGATAACATCACCTCCGGAGAATACGAGAAATATTACGAAGAGATGTACAAGAACCGATAAAAACAAAGGACGCTGATCAGCGTCCTTTATCTTTCAACTTTCAACCTTCAACTGAAACGCATTATGCGTTTCTATAAGCCTTCGGGGTTACTCCCACATGGCTCTTGAAGAAGCGGTTAAAGAAAGCCACATTATCAAAACCTAAACTCAAAGCAATCTCTTTGATCTGCAGATTCGTGATCTTCAATTGGCTCTTCGCGTCCGTAATGATGGCTTCGATGATGATATCACCGGCCGTACGTTCGCCGACGGATTTGATCGTCGAGCATAAGTGCGGCAAAGTCAAGCGCATCGCATCGGCGTACTGACTGACGTGATGCCATTCCTGATAATGCTTCAGCACCAATTGGCAATACTCCTGATAGATCTCCGTCTTACGGTCCATCGGCTTCACGAGGTACTCATCCTGCTCATGCGCATACTTGGCGTAACTCGTCTGTAACAGATTGAAGATATGAACCATCTTCTCGCTATCCAACATCGTCGGCTGCGCGTTCAGCGCTTTAACCACCGTATCATACATCGAACAGATCACTTCCGCATGGTTCTCACTGACACTCAGTTTCGGCGAATGAAGCTGCAGCGCCGAAAGCGACATCTTGTTATTCACCGTGTGTTTCTCCAGGAACTTACTGCCGAATACAATCCAATATACCAGCGCATCCTCTGAACACTCGCGAATAAAGAGGAAACTGCCGGGCTCCAGTAACAAGATATCATTTTGCTTGAACTCATAATCCGTCACATTAATCGTCGCTCGGGCTGTACCACGCACCAAAAAAGCATAAACACCGCACTTGATCTTACACGGATAGCGACCGTACTCGTTCATCAGTTTACCGCTCGCATCACCGATCATATAGTCACCGTACGGACAATCAACAATAGGAATATTATTCTCTTTCATCTTAACATTTGTATCAAAATCGACTGCAAAAGTACTGCTTTTTTTCGATATATGCAAATTTTACTGCATTTTATGTATAAAAAAAGAAGAACCGCGATGCGATTCTTCCGTTTTGACCTAACTGCGTATATTAAGCGAGTTTATTAATCATACGAGCGAGCTTCGATTTGAGGTTAGCCGCCTTGTTGGTATGAATAATGTGACGCTTAGCCAGTTTGTCGAGCATAGAACTTACCTTCGGCAGTGCAGCAGCTGCTGCAGCTTTGTCGGTCGTCTTGCGCAAATCGCGCACTGCATTACGTGCGGTTTTTGCATAATAATGATTGTGTGCTTTGCGCGCTGCCGTTTGGCGAATACGCTTCAAAGAGCTTTTGTGATTTGCCATCTTTGTTGTTGTTTTGGTGTCCGACTCGCGGACTTTGTTTTCAAATCTTCCTTAGCCTTGAGAGGATCAGCTTCGGAAAGTGACTTTAGGGAAGGTCATTTCGTAGTGCCAAGGGGAATCGAACCCCTATTGCAAGAATGAAAATCTTGAGTACTAACCGTTATACGATGGCACCCTCGCTTCAAAAGCGGCTGCAAAAGTACTGCTTTTTTCTGAATTACGCAAATTTTTGGGTGTTTTTTTTGCTTAAAAGCGTTTTTTTTTGCTTTTTGCTTTCAAAAACACCCTGCCCACATCGTTTTTCCCCGTTTGTAACGAGATATTCCAATTGGTAGAACGAATCGAATAGGACGCATGGTTATTCTTCGCTGAAATGGACTAACACGTGGCGATAGGAATTGAAGATCTTCGATTTGGAGACAAAGCCCAGATACTTTCGTTCCTCATCCACAACCGGTAAGTTCCATGCCCCGGTATCCTCAAAGGTCTCCATCACCTTCTCCATCGGCATATTGGAGGATAAAACCGCTGCCGGAGAAGTCATCAACTGCTCCACCGTGAAGCGTTTGTATAAACGCGGCTGGAACATGATATTGCGCACCTCATCCAACAGCAAAATACCGCGTAAGTGACCGTCGTTATCAACTACCGGAAACACATTTCTGTTACTGGTGGAGATCACCTTCACCAGTTGTCCGAGCGTCATCTCCGGGAAGATGGTGATGAAATCGGTCTCTAAGACACTGTCCATCTTCAGCAAAGTCAACACGTTGCGGTCTTTGTTATGAGTAAGCAGTTCACCTTTCTGCGCCAGACGCATAGCGTACAGCGAGTGGGGCTCGAACAGCATAATCGTCAGATATGAGATCACACTCACGATCATCAGCGGCATGAAAAGATGGTAACCACCCGTCAACTCCGCAATCAGGAAGATACCCGTCAGCGGCGCATGCATCACACCCGACATCAAACCCGCCATACCTACCAGCGCGAAGTTCGCCTCCGATACGGAAAGACCCAACATACTCATCAATCTCGCCGTGACAAAACCGACGATTGCACCCATAAAGAGCGAAGGAGCGAAGATACCTCCCACACCGCCGGCACCATTCGTAGCTACCGAAGCAACGATCTTCAACAGGATGATGGCTACAAAATAACCCACCAACACCAGTTGCGGATTAAAGGACAAGAACTGCGAAAGCGGACTATTTACAATCGCTGTCATGCAGTCGCCGTTAATCAACTGACGAATTACATCGTAACCCTCACCATACAACGGCGGGAAGAGGAAGATCAGCATACTCAGCATAGCCCCACCAACCAGCAACTTACCCCACATCGACTGAATCGAATGTTTCATCCATTGCTCAAGATGATTCATTCCGCGAGTAAAGTACAGACTGACCAGACCGCATATAGCACCTAAAATCAGGTACCAGGGAATACGCTTGACCAGGAAAGGATCAGCCGCTGCGATCGGGAACATAGGATCCACTCCCGTCAGCAGATAGGAGATAGCCGTAGCCGTGACAGAAGAGATCAATAACGGTGCCACTGAAGTCATCGTCAGATCCATCATCAGCACTTCCAGCGTAAAGACCAAACCGGCAATAGGCGCTTTGAAGATACCGCCGATAGCCCCTGCTGCACCGCAACCGATCATCAGCATCATCGTCTTCTGGTTCAAACGAAAAGCCTTCGCCAGATTCGATCCGATGGCTGCACCTGTCAATACGATAGGAGCCTCAGCTCCGACGGAACCACCGAAACCGATGGTAAGACCCGAACCGACAACGGAAGACCACATGTTATGCGGTTTGATGATCGACTTACGCTGCGAGATCGCATAGAGGATCTTCGTAATACCGTGCGAAATATCGTCCCGCACGATGTATTTCACAAACAAGGCCGCTAACGTGATACCTATCACCGGGGTGATCAGATACCACCATGTATGTCCGCCGGCAATGAGGTGACCCTCCACCAACTGTTGGATGATATGAATAAACGACTTCAGCAAACCCGCTGCCGCCGCAGAGAAAGCACCTACAAAAAACGATAGGAGGAGCACCAAGTGCTTCTCGCTGATATGGCGTTCACGCCATTCAATCATCCTATCGTAGAAAGTATGCTGCAAAATCTCAAATCAAAAATCTAAAATGTGGGCCTGTGGCTCACTCATCCCAACCGATGCCTTTGTATTTATCGAGGTCCCATTCTTCCTCTACCTCATTGAGATAGATGGTGCCTTCTTCTTCCGCATCCTCCATCGCCTCAGGCTCTTCTGACTCGATGCGTGTGATATCAATCGGCGCATGAGATATCTCAATCACCTGATTCTGCTCCTTATTCAACTCCGTCCACAGCGCATCTTTCAGTTCGTCGATACCCTGCCCTGCGACGGAAGAAATCGGCAGCACTTCGATACCTAATTTCTTGCTCAGTTTCTTATAATCCAATTTGGGCAACTCTTTACCTTCTTCGTCTACGCGCGGCAGGTCGCATTTCGTGACAGCTAAGATACGCGCCTTGGTCAGCAGTTCAGGATTGTATTTCTCCAATTCATGCAGGAGGATCTCATACTCCGCCACGATATCTTTACTCGTCGCCGGCACCATGAAGAGCAGCACCGCATTACGCTCGATATGACGTAAGAAGCGCAGACCTAAGCCCTTGCCTTCCGCGGCCCCTTCGATGATACCCGGTATGTCGGCCATACAGAACGAACGGCCGTCGCGATAGGAGACGATACCTAACTGCGGTGTCAAAGTCGTAAACGGATAATCCGCGATCTCGGGTTTGGCAGCCGACACCACACTCAACAAGGTCGATTTACCGGCATTGGGAAAACCCACCAGACCCACATCGGCCAGCACTTTCAATTGCATGATCACCGTCCGCTCCTGCGCGGGTTCACCCGGCTGCGCATAACGAGGGGCCTGATTAGTCGCCGTGCGGAAATGCCAGTTACCCAAACCGCCACGACCACCTTTGAGCAACACTACCTGCTCCTTATGCTCCTTCACCTCGCAGATATACTCTCCTGTCTCGCCGTCATAGACCACCGTACCGCACGGCACCTCGATGATCTTATCCTCGCCGTCCTTACCGAACGAACGACTCTGACCACCCTTGCCACCGTCGGTCGCCATGATATGCTTCTGGTACTTTAGGTGCAACAGGGTCCATAGGTTGCGGTTGCCGCGCAGGATGATCGAACCGCCTTTACCGCCGTCACCGCCGTCCGGACCGCCTTTCGGAAGGTATTTCGCGCGATGAAGGTGCATACAGCCGGCTCCGCCCTTGCCAGAGCGGCAGTAGATCTTAACGTAATCGATGAAGTTAGCTGCCATAAGATTTATTTTTTCGACTCTCGGTCGACGATACGCATGATCTGCAGGAACACATCCGCCATGGTATGATTACCGTTCACGGCGAAATAATTGCCTTTATGCAGATAGTAATGCGCAATAGGTTCGGTTTGGTTATGATATACCGCGATGCGGTGGCGAATCGTATTGAGGTTATCGTCCGCTCTACCGCTCACTTTACCGCGATCAATCAGACGCTGGATCAACAACTGCTCGTCCACCAGCAGGTCAATCATGATCGCATCCATGTTATATTTCTCGAGAAGATGCGTAAGCGCCGCGGCTTGCGCTACCGTACGGGGGTATCCGTCGAAGATAGTACCCTTACAATCCTTCGGAAGTGAAGCGATATAATTCTCTATCACGCCGTACATCATATCATCCGGAACTAAATTGCCCTTCGAGATAAGCGCATCTATCTGATGACCTAATGCACTGCCGGTTGCAATCTCGGCACGAAGCACGTCACCCGTTGACAGGTGCTGCAAACCGTATTTCTTGACTAACAAGTCCGATTGGGTACCCTTTCCACTACCCGGAGCACCACTGAGAATAATATTCAACATGAGTCAATTATTTTAGAAAAGACGCAAAACGAGTTGCTCAAATGAAGGAGCAACTCGTTTGCTAAGCCATATAGCTAGATTAGAAAGCCAGTTTAGCACCAGCTTTGATCTTAACAACCTTCTTAGCCGGAACGTTAACAACGGCACCGGTACGCGGGTTTTTAGCCTTGCGAGCTGCCTGATTCTTAACTGCGATAGTAGCAACGCCGACGAGCTGTACGCCCTCGCCCTTCTTAACTGCCTCGATAGTAGCCTCGATAGCTGCGTCGAGAACCTTTGCTGCCAATGCGTTCGAAACCTCAGCCTTAGCTGCTGCTGCCTTAATAAGTTCTGATTTGTTCATACTTTTGTGTTTTTAAAGTTATTAATAAAGTGAACTATGTGTCTCTATTTTCGAAATACGCTTGCAAAATTACTAAAAATTCTTTATATACCAAATATTTTTTGAAAAAAAAATGCATTTTTAGTAAAAAAAAGTGCTTTTTCCCTATTTTGGTGCACTTTTTGTGTGATTATTCCGCGAAAAAGTAGTACTTTTGCAACCGATTATGAGAAATTTACCTACAACCACACGCTATTTGTTAATAGCCAACTTATTGATTTTTCTGCTGGCTTACGTCTTGAAAGGCCATGGCATCGATCTGAATGCCATCGGCGGCTTGCATTATGTCACAGCAGACTCCTTCCATTTCTGGCAACCGATCACCTACATGTTCCTGCACGCGAACTTCAGCCATATCTTCTTTAATATGTTCGCGGTATGGATGTTCGCGCCGGTGATCGAGCGCGAATGGGGTGCTCGACGCTTCGCGATCTATTATCTGGTATGCGGATTAGGCGCCGCTTTGGTGCAAGAACTGGTATGGATGGCGATGTTATCCGATCTGTCCGGTCATTACGGACCTGAAGTAGTGGCGCAATATGCCTATTACCTCAATACCATCGGAGCTTCCGGTGCCGTCTTTGGTATCCTGTTTGCCTTCGGTTGGCTTTACCCCGATGTACCGATGTTCCTGCTCTTCATCCCCGTGCCCATACGTGCGCGCATATTCGTTATTATATATGCGGTTGTTGAGCTCTTTGCCGGATTAGGTTCCGTTGCCGGTTTGACGGCCGATCACGTAGCCCATTTCGCCCACCTTGGCGGATTCCTCTTCGGATGGCTACTCATCCTCTACTGGAAAAAACGGAACTGGCAAGAACCCCTGATCTTCACCTGGTGGGAACGACTCAAAGAGCGGTTCGGCAACAATGACAGTTCACAGGGGAAAGACTTCGATAACTATCATTATCATAAACGCGTCTGACACGCGTATACACGAGACGGCTACCACGCGAGGGTAGCCGTCATCGGATAGTGATCCGAAGCATTCGTCGGTTCAATCGCACACGAGACAGGTACCAACTCCGGCGAAGAAAGAATATAATCGATGCGCACACCGTAACCCCGTTTATGGCAGGTCGCGCCCCATTTCAACCAACTCGTCTCCAACCACGCGTCGTGCATACCTTTGCGGATATGCCGATAGGCGAAACTCAGCGGACTCGCATTGAAATCCCCTACCACAATCACCGGATAAGGACTCGTCTCTACCTTCTCGCGCACCTTACGCGCCTGCGCATTACGTATAGGTGTTGCGCGCTCCCATTTATCGCGTACTTGCGCGAGATCATCCAGGTCCGCCGCTGTGAAACTATACGACTCCAAGTGATTATTCATCAGTCGTATCGTATCTGCTCCCACCACCACATCGCATTGGTTGGAGATGTTACCGCGCGACTCGTATTGAATCGTCTGTTTATTGATTAAGGGGTATTTGGACCATACCATCGTACCGAACTGATGGCGTTTGTTATAGATCGCAAAGTCGATATACGAATACTTGTATTTCTTCCCTAACGTGCGCTTCACGTCACCCAACGTCAGGTATTTCTCATCTTTATATACATCTACCTCCTGCAGACAGATCACATCCGCATCCTGCTTAAGCAACATCTTCAGCACCCGGTTCGCTTCGGGTTTGGCAAACCCGCCCATACGCGCCGTATTCCACGTCAGCACGCTCAGCCGATGCGGATGTGCCTCTAAAAACGCCTCACCGGGAGGCGACTGATGACTTAACATCGGCCTTAGAACGATCACGAGCACCACTAAGATCACCACCAGAAGTGCTGCAAGTGCTATGAAGATACGCTTCAGCATGTTTTCTTATTTCTTCGGAATTAACGTCACTAACGGCACAATCATCTCCTCCAGCGACACACCGCCGTGCTGGAACGTATTGCGATAGTATTGGGCGTAGTAATTGAACTGGTTCGGATAGGCGAAGAAGTCATTGCCCGTGCAGAACGCATAACTGCTACTTACGTTCGGACAGGGCAGCCCCACCCGCTTCGGCTGATCCAGCGTCAGCACGTTCTTCGAACTGCAGTTCAGCGCCTTGCCGACCTTATAGCGGATATTGGTGTTCGTGTTCTTATCGGCGATGATCTGTACGGCATTCTTCACGCGCGTCGTGCCATGGTCGGTCGTCAGCACTAAGGTAAATCCCAACTCCGCCGCACGGCGCAGTAACTCATATGTAGGCGAGTGACGGAACCAACTGAGCGTCAGACTCCGATACGCCGCTTCGTCATTGGCCAACTCCCGCATCATCTTACTCTCCGTACGCGAATGCGACAGCATATCGATGAAGTTCAGCACCACTATACTCAGCGGCGCCTGCACCCCTTTTAACTGCTGCGTCACCCGCTCGCAGAAATCGCTCTCGTTCACCTTCCAGTATTGAAAACTCTCCCGCCTGCGATAGCGGTCCAAGAGGGTCTGCACCAATTCTTTCTCATATTGGTTCTTACTCTCCTCATCTCCTTCTTCCACCCAGTATTGCGGAAACATCTCCTGAATCTGCAGCGGCATCAGACCCGAGAATATCGCATTGCGGGCATACTGCGTTGCCGTAGGCAAAATAGACATATACTGTTCTTCATGCTGTACCGAATAGAACTCACTCAACAGCGGCTGGATGGTCTTCCATTGGTCGTAGCGGAAGTTATCAATCACGCATAGCATCACTTTCTCGCCCTTGTCCAACAGAGGGAACACCGCATGTTTCATTACGTCCGGCGACATACGAATACTATCGTCTTTCGTCTTTCGACTTTCGATTATCTCTTCGTAGTTCTTCGCCACCCATTTCGCAAAGGCCGCATTGGCTTGAATACGCTGGTCTTCGATCATCGAGCGCATAGAGGAGTTCTCCAACTCCAGGTCCCATTTCGTCAGCGTCCGCTCAATCGCTTTCCATTCCTCTATCGTACTCGCCGTATCGATCATATAGGATATATCGCTCCATTCCTGCCGGTAGTTCTGCTGCACCTGCTCCGTCACAATCGACTGCTGATGAATATGTTTCTTCAGGCAAAGCAGAATCTGACTCGGGTTCACGGGTTTAATCAGGTAATCGGCGATCTTCTCTCCGATGGCCTGCTCCATGATATGCTCTTCCTCCGATTTGGTAATCATCACCACCGGCACCTCCGGATGAATACGCTTGATCTCCTGCAGCGTCTCCAGACCCGACATACCCGGCATGTTCTCATCTAAGAACACGATATCAAAAGGACGACTATCGACTTTCGACTTTTGACTTTCGACTAAAGCCAGTGCATCCTCTCCGTTGCTGGCAGTTACTACTTCGTAGTTCTTACCTTTCAGATAAATGATATACGGTTGTAACAAGTCTATCTCGTCATCAACCCACAGAATTCGATTCATAGGCATCAAAAATCGCGTACAAAATTACTGCTTTTTTTTGAATTACACAAAATTTATGCCGTTTTTTTGCTTATATCAAAAAAAAGCTGTAAATTTGCAGCCCAATTTGAAACTACAAATAAACGATACCATGAAAAAATTATTTACCATTCTCCTTTTGTTCTTTGGTTCGGTCTCCCTCTATGCGGGCGTGACCACCTATACGTTTACTTCTCTTAAGTGGGCCAGTAAGGTCGGTGCCACGGTGTGCGACGGTGTCACCGACGGTTGGACCAGCGTTAAAGACGCTACCGAATACTCTGCCGGTCGCACGACGGCTGATGGACGACTCTACTCCTGTGGTGTCGGGGTCAAAACCGGTACATCCGGTGCCGGTGCTACGTCCGTACAGAGTTTCAAAGAAGTGCGCCGTATCACGGTCAACTTCTGCCAGAACAGTTCCAAAGGCAAAGGCACCCTCTATGTGCAAGTAGGCACTAACGAACCCCAAGCCATGCCTATCACCAAACCCGCTGCCAGCGGAGAAGGGGTCTATAACCGCGACTCGGTCTTCACCTTCGATACCCCGCAGAGCGGTAAGATCAAGTTTTGGGTGGAGTGTACGGAGAATGCCATTTATATCAATACCATCTCCATCCGCTCTTCATCCGGCGGCAGTTCGCCTTTCACGATGGACTCCTACCAGCTGGTGACCGATGTGGCGCAACTCGAGGACTCCGATCAGGTCATCTTCGGCGTCTATAAAGACGGCGTGAACTATATCATGGGCTACTACGATGAATGGGAGAGCGTGAATAATATCCATGCCATCAAAGGACGTTACTCATCGGACCGCATGCAGGTGGATGCCGATGAAAGCGCCATCTATACCCTTCGTATCACCGAATTGAACGGACAAAAAGCCTTTATCTTCCAGGACGAACTGCGCTACGAAGAAGCTTATCTCGTCGCTTCCGGAGGGAAGACCAAGAACCGTTTAGCGGTCTGGACCGACGTCGTGGATGAGAAGACCTACGGCAACTACGGCTACTGGTCCATCGCTATCGAGAACGGCGGCGAAGCGGTCATCACCAACTTAGGCAACAGCCTCTCGAAGATCATCCAATATAACGCCTCGAATAACCCCACCCTCTTCTCCTGCTATCAGGAACGTTCGCAGACACCTGTCTGCCTCTACCGCCGTACCGAGGCCATAGGCGACGTGCCGGCTATCGTAGCGCCGCTGGTTAACTTCGGTACCACCATCGAAGCTTCCGGTTCGCGCACGATTGAGGTGAATGCCAATAAACTGACCGAGGACATCTCCGTCTCGCTCAAAAAAGGCGATATCTTCTCGATTTCATCGGCACTTTTAGACCGCGACGGAGACCAACTAACTATCCGTTACGAATTAAATTTCCCTACCGGCGAGTGCCAAGAAGGACGTTTCATCGATACCCTCTTGCTCACCAGCGGCGAGGTGCAGACCGAAGTACAGATCCTGCTACATTTCCTCTGTCCGTTATCAATTGCCGAGGCTGTTCGATCCGAAGACCATGCGGTCGTGTATCTGAACGATGTCATCGTCACCAAGAAATACGATAACTACATCTATATCCGCGATGAAACCGGCAGTATGTTGCTCTTCGACCGCGGAGACGGACAGACCGGTAAACGCTATGGCACCGACGTCAAAGCAGGCGATCCGTTGTCCAGCGTCACGGGACGTTTCATCAACTATTTCGGTGTACCCGAGATCTCTCCTTCCGAGCAGTTTAAAGTGGGTCAAAACCAAGAAGTGCTACCCGAGCAAGCACCGGAAATCATCGATTCCATCGACGTTTGTCGCTATCTGGTATTGGATAGCGCGGTTGTCACCGGCTGGACATCGCTCACTTACAATGGCCAAGAGTACACCGTTTCGAATAAGTTCAACCTCCCGAGTTTTGATCTCAATGTCCCGACGCGCACCTTCGTCATCGTCAGCTACGACTACAATGTCGTCACCCTCTATATCGTCCGCCAGGAGCACTACTCCGGCCAAGGCCTCGATCCTATTACCAATGACCAATTACCTATCACCAATAAGGTCATTATCAATGACCACATCTTCCTCCTCTTGGGTGATAAACTCTACACCCTTGACGGACGAGAAGTGAGATAAGACAACGTCTACTCCCTAAAAATTTCCGATTTTATTTGTATATTCCAAATATATATAGTATCTTCGGCACGCCCTTATTTGCTAGGCAAACAAGGAATCAGGTGATTTGAGTCCGTATTGCCTCCGAGATTACTCTTAGATGAGTCTTTCTTGAGTCCGATAACATGTTTGTAAACCACAATAAATCAATTGGCTATAAAAGCAGAAAAATGAAATGGTGTGAAGCAAGGCAGCAAGCCAATCAGGGCTAATGAGCCGCAAAATGCAGTAAAATCTGCAAAAAAATGGCATACACACTTGTGTATGTCATTATTTTTTTGTACTTTTGCAGCCGATTTGTAGCGTGCGCTTGCGTGCGTGGTTGATTTGTGCGTCAATGGATGCGTCGATTGATGCGTCAATAGAGTATATACATGGCCAATAAACGAAAAATAATCAACGACCCTGTCTTCGGGTTCTTATCGATTCCGAATGACTTGATTTATGATGTGCTGCAGCATCCGTATGTGCAGCGCCTGAACCGTATTCGGCAGTTAGGCCTGTCGTACCTGGTGTACCCGGGTGCGACTCACAGTAGGTTCGGTCATTCGTTAGGTGCGATGCATCTGATGCAGGAAGCGATTCGTTCGCTACGGTTAAAAGATGTGGAGATCACGGAGCAGGAAGAGACAGCGGCAATGATCGCTATTCTGCTGCACGATATCGGTCACGGTCCGTTCTCGCATGTGCTGGAGCATACGATCGTAGACGGCGTGACGCATGAGGATATCTCGCTGCTGATGATGTTACGCATCAACGAGGATCTAAACGGACAACTCGACACGGCGATTGCTATCTTTAAGAACGAATATCCGAAGCATTTCTTGCACCAGTTGATCTCGAGTCAGTTGGACGTCGACCGGATGGATTACCTCTGTCGCGACAGTTTCTTCACGGGCGTGCAGGAAGGCCGCGTAGCCAGCGAACGACTGCTGAAGATGCTGGACGTGCGCGATGATAAGTTAGTGGTGCAGATAAAAGGTATCTACAGCGTGGAGAAATTCCTCGTTGCCCGCCGACTGATGTACTGGCAGGTCTATCTGCATAAGACGAGTGTGGCAGCGGAGCAGCACTTGATTAAGATTTTGAGTCGGGCAAAAGAAATAGCTCGCGAGAGCGGAGAGCTCTTCTGTTCGCCGGCGCTGAGGTATTTCCTATATCAGAACGTGACGTTCGATATGTTTAGTCCGACGAGTGAAGCGCTGGAGCAATATGCGCTGCTGGACGACAACGATGTGCTGTCGGCTATCAAGGCATGGATATCGAGTGAAGATAAAGTGCTCAGTGCGTTAAGCAAGAGTTTTATCAACCGTCAGTTGTTCCGCGGCGAACTATTAGATGCTCCGCTGACCGAAGCGCAGAAGAAAGAACTCAATCAAACCTACGCCGCAGCCTTAGGGGTATCGGAAGAGGAGGCGCAGTACTTATGGTCCGAACATGTCTCAACCAGCAATACCTATAGCGAAAAGGCCGATTCCATCGATATTTTATACTCCGATGGACGCGTGCGCGATATTGCCGAGGCAAGTGAGATACTGGATCTCGAGTCGTTGACACGCAAACCGATAAAGCGATACATTTTCAAGTATCGCATGTAGGATTTTGATTTTTTATTTTTGATTTATGGAATTTAGTGCAGGACAAATAGCAGCGCTGTTAGGCGGCAAACTGATAGGCAAAGCGCAAGCGATGGTAAGCGATGTAGCTCCGATTGAATCGGCACAACCGCATCATTTGTCGTTCATCACGGATGCGAAATATATGCCGTACTTGGAGAATACCCAAGCCGGTGCAGTGTTAGTCTCTGAAGGTTTAGTGGCGAACAGCGACAGCATACGTGCGCGTTTTGAAGAATCGAAGCAAGCGGTGATTCTCGTTGAGAACGCCCGCGGCGCGATGGGAATGTTGCTGCAACTGGTATCCAAAGCGTTGAACCCTGCCAAACAGGGTATCGAGCAGCCGGTGAGCATCAGCGAAAGCGTTGTTGTTCCCGAGGACGCGTATATCGGTGCCTTCGCCTATATCGGCAAGAACGTGCAGTTAGGTAAGGGTGTGCAGATATACCCTAACACATATATCGGCGATAATGTCGTGATCGGCGACAACACGATCCTCTATGCGGGCGTGAAAGTGTACGCGCATAGCGTCATCGGCGCGAACTGCATCCTGCATGCCGGTGTAGTAGTGGGTTCGGACGGATTCGGTTTTGAACCCGACGCACAGGGCGTGAACCAGAAGATCCCGCAGATAGGCAATGTGATCATCGAAGATGATGTGGAGATCGGAGCGAACACGACCATCGACCGCGCGATGATGGGTTCGACCATCATTCGTCGCAATGTGAAGATCGATAACCTGGTGCAAGTCGCGCATAACGTAGAGGTAGGCGAGAGCACGTTCCTCTGCGCGCAGGTAGGTATCGCCGGCAGTTCGAAGATCGGTAAACACTGCGTGCTGGCCGGTCAGGTGGGTGTAGCGGGTCATATCGAGATCACCGATAACTGCGTCTTCGGTGCGCAAACCGGTGTGCCGGGTAACATCCGCAAACCGGGTCGCTACATGGGTTATCCGGCGATTGACGCAGGTCTTTGGCGCCGCGCCGTCGTCAAATTCAAACAAGCAGCAACAGAGAAATGAAACAACATACCATACAAGACAGCTTCACGCTCAGTTCTGTAGGATTGCATACGGGGCTGAATATCACCGCTACTTTTCATCCTGCGCCGGAGAACACAGGTATCTGTTTGCGCCGCGTGGACCTGCCTAAGCAACCTTGTTATCAGGCTTTGGCAGATTACGTCTCGGCTACCGAGCGAGGTACGGTGCTGGAGCGCGGAAAATGGAAGATCAGTACGGTAGAGCATGCGCTGAGTGCACTGTATGCCTTGGGCGTGGATAACTGCATCATTGATGTGGATGGTCCGGAGATGCCGATTTTGGACGGCAGTGCCCGCCTCTTCGTAAAAGAGATTCAACGCGTGGGACTCAAGGAACAGGACGCTGAACAGCAGGTGTATGTAGTGACCGAACCGATCGAGTATATCTCGGAGCACGGGCATCGTATTCGTGTAGAACCGTGCGACCATTTCGAGGTAGATGTGACGATTGCTTTCCCTTCGGTCTTACTGCGCGAACAACATGCAACGCTGAAGGAGATCAAGGATTACCCCAAAGAGATAGCGGCTGCCCGTACGTTCTGCTTCGTGCGCGAGATAGAACCGCTGCTGCGTGTGGGCCTAATCAAAGGCGGCGACCTGAAGAATGCGCTCGTGATATACGAGACGGAGATGTCGCAGGAAGGAATGGACTATTTCTGCGATAAGATGGGACAACCGCACATGGATGCTACCAAACTGGGGTATCTCTCGCCGCTGAATTACCAGAATGAACCCGCACGGCATAAACTGCTCGATGTCATCGGGGATTTTTCACTACTCGGACTCCGTCTCCAAGGACGAATCATCGCGTATAAACCCGGACATACGTTCAATACGCAGTGCGTAAGACGACTCCGAAACCAAATTCTTTCGGAGTAATTGGTAGATGGCAAATGGTAATTGGTAATTGGTAAATGGTAATTGGTAAATGGTAATTAGTAATTTATGATAAGCCCATTAGCATATGTGAGCCCAAAGGCTCAAATCGGAAAGAACGTCACGATCGATGCGTTCGCCTATGTCGATGACAATGTGATCATCGGTGATAACTGCCATATCTTCCCTTCCGCCGTCATCGGTGCTGTGCCGCAGGACCTGAAATACAAGGGAGAAGAGACCTGGACCATCATCGGCGATAACTGCGTGTTGCGCGAGTTCGTCACTATTCATCGCGGCACAGCGTCGAAAGGCAAGACCGTCATCGGTAATAACAACCTCATCATGGCTTACTGCCACGTAGCGCACGACTGCATCCTGCATAACAACATCATCATGTCGAATGCCACGCAGTTGGCCGGCGAAGTGGAAGTGGATGACTTCGCGATCATTGGAGGTGGTACGCTGGTGCATCAGTTCAGTCATATCGGTAGCCATGTGATGATTCAAGGCGGTTCGAAGATCAACAAAGATATCCCGCCCTATGTCATTGCGGCCCGCGAACCCATTGCGTACTGCGGTATTAACTCGGTGGGCCTGAACCGTCGCGGTTTCACGCCGGAACAGATTCATACCATCCAAGAGGCGTATCGCCTCATCTATCAAGGCGGTATGATCGTATCCCAGGCCCTCGATACCATCGAGGCTACAATGCCTCAGACACCCGAACGCGATGCCATACTCCATTTCATACGCAATTCCGAAAGAGGAATCGTAAGAAATTGATTTTTGATATTTGAAATTAGATATTTGAAATTTATATATGGAACAAGAGGAAAAAAGTCTCAATTTCATTGAGCAAATCGTAGAAAAAGACTTAGCAGAAGGAGTGAACGACGGTCGTATTCAGACGCGTTTCCCGCCGGAGCCGAACGGTTACCTGCATATCGGTCACGTCAAGGCGATCTGCCTGGACTTCGGTATTGCCGAGAAATACAACGGTGTTTGTAACCTGCGTTTCGACGACACCAACCCGGCCAAAGAAGACACCGAATACGTAGAGACCATCGAGCGCGATATCGCATGGCTCGGTTTCAAGTGGGGTCAGATATACTATGCATCCGATTATTTCCAGCAGCTGTACGACCTGGCTATCCGTTTCATCAAAGAAGGCAAAGCCTATGTCGATGAGCAGACGGCAGAACAGATCGCGGAGCAGAAAGGTACGCCTACGGAACCCGGTGTAGCTTCGCCCTATCGCGACCGTCCGATCGAAGAAAACCTGCGTCTATTTGAAGCGATGCAGCGCGGTGAGATTGAAGAAGGCAAGATGGTGCTGCGCGCGAAGATCGACATGGCAAATCCGAACATGCATTTCCGCGATCCTATCATGTACCGCATCATCACCTCCCACCCGCATCACCGTACGGGCCGTAAATGGAACGTCTATCCGATGTACGACTTCGCCCACGGTCAGTCCGATTATTTCGAGGGCGTAACCCACTCTATCTGTACGCTGGAGTTCGAGGTACACCGTCCGTTATACGACTATTTCATCGACCAGTTCAGCGGTGCTAATTTCTGCGGATTAAGTCCCTACGGACCGGACTATCGTCCGAAGCAGCGTGAGTTCAACCGCCTGAACATCACCTATACCGTGATGTCGAAGCGTAAGATGCTGCAACTGGTGAAAGAAGGTCTGGTAGCCGGTTGGGACGATCCGCGAATGCCGACTGTTTGCGGTCTGCGTCGCCGCGGTTACACCCCGTCTTCTATCCGTACGTTCATGGACCGTATCGGTTATACGAAAGTGGAAGGTATGATCGACCAGGGTTTGCTGGAACACACCATTCGTGAGGACCTCAAAGAGACCGCTCCGCGTGTATGTGCCATCTTCGATCCCGTGAAACTGATCATCACCAATTATGAAGGCGAAGGCGAGACACTCACCGCAGAAAACATCGATGGAATCGAGGCTTTAGGTACACGTGAGGTACGTTTCGGTCGCGAACTGTGGATCGAACGTGGTGACTTCTTGGAGGAAGCCGATAATAAGTTCTACCGCCTCAGCCCCGGTGGCCGTGAGGTACGTCTGAAGAACAGTTACATCATCCAAGCGACCGGGTGCGAGAAAGATGCGGCCGGTAATATCACTACCGTCTATGCAACCTACGATCCGAACTCGAAGTCCGGCACCGAAGGCGGTAACCGCAAGACGAAAGCAACGATCAACTGGGTAGAGTGCAACAGCGCACTCGATGCAGAAGTTCGTCTGTACGACCGTCTCTTCGCCGTAGAGAACCCGAGTGCAGAGGAGGGTGACTTCCGCGACCTGCTGAATCCGGAAAGCCTGAAGGTAGTGACAGCGAAAGTAGAAGGTGCGCTGCGCAGCGAGTTACATGCGCCGATCCTCGAGAACGGTATTCCGAGAGAGAATCATTA
The DNA here is from genome assembly GCA_946616535.1 of uncultured Bacteroidales bacterium. The sequence continues at coordinate 59,828 of CAMOJA010000007.1, read as the reverse complement.
CCAACTGCTTAAGCAGGGTTATTTCGTAGTGGACCAGGATACGAACGCAGAGAAACTCGTTCTCAACCGCACCTGCTCGCTCAAGGATAATTATCTGAAGTAACGGATTGCGAATATAGTGAATAAGTCAATGGCTCCTCTTTTGCTTTTCATCTCATTAACGATGTTGATCGTGGTGCTGTTTGAGATTAGGGAGCGACGACGCGCTCGCGCTCAACAGTCACCCGATACGCAAGCGTCAGACCCCACGCCCTCTTCGGACAATACCCGTCCGGAGGGGTGTTGCGGTGAGCACCTCGTTTGCGAACGAGAGACGCTGCTGCAGACGAATGCACAGATCGAGTATTACGATGATGAGGAATTAGATGCCCTGGCGGGCATTGCGGCAGAAGATTATACCCCGGAGCAGCACGAGATGGTGCGGGCCGTATTCACTACGCTGCAAGAAAGCGACGTACCGGGTTGGTGCCGCAGCATGCAGTTACGTAATATCGCCCTGCCGGAAGATATTCGCGAAGAAGCTTTATTAATCGTTCGGGAACGAAGGAAGATTCGCTAAACGCTCCACGCCGGAGTCCGATACCTTGACAACGATGGTCTGAACACCATTATGCAGTATAAGGTACGGCACATGGAGACGGCGATTATAGATAAGGGCCTGGTCTAAGGTCTTTTGCGTCAAAGGAACCATTTCCGCTTTACATTCGATAAGCATAAGCGGCTGCAGGGGGCGATTATAGACGACCGCATCGCAGCGCTTATGGGTTTCTCCCACTTGAATAGATACCTCCACGCCGATTAAGGAGGCGGGAAAACCAAATTGCTCCACCAAACGGTGAAGCAACTGTTGGCGAACCCATTCTTCCGGTGTGAGACGCACCCATTGATGACGCCATTCACAGAAGATCTGTTCCTTATTTTGATATACACGCGTGCGCATTCCTTATAATTATACGCAGAAAAGCGTTACTCTTCGAATTCATCGACACGGTCTTCCTCTATGACGAGGTTATCGATGATGAACTGCTGACGCTCGGTGGTGTTCTTTCCCATATAATAGGCCAGCAACTCACTCACTGCGTCTTCTTTACGCAGCGTCACCTGGTCCAGACGGATACCAGAACCGATAAAACCCTTGAATTCATCGGGAGAAATCTCTCCTAAACCTTTGAATCGGGTGATCTCCGGCGTCTTCACTTTGGCGATCGCTTTCTGGCGTTCCTCTTCGGAATAGCAGTAGATGATTTGGTTCTTATCCTTCACGCGGAAAAGCGGAGTCTGCAAGATATAGACATGTCCTTTCTTCACCAGATCGGGGAAGAACTGCAGGAAGAACGTAAGCATCAGCAGACGAATATGCATTCCATCCACATCGGCATCGGTAGCGATGATGACTTTGTTATAGCGCAGTTCATCCAGACCGTCTTCTATATTCAGCGCCGACTGCAAGCAATTGAATTCTTCGTTCTCATAGACCACCGACTTACTCAGCCCGTAGCAGTTAAGCGGTTTACCGCGCAAGGAGAAAACAGCCTGGGTACGGACGTCGCGACTCTTTGTGATCGACCCCGATGCAGACAGACCCTCGGTAATGAAGATTGAACTCTCCAAACGCAGATCATCATCTGCATCTTTTGCCGATTTCACCGGCTTAGTATCGTTCAGGTGAATCTGACAATCGCGTAACTTGGGGTTGTTCACCAGGTTCTTCTTCGCCCGCTCACGCGCTACCTTCGATACAGCCGCAATAGCCTTACGCTCTTTCTCGGAGTCCTGGATCTTCTGCAGCATCACCTCCACGGTCTGCGGGTTCTTATGCAGGAAATTATCCAGTTGGGTCTTGACAAAGTCATTGACGAACTTATTCACACTCACGCCGCCGGTAGGACTCATATCTTTCGAACCCAACTTCACTTTCGTCTGGGATTCGAAGACCGGTTCCTCCACATTGATGGCAATCGCTCCTACCACACCGTTTCGGATATCCGCCAGTTCCTGGTTCTTATTGAAGAACTCCTTGATCGTACGTCCTATCGCTTCGCGATACGCTGCCTGATGGGTACCGCCTTGGATGGTATGCTGACCGTTCACGAATGAGTAATACTCATCGCCGTTCTGGTTGGTATGGGTTAACGCAATCTCGATATCTTCGCCCACGAGATGAATAATCGGATACAACGGAGTCTCCGTCATATTCTCCGTCAGCAAGTCGAGCAAACCGTTCTTGGAAACAAATTTCTTTCCGTTATAGACGAGTGTCAAACCGGTATTCAAGTACGCGTAGTTGCGCAGCAACTCCTCGATATAATCATCGCGGAAATGATAGTTCTCAAAGAGCCCCTTGCTGTCATCGGGCACAAACTCGATGATGGTGCCTCGTTTCTCTGTCCCCTTATAATCCAGCGTACCGGTATCGCTAACGAGTTTACCTTGCGCAAACACTGCTTTACGAGTCTTGCCTTCGCGGAATGACTCCACCGAGAAATAGGATGACAGCGCATTCACCGCTTTGGTACCCACACCATTCAGACCAACTGATTTCTTAAAAGCCTTGCTATCGTATTTACCGCCGGTATTCAGCACCGAAACCACATCGACCAGTTTACCCAAAGGTATTCCACGTCCGTAGTCACGTACGCGCACACGGCCATCCTGTACCTCCACTTCAATCACCTTACCCTCACCCATGCGGTACTCATCAATCGAGTTATCGATACTCTCTTTAATCAGCACATAGATACCGTCATCGGAGTGACTACCGTCACCCAATTTACCGATGTACATACCCGGACGACGACGGATATGCTCCATGTCATCGAGGTGAATGATGTTCTCATCGCCGTAATTCACGGCATTTACATTTATCTCGTCTATCTCAGCCATATTCCGTTTTCAAATTGCGGGTGCAAAATTACAAAATAATTTTGATATACGCAAATTTCACTTCTTTTTTTCTAACACAAGCCTTTCTCATGTGCTAGTTTGAGCATATATTCTTTAGCCGGTTCGTATTCATTGGGGATGATGCCGTCGAGAATCGCATCCTTGATCGCAGCCTTCAACTCACCCACGATAGAACAGGGTTCGAGATGAAGAATCTCCATGATCTCATCGCCTTTCACTGGCGGTTGGAAATTACGAATCCTATCTCGTTCCTCTAACTCCACCATCTTCTGCCGTACCAACTGATAGTTCCGATGGAATCGGGCTTTTTTCTCTTCATTACGGCTCGTGATGTCCGCATCGCAGAGCAGCATCAAATCGTCTATATCATCTCCTGCCTCGAAGAGCAGACGGCGTACTGCGCTATCCGTAACCGTATCTTCAATGAGGTTAATCGGCCGCATATGCAAATCCACCATCTTCTTCACATACTCCATCTTCTCATTCAACGGCAGTTTGAGTTTTGCGAAGATACGCGGCACCATCTTGGCTCCGATATAATTATGATTTCTAAATGTCCATCCGGCCTGTGGGTCCCATGCCTTACTTCTGGGTTTACCGATATCATGCAGCAAGGCCGCCCATCTTAACCATAATTTATCCGATGAATCCGCAAGATTATCAAGTACTTTAAGGGTATGCAGGAAGACGTCTTTATGTCCTTTCCCGTCCTTCACCTCCACGCCTTTGAGTGCCACCAAATCGGGTAAGACAAGGGGTAACAGACCTGTTTTATCCAGCAGTAGCCACCCTTCGGATGGGCGGCGACTCATCATAATCTTATTCAGTTCCTCCGCTATTCGTTCGCGGGTGATGATTTCTAAACGAGAAGCATTTCGCCGAATAGCATCGAAGGTATCGGGATGCAGATTGAAGCCCAACTGGGTAGCAAACCGGATGGCGCGCATCATGCGCAGCGGATCATCCGAGAAGGTAATATCGGGATTGAGGGGAGTGCGGATGATACAGCGCTCTAAATCGCCGATTCCATCGAACGGATCGAGCAGTTCGCCATAACGCGAACTATTCAAACAGATCGCCATGGCGTTGATAGTGAAATCGCGGCGGTCCTGATCTTCCTGCAGCGTTCCGTCTTCGACGATGGGATTGCGGCTATCGCGGGTATAACTCTCTTTGCGTGCGCCAACAAACTCCAACTCCAGATCTCCCCGCTTCACTTGCGCCGTACCATAGGTCTTAAACACACTTAAATGGGCACCCTTACCTAATTTCTTTGCCACGGCCTCCGCCAAAGATATACCGGAGCCGACAACAACTACATCGATATCGGTGGACTCGCGATGCAGGAACAGATCGCGTACATACCCACCGATGACATAGCACTCTAACCCCAAACGATCGGCTTCTGCACCGACCATCTTCAACATCGGGTTTTCTATTTTCTTATCCGTTATGATCATCGTTACAAAGAGAAGAGGTAATCCAATGCTTCATTGGCATCCGAAGCACTGATCGATTGATTGATAAGCGGTGTACCCACGGCCTGCAACAAGGTACAGTTGATCTGAGCGGCCTGTTCGTTTTTCTTATCTTGCTGCATCAAGGCCAGCAATTGGTCTCTATCCGAACACTTACACTGGGGTTTACCATAATACTGCAGCATAAGTCGGGTGAGTTGTTGCAAGGGCTCACGCGGACAGCCCAAGCGCGTCACACTAAGGTATAATTCCGCGATCATTCCATATAACACAGCATAGCCATGCGGCACCTGCATCTTCCGTTCCAGCGCATGGCCGAAGGTATGACCAAAGTTCAATACCTTACGTATTCCGTTTTCCTGCGGGTCTTGCGCTACAATACGCTGCTTCACCGCCATACAATCCGCGATAAGCGGAGAGAGCGAAGCTGTATCCATCTTATCCAGATCGTACTGCAGCAAGCCGTTCCACAAAGCCTGACCGTCTATCAAACCCGTCTTCAACATCTCGGCAAAGCCGCTGAGGAACTGTAGGGGCGATAAAGTAGACAGCCATTCCGGACAGAGGATGGTAGCACGCGGCGCAGCAAACGCACCGATGCTATTCTTGATGCCGCGGTAGTTAATGCCGGTCTTTCCGCCCGAAGCGGCATCAATCATCGCCAGCAAAGTCGTAGGGACATTGATATAGCTCATACCACGCTTATACGTAGCGGCCGCAAAACCACCCATGTCCGTCAGCGCCCCGCCTCCGATACAAATCAGCAGTCCCCTACGGGTAATGGCATGCTCAAAAAGAAAATCCCAAATACGAGATACGGTCTCCAGCGACTTATTCGCCTCCGTCACCTCGAGCCACAAAACCGGTCGATTTTGCAGCGCTTGAGCACCTGTCCAGACAGGATGGCGGATAAGGCACTTATCCGCAACTACGCATATTTGGTCCTTTTCCACCCCCTCTAAATGGGGTAAAAGTGCACTATTTAGGGCTTCACAACTCATTTTGCGTGCAAAATTACAAAAATTTTTGTATATATGCAAATTTTTTTGTACCTTTGCGGCCGTTATGAGAAATAAACCGATTATATATCTTGCCTTGGCAAGCTTTTTGTTGTGCGGATGTCAGGCGCTGGAGAAGAAACAACAGTCCGGTGCGGCCGTAGAAGTGAATGGGCATTATTTATACCGTTCGACCTTAGATTCGTTAACCTTAGGTCTGAACAGCGAAGATAGTATGCGTGTGACGCAGCAGTATATCAGTCAGTGGGCAAAGGACATCCTGCTGTACGACAACGCCAAGGCGCAAGCGAACAGTGAGATCGAGCGCATGGTAGAGGATTATCGTCGCGCGCTGTACGTACATGCGTACGAAGAATACTTGGTGGAGCGTCATATGTCCAAGACCGTATTGGATACGACCGTAGCACAGATCTACGCCCAGATGTCCGACCGATTCATATTGGATGAGAGTATTATTCACGGTATCTTGGTGGTGGTACCGAACGATGCACCGAATATCGCTAAACTGCGCGGATGGATGAGCAAGAAAGAGATGGATAACATCGAGAAATACGCGTACCAGAACGCCAGCGGTTATGAGTTATTTGACGATAAATGGTTAACCACTACCGACCTGCTCAATCATATGCCTATTGAGCGCGGCGATATCGAGAATAAACTGAAGAGCAAGGATCAAGTGGAGATGAGCGATTCCCTCTATACGTATATTCTGCAAGTGACGGATAAGTACTTACGCGGCTCAGCCATGCCGATCGAGTATGCCCGCCCGCAAATTGAGAAGATGGTGCTGCATGAGCGCCAAGTGGATTTCTTGCAAAAAGAACGAGAGAAACTGTATAACGAGGCTATTCAAGAACAGAAAATAAAATTCTATGAGAACTAAAACGATATTGTTGGGTCTGTTATTCTGCCTCACGCTGAGTGCGCAGGGGGTGATTGACGAGGTGATTTGGGTAGTAGGCGATGAGGCTATCTTACGTAGCGAAGTAGAAGAAGAGCGTCTACGCGCCATCTACGAAGGGACATCTATTCCGGGTGACCCCTATTGTTATATTCCCGAGCAGATGGCCGTCCAAAAACTCTTCCTGCACCAAGCAGCCTTAGACTCCGTGGAGGCGAATGAGTCGAGCGTGAGTCACCAGGTGGATATGCGATTGAACTACTACATCAACCAGATCGGGTCGAAAGAGAAGATGGAGGAGTATTTCCGTAAGACCAGTTCGGAAATCCGCGAAGAAATGATGACCAGCGTGCGCAATCAGATGATTATTCAGCAGATGCAGGCCAAACTGACTGCCGACATCAAACCCACTCCCTCTGAAATTCGGCGTTACTATCAATCGCTGCCCATTGACTCACTGCCGATGATGCCGGCGCAGGTAGAGGTTCAGATCATCAGTTTCGAGCCTCCTGTTCCGATTGAAGAGACAGAGCGTATCAAACAGCGTCTGAGAGAGTTCACGGAGCGCGTACAGAACGGCAGTGCGGATTTCAGCATGTTAGCCCGTCTGTATTCAGAGGACACGGAGAGCGCGAAACGCGGCGGTGAGTTAGGATTCGTCGGCAAAGGTCAGTTAGTACCGGAGTTCGCCGAAGTGGCTTTTAACCTCAATGACCCGAAACGCGTGAGTCGTATTGTGCAAACCGAATACGGCTATCATATCATTCAACTCATCGAGAAGAAAGGTGAGCGCATCAATTGCCGTCATATCCTGCTTCGTCCGCGCATCAGTGCTACGGATAAAGTGAAAGCTATTGAGCGGTTGGATAGCATCCGTCATCAGATAGCGGTTGACAGTCTGCAGTTTGAGCAAGCGGTCATTCAGTTCTCGCAAGATAAGAACACCGTGATGAACGGCGGTCTGATGATTAATCCCAATACCGGAGGTAGTCGCTTTGAATACCAAGACTTAGCACCGGAGATTGCCAAACAGATCTATACGCTGAAGGAAGGCGAGGTTTCGCAACCCTTCGTAATGATGGATGAAACCAAGAACCGCGAAGTATGCGCGATCGTGAAAGTGAAGAAGAAAACGGATGTACACAGAGCAAATCTGTCGGATGACTTCCAGGCCATCAAATCGATGTTAGAAGCCAAACTGAGAGAGGATTTCATTCACGAATGGATTATCAAAAAACAAAAAACTACCTTCATACAAATCGATCCGGAGTGGCAGAATTGCGAGTTTGAATTCCCGGGTTGGGTTCATTAACGGTAATGGGTTACAGGTTACGGGTTATAGGAGTTTTGTTGTTCATTGTCTATGGCTCATTGTCCATGGCTCAGACGATGGTCTATCTGGAGCGAGCGGATAACTTGAGTTTTGATGAGGAACGGATTGCCAATGCACAGATTCTTCGCGGAAACGTGATTTTTCGCCATGAAGAAGCCTTGATGTATTGCGACAGTGCCTATTTCTACGAGAACACCAATTCGATTGATGCCTTCGGGCACGTGCGGTTTGTGCAAGGCGACACCCTGCAGGGCTTTGGAGATAAACTCTTCTATGACGGTAACACCAAGTTAGCCCGGCTCCGCAGGCACGTGAAGATGATTCACGGCAGGGTAAATGAGAACCCGACCATATTGACTACCGACAGTCTCAACTACGACCGCGCTGCAGGAGTAGCTTATTATTTCCATAATGGCGAAGTGAAAGACTCGTTGAACACCCTTACTTCCGTTCGCGGAAACTATCGGCCGAATACGAAACAAGCCGTCTTCAGCGAGGAGGTGGTATTGGTAAATCCGAAATTCACCTTAAGAAGCGATACGCTGCTGTATAACACGGATACAAAGATCGCTAATCTCATCAGTCCGACCGATATCATCTATGAGAAAGAGACGGATATCCGCACCTCACTCGGATGGTATAATACAAGCAATGAACGCTCGATGCTATTGGATCGATCGTTTATTCATCATTCGAATGGGCGAACCCTGACCGGCGATACGATCTATTATGACAAGCATATCGGTTTTGGCGAAGTGATCGGAAATATGGAGATGCGCGATAGTGCACAACAGGCCACTTTATACGGTCAGTACGGCCAGATGTGGGAAGAAAACAGTATCGGTTTCGCGACAGACAGCGCCTTGATGGTCGATTGGAGTGACGACGACCATACCGCGTATATCCATGCGGATACCCTGTACACGCGTGAAGTGCCTTACCCGGATTCGGACAGTACATATCGTCGCGTGCAGGCACATTACGGTGTTCGTGTCTACCGAGATGATATGCAGATGACCTGCGATTCGTTGGTCTATCTCAGTTCGGACTCGACCATGCATCTTTATTCCCAGCCTATCTGCTGGAGCGAGAATCAGCAGATATCTGCGGATAGTATGATAGTTTATATCGTGAACGAAGCAGTAGACCATGCAGTAGGAACAGGAAGCGCGATCTGCGTGATGCAGCAGACCGATGAGTACTTCAATCAGATGAGCGGTAAGATTGTAACGGCGTATCTGGAGGAAGGAGAAGTGAAGATCGTGGATATGGATGGCAATGCTTTAACGGTATTCTACCCCAAAGAGAAAGAGGGCGATTACGTAGGCGTCAACACCACGGCCAGCAGTTTCATTCGCATGTACGTCGAGAATCAACAGGTGCATCATATGCGTTTTACCGCTGAAACGACAGGTGTACTCTACCCCTTAGACCAAGTGCCCGCCGGAGGAGATCGGTTAGCACTCTTCTTCTGGGCGGATGAGGTGCGTCCTCTCGATCCGATGGATGTATTTCGTAAAGTGAAATTTAAAAAACAACGATAGATGAAAAAGATTTTTGCAACTTTGTTATTGATTGGTTTCGCTATCAGCGCGAGTGCCAAACAAGACTTACCCAAACAAGGCTTCGGATTGCAGATCGGTTGGGCACAGCCTATCTTGCGCATCAATCTGCCTTCCAACCCGGATTATGCCAAAGATTCCATTACTTCGGTCACCAAACTGAAAGGTTTCAAGGTGGGATTGGTATATGATGCCAGTTATATCGCAGGTTTCGGTAGTTCGATAGGTATCAACTACACCTTCGCAGCCTCCAATAGCGGATGGAAAGCCAAAGGAGCCTTAGCGGACTATCCTCGGTATCGTCAACTGATCACATACCATGAGTTAGAATTATTTGTGGACTGGCAGTATAAGTTCGAAGTGGCGAAAGAGACCTATCTGATGCTTTATACGGGTCCTACCATCCAATGCGGTCTGGCAATGGACATGCGGACGGACACCCAGATGGATTACAACGGTCCTATCAATTACATGCACGGAAACGGCTATGACCCGAGTAAAGATGACTATTCAAGACCCGACGAAGAGAACAACCATTTCAAGCGCTTGAATATCACATGGGGCTTAGGAGCCGGATTCCAATACAAGCAATATTTCCTTCGTGGAGGGTATGACTTCGGTATTATCAATCCGTATGCGAATCGTCAATTTGTAGACGGCAGTGGCAATCCCAAAGATCAATATACCCGCGGTCGACTCGACCAATGGAATATTAAAATCGGTGTATATCTCTGGTATAAGGATTAAAGATGATCCCTCGAGACGTCATAGAGCGTATCTTCGCTGCGGCTAAGATAGAAGAAGTGGTGAGCGACTATGTCACCTTGCGCAAGCGAGGTGCGAACCTCATTGGTCTATGTCCTTTCCACAACGAGAAAACCGGTTCGTTCACCGTCAGTCCCTCGAAAGGTATTTATAAATGCTTCGGATGCGGCGTGAGCGGCAATGCCGTAGGATTTGTGATGGCCATGGAGCAATGCAGTTTTGCAGATGCCATCAAGCAGTTGGGTAAGAAATACCATATCGAGGTGCCGGAACGTCAGATGACGGCGGAAGAACAGCAGCGCCAAGATGACCGCGAATCGATGTTTGTGGTCAACGACTTCGCCAATAAATGGTTTCAAGAGCAGTTATGGGAGACCAAAGAAGGCCAAGCCATCGGACTCAGTTATTTCCGCGAGAGAGGTCTGCGCGATGATATCATTCGCAAATACCAATTGGGTTATTCGCCGGAGAAAGGTAGTCCCTTAGCAGCGGCATTGAAGAAAAAAGGCTTCAGCGAACGGTTTATTCTCAATGATGTCGATACGAAGATCGGTGTAGGTGTGGTCGGCAAGAGTGAAGATGGCCGTATCTACGATCGTTTTCGTGACCGCGTGATGTTCCCTATCTTCACCGTCAGCGGTAAGCCCGTCGCTTTTGCCGGACGTATCCTGAAGAAGAAAGACAACGTAGGTAAATACGTCAATTCGCCGGATAGTCTCATCTACTCCAAGACGAATGAGTTATACGGTCTCTTCCAAGCCAAACAAGCTATCAGTCGTGCGGATCGCTGTTATTTGGTAGAGGGTCAAATGGACGTGATTTCGATGTTCCAATCCGGTATTGAGAACGTCGTAGCCAGTGGCGGTACAGCGTTGACCAAACCGCAGATCCGACTCATCCAGCGCTTCACCTCGAATATCACTGTGCTCTATGACGGCGATGCGGCAGGAATCCATGCCGCTTTACGAGGAATAGATATGTTCCTCGAGGAAGGATTTAATGTAAAGGTAGTTCTTTTGCCGGATGGAGAAGACCCGGATAGTTTTGCGCAGAGTCATGACTCCACCGAGTTTATTCAGTATATCGAGGAACATCAGACGGACTTTATTCGCTTTAAGATGGCACTACTGAGCAAGGAAGCCGGAGACGATCCTTATAAACGCGCAGCACTCATCAAGGATATCACTTCCTCTATCGCGATCATTCCGGATATCATCACTCGCCAAGTATATATCAAAGATTGCTCGGACAGACTGCATATGTCCGAAAAAGTGCTCACGACTGAAGTGGTGAACTTACGGCGTAAAAAGATCGAGGAGCATAACAAAGCGAAAGAGCGAGAAGCAGAGCAAGCGGCTACAACGGTAGAGTCGACAGCAGAAAGTACAGAGACAACAGCCACTCCGGTTAATCCGACCTCACCGGTTAACCCGACTCCCATCAAAGCACCCAAATCGGCTTTGGATCAGAACTTCTACAACCTGATGCAACTTGTTGTGCGCTATGGCGAACGACCGATTCAAGTGGGCGACACGATCTACTCCATCGGCGAAATCATCATCTATACCTTAGAGGAAGATGAGATTAAAGCACCGGAGCCGGTTTATCAGGCTATCATCGATGAATTCAAACGGCATTGTAAGGATGAAGGCTTTAAGGCTGAGGACTTCTTCAAGTTCCATCCCGACCAAGCCATCAGTGCACTGGCCATCGATATGATTGCAGAGAAATATCAGTATGCCAGTTTCAATCACGAAGGCAGGTTAGGCGAACTGGTGACGCAGTTCCTCTATGAGATTAAACTGACTGTTATTAACCAGCAGATAGAAGAATTGGAGCAAAATCTCAAAGAAGCGCAGGCAAGCGGAAACTGGGATAGACAGATGCAGTTACTGGCCTATCAACCGCAATTGCTGCAAGCCCGCAATGACCTTTGTAAACTCCTTGGCAATCGGGTTATAAACGTCTAAAATTACAAATCACCGATATGCTTTTCCAAAGCATCATATATGGTCCTATTCATAGCAGAAGACTCGGTACCAGTTTAGGCATCGAGTTAATGCCATTGGATCATAAACTGTGCACCTTCAATTGTGTGTACTGCGAGTGCGGATGGAATACCCCCATTGCGCATCCTGTGTTGCCGACTCGCGAAGAGGTTAAAGCCGCGCTGGAAGAAAAACTATCAACTTTCGACTTTCGACTTTCGACTATTGATGTGATTACCTTCAGCGGCAATGGTGAACCAACCCTCCATCCTGAGTTCTTAGGCATCATCCAAGATACCTGTGCGTTACGAGACCGCTATTGTCCGAAGGCTAAGGTATCGGTGCTCTCGAACTCCACCCAACTGGGGCGCCCCGACGTAGTGGAAGCGCTGCGTCTTTGCGACAATCGTATTCTCAAACTCGATGCCGCTACCGACGAGATGATGCGTCGCATCGACCTGCCGGTTAACGAGCACCTGACTGTTGAGACCATTATTCAATGGCTCAGTCAGTTCAATGGCGATTTTACGCTACAAACCTGCTTCCTTAAAGGCACGCACAATGGCCAAATCATCGACAACACAGAGGAGAAAGAGCTGGTTAAGTGGTATGAGGCCGTAGATATCCTGCATCCGAAGCAGATCATGATATATGTCATCGACCGCAAGACGCCGGAGGAAAACTTAGAGAAGATCCCTCGCGATCGCATGGAGACCATTGCCGCACCGCTCATCGCCAAAGGATACGATGTGATTATCAGCGCTTAATTGTCAATTTTCAACGGTCAATTGTCCATTATGAAGATTCTCGTTGCACCATTGAACTGGGGACTTGGCCATGCCAGCCGTTGTGTTCCGCTCATCCATCGTCTGTTAGACGAGGGACATGAAGTGGTGATAGGGGGTGATGGAATGAGTTTTACGCTGCTTCGCAAACATTTCCCAAAACTGAGATACGTCTATTTAGCTCCTCTTGACCTGCACTACAGCCGCAGCGGAAACCAGACATGGGCGATGCTAAAGGCCATTCCCCAACTCCTTCTATGGCGCAATAAAGACCGTTTGATGCTGAAGGCTATTCTGCAAGAAGAACACTTCGACCAAGTGATCTCAGACAATCGTCCGGGCTTATATAACAAACAGGTGGAGTGCATCTATATCACGCACCAGTTGCAGATCAGGTTAACCAAAACCTGGCAATGGGCAGAGGCGACGGCTTCGCGCATTCACGCACGTATGTACACGCGTTTCAATAAGGTGTGGATTCCGGATTATGAAGATATCAACCATTCTCTGGCAGGAGAACTGAGTCATCCTGCGAAATGGAAACAGAGTCGTAAAATGACAGCCTTTCAGTATATTGGTCCGCTGAGCCGCTTTCATTCACCCATCACCCATAAGCCATCACCCATAAACTACGAAGTAGTTGCCGTTCTCTCCGGATTAGAACCACAGCGAACGCTCTTGGAGCAAGAACTCATCGAGCGATACAGCGGCAAGGAAGAACGGGTACTGATCGTACAAGGTCTGGTGAATCATCCGAATACGCGTATCAAACGCGGCAACCTCACTATCGTTCCATCTATGGCGGATGCTGAATTGGTACCGGCACTCCTGAACGCGAGACATATCATCGCCCGATCTGGTTATTCGACGATCATGGACCTGGAGGCTTTAGGGTTATTATCCGTAGGCAATAACAAGCCATTGCCCGTCCATATAGAATTAATTCCCACTCCGGGACAGCCGGAGCAGGAATATTTAGCGGTATGGCTGAAAGACGCGATTAGTTAAGTTCTGCCAGTAAAGTCTTCTTGAGTTCTTGCGGTGCGAAGGAAGCGTCAATGCTATTGCGCACGATCTGTTTTTTCTCTTCTTCGGTTAGATGGAAAGCCCGCATCATATGCTGCCATTCTTCAAGCAGCGTTGTGTTGCTCACGGTCATATTATCCGTATTGAGGCACACGCGCACTCCTTTCTCCATCAATTGACGCAGCGGATAGTCTTTGTATGCCTTGAAGATACCTGTATGGAGGTTACTGGTAGGACACAGTTCCAAAGTGATCTTTTTCTCTACCAGCATCTTGATCACTTCCGGATCCTCCAAGGAACGCACGCCATGTCCGATACGCACCGCTCCGGCTTCAACTGCTTCACGCACGCTCTGCGGTCCTGCTGCTTCACCGGCATGCACAATGAGCGGAATACCTGCCGCACGTACCGCTGCAAACTCCTCACGGAATGTATGGGTAGGATACAAAGCCTCAGCACCGGCCAGGTCCACGGCGACAACCCCTTTGCCATAGAACTGCTTCGCCACTTCGATGGTCTTCATGTTATAGATATGATTGTCACTTCCGCGCATCATACTCAGGATCAGACCACAAGGCAACGGGGTATCTTCGATGGCACGTAATACCACTTGTACCGCATCGTACTGTCGCAGCTCTTGCGCATACGTCAACTGCGGAGCAAAACGTATCTCCGCATAGCGAAGGCCCTGTTCGTATAACTCGTCCAACAACTCATATGTACAGAGATACAGCGCTTCGCGGATGTGCAAGAGCGATATCGGCAGTTGAAAGCGATTTAGATAATCATTCAGGTCTTTACAACCGTCGATGACAGACATACGTTGTTGCAAAGCCTGATGCGAATCCGGCAGCGAGATACTCTGCATACCGGCTAACTTACGAGCGGTCTTAAGCGATATCGATCCGTCCAGATGAAGATGCAAGTCTATCCACGCAGGATAGGAATTGGTCTGTTTCATATTCCTTTTATTTAGTTGCGCCTCCCAAAGCGATATACAGGACGATGAGTCCTTGATAGCCTTCATACAAATTCGTTACTTCATTGAGTTGCGCCTGGAGCAAGGTCTCTTGTGCTGTCAGCACCTCTATGTAACTGGCTTTACCGGCATTCATCAGTTCATGCGTTCCGTCGTAGGCATCTTCCAGCACCGCCACTTGACGTTTATAGTACACGTCTTTTTCTTTGGCTGCCTGGCAATCCGCCAATGCTTCATTCACCTCATTGCCGGCATTGATAACCGTCTGAATATACTGATGCTGGGCTTCTTCCATCGCCAGTTTATTCACCTTCAGTTGCGCAATTAACTTACCTTGCGCGAAGATCGGTTGAGTGAGCGAAGCGAGGGCGTTGAAGAGCAATGCTCCCGGGTCAGCAATGACTCCGCTGTTATTGCCCCATCCTAATATACCCTGCAAGGAGATCTTGGGGAAGAAGGCTGCGCGAGCTGCATTCGTATTGTAGAACGCCTGCGCAAGGGATTGGTCGGCTGCCTGAATATCCGGACGGTTCTCCAACAACTGCGCCGGAATACCTGTGCTCACGCGCTCCGGTAACTCATACATATCCCATGCGCTGCGCTCGATATGACGCGGCGTGACGGCCAATAGTTTACAAATCGCGTTCTCTACGCTCCGTATCTCACGACGTACATCGATGATCTGGGTCTTAACGCTTAATGAAGAATTCTCCATCTGGTTCACGGCCGTCGAATACGCTTTACCGTTCTCATAGAGTGCACGCTGCATCTCCAGAGACACATACCAAAGACTATCGGTATGGATGAGGATCTCCAGTTCGCGATCCAGTAGTTGCAGCATCATATATTGCTGCGCTACCGTGGAAATCAAATTGGTTTGGGTAGCCAACTGCTGATACTCCGTTTGCTTGAGTAACGCTTTGGACTTACGCACCGCATTGAGGTTCGCACCAAACAAATCAAGATCCCAACTCATTTGTAAGTTGGCGCTGTATGAAGGAGACCACACGTTAGAACTATTATTCCAACTCACTCCTCCGGACGGAGCCAATGTCAAAGACGGCAAATAACCCAATTTAGCTGCCTTCAAGGATGCTTGCGCTTGCTCTACCGCAATACGTGCGGCATGCAGATCGGTGTTGCGTACCAACGCCGAGTCGATCAGTTGCTGCAGCAATGGGTCGGTAAAGAACTCACGCCAACTGAGAGCCGCTATTTGCATCGAATCCGTCGGAACAGAATCTCCGAACAGGGTAGCAGAGATCTCTTCGGTGCGATTGTTTAACTCGTCGGTGTGTTTATATTTGCCGTAGATACCACAGGAAGAGAAGAGTACCGAACCCAGTACCAACAGAACGATCATCGGCGCTTTCTTCACTTTCGGCGCACTTCCATTCACTTTCTCCTCCAGGGTCTGGAAGATGATAAAGAAGGCCGGGGTAATAAACAGCAGTGCGATCGTACCAATAGACATACCGCCTACCACACCGAGCGCCAAGGCACGGTTTCCGTTCGCACCGGCACCGCCCGCTATAATCAACGGGATCATACCTGCGATCATTGTGATGACGGTCATCAGGATCGGACGGAGACGTTCCTTACATGCCTCAAACGCAGCATCTACAATCGACAGACCTTGTTTACGACGCTCCGACGCGAACTCCGTAATAAGGATCGCTGTCTTGGCGAGCAAACCGATCAACATGATGACACCGGTCTGCAAATAGACGTTGTTTTCCATACCCGGGTAGCCCATTTTATTACCAATATAGGAGAAGAGGAACGAACCCATGAGTCCGAACGGAACGGACAGCAGCACGGCGAATGGCGTGAGCCAGGAGTTATAGAGCGAACCCAGGATGAGGTAAATCAGGATCACACAGATCGCATAGATGATGAGGGTCGTGTTACTCTTGGAACTGGAAGCCACCTCACGGGACATCGAGCCGTATTCGTACGAGCAGTAGTTCGGCATATTCTCTTTGAATACCTCGTCAATAGCCTGCTGCGCCTGTGCCTCCGAATAGCCGCTTGCCGGCGTTACGGAGCAGGAGATAGACTGATAGAGGTTGAAGTGATTCATCGAGGAGGAGCCGACTATCTCTTCGAGCGTCACAAACTGCGACAGCGGAGCCATCTTATTGTTCGCCACCTTGATATACATATTGTTCAGCGACGAGGGATCCAAACGATACTCCGGAGAAGCGTTTATCCAAATCTGATAGACTTTACTGAACTGGTTGAAGTTGCCCACATACGAGCCGCCACAGTACGTTCCCAGCGTGTTCAGTACTGCTTTAGCGGTTGTACCCGCACGTTCGCACTGAACGGGATCTACATGCACTTTGAATTTCGGGAAACGCTCCGAGAAAGTGGACATAGCACTCGCTATCTCCGGACGTTCCATAAGTTTAACCATCAGCGCATTGGTCTTGTTTCCGAAATCGGAGAAGTCCCCATCGCTGCGATCCTGTACTTGCAGATCGATGGCATTCGAGGTACCGTATCCCGGAATCTGCGGCATTTGGAACGGCAACACCTGCGCATTCTTAATCGACATACAATCGAAGTAGAAACGATACATCACATTGTCGATATAATGCTCGTTACCCTTACGGTCGTCCCAGTTTTTCAGACGAATAATAAGCGAAGCGTAACTCGATCCGTTGGACGAGATAAAGCCGTAACCGCTACATATCGCATAACTCTCCATCTCCGGAATAGCCTGCACTTTCTCCTCTACCTTTTTCATGATCTCGGCGTTCTCATGAAGCGTGGAGCCTTCCGGCATACGGACTTCACATAAGATAACACCTTGGTCTTCCTGCGGAACAAGACCGGAAGGCAGAATGCGCATAAAGAGCACGAACAGCACGATCGCGCCGGCCAGTAAAGCAAACGACAAAGCAGGACGTTTGAGGTATTTCTGCACCGCGCCCTGGTATTTCCCGAGGATGGCATTGTAACTGGCCTCATAAGCCACTTTGGTATAATAGTCAATACCCTTCCATTTCTTGCCTTCAATCGCTTTCTCGTCTGTCGGTCTCATCAGAATCGCACAGAGCGCAGGACAAAGCACGAGTGCGCAGACGCAGGAGAGGCCTACTGCTCCGGCGAGGGTCACACCGAATTGGGTGAAGAACGTACCGGACGTACCGCTCATAAAAGTCACCGGAATGAACACCGCCATGAAGACGAGCGTACACGAGATAACAGCCGTCGACACTTCGCTC
This sequence comes from uncultured Bacteroidales bacterium, assembly GCA_946616535.1. The sequence goes on along the minus strand of CAMOJA010000007.1, from coordinate 41,855 downwards.
AGCGCTTCGCGCGTAGCTTGCGTGGCCTGGTCTTTGGGTGAACCCTGCATTTTGCCCGTTTCGAGTTTTGCCATCACGGCTTCGACGACGACGATGGCATCATCGACGACCGTACCGATGGCAAGCACCAATCCGAAGAGCGTGATGATATTTAGCGAGAATCCTGCTAACTGCACGATGGCAAACGTACCGAGCAGCGAGACGATAATCGAGATAGACGGAATCAAGGTCGCTTTCCAGTTCTGCAAGAAGAAATATACGACGATGATGACCAGCAGAATAGCGATGATAAGCGTCTCTACCACATTGTGGATAGCCGCGAAGAGGAAGTCATTACTGGTCTGCAAAGTGACGAACTCCAGACCGGCAGGCAGAGTCGGCTTGATTTGCTCGTACAACTCGGCCAGACTTTCGTTCACCAGCGTAGCGTTCGCTCCCGGCGATTGGAATACCATAAAGAAGCAGCCGGGTTTACCGTCCATGAGCGAAGCCATCGTGTAGGATTTGGCACCGATCTCAACCGTTGCAATATCCTTGAGGTACAGCACGTTACTGTTACCCTGGGTACGAATGACGATGTTCTCAAACTCTTCGATCGACTTGAGTGTTCCTTTGTACTCCATCGGGTACTGATACGCGTTCTCGGATTGCTGACCGAGCGTACCGGTAGAGGTAACGAAACTCTGCGCACTGATGGCAGAAGAGACATCGTCCGGGTCCAAACCATACTGGGCCATGACGTCCGGTTTCAACCATACACGCAGCGCATACGTGTTACCCAAGTTATTGACCTCACCCACACCCGTCACACGCTGAACGCGGGGCTTGATGTTGATGTCGATATAGTTCGAGATGAAGTCCGCGTCATACTTACCGTCGGTCGATTTGAGACCCGTGATCTGCAAGATATTATTCTGACGTTTGGTTACCGTCACACCTGTCTGCAGCACGTCTGCCGGAAGTAAAGGCTCCGCTTGCGACACACGGTTTTGTACGTTAACGGTCGCCATATCGGGGTCAGCACCTTGCTTGAAATAGACGGAAATCGTGATATCGCCCGTAGACGTGGCGTTTCCGGTCATATAGGTCATGTCCTGCACACCGTTAATCTGCTCTTCCAGCGGTCGAATGACGGAAGTCATACATGTGTTCGCATCCGCACCCGAGTAAGAAGCCGTTACGGTTACTGTAGGAGGTGCAATATCCGGATATTGCTCAACAGGCAAGGTGTTGAGGCTGATATATCCAACGAGCATGATGACAATAGCAATAGAAATTGCCATCACGCTTCTCTTAATGAAAATATTCTCTTTCATAAAATCTTAAATCAAAAATCTAAAATCAAAAATCAAAAGAGAACTCTTTGTCCTTCCACGAGATTATTGGCTCCTTCCGTAACAATCACATCCCCCACTTCGAGCCCGCTCATCACTACCAAGTTACGATCCGAACCAATACCGGCCGTTTCTACAATCGTACTATACGCACAACTATCCGGACCTACCTTATAGGCCAGCGATTTGTTCTGCAGACGAACAATTGCGTTCTGCGGAACAACGATCACATCCTTCACATCAAACGGGATAACGACAGTTCCCTGAATACCGGAATAGAGTACACCGTTCGGGTTCGGGAAAGTAGCCTTGCAGGTCAGCGCACCCGTCGTACGATCGACCGTACCGGTGATACTGGTGATACGGCCTTTCTGATTGTACTCCGTACCGCTCCGGAAGAAGAAGGTCACATCCGGGAAATTCTCCAATGCTCCGTCTGCCTCCCCGTTCGCGCGCTCTTCCAATACCGACTCACTAACGGAGAACTCGGCATACATCTTCGCATTACCGCTGAGCAAGGTCAGATACGTAGAGGGGTCCACTTGATCGCCGGCAAACACAGGTATGGAACCGATCACACCATCTACCGGGGCAGTAATCGTGCAGTAGCCCAAGTTCACGCGTGCGCGATTAACCGCAGCCTGATATTGCGCTACAGAAGCCTTTGCTTGTTTGTATTGGTTCTCCGCGTTATCCAATACGTACTTGCTGACGATATTCTTGGCATAGAGGTTCTGATTGCTCTCGAACTCTAACTTAGCGCTGCTTTCTTGCGCTTGAGCGGATAAGAGATTCGCCTCAGCCGATTCAAGTTCCAATTGGGCATTACGGCTGTCGATACGGAACAGCACTTTTCCTTTCTTCACCTGCTGACCTTCGGTAATACATACTTCCATCAGCTGACCGCTTATCTGCGGCTTGATGGTTACGTCTGACGTACCTTTTAAGGTCGCGCTGTACTTAAGGGGCACCGTGATGTCCGATTTCGTAATAGTAAGCGTTTGGTACGATGTCGGTGCAGGTACTTGTTCACCGCCTCCGCAGGAGGACAAAAGCAAGGCGCTCAGCGCCAGAAAAAACAGAGATTGTTGTTTTGTTGACATAGTTATTTATTGTTTGTTATTTCTCATCGATGGTTGCGGACATATTCGTCCAACTGCTCCGCGCGAACGGCTTCACGAACCGATTCGTTCGAATGCATATTCATATAGATATCGTAATAAGAGCCGAAGATACGGCGTGCGCTGGCATCATTTCCGGCTCCGTCTACCGTCTGTTCAAACGCGGTCACTACCGGTTTGCCGTCTTGCTCTTCGATGGTCATACGACCGGAGTGATTTCCTCCGGATACAATACGAAGCGTATCGCCGGACTGCTCATACCAGAACACCCAGAAATCGCCCCACACTTCGGTGTCCGTCTCCCGAACCATCATCAGCGTCGGAACACAGAACTCCGCTTGGCGATACTGCGGAGCAATCTCGCGAAGGAGATAGGTACGGATGGCTTCGCGAAGCGCTTCCTCCTTGCGATTATTGGCGATATACCGAATACAATCCGCTTTATGACCATCGAAATCCGACATCAACCATTCGCCATTCACACGCTCCATATACAAAAGATGCATCTCGTCCACGTTGTCGTCCTCTCCTTCCACGCCTTCCGGCCAACTTTCATGCACCAGAATGGTCGCGACGGCATGGTCGTCGTCCAACTGATCCACCGCAGTCACCTCGTAGTTTGCGATCGTACCGCCATTGCCTGTTACGAAATAATAGAGCCATTCGTGATCCATCGCTTCGTGTTCCGGAAGGCGATAAAACATCGTATCCAGGATGGCATAAAAATCCGGGGTCATATAGTCTTTCGAGCGCTCCAACAGCGTGTGGTCCGGAATGTACTGACATAGTTCCTCTGCGCGGTTCATCAATTGCTCTTCCGTACTTTGGCAAGCAACGAGACAGAGCACCAATATGCCTAAAAGAAGTTTTTTCATATATTCTATTTACTTGTCAATTCGTTTTGCCGCACCGATAGCACCCGTAGGGCAGACCAGTTTGCATAGGTGACATCCGACGCATTTCTGACCGATGATACGCGGTTTGCGGTCCTCGCCAAAGGCGATGGCCTGGTGACCGCCATCCATACACGAGATATAACAACGGCCGCAACCGATACATTTCTCACGGTCGATCTTGGGGAAGACCATCGTCTTGCGGTCGAGATCATGCGGCAGAACGATATTCTTCAGTTCTTCGCCTACCAACTTCTTCAACTCCACGATACCGCGTTCCTGCATGTAATGTTGCAGACCGAGGATGAGGTCGTCGATGATGCGGTAGCCGTATTGCATGACAGCTGTGCAGACCTGTACGTTACGGCAACCCAGTTGGATGAACTCCAGCGCATCACGCCAGGTCTCAATACCGCCGATACCGCTGATATCCATATGCTTCTCGGCACCCGCTTTCTGCAAGATCGGGTTACCCGTCATCTCGTAGATCATTCGAAGCGCGATGGGTTTGACAGCCTTGCCTGAGTAACCGCTCACAGTCTTCTTGCCACTCACTTCCGCGCCTTCGCTCATAGTGATGGACTTGATGGTATTGATCGCGCTGATACCATTCGCTCCGCCGTAGAAAGAAGCCATGGCCGGCTTGGACATCGACATCACGTTCGGCGTCATTTTCGGAATTACAGGAATAGAAACGGCATTCTTAACGAAAGAGGTATAGAAAAGAATCAGTTCGTCGTTCTGCCCGATATCTGAACCCAGACCTGTCAGCCTCATCTGCGGGCAGGAAAAATTGAGTTCTACTGCATCGCATCCTGCCTCTTCAGCCATCTTGGCCAATTCAATCCACTCCTCTTCGGTCTGACCCATGATAGAAGCGACGATACGTTTCGTCGGGTAGTTCACTTTCAGCCGATGGAGTATATCGAAGTCCACCTGATAGGGGTTCTCGCTCAACTGCTCCATGTTACGGAAACCGACGAAGGGCGTTCCTTCTTTGCGCACCGCATCAAAACGTGGACTCACCTCACGAATATCCTGTTTGCTTATCGTCTTGTAGAACACGCCTGCCCATCCCGCCTCCAACGCACGCGCTACCATCTCATAGTTCGTGCATATGGCCGAACTGGCGAGGAAGAACGGGTTCTCGCATACCATATCGCAGAAATTCAACTCCAGCGAAGGTAATTCTCCACTCTCCACTCTTGACTCTCCACTCTCCACTTGCGAACGCAGTTCCGCGATACGAATAGGCCGATCATAATGGATACAGGCTTTTTCGGCAGCTTCTATCTCGGCATCATTCAGTTGGGCAAATAACTCACGGGCAGTCCAGAGGTTATCAAAACGCAGCGCGCGGATAGCACGTGCTGTTTTTTCGCCACACGGTGCGTTCTCGCATAATAGGCAGCGAGCAGCCTCTTCGTTCATGTGTAACATTGAATCAGACGGATTAAAAAATATTTTGCGCGGCAAAATTACAAAAAAATAATGACATACACAAATGTGTATGCCATTTTTTGCAGATTTTACTGCATTTTGCGGCTCATTAACCTTGGTGCGCTTGCCGCCTTGCTTCTCACCATTTCATTTTTTCTGCTTTTATAGCCAATTGATTTATTGTGGTTTACAAACATGTTATCGGACTCAAGAAAGACTCATCTAAGAGTAATCTCGGAGGCAATACGGACTCAAATCACCTGATTCCTTGTTTGCATAGCAAATAAGGGCGTGCCGAAGATACTATATATATATATTTGGAATATACAAATAAATTGGTAAAAATGACACGATTTATTCTTCTTTATCCTCGTCTTCTTTGTCGAAGGGTAAGGTTGGCTTTTGACTTTCAAAGAAACGTTTGGCGCTGAGAGGAGATACTACTTTCTTGCCGGTTTGGGCCTCCAACTCTTCTCGTGCCACACGTGCTACTTTTCCGCCACGTGCTGCAACCTCTTTGTTTTCTTCCATAGTGGAAGGATTTTCGCTGCGAGTGATACTGGTAGCAGACAATTCCGCTAACATATTGAGCACTAATTCTTCATTGGTCATATTATCCCGAAGGTTCTCCTTCTTCAGACCTTTGAATTTCTTATACTCTCGAGCGGTTTTGCCCGACCATGCTTGATAAAGGATATCTGTCAGCGTTGCGTACTCTAAACTATCTTTCACGCCATGCTGGTCCCATTGGTCGGTCAAGTCTTTGCGAATCTCAATGCTCTTGAGACGCTGGTTGATCCAGTTATCCGAATATCCAAGACGCTTGTAGTCTCGCAAAGCTTGCTGAATGCTTAATTCCGGATCTTGCAATTGATCCAAACGCTCTCTTCCCACTTGCGCCAACCATAACTTAAACGGCTCTGCTTTCTTAGAAGGGATAGATTGAATGAGGCGCATAAGTTGCTCAGTATCAGCAACATCGGTTAAATAATTCTTTCCATCAGCAGAGGGTAATTTCAGTTGTCCGATTTTTGCGGACAACTCACTTCCTTCCTTCTGTAACCTACTCTTAAGATCACTCCAATACTTTCGAGGTCTATCCGAATCGGTTAACACCTCGATCACATCCACAATGGAGAAGTAGTATTTCTCCTGTTGTTCATCCCACAATGTGCGGATCTTCTTACTCTCAAATAGTTTGATTGAACTATCTTCCATGGTAACATTCTTTTTCGAGTGCAAAGTTACTACAAAAAATTTGAAGTACCAAATAAATTGACAAAAAAAATGAATAATGCTTGTATTAATTCAGGTTGTTGGCGATTTAGTTGGAGTTCGCTAAATTGAGCGAAACAATCGTGCCCTTGTGTCTAAGAACGTACTTTCGGAGAATTCCTTGTTTGCACAGCAAATAAGGGCGTGCCGAAGGTACTACTTTTTCTTGATATATGCAATAGCGATACGTTTTTTAGTACAATTTTTCAGCGTTTGAGATACAAATTATTTTGTATTTTTGACTGGTTGAAGAAAGAAAACTCCCGAAGAATGAATGAACTTCGGGAGTTAGAAATAATGACTAATATTATTCACTTATTGCTTGAATATTAGTAAAATCTTCCCATCCTGTGGCTGATGTGTATGCACTGATTGATTCTTGCGGAACAGATACAGGGATGGATTTCTTTACATTATAGAATGTATTGGAGCCACATGTTGGTGGAGTTGTTGCTTTGCTTGTCATAGAGGTCAAACCAGTGCATCGTGAGAAAGCATAATCTCCAATGCTTGTAATGTTGCTAGGTATTTCAACAGATGTTAATCTAAAACATCTAGAAAAAGCTCCATAACTGATTGTTGTAATGTTTTCTCCTATTTGTATTGAAGTCAAACCAGTGCAATCGGAGAAAGCATGATCTCCAAGACTTATGACACTGTTTGGAATTTCAACAAAGGTTAATTGGCTGCAATTTTGAAAAGCATACTCTTCTATACTTGTGACACTGTTTGGAATAGTTATGGAAGTTAAAGCATCGCAGTATGCAAAAGCTCGTTCTCCAATAGATGTGACACTATTAGGGATATCAACAGAAGTCAAACTAAAACAACGGTTAAATATTCTAGGACTAATCCTTGATATGCTATTAGGAAATGTAAAAGATGTCAAAGAAGTGCCTGCAAAAGCCCCGGCTTCAATGCTTGTGACGCTATTGGGGATGTCAATAGTAGTCAAACCAGAGCAGCCATCAAAAGCACCACTTCCAATATTTGTGACGCTATTTCCTATCGTCACAGAGGTTAAGTCGGAACAACTAGAGAATGCTTCATCTCCAATACTTATAACACTGTTAGGAATAGTAATAGACATCAAACCGGTGCAAACTTTGAATGCTCCTTCTCCAATGCTTGTGACACTATTTGGAATAGTAATAGATGTCAAACCGGGGCGACTGATAAAAGCATTCTTTCCTATAATAGATATTTTTTCTCTAAAAATAATTGTTCCATGCCCTTGGTTGAAGTCATGGCGCAAAATACTAACACCGCCAAAATATGTACTGTCGAGATAGGTTATTATATTATCTGCTGTATAAAAGATAGCGGATATAGCCGTATTGGATACTTCATCGCTATACACTATTCCTTTTTTGTTTTTTGCGTATGCACGAATGTATATCTCGGTATTGGTCTCTAAGTTTTTAATCGTATCCTTAAATGTCTCAGTGTTCGCATCTGTAATTATAAAATTATCATCAATCGTAGGATTTGGGGTTTGACTCCAACAAAAACCTCTTTCGATAATAACTGCATTTCCATCGAATATAATCTGCCCTGTGCATGCTATTTTATCAACATCTGTGATTTTCGTAGAAATGAGAGAAACCTCTGGTAAAGTAGCTGTAATGGCAATAAATGAAGATACCTCACCATATGTTCTACCGAGCCGGTTTTCGGCAAATGGACGAACATAATATGTTTTGCCTTCAATAAGATCTGTCAATAGGTACTTAAACTCGTCTTCTGCATCAATGTAATAGAAAACGGCATTATCCATATTCGGATTCTCACTAACACAGAAACCTTTGCCGGTAATGGACAGATTGCCGGTACTTGTTATAGTGGCACTCAATACCGCTTGCAAATCGTTTAAATTAATAATTGCACTTGAAACAGTAGGTTTATAGATATTTCCAGAACCGGCCAAAATACTGAGGAAGTTATTGGCTGCTGACTGCATCTGGCTAAAATCACTACTCAATGATGAAGAACAGTCTAATACAAGCATTACCAACGCACTTGTGCGTTCTTCGGTAGAGGATGAGTTGGTAGAGGGATCAAACTCACTATTGATTTGCCAGCTATTTGTGGATGGTATATATGACCATTGACGCATGTATGATGTCGAGACACGTTCTCCTAAGTTCGTGGCAATGTTATGGATGGTAAATATATCAAAGATACCATCCGGTACAGATGTCCATGTACTTCCATTACTGCAATCAATACCACTATATGTTACATCGTTTAATACACCCATACTAGCTCCGAAATCATAATTGTATGTTCCTTCAATATAGTACAGAGAATTGTTGGCGTCTGTTACATCATCAAAGGTAAAACGAATGATACTTCCCGGATCGGGAGCCGGTAACTTGATAGTCATAGAGTAGTTTACCTTTGTATTATATATCTTAGCAGCGATATCACGGAAACGCGCATTAACCTCATCCATATTGGAAACGCTGAACACATTTGCCGAATCACTCGCTAACTGATGCAAATCGCTCTCGAAACGCACTTCATCCGTCACATCACTACCTTTCACACCTATTGAATAAGCATCTAATTTGATACCATCAATATATGTACGATGGATTTGTTTGTTAACGGCAGCTAGATAGAGTGCTTCTGATGGATATTTGCTATTCATACGCCACGAGCCTATATCCAAACCATCCGTAAAAGTCACCAACGAGACATTCTCCAATTTCTCCGGAACAGGTGCATTAATGAGATTACCTAACGAAGTATATACAGCGTGGTACAGAATAGTTCCATTAGCCATAGTCAGATTCGAAACGAAATTCTGATGTGCATAGAGATTAGAAGATGTTAGAATATCAAACGAATAGGGATAGAGATTATTATTAAATCCCATCATTCCGACATACATTCCCTCTTGTCCTTTTGCAACAGGCGCGAAATGAAACACTATTTGCTCCGGACTACTCTGGTATTGGGTAATCGGTTCACTGGCTACAGCAACACCCTTTTGATTGGTATAGCCCGTATATTGCATCAAGTCTGCACCCTCCGACCGTGCTTGACGACGGGATGGAACTTGAAATGCAGAAGGCAATGATACTATGCGTGACAAATCATACCCACCAGAGGCAGATATGTTCAATATCTTAGCGGAAACATGTTCTGTGTCAGTTACAACAGAGAGCATATATGTTTGCGGTGTGCCTAGTTGTAATATATATTGATGGGAACCAGCAGAGAGATATTCAGCGTGCTCGATAATAACGCGACCTACCATATCTATAACGCGCATTCGTACAATACCGTTATCCGTGGGATTAATGGAGACAATCGTATTACCCAACGCAAAGTCATGATTAACCGAAAGCAATCTGCTATCATTAGACACAGTAATATTATCAATGCTCGTAGGAAGAACTTGTGCAACCGGTAGTTCATACGTTGTGTCAATAGAACAATCCAGCGTTTGAGTCCAGTTTTGTGTCAGATTCTCAATCTTCACGCTATCTAATAAGCAATAACGCCCCTCAGTTGTTACACCGGAGAAGGAAAGTTGAACAGTTTCCGCGCTTACTAATGTACTAATCGCGAGAATAGAGATTAGGATGGAAAAGAATTTTTGTCTCATATGTTAATACCCTGTTTTTGTTGTGGGCGCAACTTTAAAGTTTCATTAACAAAAAGCGGGACTGCACTGTTGCTGTTTCGTTTCTTTAGGCTCTGGTATTGCCTTTTCATCCAAACAGCAACACCGAAGCCCGCCCGTATGTACAATGTACGCATGCGTACGGAAATACACACTATGGGCATCTTAGTGTCGCATTGTTTCGGATGATTACAAATTTACCAGATTCAAAGAAACCAAAACAAGCGCATAAGACGCTTTTCAATATGTCAGTTTTGCTGCAAGTAATTTTGCTTAAAAACTTCTTGCACCAAAGCGAGTGCAAAGGTACTACATTTTTTTCAATTGTGCAAATAAATCTTTTTAAAATTTTTTTTCCGTAAGTGGCATGCCAGAGCAATGGCCAATTCAACGGAATGCGTGGTTGCGTGAAGTTGGCGGTGGATGCCGTTGACGTTAATGAAAAGTGTCGGACGTAGAGTCCATGTGTTTTTGAGATACACTTCATCAATAGTATCTAAGGGGATACGTAGTTCTTGATTCCGGCAGAAGCCATACCCTTCACGGATAATAAGCATATCTTCCTCAATCACATATTGGTCGCGGAAATATAGAAAGTCTGGAAGAATGAAAATTATACAGATAAACGCAATTACCATCCAGTGCATAAGCGGGAGCGTAAGGATATACGCGCGGGGAAGGGGAAGTGTAAATATGACGAATACAAAGAAAATGAAAGACAGGATTGCTAACAGGTGAAGCCATGCAAAGGAATTACTAAAATCACCGTTTCGGACGGAAGATGTGAGTTCGCTTGGCGTTGGAACAACAATTTGTTTGCGGTAGTTAAGTAATACCTGGGCTACAAGAATAAGGATGCAGACAACACGTCCGATGCGATAGGCCGTGTAATGGTGTAACAGGGATTCTGGTTCTGCCAAAAAGTGCGCGATTGCGAAGCCAACCAAGGAGGCCCAAAGAAGGTTAAAACAATATACAAAGGTTCCTTTAATGCGGAGTTGTTGAAGGCGTTTCATAAGGTTGAAGTATTTGGCGAGAATAATTGTTTGGCAATGGTGTTGAGTTGAGCGGCTGTTGTATTCATCCGTTGTGCAATAAGTTGGCGACGCTTGTAATAAGTGCGCTTGGACATACCTGTAAATGTCAATATTTCATGGTTCTCTACTCCAAAACCTATGAGCAGTAACACTTGCATATCAATATCCGTAAGAGCCGGATACTGGTGACGCAAGGCATCCATTTTATCCCCGAAAATTTGCTGCAATTGTTCCACCGCGCTCGGTTTGTCAGATTGCTTTTTTATTTGACTCAAGAGCAGTTGATGACGCAAAGTCTGTTCGCGTTGATTGACGAGCAAGCGAATTCGCAGATCCGTCAATTGGCGTTTAAGGAGCGTGGTTCGGAATCCGATCAATACAATGAGAACGATCAAGATGAACGCGACAATGCAGACGATTTTTATATAATCAAAATATTCAATGGTCATAGGCTATTGGTTTTATTGGAAAAAGAAAGCATTGGAAAGAATGCTCCATTGCAAATTGCACTCTTCAATGACAGGAGAACCCACATAGATAATTTTACTTTGGAATGAATCATGTATCCAGAAATGGTCAGAAACATCAACCTTCACCTTTCCTTCCCCCATGCACAAGTGTAAGTCCTTTGTCTTCAGACAAGAAGCATCCAGATCGACATCGGCAAACGCATTCCCTAAATATGCAATATCGGCCGTTCCCGCAAGATACGCATTTTTATTACACCGATGAATGGTACGCAACTGCGCTACATGTACATTTAGCCGCATCGTGTTGACCAAAGTAGCCTGAACCATCATAGTGTCCTGGAGCAAGGTGTCCGGCGTATAAAGGGTGTTCAGCAGGCATGCCTCTACACTCCTAAACTCAGGTGCACCTAACGTAATGTCATAATGATAGCGCACGTCTGCAGGCATGTATAGGTGCAATGTGTCATTACAAACGAAATATGTGAGGCTATCCGCATGACGGGAGGTAATACCTATTTGCCATGTATCGGGCGTTTGCACTAATGCTAAATTCGTTTTTGTGCTACGACCGTTAACCGTGACATAATGAAAAGGCGCCACTTCTTGCAAAACAGACTGCTTATCGGCGCAGCCGGTTAGTAGCGCAGCGAACACAAGAAAACATCCAAAAAAATTTTTCATACCTACGTGATTTTGAAATGACGGTGCAAAGGTACTACAAATTTCCGAGATGTGCAATAGAACATGCGATGCTTTATCACAAAACCCGCGTGAAGTATTTTATAAATTGCTCACAATAAGAATATTACGAGATATATGCCCGTTAGAAAGGGGCACAAATAATTTAGGCGATTCGGATATTTTATTAAGATCCGCCGCTAAGATACTGCTTTTCTTGACATGTGCAAGAAAAAGCACAAAAAAACCACCGTTGTGGGGTGGTTTTTGTAGCGGGACCCAGGATTGAAAATGGCGAAGACATAATCGTTCGAGGATTTATCCGAGATAAGAACTTGGGACCTCATGATTCATAATCAAAAAAACCACCGTTGTGGGGTGGTTTTTGTAGCGGGACCCAGGATTGAACTGGGGACCTCATGATTATGAATCATGCGCTCTAACCAGCTGAGCTATCCCGCCAAGCTTATACGAAAGGGAGACATTCCAGAAAGCGGATTAATCACCTCTTTTTTCGAAAAGCGGTTAAGTAAACCGTTTTTCTCGAGAATTACACTCTCTCGATTAAAAGCGGGTGCAAAAGTACTGCTTTTTTTTCATATACGCAAATTTTCGGGCACTTTTTTGATTTTTTTTGTTAAATTCTTGCATATATGCAAATTTAATAGTACTTTTGCAGCGAAATTGCGTGAGTGCGCGCCTATGCGTGCATCGTACGCGCTTGCAAATAATTATTGTATTGCGCGTGAAATATTGTGTAACCAAAACAAAGTTTTTTATGATTGAGGATTATCGGAATCCGATCTAGATTGCTTGACAAAACAAGAGTTTGTTGAAGAAATGGAAAAATTTATTATCGAGGTAAACCACGTATCGAAGCAATTCGAGGATGGTAAGTTTGCATTGAATGACGTAAGCCTTCAGGTGAAGAAAGGTGAATTCGTCACGATCTTAGGTCCTTCGGGCTGCGGCAAGACGACGTTGTTGCGTTGTATCGCGGGTTTTCAAGTAGCGTCAGAGGGTGATATTCTGCTCAAAGGCGAAGATATCACACAGACCCCGCCGCACAAACGTCCTGTGAACACAGTGTTCCAGAAGTATGCCCTTTTCCCCCATTTAAATGTGTATGATAATGTGGCGTTTGGTTTGAAACTGAAGAAACTGGACGCAGACACGATCATGAAACGCGTCAAACAGGCGCTGAAGACCGTAGGCATGAGCGACTACGAGTTCCGTAATGTGGACTCGCTCTCCGGAGGTCAGCAGCAGCGTGTAGCCATCGCGCGCGCTATCGTCAACCAGCCGGAAGTACTGTTGCTTGACGAACCCTTGGCGGCGCTGGACTTGAAGATGCGTAAGGACATGCAGTTGGAGCTAAAAGAGATGCATAAGAAACTCGGTATTACCTTCATCTACGTCACCCACGATCAGGAAGAGGCTTTGACGCTTTCGGACCGCGTGGTCGTGATGAGCGAAGGAAAAATTCAACAAATCGGTACTCCTACTGATATTTATAATGAGCCGCAGAACTGCTTCGTGGCCGATTTCATCGGAGAAAGTAACATCCTCTCCGGCACGATGATCCGTGACCGCCGCGTGGAGTTCAACGATCAGGAATTCGACTGTATCGACGAAGGTTTCGGTGAGAACAACCCGGTGGATGTGGTCATTCGGCCCGAGGATATCTATATCTGGCGCAAAGAAGATGAGAAGCGCGGTAAGATCGTCGGACAGGAAGAGGATGATGCGGAAGACCGCGTGCCGAAGGGTAAGTTCACGAAATGGTACGGAGAGGTGACCAGCTGCATCTTCAAAGGCGTGCATTACGAGATGACCGTCAAGACCGCGAACGGCTATGAGTTTATGGTGCAGGACTACCATGAGTTCCTGCCCGGTACAGAAGTGGGCATGCTGGTAAAACCGGAAGACATCCAGATCATGAAGAAAGAGCACTATATCTGGAATTATCTGGATGGCGAAGTGCTGAAGAACGGCAAAGTGCGTTTCTTGGATGCGGATTGGGATGTGGACGAGAAAGCGCTGGAAGGCTTCGAACCCGGTGAGCAAGTGCGTGTACGCGTGAAATTCCGCGACATCGACCTGCAGGACCACGAGGAAGACGGATTCATTGCCGGCGATGTGCATTTCATCCTCTATAAGGGTAACCACTATCACCTGACCATCCGGACGGATGAGGGCTATGACCTGTTTGTGAATACGGACGATGTATGGGACGACGGCGACCGCGTAGGTATCGTCATTCCGAAAAACAAGATTTACATCGATAAACTGGAAGAGCAACAATGAAAAAGTTTCTTCAAATAGCCTCTTCCCGTCGTACTTGGGCCTGGCCGTACGTGCTGTTCCTGGTGCTGTTTGTGGTGCTGCCCTTGCTGCTGATCGTGGTCTATGCATTCACCACGCCGGGAGGCGACTTCACGCTGCATAACTTCGTGCAGTTCTTCACGACCAGCGAGGCGGTGAACACCTTTATTTATTCCATAGCAATCGCGATCTTGACCACGGCGATCTGTCTGCTGCTGGGTTATCCGGCGGCGTATATCATGGCGACGGCCGAGTTGAAGACGCCGGTTGTGATGTCGATGCTGTTCATCCTGCCGATGTGGATTAACTTCCTGCTGCGTACCCTGGCTACCGTGGAGTTGTTCAATATGTTCTCCATCCCGCTGGGAGAAGGCGCACTGCTGTACGGTATGTGTTACGACTTCCTGCCGTTTATGATCTACCCGATTTACAATACGCTTCAGAAGATGGACCACTCGCTCATCGAGGCGGCGTATGACCTGGGTGCCAACCGTCGGGAGGTATTCACGAAAGTGATCTTACCGCTTTCGAAATCCGGTATCTACAGCGGCGTGGTGATGGTCTTTATGCCGACCGTCTCTACGTTCGCTATCTCTGAGTTGCTGACCCGCAATAAGATCACGCTGTTCGGATCGTTGATTCAACGTGCGTTCGGCGAAGGCGGTTTGCAGATGTGGAACTACGGCGCAGCGCTGTCGCTGGTACTGCTGCTGATTATCGGTTTAACCAGTTTCTTCGGAAACAATGACGAGCAGGAGGCTCAGAGTGTGCTATGATGAGTCAAGAGTCAAGAGTCAAGAGTCAAGAGGTGCTTGCCAGCACTCCGAAAAATGCCATGAGTTCTGCTCAGATAGAAGCAAAGAAACGGGCGCGTAACCTGACGACGCGACGAATTCTGTCGCAGTCGTACTTATGGTTCCTGATCGTGCTGCTATACGCCCCGATCGTGCTGATCATCTTCTTCTCGTTCACGCGAAGCAAGGTGTTGGGTAACTGGACGGGTTTCACGTTCGGTCTGTACGAGAACTTGTTCTCAGGTTACGACCGCGTCGCGCAAGTGCAGGTGAACCCGGATATGTACCAGGCGCTGCTGTACACGCTGATCATCGCGGTCATTGCCGCTACATTCGCTACCCTTTTGGGCACCTTGGCGGCCATCGGAATATACAACATGCGTCAACGGAGTCGCCGCGCTATTCAGTTGCTGAACAGCGTGCCTATGATCAACCCGGATATCCTCACGGGTATCTCATTGTTCCTGCTGTTCGTGTTCCTGGGTATCAGTCGCGGTCTGACGACCGTCATCATCGCCCATGTGGTGTTCTGTACGCCGTATGTGGTGCTGAGCGTGATGCCTCGTCTGACGAAGATGAACCCGAATATCTACGAGGCGGCCTTGGACTTGGGTGCTACGCCCTTCCAGGCGCTACGCAAAGTGATGATGCCGGAGTTATGGCCGGGCATGCTGAGCGGATTTATCCTCAGTATCACCCTCAGTATCGACGACTTCGGCGTGACGTTCTTCACCAAAGGAAGTAGCGGACTGAATACGCTCAGTACCTTCATCTACGCGGATGCGCGTAAGGGCGGTTTGACGCCGGAGCTGCGACCGCTGTTCTCGCTGATCTTCCTGACGATGCTCGTGCTGCTGATCATCATCAACTGGCGCGCTGCACGGCAAGCGAAGAAACTAAAAGGATAATGTGGAAAAATTAACTGGTTTTATTTAACGATACAAAAAAAATGAAAAAGATTCTTTCTTTTATGCTTGTTGCCCTGTTTGCAATGGGCAGTTTTGCGGCCGACCGCGCACATACACTGAAAGTGTATAACTGGGCCGATTACATTGACGAAAGCGTACTCAACGGCTTCCCCGCATGGTACAAAGAGATGACCGGCGAGGAGGTAGAAGTGATCTACCAGACCTTCGACATCAACGAATCCATGTTGACCGAGATCGAAGTAGGCCATGAAGACTATGACGTGATCTGTCCGTCCGAGTACATCATCGAGCGTATGCTCAAAGCGAACCTGTTGAAGAAAATCGACAAGGCCAGCATACCCGAAGGGCAACGTTACTTTGACAACGTAGCTCCATTCGCAGTAGAGAAGTTCGAGCAAATGTCTGAAACCGAGACCGTGAGCGACTACACCGTAGGTTATATGTGGGGTACGACCGGTTTCATCTATAACCCCGAGCACGTGAATGGCGAGGACTTGCATACCTGGGGAGCACTTCTTAACCCGAAATTCAAAGGCCAGATCTACATGAAGGATGCCTTCCGCGATGTCTATTCGGTGGTAGTGCTCTATGCATACCGCGATGAGATAGCACGCGGCGAGGTGAGTCGTGAGGAGTTAGTAAAGAACATCACCCCGGAGCGTATCGCACGCGTTGAGGAGATCCTCACGGCCGCCAAAGATAACTTCGCCGGCTGGGAAGTGGACTTCGGAAAAGAGGAGATGACCAAGGGTAAAGCCTGGATGAACCTCAGCTGGTCCGGTGATGCGCAGTTTGCTATCGACGAGGCAGCAGAGAACGGCGTTGAACTGCAATATATCGTGCCGGACGAGGGTTCGAACGTATGGTTCGACGGTTGGTGTATCCCGGCTTATGCAGTCAATACCAAGGCTGCTACCTGGTGGATCAACTACATGTGTATCCCGGAGAATGCGATCAAAAACATGGACTATATCGGCTATGTATCCGTCATCGCTACGCCGGAGATCCTGGAATGGGCAAACGACGAAGAGGAATGGCCGGAGGCACTGGATCTGAGTTATTTCTTCGGCGAAGAGGCTACGGAAGTTCATGCGAACCCTGTCTTCTACGCAGACAAAACCACAATCGACCGCTGTGCGCTGATGCATGACGCAGGCGATATGAACGAG
Organism: uncultured Bacteroidales bacterium; assembly: GCA_946616535.1. The sequence continues at coordinate 24,756 of CAMOJA010000007.1, read as the reverse complement.
GAACTCGTGAAGATGTGGAACCGCGTCAAAGGCGATAACCTCAGTCCGGTCATGATTGCTATCATCGGTATCGTCGTACTGATCATCCTCGTGTTCGCTGTTTGGAAAGCCGTGAGCAACCGTCAACAGCAGAAGATGCAACGCAAAAATCGTGCAAGAAGATAACCAAACGAAATGACGTCAATTCGTAATTATATCATTGTATTTCTGTGTGTTATGAGCCTGAGCAGTTGGGCTCAGACCACAGAGATGGAGCAGCGCTACAACGCTTTAGCGGCACGCTTTGAGGTGCGCGACAAGCAGTTGGCGAAGGATCTGAAGGCCTATCTGCAAGCTTTTCCTTATACCACTTTTGCGGACGAAGTGAAGTTCATGCAAGGAGTGCTGCAGGTAGAGAAAGGCCAGAATAAAAAAGGCCTGAAGACCCTGGAGTCCATCGACCTGAAAGCCCTGACCCGTCCGCACCAGTTGGATTACACCTTCTATCGCGGCTATGCCTACCTCATGCAGCAGGACTATCACAAGGCTTCGATCTACTTCGGTCAACTCAGCAAATCGGACACGCGCTATGCTACCCGCGGTACGTATTACTACGGTTATTGTCTCTACAAAGAGCAGAAATACGAGCAAGCCCTGCCTGTCTTCAAGAAACTGGAGAACGAAGCGGCGTACAGCAAGACCGTGCCTTATTACATCGTGCAGATCGAGTACGCGCTGGGGCATCATGAAGAAGCTGTTACGCGTGCGGAGACTTTGCTGCGCGAACATCCCGAAGCGCTGAATAACAGCGAGTTACATCGTATCTTAGGTGAGTCCTATTACCTGAAGGGCGATTACAAACAGGCGACCACGCACTTGCAGCAGTATCATAAAGCAGCGACGGAGAACAAAGAGGAGTTGCTGCGCAACGATATCTTCATGCTGGGTGTGGCAGCCTATCAGTTGGGCGAATACGAAGCATGTGTAAAATACCTCAAGCAGGTGAAGCAAGAGAAAGACACGCTCTCCGAGGCCGCTTGTCTGACGATGGGAAATGCGTACGTGGAGATGGCTATGCCCGAGCAGGCAAAACTATCTTTCCAGGCCGCAGCGTCCTATGGGCTGACACCTGCCATACAGGAAGAAGCCGCGTATAACTACACGCTCTGCACCTACGAGTCGTCCAGCGCACTGGGTGAGTCCGTGCGGGCATTCAACGACTTCCTGCATCAGTTCCCGAACTCTAAATACGAAAGCAAGGTCTATCAGTTGCTGAGCGATGCGCTCATGCAAAGTAAGAACTACGCAGCCGCTATCTCGGTGTTGGATTCCATCAGCAACCCGACGCCTAAGATGTTGAAAACCAAGCAGTATCTGCGCTATCAACTGGGTGCGGATAATTTCCTGCAGGGTAAGATGCAGCAGGCCATCGACTGGATGAGCGAAGTGATCAACCATACGGAGGACGCTTCGGATTATACGACGGAGGCTTACTACGTACGCGCCGAAGCCGCCTATCGTTTACGCAACTATGCGGCTTGCGAGAAGGACCTGAAGACCTTCTTCTTACGTCCCGATGCGCGGCAGTCAAGCAACTACGCTATCGCGAAGTATCTGCAGGGTTACTGCTATTTCTCGCAACAGCAATACGACAAAGCGCAGGAGGTCTTCTCCTCCTATCTCGATGTAGCTTTGGCTACCGAACCGACCTATGCCGATGCGCTGAACCGTATCGGAGACTGCTATTTCAATGCTCGCCAGTTCCCGCAGGCGATCTCGTATTATTCGCAAGTAAGCAACCTGCAGGCCTCCGGCGCAGATTATGCGCTCTTCCAACGCGGTTATGCCCTGGGGCTGCAACATAAATATGCGGAGAAGATCAGCGTGATGCGTGAACTGACAACGCGCTATCCGAAGTCAGACTATGCGGACGACGGCGTGTATGAGACCGCGCGTGCACAGTTGCAATTAGAGGACGAGCGAGGCGCTATCGTCACGTACGAACAGCTCCTGGCTACCTATCCGCACTCCACCTTGGCCCGTAAGGCTTCTCTGGAGCGCGCGATGCTCTATCGTAACCTGCATCAGAACGACCAGGCTATCGCGGCCTATCGGCAGACCATCGAGAAATATCCGGCTACCGAAGAGGCCTACACCGCCCTCGATGCCTTACAGGCCCTGTACGTAGAAACCGGCAACGTAAGTGAGTATGTGACCTTCACCAAACAACTTGCGAAGATGGATATGAACGTCATCACGCAGGAGGATTCGTTGATGTATGCGGCGGCTGAAATGCAATATATGCAAGCCGCTTATCAGAAAGCGACGGTAGCCCTGTCGAATTATATCACCCAGTACTGCTCTGGCGGTCGGTACTGCACCACCGCACGGTATTACTTGGCCGACTCGTATTACCGTCTCGGTAAGAACGGCGAGGCCTTGGCGCAGTATGCGATCTTGGCGGAGATGAATGCTAACCCCTATCAGGAGGAGGCAGCTACCCGTGTAGCAGAGATATGTTACGACAAGGGCGATTTCAGTTGCGCACTCGAAGGCTTCTATCGCTTGCAAGCACTGGCTTCCAGTCGCGAGAACACGCTCATCGCCCGTCTTGGTATCTTACGCTGCAGCCAAGCGCTGGGTCGTCATCAGGCGGTGATCGATGTGGCGGATATGATCCTCGGCGACCAGCCCATTAGCGACGATATGCGCACCGAAGCACTCTACGGACGTGCGAAAGCCTATATCGGTTTGAACCAATGGAAGAACGCGCAACCCGACCTGACGACGCTGAGCAAAGAAGTGCGTACGGCCCAGGGAGCCGAAGCCAAATACCTGCTCGCGCAGAGCTATTTCGAACTCAAAGACCTGGAAGCCGCCGAAGCGCAAGTCATGGAGTTCACCCAGATGAATACCCAGCAGCAATACTGGTTAGCGCGTGCCCTCATCCTCTTAAGCGATATCAACCGCGAACGAGGCGAGTACTTCCAGGCACGCCAGTATCTGCTTGTGCTACAGCAGAATTACCTCAATAAGACCGACGGTATCCATTCGCTCTTGGCGAACCGTCTGGACACATTGGATCAGTTGGAGAAACCCGTAGTAAAGGAGGAAGTGGAAGATGAAGAGTAATACGATAAACAATATACGCATCGCCTTTAGCGGCTTAGCCCTGCTGCTGAGCGGAACTCTGTTTGCCCAACAAGACAGTGCGCTCAACCGCTCCGTAACCGTAGAACGCGATTTTCAACCGGTGATTCAAGCGGCAGGAAAAATTGCTACGAAGCCGGCTGTGGTGGAAACGAAGATAGAACCTTCGCAGGTGCATTATTCCGATTTCACAGCGGATGTGACGCCGCAAGCGACGTTTAATCCCCTGCTCTCCCAGCCTACGCGTTTCGAACCGGGACATAAATACAACGGTTATATCCGCGGAGCACTCGGTCACCCGAACACCCTCTTGGATTTCGGATACCACTTAGACGACACCAAGAAATCTATTCTTGATGTCTATGCGCACCATCGTGCCGAATGGGGTTTGGCTGCGCTCAGCAAGACCAAAGTGGGCTTGAACTTCACGCATACCTATTCGAAATGCGACCTCTACTTCGGCCTCAACGGAGGAAATATCTTCTATCATAAGTACGGTCATTTCTACGACTACAGCCAGACCTTCGGCATGTGGGCGAAGAACGACGAGGCCTATCCGAAGCCCTATACTATAGGGGATAAAGATAAGACTTCGCTCTGGACCGCAGAGGTCTATCTGGGCGTGAAAGCGAATGCCAAGCAGGACGTGCAGTACCAGGTGCAGACAGGTTATATGCTCTTTGCGAAAGCAGGAGCCGTATCGGAGCACCAACTGCGCACGAAAGGTTCGTTCGATTGGCATAGCGCGGAGCACCATGTGGGCGCCAAACTGTATGTGCAGAATAACTTCCTGCAACTCAACGATGCCCTCGGTATTCCGGACTCGCTCTACCAAAAGAGCCGTCATAACTTCCGAATTGAGCCTTATTATGCTTATGAAGGAACGCGCCTGCGCGTACACGTAGGAGTGAACTTTGACCTCAATATCGGCAAGGGTCATCAGATCCTTTCCAAGACCGAGAATGTCAGCTTTGCGCCCTCGCCGCATATCAACTTGGAGGCCCAGATCGCCAAACAATGGCTGACCATCTATGCGGATATCGAAGGCTCTCTCGGTTTGGGTTCACTGCAGAGTTACATGGAGGAGAACCGCTACAGTATGATTCACGCCGGTATCATTAGCCCGTGCGCTCCGTACACACCGGTCGATGCCGAACTGGGCTTCCATATCCGCCCGCATCGTGACGTGCTGATCGAGCTCCACGGCGGGTATGCTTATATGATGTATGAGGACTTCTGGATCGCTACGGCCGATAACACTACCAATTACGCGCCGCTGAATAAGACCATCATGGCGGGTGATTTCATCCATGCCCATGCGGATAACTACCAGCGCGGTAAGATCGGCGGTCAACTCAACTACCACTACCAGGACCTCGTACGCGTGAACCTGAATGGCGATTACTATATCTGGAAAGGCGATACCACCGTTTATGACCGTCCCAACTGGGAACTGGGTCTGCGTATCGACGGCCGGATCAACAAGAACTGGTCGCTCTATTCCGATAACCACTTCGCCGGAAAACGTCTGGCTTTGGCTACCGACGGCGAACACTGGCTGGCCCCGACCATCGACCTGAACTTAGGTCTGCAGTACGATATGTGGGTCGGTAAGGTGAAGAACGAGCGTGCGAAAAACAACGCCTTGCGTCCTGAACCGCAACCGAACCTCACCTTCTTCTTCCAGCTCAATAACTGGCTGCATCGGAAGAACGAGATCTACTACGGCTATCGCTCGCAGGGTATCAACTTCCTCTTAGGAGCTACCTATCGCTTCTAAGCATAGTGTACAAAAAGAAAAGACTCGCCATTCAGCGAGTCTTTTTTCATTCCCAACGGGCTATTAGAGGGAAGCTTGGTAAGCCGCAGCATCCATCAAGTTGTCGAGCTCTGCAGCGTCCTTCACCGCGATGCGGATGATCCAGCCTTCTCCGTACGGGTCGTTGTTGACCAACTCCGGCTGTGCATCCAGCGCACCGTTGATCTCCAGCACCTCACCGGTCACCGGCATATTTAGGTCGCTCACCGTCTTAACGGCTTCGATAGAACCAAACACTTCACCTTGCGCTACCGTCTCACCCTCCGTAGGTACGTCGATGAAAACGATCTCGCCTAACTCAGACTGCGCATAGTCGGTGATGCCGACAAACGCCTCATCACCCTCTACACGAATCCATTCGTGCTCGCTGGTATAGCGAATATTCTCAGGAAAATTCATATCTTTGAACTTACTTTAAACGTTAATGCTTATTGAATAGGCGTCGGAGGAATCTGATCTCCCAGAGCCGACATCGCGCAGCGGAAACCGATCTTCGACGATGCCTGGTCTTGATCCAGATAACGACGGGTAGACGGATTCAGCCAGTAGATACGATCAGCCCAAGAACCACCTTTGTAAACGCGGGTCTTCTTGGTGATACGCGGAGCCAGGATATCGGTGATATCGATCTTACGCTCCTCCAGATTACCCAGACCGGTGGTGTCGCCGATCAACGGGAAATCGGTATCATACAGACTTGCGCGGTCGCCATCGCGTACGTCACGTTTATCCTCCTTGCTTGTCCAAGCAATCTTCACGCGTCCCAGCGAGTCCGTCGCATACTTACCATCCTCGTCAACGACCGGATAGCTGTAGATATTACCACGGAAGGAGTTGTACTCCGATGCATCTTGGAACGTCGTCTCGCGATATACATCCATTACCCACTCGTTTACGTTTCCGGCCATGTTATACAATCCAAAATCGTTGGGATAGAAGGCATCCACCGGGTTGGTGATCACATACTTATCGTTCAGCGCACCGCTGACACCCATCATGTCGCCTCGTCCACGAACGAAGTTAGCCTGCATCTGACCCAGCGCACGTTTCGACATGTCACGAGGATGATAGCCGCTCCACGGGTAAACCTTACCCTCGATCGTCAGACCGTCATCACCGGCTACCGGAGCATAAGCAGCGAACTCCCACTCAGCCTCGGTCGGCAGACGATAGCCGTTCACAAAGATACCGTCGGCGATAGTCACCTTACGGGGTTTGCCATAGCTATCTTGTCTCGGATGACGACCATAATCAGGAACGTACTCGTCATTCATCTTATATTTCTCGGTATTGAATACAAACTTATCACGAATCCACTCGTAGCTCGGACGATATACGGTAACCGTCTGGTCCGGATCTTCCTCACTCGGCTTCTCGTAGGCTACTAACTCATAGCCGTGAATCTGCTCCCATTCTTCCTTACCGTCCTCGTCGATCTCCTCGCTCAGCGCCTTGAAGTCAGGAATCTGCATCGCGCCGCAGTTCACCAATGCCATCTCGTTGACACGGTCGGTACGCCATTGGCAGTAATCCATAGCCTGCTCCCAGGTCACACCTACGATCGGATAGAACGAGAATGCCGGGTGCTCGAAATAGTAGTTCTCATATGGGTCGTTGTACGCCAGATCCTCACGCCATACGGTGTGATCCGGACGAGCCTGATCCACCAACTCCGGAGCTACTGCACCGAATACAAACTCCATCCAGTGGAGGTATTCGTTCCAGTTCAGGTTCGTGATCTCGTACTTGTCCATGAAGAAGTGGCTTGCCGTCACCGTACGGGTCTCGTTGTTACGCGGAGCGGTCAGGAACTCATCCTTCTCTCCTACCGTGAACGAACCACCCTGGATCTGCACCATACCTACAGGATTCGCATTTCCCACACCCTCTTGGGCCTCAAAATTAGTAGTCTTCGGATCGAAATAGCTCCATCCCGTCGTGTTACTTACACGGGTATTCAACTCGCGCTGCTGGCATGCAGAAACACCCAGAACGACCATTCCGATCAACAGATACTTTGATACGTTTTTCATAATTATTTGTTTGTCAAATTTTATATCTACATATAAATCAGCCTGCAAAAGTACTTCTTTTTTTCCATTTACGCAAATTTTTATTGCTTTTTTTTGCATATTTGCAATTTTTTTTTGCTCATTCGGATTTTTTGTAGTAATTTTGCAGCGTGAAAACGCAAATTATGGCCATCGGCAACGTCACGCCGGATAGTTTCTATGCATCCTCGCGTTTATGGGCGAGTTCTTCGGCTCAGGAGCAGAAGGAGTGTATCCTCCGGTGGGCAAAAGAGGCGATAGCCGACGGAGCGGATATCCTCGATATCGGCGGGTGCTCCACCCGTCCGGGTAGCACGCCTGCGAGTGAAGAAGAGGAATGGCTGCGGGTAGAACCGGCTTTGCGTGCTTTGCGCGAAGTCCTACCGGAGGTGCCCCTCTCCTTGGATACTTTTCGTCCGGCTGTAGCCGAGAAAGCCCTGCGGCAATTCGGACCCATGATCATCAATGATATATCGGGCGGATGCGAAGCGATGTACGATTTGGTGCGAAGGTATCACGCGCCGTATGTATGGACCCTATGCGGACAACTCGACCTGCCGAAACGGATGCCTCAAATGCAGGATATCGATCTCATCCTCGATCCCGGTTTCGGATTCATCGGTAGCACCGAGGCGGATTACACCTGCATGCGGCAACTGGACCAACTCCGGGCCTACGAGCGACCGGTCTTGGTGGGCGTCAGCCGCAAATCCATGCTGTGGCGACCCTTGGGCCTCACGCCGGATACCTGTCTATGCGCCACCCAGGCGCTGCAACTGTACGCCCTCGAGCATGGTGCGACCATCCTGCGCACCCATGATGTGAAGGAAACAAAGCAAACCCTCACCCTCTGGGAACAACTGTCGGGTAGTAGGAATTAGAACAGTAACTAATTAGAATATACTATAGCATGCATTTTCTGGCCGTTTCATTCGGATTCAAAGATCTGATAGACATCCTGCTGGTGGCTACAATCTTATATGAGGTGTATCGCCTGCTGCGCAAGAGCGGAGCTTCGAACCTTTTCTGGGGTATCTTGGCGTTCATCGTAGTTTGGTTTATGGTCAGTTTCGTCTTCGAACTGGACCTTACCGGCGCACTCTTCGACCGTATCATCTCCGTAGGAGCCATCGCCCTCATCGTCATCTTCCAGGAAGAGATCCGTTCGTTCTTTAATCGCTTAGGAGCCCGTTTCTCTTCACTGGCCTTGTTTAAGCGCGGAAACGAAAACGAGACCGCTTCCCGTCAACAGGTGCTCGAGATCACCCAGGCTTGCCGCCATATGGCGTCCACCAAAACGGGTGCTCTCATCGTTGTCGCCGGAGTCGATGACCTCAAGGATATCATCGAGACCGGCGAACGACTGGATGCGACCGTCTCGGCGCGTCTGATCGAGAATATCTTCTTTAAGAACACCCCGCTCCATGACGGTGCGCTCATCATCCGCGAGGGTAAACTGGTAGCCGCTGCGTGCATCCTGCCCGTCAGTCATAACCAGTCTATTCCGCAGCATTACGGTCTCCGTCACCGCGCGGCCTTGGGATTAACAGAAAAATCCGATGCTACGTGTATCGTAGTATCGGAAGAGACCGGTCATATCTCGGTAGCCGAGAATGGCACTATTCGCGAAGTGACAAGCGACGATTTATTCCTCGTACTTCATTCCACTTCGGCCCCCGCGGGGACGGACTAAACTCTTGTAGGCGTCATAGCAGAGCAGGCATCGCCCTGTCTCCGGCAACTGGAAGAGAATCGTAAACTTCACACCGATCATCAGGTTATTGACCTTCGAAGCGAAGTTCTTCGTGGACATCAGGTCGTTCAATTCCACCCCATCGATCATCGTGCGGGTGTTGTACACATAGTCCGCGGACTCGGGATTGGTGTTGTAGACCGTCGGCGTCACGAGCGCATCCAGAGTACGCGGCGTATGCACGTCCGTCAGACCGTAGTCGATGAATCCGGCAAAGCGGTACTCCACCTTGCGCTTCGGTACATCATACCCTACATCACTCGTCAGCACACCTACTCGACCACCCATTTCCAAACTCAGCGCCATATTGAGCTTCAGACTGGCAGGGGCATTATTATGCTTCTTCTCATTCGCAAAGAACTGATATTGAGGCAGTTCGGGCGACTGACCGATGATACCGAAATCGGGATAGTTACCGTAGGTAGTAAGGGTCGCTTTGGTATGCGCACGAGTGAACACACTCGCATCGAATTTCATACCAACCAGCATATAAAACGCCTTGTGCTGAAATCCCAACAGCACCGGCACCTGCACCGCGATATTCGTGTAGTAATCGTTGCGGTTCTTGATCTCGTAGACATAACTGAACGGATCCCCCTGCAGGTCACGCTGACCATCCAACGTTACTACTTTGTTGCTTCCCTGCGAGAAAGCCGTCATACCGCCCCACGCACCTACGCCCAGGTCGAAGAGAAACTGGGTAGAACTGTATTTCTTACCCGCCTGCATCTCATACACAAAACCCACGCCGCCTACGGGACCGAAACTGGAGCCGTATTGACTCTGGGCGGGCATCAACGTCCAGTCCGCTATCTGAGCCGAAGCGCCGATATAATTGCTTACCTTCGCCTGCATCGCCCCGCTAATGAGCAATGCAAGTAGCAAAACGAAATATGTTTGGCGATTTTTCAACGTTTTAATTTGCATATTTGGATTTTTTGTAGTACCTTTGCAGCCGATTTCAGTTTGTCTACTGCTGCTGCAGAGGTCTTTTGCGACCGCAAAAGTAGTAAAAATAATTGATATACACAAACATTTTTTGAAAAAAACAACTTTTTAGTAAAAATTTACACAAAAATATGGCATATAATCGCACTTTAATCACAGCAGCCCTGCCTTATGCGAATGGTCCGGTCCATATCGGACACCTTGCCGGCGTCTATGTTCCGGCGGATATCTACGCGCGCTATCTGCGCCTCAAAGGCAAGGAGACGATGTTTGTCTGCGGTAGCGATGAGCACGGTGTGCCCGTTACCATACGCGCACGCAAAGAAGGAATCACGACCCAAGAGGTGGTGGACCGCTATCACTCGCTTATCAAACGCTCCTTTGAGCAATTCGGTATCTCCTTCGATATCTATTCCCGTACTACCTCGGCGATCCATCATCAGTTTGCGGCCGACTATTTCCGCAAGATGTATGATGCCGGCCAGTTTATTGAAGAGACCTCCGAGCAGTTCTATGATCCCGAGACGGGTCATTTCCTGACCGACCGCAATATCCGCGGGGAGTGTCCGCGCTGCCATTCGCTGGGCGCCTATGGCGACCAGTGCGAGAAATGCGGCGCTACCCTCTCGCCCGATGAACTGATCAACCCCTATAATGCCGAGACCGGCAATGCCCTCACCAAGAAGGAGACCAAACACTGGTATCTCCCGCTCGATCAGTACCAGACCTGGCTCGAGGACTGGATCCTCAATAACCATAAGGAATGGCGTTCCAACGTCTATGGCCAGTGTAAGAGTTGGCTCGATAGCGGACTCAAACCCCGTGCCGTCACCCGTGACCTCGACTGGGGTATCCCCGTGCCCGTAGAGGGTGCTGAGGGCAAAGTGCTCTACGTATGGTTTGATGCCCCCATCGGCTACATCTCCAATACAAAAGAGCTCTGCCAAAACGAGCCCGATAAATTCGGCAACTGGGAGAAATGGTGGAAGCAGGAAGACACCCGAATGATCCATTTCATCGGAAAAGATAACATCGTTTTCCATTGCATCGTCTTCCCCGTTATGCTCAAGGCGCAGGGTTATAACCTGCCCGATAACGTGCCGGCGAATGAGTTCCTCAACCTCGAGGGCGATAAGATCTCTACTTCCCGCAACTGGGCGGTTTGGCTCAACGAATACCTCGATGATTTCCCCGGCAAACAGGACGTGCTGCGCTATGTGCTTACCGCCAATGCACCGGAGACCAAGGATAACGACTTCACTTGGGCGGACTTCCAGGCGCGTAACAACAACGAACTCGTGGCTATCTACGGCAACTTCGTCAACCGTGCCCTCGTGCTCACCTCCAAGTATTTCGAAGGACGTATCCCCGCATGCGGCGAACTCACCGACTACGACAAAGAAGTCATATCACAAATCACAAATTACAAATCACAAATCGAGAGTTTACTCGATGTCTTCCGTTTCCGCGAGGCGCAGAAAGAGGCGATGAACCTCGCCCGCATCGGTAATAAATACCTCGCCGATACCGAGCCTTGGAAACTCGCCAAGACGGATATGGCTCGCACGGCTACCGTGCTCCATCTCGCGCTGCAGATCGCCGCTAACCTCGCGATTGCTTTCGAGCCGTTCCTGCCCTTCTCGTCCGAGAAACTAAAGACCATGCTTGGTCTTTCCTCCTCCCTTGAGGGGAGGTCGGGTGGGGTTTCCCCTTCCTGGGAAGATCTCGGCCGCATCGATATGCTGAAAGCAAACGATACACTCGGCGAAGTCAGCCTGCTCTTTGAGAAGATCGAAGACAGTGCTATTCAGGCGCAACTCGACAAGCTCGCCCGCATCAAGGCCGAGAACGAAGCCGCAGCACAAGCCGAGGCACTCAAGAACTGGCGACCCGAACCGGTCAAAGAGCCGAATTCTTTCGATGAATTCGAGAAAAATGACATCCGTGTCGCTACCGTCCTGGAGTGTACGCCCGTCAAGAAATCGGAGCGTCTGCTGCAGTTCAAGTTGGACGATGGCATGGGCGGACGTACGATTTTATCGGGTATTGCGCAGTCTTATCCGGACCCGTCCGTACTGGTAGGCAAACAGGTGCTGTTCATCGCCAATTTCCCGCCGCGTAAGATGATGGGTATCGAGAGTCAGGGTATGATTCTCTCCGCGGTAGATGCCGACGGCAAACTGGTCGTCACTACCGTCTCTGCACCCGTGAAGAACGGATGCCAAGTAGGATAAAAGAAAGGACTATATGGGACTACTGCTTTTGTTTTTATTCGGCGCGATGAGCATCAGTTTCCTCTGCTCCATTCTGGAGTCGGTACTGATGTCCACCTCGCTCAGTTATATTAATCTCCGCGAAGAGGAAGGCTATGCGCCCGCGAAGCTCATGAGCCAGTATAAGGAGGACACCGGTCGTCCTTTAGCCGCTATCCTCTCGCTCAACACCATCGCGAATACGGTGGGTGCAGCCGGCGTGGGTGCCCAGGCTGCCCAGTTCGGCGGTATGTGGGTCGGGATCGTTTCGGCCATCACCACCCTCCTCATCCTCGTCTTCTCGGAGATCATCCCCAAGGTCATCGGTACTACCTATTGGCGCCAACTCATGGGTCCTTCCGCGCGCATCATACGCGCGCTCATCTTTATATTATATCCGTTCGTGATACTGGTGGAATTGATCACCAAGGCCTTTCCTAATAACGAAGACGACCCCTCCGTCAGCCGCGAAGAAGTGCTGGCGATGGTCAATGTGGGTGAAGAAGAAGGTGTCGTCGACGAGGACGAGAATAAGATCTTCTCTAACCTCATGCGTCTCGACTCCATCCATGCCTATGATGTGATGACGCCGCGTGTAGTAGCCAAGACCGCACCGGAGAACATGACCCTCCGCGCTTACTACGACAACGATGAATACGACCATTTCTCGCGTATTCCGCTCTATAAACCCGAGGCACCCGAGTACATCACCGGCTATGTGCTGCGAAACGATGCACTCGAGGAACTGACAGAAGATCATTTCCGCAAGACCCTCGGCGGTATCAAGCGTTCCCTGCCGGCTTTCGACCAGGACCTCACCCTCGGCGTCATTTTCGACTCCATGCTCAAGCAGAAGAGCCAGATCGCCCAAATCATCGATGAATACGGCATGTTTGTCGGTATCCTCACCCTCGAGGATATCATCGAGACCATCTTCGGACTCGAGATCATCGACGAGAACGATACCGTCATCGATATGCAGCAATATGCGCGTGAACGATGGGAACAACGCCAGAAGAAATACCGTAAAGTGGAAAGTGGTAAATTAAAAGAAGCAAGTGAAAGCGAAGAGCGACATACGGATCCTGAACAAGAAGGCGAAGTTTGAATACATCATCCTGGACCGCTTCACGGCGGGTATTCAGTTATTCGGCACCGAGATCAAATCTATCCGCGAAGGCAAAGCGTCCTTGGTGGATAGTTATTGTGCCGTAGAGCATGGCGAGATGTACGTCAAGCAGATGCATATCGCCGAGTACCGCTTCGGCAGTTACGCCAACCACGAAGCCAAACGCGACCGCAAACTGCTGCTCACCAAACGCGAGATCCGTAAACTCGACAAAGCGACCAAAGATACCGGTAAAACCATCGTACCGCTCGTGCTCTTCATCAACGAGAAAGGCCTGGCGAAGCTGGAGATCGCCCTCTGCCAGGGTAAGCATGCCTACGACAAACGCCAATCGCTCCGCGAAGCGGACGATAAACGTGAAGTGGCACAATTAATGAAAAACCTCAAAAGGTAAGAGTTAAGAGTTGGCACCTTGGAGACGATGCAGATGACAGAGCATCAGCGAACCGTCCTCACGCCTTAAGTGCATACCATTGCCTTCGCAGAACGCGAAGGCTTTGCAGTCTTTACAGGGTTCCGTCTTTTTCATCCAACTCCGGTCACGGTAGGGCTTGAACTCCTCTTCCCATACGCGCCAGAACGAGTCTTTATAGATATTCCCCTGATAGTATTTGCCGCGGATACTGGTGCAGGCGGAGATATGGCCGTCTATCAATATCGAAGCCACCGTCACACCCGCTGCACACTGGTAGAGGTAATCGCGCACCTTGCCTTCGTAGTCGCCTAAGAAACCCTCGCACGAATACGATACATGGCGTCCTGCTTCCCGCTCCGCCGTAATAAAATCCATCAAGGACCGGAACTGTTCGTCCGTCAGCAGCAACTCCGGCTGATCGGCTGCCCTACCCATCGGGTCGATACCGAATACCCGCCAGTCGCGTACGCCCAGACCCCATAGCATATCGCGTATCGCTTCGATATGACCGATCGTGCGCTGGTTGACGCAGGTCACTACATCCCATACCAGCCCTTTCTCCGCCGCACATAATTGGATCGCTCGCGTCGCCCCTTCGAACGCCAAAGGGTGCTGACGCATCCATATATGATCTTCCTCCAGTCCGTCGCAGGAAACCGTCATCGAACGCAGACCCGCCTCACGCAACTCCCGAAAACGCTTCTCCGTCAGCGCCAGACCGTTCGTCACCATACCCCATGGATAGCCCCTTTCTTTCAACGCCCGACCGACATCAGCCAGGTCCTTGCGCATCAGCGGTTCACCACCCGATATGATGATCATCACCTCACGCGGGTTCACGTGCGGCGTCACTTCTTCATCGATGACTTTCAAAAAATCTTCTGCCGGCATGTCGGGCGTCTCGACCGAAGCGATACAGTCGCTCCCGCAATGCAAACAATGGACATTACATCGTAATGTCGACTCCCAGAACAACTGCTGCAGCGGATGCAGTTTCTTTAAGTTCTGCCGCCGCCACCGCTCCAGCCATAAGGCCGTTTTTAAGCGCAGGTTCATGCTTATTAACGAAGGTTATTGGGAATGCCGTATTTCACTACCGGACGTTGCTCCGGCTTCGGCGTCGGATTCTGATCCGGAGCCTCTTGCGGCTCATCAATAGCTGTCGTATCAGCCGGCGCATCAATCGTATCAGACGGCAACTGCAACTCGTCCTCCGGACGTACCGGTACTCCGTACATCGCGATCACACGCTCCGTCGGCACACCGTACTTCAGCATCGGACGTTGCGTCGCCTTCGTCGTGTTCTTACCCGTATGACAGCCTACCAGACCCACACTCATCGCGCCAAGGAGCACGTTCATGGTTGTTAAAATGCGCTTTTTCATATCTTCTTGAGGACGATTTAGTTACAAATCCGCCGCAAAGGTACGAAAAAAAATGGATATGAACAAATAAAAATTCGTTTTATTTGCGTATATGCAAAATTTTTACTACTTTTGCAGCCGTTTTTGATTCATTCGCATGCGTATGAGACGTTTTATCCTTTCTGTCTGCCTCCTCTCGGTCGCCCTTTTCGCCTCCGCGGAAATCAGCGATATACTCGGTAACTGGAAGACCGTCGATGATAAGACCGGCAACAGCTATTCCGTCGTGTCCATCTATCGCGGTACGGACGGACTGTATTACGGCAAGATCGCGAAGATGCTCATGGGCCCCGCGGACCTCGTCTGCGATAAATGTCCGGGAGACGACCATAACGCTCCCCTCGTCGGGCTCGTCTTCATCCGCGGCATGAAGTACGATGCGAAAAACAACCAACTCGTCGGGGGTAAACTCCTCGACCCGGAGTCCGGTAATTTCTATTACGGTAAGATCTACCCCAAGAACGGCAAACTGGTGCTCCGCGGCTCGATTGATAAGTTCGGGCTGCTCGGCCGAAACCAGACCTGGATTCGCGAATAAACACGCTAAATAAGCAACAATATATATGGCAAATTTTCAAAAATTAACTCCTCGAAGCGAGGATTACTCGAAGTGGTATAACGAATTAGTCGTGAAGGCCGACTTGGCGGAGCAGAGTGCGGTCCGCGGCTGTATGGTCATCAAGCCCTACGGCTATGCGATCTGGGAAACGATTCAGGCGGAGCTCGACCGTCGGTTCAAAGAGAAAGGTGTCAAAAACGCCTATTTCCCGCTCCTCATCCCGAAGTCGTTCCTTAGCCGTGAAGCGGAGCACGTAGAGGGTTTCGCCAAAGAGTGCGCCGTGGTGACCCACCATCGTCTGATGAACGATCCCAACGGTCGCGGCGTGGTCGTAGACCCGCAGGCGAAACTCGAGGAAGAACTCATCATCCGTCCGACTTCCGAGACCATCATCTGGTCCACCTATAAGAACTGGATCTCGTCCTACCGCGACCTGCCTATCCTCTGTAACCAGTGGTGTAACGTCATGCGTTGGGAGATGCGTACGCGTCTTTTCCTGCGTACGGCTGAGTTCCTTTGGCAGGAGGGACACACCGCTCATGCGACCAAAGAGGAAGCCGAGGACTACGCACGTCAGATGCTCGATGTCTATGCCGACTTCGCCGAGAACATAATGGCTATTCCGGTCGTCAAAGGTGTCAAGTCGCCGAACGAGCGCTTCGCCGGAGCACTCAATACGTATTGTATTGAAGCCATGATGCAGGACGGTAAGGCCCTGCAGGCCGGTACCTCCCATTTCCTCGGTCAGAACTTCGCCAAGTCCTTCGACGTACAGTTCCTCAATAAGGAGAATAAATACGAGTATGTATGGGCTACGAGTTGGGGTGTCTCGACCCGTCTGATGGGTGCGCTCATCATGACCCACTCCGATGATAACGGACTCGTCCTGCCGCCGCACTTGGCGCCGATCCAAGTGGTTATCGTGCCGATCTTCAAGAAACAGGAGGACCTCGATAAACTGATGGTAAAACTCAACCCCATTGCCGACCAACTCAAGGCCCTCGGCATCCGCGTCAAAGTCGATACCGAAGAGAAATATACGCCGGGTTATAAGTTCGCCGACTACGAGCTCAAGGGTGTGCCCGTCCGCCTCGCTATGGGTGGCCGTGACCTCGAGAACGGTACCATCGAGATCGCACGCCGCGATACGCAGACCAAAGAGACCATTTCGCTCGATGGAATCGCGGAAAAAATACAAAAACTGCTGGAAGAGATCCAGGCCAACCTGCTGCAGAAAGCCCTCGATTTCCGCATCGCCAACACCCGTGAGGTCAATAGCTACGACGAGTTCAAAGAGGAACTCAAGAAAGGCGGCTTCCTGCTCGCCCACTGGGACGGTACCCCGGAGACGGAGCAGCGTATCAAAGACGAGACCAAAGCAACCATCCGTTGCATTCCTTTGGCAGACCTGCCGGGGCATAAGAACGAACCGGGTACCTGTATGGTCACCGGAAAGCCCTCCGCAGGACGTGTCGTCTTTGCCCTCAATTATTAATTGGCATAATATTTGTCAGTAGCCCTGTGAAATGAAACGACTACTGTACATAGTGTGGATTTCCCTTCTCCTCTTTTCCCTCTCCCTTGAGGGGAGAGCCGGAGAGGGGTTTTCACGTAACTATGTGGACTCCTGCATGATCCGTATTGAGGACGGCGACACCCTCTATATGGCGTGGCTGCACGAACTATGGGTCTATCCCCCGATGAAGTTCAAGAACAAACGACAGGAGAAATTCTACTGGAAGACCGTGCGGGATGTCAAGAAATGCTTACCTTACGCGAAGCGTATCACCAAAGATATGGAGTACGCCGATAGCGAACTGGCGAAACTGCCCGATGACAAAAGTCGAAGACGGTGGTGGCGGTCCTTTGAAAAGCAGCTCTATCGCAAATACGAGAAGGACTTTCGCGGTATGTACGCCTCGCAGGGGATGATGCTCATGAAACTCATGGACCGCGAGACCGACCGCACCAGTTACGAACTGATCAAGCAGTACAAAGGCAAAGCGGCAGCCAACTTCTGGCAGTTCGTCGCCAAACTCTTCAAAAACGACCTCAAGGAGGAATACGACGCCTCCGACAAAGACCGCATCACCGAACGGGTCATCAACCTCGTCGAAGCCGGTCAACTGTAAACCATTCGACATTTTTTCGCAGAAAAATCTCCTTTTTCTTGCATATATCAAAATTATTTCGTACCTTTGCCGCCGTTAAGGTTTTATAACCCATTACAGGACATATTAAAAGGCGCAAACTGAAGCGAGCGTAAAGCCCACGCTTTTTTCGTGTGCATAATAACCCATTATAAACAATATATTTATGAAAAAATTACTTACCCTTGTGAGTTGTTTATGGTTAACTACCGCCATGAACGCACAGTTCTTAAACCGTTTGCTGAACTCGGCAAAGAAAACAGCCGAAGATGCCGTAGAAAAACAAATTAATCAGAAAGTGGAGGAAGGTATCGACAATGCCTTTAACCATGAATCCCAAGAAAACGAGCAACAGCAACAGGAGGAATCGGAGCAGCAATCTCAACAAGCCGTTCAACAGCACCCCCAAGCGCAAACACCTGCCCCCGCTCCTAAAAAATCACTGGAGAGCGCGTACGCGAAGTCCGACTTCGTGCCCGGCGATGAGATCATGTTCGAGGACGATTTGGTCGGCGAACAAATGGGTGAGTTCCCGTCTAAATGGGATCTATTGAACGGTAACGCTGAGATCGCATCGGTGAACGGCAAAACGGTCATCAACCTGACCGACGAATCCACGGAGATCATGCCGCTGATGAAAGATCCGAAGAACTATCTGACCGAAGCATTCACGCTCGAATTCGATTTCCTCGGAGGTAATGACGAAAAAGCCATCTTCTGTGATTATACCATTCACCTCAAGAATATGGACGGCAACGATGTAGCGCAGATCACCCTCAACGGAACCGCTACCGGACGAATTTACACATGGTGGATGACTCCTAATGAAGATCAACGCGAGCAGAGTGCTGCGGCACCAGTCAAAGAGGATGAATGGAACCATGTTGCGCTATCTTTTAACAAACGAGCACTTAAAGTGTATCTGAACGGCAACCGTTTGGTCAATATTCCTAACTGCGCACGCCCGCAGAATTTCTCAATCCAGCGTTCGAGCTGGGCTGACCATCGTTACCTAATGACTAATGTCCGTCTGTGTAAAGGTGCAGTGCCTCTTTATAATCGTCTCATGACCGAAGGCAAGATCATCACCTATGCCATCACCTTCGACATTGGCAAAGCCAATATCAAACCCGAGTCAATGACCGAGATCAACCGCATTGCCAATTTGATGAAAGAGAATCCTGACCTTAAGTTCGAAGTGCAAGGTCACACCGACAACACCGGAACTGTAGCCGGCAACCAGAAACTGAGCGAACAACGCGCGCAAGCGATCGTCAATAAATTAGTGGAGATGGGTATCGCAGCCAACCGCCTTTCCGCTAAAGGAATGGGACAGAGCGCCCCGCTTGCGGATAATTCGACCGACGAAGGTCGTGCAAAAAATAGACGTGTAGAATTTGTTAAAAAATAAAATTTAGTATTATGAAAAAGTATTTTTATGTAGCGCTTGTAGCGCTTGCATGCGTGGTAACTTTCACGGCTTGTAACGAAAAAGGGAACAACAATCCAGACAAAGACGGCAGTTGGTACACTTCTGCATCACAGATTGATGTAACCGCATTTGACGACAAAGAAAACAAATGTTGGGCAATTGACATTTGGTGCGATGGAACAACTATCGGTCGTCAGTATGAATGGGGCTCGGAAGCATCAGTAGCTGCAGCTGCTAAATTAATCCTTACAATGGATTACCAAGTTTATGGTTATCAAACCAAGAAGGTGAAATGGTTTGAAGCAGACGCAAATGATGAGGATGCTTGTCATGCTCAAGTTTGGGAAGGAGCTGTATGTTGGGAAGAAACAGTTAGTTACAATGGTTCGCAATCTGAAACAAACTTCGGCTGGATGCCCGAAGCGAATATGAAGGAGCGTCACGATTACTATGAGAGCAAAGGTCTTACGCATACCTACACTCGCGCAGCAGCAGAAGATGAAGATGCATGCAATGCGCTGAACGAACAAAATCCGGATACGACGGTTGTTCCACCGGTAGATCCGTACGCTAATTTGGACAGTATAACCTACAAATGCTGGAAATATACCATAAGTGCGTACGGCACAATAATTGAAGGATATGGGTGGATGACGGAAAAGATGTTAGTTATTGAGTTAGACAAGTTAGGTTTCCAATATACGTACGAGCAGGCTGATGCTGCAGATGAAGATGCATGTAACGAACTCAAAGAGAACTCTAATCCGACAGAAGGAGAAGAAGCTTGTTGGCAGATTACATCCAACATAATGGGACAAATAAACGTTACCTATTATTGGGGGACAGAATCTGAAGCACAGGCGCAAGTAAATGCCATCAATCAAAGCGGCTATGGCACAGCTACTTATAGCAAAGCTGCAGCTACTGATCCGGATTCTTGTCACGAATAAAAGCGTAAAACTATGAAGAAAGTATTGTTTACGGCACTGGCAAGCGTATTGCTTGCCTTGCCAATGATGGCGCAAGAATTCGACCATCAAATAGAAGCCCTCATCACCGGTGGTGGCTATGAACTGGAAGAAAGCATTCCTGCAACGAAGATCAACTCGTTCGCCGACCTTATCAACAAGCGTCCGGCGATGCCTACGGTCAATGACCTCATCACGCCCGAAGCTAAAACAGCTTATGCGCGCAGAGGAGCCTCCGCTTACTATCTCGGTGCTCTCAATTTCCGCAGTACACTACTGGAAAAACAGCAGGAACTGAATAATCAAACCATTGAACTCGGGAAAAAACAAAAGAAGAGCAACCAAAAATCCAAGGCGCAATATAATGCCAATGTGAACGCCGGTCTCATGCCTTCGCAGCAAGAGATGATGCAACTTTATATGTCCGGTGAGATCAACGAGAAAATGTCTGACGAACAGATGATGGATGTTATGGCTGGTAAATTTGCCGCTAAATGGGGTATTTCCAAGCAGGAGTACATCAAGATCATCAACATGGCGCAGTCCAATCCCAAAGGAACGGAAGCCTATCTCAAATCGAACCATCCGGATCTCTATAACCGTCTTTATGCAGCCAATGCGCCGTTCGGCAATGAGAATGTCAATGCCGGAGACCCGCACGAAAATGAATACGGAGCATTGGGAGAACAACTCTCTGCCTTGGCAAATGAAGCCTTCGAGTTCAAGAATAACAACATGGACATGATGAGGCATGTGCAGTTCCAGGCGAATTCGAATGCTATGTTAAACGATGCAAGTTTTGCTGCGCACAGCGTGGGTCTTCCTACCAATAAATTGGAAGACCTCTTTGCGCAAATCATTGACGGTTGGCATACGTCTGCGGAGTGCAAACGTGCTATCCAGATCGAAGATCCGCTCGCAGAGCGTCTGGATAACTGGGAGTGCTGCAAGAATGCCAAAGACGGACAGACCGTTTGCTATCCGGGATGGTGGATTGAAGGCCGCAAATCAGAGAACGCACTTATCGATGCCTATAATAGAAAACAGGCTGAGAAATGGCTTGCCGAAGTGAAGGCTTATGACGCACAGTTGTCTGCTATGATGAAGCGTCTCATTGAACTCGATAACCAACTTGAGCAAATTCGTAACGGCGGCGAAATAACTGCAGCTTATGCGATGGCTAAGAGCCAAGTCTATATAGCAGCTACGAACCTGTACGACTTCAACTCCATCCTTGAATTAGCTTTGCAATTCCCGCATGTAGCGCGTCAAGAAGAATCACACTGCTGGACATTCTTCATCAAGGGCTAAACCATATTCAAAGCTATGTGGTTGTACTCACACAATGTAAGTGCTTCCGGTTATGGCGCAAGTGCTTCGGTTACCGGTACGTGCACGCTGGAGCAAACGCCGGATGACGAAAGTACGTGCTATGATCGCGACGAAGATTAATAGTAACGGTCTGATTATCAACCATTGAGATATCATCTCTCTTTAAGGCGGAGCACTAAGTGCTTCGCTTTTTTTAATATTTTAGCACTTAAATTTGCATATTTGGTCTATAAAAAAGGGGGTAAAAAGTCACTTTTCAAACACGCATATAAGTAAGTTGCTGTTATTCAGCGGGTTACAGAATTCCTTTTTCAAATACATTTTTTTGCACAGTTCAAAAAAAAGCAGTAATTTTGCACCGGATTTAGAAGTAAGAACGGGGCGGCAACCCAAAACAGCGGCAAAAAAACTTATGCAACAAGGCCAATTGCTTATTAGAAAAGATAATAACATATATACCATTACGGGTAATAAATTACGATGAGATATAAGTTATTCCTATTCGGATTAGTGCTGGTGGCCGGTTTGCTGAGCGGATGTGGTCACAAAGACGAGGTGCGGAGTTTGTACGAACGCGGCAAAGCTTTGCGTGCAGAGGAGAAAGAGGAAGAGGCTATGTACTGTTTTCTGGCTGCCACCCATTGCAAGACAGGAGATGAGGCATTGTTGGGTCGCATCTATTCGAATATTGCGAATATGTGTCGTGAGGCGGATCAGCATGAGCTGGCCTATCGGGTATATACAGAAGCGATGCATCATTTTGCTCTATCCGGCGACACGCTGGCTTACGGGTACGCGCTAAATAACATGGCATGGGAACAAGCAGCTATGGGGCATAAAGACTCGGCATTGATGCTGGTGAACGAAGCTGTGGCGGTTTATCCCTACGAGCCGCTATTGGCAAAGGTGAAAGAGAGTCGTGCGGCAGCATGCTTGTTTACGGAGGAATATGACTCGGTGTTATATTGGACGAAGGACAAGACGAATGATTATATGCTTACCCTTCGCGCACAAGCGTATTCCTTTTTATCCATAGAAGATTCAGCGGCTTATTATGCGCATCTATTGATATCTCGCACGACGGATTTATTTACGCTGAATAACTTGTATTATATCTTGACGCACAACGATGCGGAGGCAGATAAAGAAACGATAGTAGCGCGCTCTTCCGAACGAGCGGATGTACAAAAAGCCATTGAACTTCGCCATGGCCGGTTGATGCAAGCCGTTCAGTTGGTAAAGGACGATCAGAAATCATCCGGGCGGCCATACAGGATATACTGGTTGATCGGTTTGATTATTTTGGCTGTGATTTTGGCTGTCTGGGCCTGGTTTATAAACCATAAAGATCACCTGCTTCGCACGGAGCATCATCAATTGGAAAAAGGTCGTCGAGAAGAGATTGCTCGAGGTTTGCAATTGCTGCACGAGGTAGAGGATATACGGGTTGAGTTGGCATGGGATCAGTATGCGGAGATGTGCCGTCGCATCGATAAACTATTACATGGTCTGGCCAGTAAACTTCAGGAGCAAGGCCTGAATGAGCAAGACGTCCGAATATGCATCTTGGTGTTTATCGGGTTGAGCCATAAAGAGGTGGCAGAAATGCTTAACTGTTCGCCGAAGAGTATCGGTAAGTTAAAAGACCTGACTGCCAAGAAATTAGGTGTCTCCGGCGGGCAATTACAAAGTAAAATCGAAAAAATAGCAATACTATGAAAAAGAGCTTTTTAACGTTAATGCTTGCGATAGTAAGCAGCGTTTGGATGGCCAATGAGGCAAGCAATTGGTGTATGCCATCTGTTCGTACCATAGCCGAGCCATGGATTGAAGTAAACGGAACATTCCAAGCTGAAGGTTTTCCTTGCGAACCGGACGAAATATGTCCGCCCTGCCTGACGATTGTGCTGGTAACAAGCGACAAAACGTATTATCTGGTGACGGATGACGGACAACTGATTGAGTATCTGGATACAATCCAATTGGGTACAAAGGCAACCGTTTCCGGTATTCCTTTCACGCATGGCAGTTATGACTACATCCAAGTGAGCCATATTGAGACAGAACGGACATCACAACTTCCTTCCCTGTGCGACGAGTGGAATGTATGGTATGATGCGTTTTCCGGGCCCAAAAAAAGTTATATGATCAAATATTATCTTTCCACAGATACCATCATCAATGAGCAACTATACACAAAATTATGCTCAGACAAGGATTATCAATACTATGGAGTCTTTCGCGAAGGGAGTAACCGAGATATCTATTTTCTTCCAATGTGGAGCGCACACGAATATCTTATCTATGCGTTTAATGCACAGGTAGGAGATACCTTGTCGAATCTTTGGGTTGGTGGATTTGGAGAAGATTATCAAGGAGTGGTACAAGCAATCAGCAGTGGAAATCCAAGAATTTTCACTATAGATGTTGACTTTGAAGATGATAATATTCTCCCTATTGAATGGATAGAAGGTGTTGGTTCGCCGGAAACTCCATGGGGTTTGGCCGTAGTTCCCACCGTGCCCGCAGATATTGGTGTTTACAATCTTCTTTGCGCCTATAAAAACGGCGAGCCTGTTTATGTCTCCCAAATTGGCGAAAAAAGGGGCTGTTACGGAGAGAACTCTACTGCAGACACTATTCCGTTGTACTCATACACGGGCGATGACCCTGGCACATCGACTGTAGATCCGGTTGATCCGAATCAGGTAGTAGCGACCTTAGGGAATGAGGAATTGACGATTCGCGAGTACACAGGAACGGAAATAACCTATGTGTTGACCCATAGGAACAATGCGCCTTCGCGCGAACTCGAGCCACAGCCTACGACGTTCGAAAATGAAGTGGTAATCGAGTTGACGGAATATGGTCCATATGAGTTGCAGTTAAGTAATGAAGCGTGGGATTATATCATTATCGGTAAGTTCTATTATGGTCCGCAGGGAGTCGAAATGATTGGTTCTGACCTCACCGCGGATGGCGTACAGAAGGTTATCATAGATGGACAACTATTGCTTCGCAAAGGCGATAAAACCTATACGTTAACCGGACAGGAAATTAAACGGTAAAAGTCTGATTATCAACCATTTAGATATCATCTCTCTTTAAGGCGGAGCACTAAGTGCTTCGCTTTTCTTATGCCTAATTGGTCTATAAAAACGGGGTAAAAAGTCACTTTTCAAACACGCATATATGTAAGTTGCTGTTATTCAGCGGGTTATAGAATTCCTTTTTCAAATACATTTTTTTTTGTCAATTTATTTGGTACTTCAAATTTTTTGTAGTAATTTTGCAGGCAAAATAGAAAGTTACCATGGAAGATAATTTCGCAATACAACTTTTTGAAGGAAATAAGGTCCGTATCGTTTGGGACGAAGAACAAGAAAAGTACTATT
>CAMOJA010000006.1 GCA_946616535.1 uncultured Bacteroidales bacterium | reverse complement strand
ATGCATTTATGTTGATGACAGGACAATTTGTCGAAAAAGATCAAGCCTTGGGGAATGAAATATTATCAGATCTAATCGCATGGAGAACAAGAAACTGACATATGGGTATGATGCTAATGGCGAAAGAGTGTACAAACTTATCGGAACGAACACTACAAGCCAACTTAATTCCGCAAATCCTTACGCGGAAATGTTTTTTGATGATGCGGTGCTTTATCCCAATCCATACATAGTTATTAGTCAAACAGGCTATACGAAACATTACTATGCCGGTACGGAACGGCTGGCAACGGTCATAGGCGGCGGAGGATTCGGGGATATGGAGTCTCCGATAGACAAACCGACGCAGCGCGAGCAGGAAATTGTTTATGCGTTTGACAAGCAGTATCAACAATCCGATCCGTTCTTGCAAGGAACGGTAATGAGTTATCCTGTACCCACCGAAGATATAGAAGGTGAACAACGTGGGGAATTGGAGTATCTATGTCAACCTACGTTCCTGGATTACGTAGATATACCGCCGATGAAAGATTTCTTACTTGGTTCTATTAAGCAATATACCCAAGCAAACGGACCGGATAAAGATGTTTATTTTACCCACTCTGATCATTTAGGTTCCGCCAATTGGATAACGGATGGCTTGGGTAAGCCGATTCAGTACATCCACTATGCGCCATACGGTGAACTGATAGAGAATCAGCATATTGGCTCTTGGTATGACGAGCGATACAAGTTTACCGGCAAGGAGCGAGACTGGGAGACGGGATATGATTATTTTGGTGCACGATATTATGCATCCGGCAATCTTTCGTGGTTATCCGTTGATCCGTTGGCTGACAAATATCCCAACATATCTCCTTATGCGTATGCAGCATGGAATCCGATAAAGTACGTTGACCCTGATGGGAGAGATGTATGGGAATTATCTGACGATGGCACAATTAAAGCCAGAATTCGAGACAAAACCCAAGATGCAATCGCAATTAAAGGAAAATCTATTTCCTTTGACTATGGCACAATTGATATGGGGTTTCATGGAAGGGAGCGTAACAACACTAACTATACATACTTCCAATTTGCCGAGGGAAAAGAAAATGAAGCAGCTGCTGCGTTTAAATTTCTAGCCGACAACTCTTCTGTAGAATATGCGTTAGTAAACACAGATAAAAATGTATCAGGTGTATATACAAATCGTAATAAAGATTATGTGTATTCTGGTTTCGCTGCAGCTCGTGTTGAGTGGTTTACTGGCGCAAAAATGACTGATAACTATCATAGCCATACTAACGGAACGATGTTTCCTTCTGGACTAACAGATGTGCAAGGGGATATGAGATTCGCTAAGAACAAAGGAGATTCGTATAACTATTATATTTATCCGGCGAAATCCAATGGCGTTATAGAGTATTTTTCTGATGGAAGTTACATTAGTGTGCTACAGCCATGGCCATATAAGAATGTAGGGACAATATCTCCTTACGTACGTCAATCTGGGGTTCCTGCATTATTAAGAAGACTAGGTATAAAATTATGAAAAAGTATATATGGTTTTTTGTCGGGGCAATAGCATTCTGCTTGCTTGGTATTGAGATGTTTTATGAGAGCCCGGTAATCGAAGGTGATGACCTCTTTGTGGAGAATGATCTTGGTATTAATATCC
The DNA here is from genome assembly GCA_946616535.1 of uncultured Bacteroidales bacterium. The sequence continues at coordinate 113,128 of CAMOJA010000006.1, read as the reverse complement.
CAATATTTGACCAATCATTGGATTCTACTGCGGAATTGTCACCCAAAGTACAACACATACTAGGATTGTACGTCCCTTACATTTCATCGGATATAGCGGACACCTGTTTTGCTATCGATTTACGTGCATCTCGTCAGTCAAATCAACGGATCGCCTTATCGGTGAGACATGTGGAGAAAAATGAGTATGAAGATGGGACCTACTGCGGTGCGTCCAGATATAATGGTCATATAGTGAGACTTTGGGGAGAAAACATTAATGAGTTTTGGACGACATCGAGCATACCAATTGAGGTACAGCCGGACACCAATTATAATTACGTGGGATCTTCTGACGATCAATGCAGTTGGTGGCTTTGTATTGATATGGTTAATCAGAAAATACTCCCTAGCGAATGTTTTTTCTTTTGCGGATTTCCATATCCTGATGACTCTCTTATCCATATGTGGTAAAAAATATACAAACCCTTGCATATATCAAAATTTATTTGTACCTTTTGCACCCGATTTTTGATGTTTGCATCGAACTGGTCACAAATTATGACCGGTTGCAGGCGCTTAAACATTCTACTGTTTCCCCCTATGTGTTTACTGAGCAGGGAGTAGCCATGTTATCCACTGTCCTGCATAGTGAAACGGCTGTAAATGTGAGCATTCATATTATGGATGCGTTCACGGCTATGCTGGACAAACGGAGCAAAGGCGTGTCGGCAAAGATTTACACCCGGAACATTTCTCACCAGCTGACTTTGGACTTTGAGAAGCACAACGCGCAGTATGCGCCGATAGAGGTAGAGCAGTTCGACCGCGCACATGACAGATTTCTGTGCATTGACGATACGGTCTATCATGTAGGTGCGAGCCTCAAAGACTTAGGCAAAAAGTGGTTCGGTTTCAACCGTATGGAATGGACTACGGACGAGTTGTTAAGCAAGATATAAGTACACTTTGCCCAAAAAATAAATGGTACATGGTAAATGCCTAAATGGTAAATGGTAAATGGTAAAACGGTAAATTGTTAAAACAGACCTGCGATGTTTGTTCGCAGGTCTGTTTTTTTGTGAATAACCCAATCAAAAATCCCAACAGTATGAAAAAAAAGAATTCTTCTATCTCTTAGAATCCACGGCGGAGCGTCGTGCCCGCCGTAACCGGGACATCAAAGCTCTCTTCCTGCATCTGACAGTCGAAGAGGGCTTTTCGTTTATGGACGCCTACGAAGCAGTAGGGTATCAATTTTATCTCTCTGCAGGACAAGTACGCCCAATGGATGGACATCTATGCCTACCATCCGGAGCATCCGGGGCTGAATTACATCCAACTTTCTAACGACAAAAATGTGGCACGGCAACAATTAGCCGTGCCTTATCATTTATGAATCAGCAAGTTAGGTGACGTTCCCAATTTCTGGAACGGATATGTCAGATATTTTCCGTACCTTTGCACTCGCTTACGTTAAGGCTTGTTACGACTCGCGGCACAGCCGCTCAATAGAAACTCGCCTTACGCTACGCTCTCCCCATCGGACGCACTGCGTTAGCGCCCGTCGGGGACCCCAATGGCTAAATGACTAAATCGTAAATGATATGATCTTTGACGTATTGGATTACTGATTCATATTTCTTCGCATCCAAAGGACGAAAACGGGATCGGCAAATAAATCTAACACAAAGTTGTGTGACACAAAGTTGTGTGATGTGTAAAATGCTTATTATGAGTTAATTATCTATATGCAAATTATTTTAATCAGTAGTCCGATACGAAAACATTTCGAGCGACAAAGTAACAATATACAAAGTCAATAAATCGTAAATGATATGGCAAATAGACAAGAAGAAGGCCGGTTCATGACCACCGCCGAGATCTCCGACAAACTCGTCTCCTGGGGAAGTATCAAAAAACCGATGAGTATGAGCCGCTTAGGGATGGTGCTCCAGCAGGTAGGCTTCCAGAGCAAGCGAATCGGGAAAGCCCGTACCCGTGGATGGATTGTTAGAGAAAGAGGCATGGAGGAGGTCAATGCCAACAGAAATAAAAAAGAATAGACCAGACGACCAGATGACCAGTTGTTTTCTTAAACTATACACACCCACGCGCGTGTGTGAGATTATAATAAGGAACTGGTCAGCCGGTCAGCTGGTCAGCCTAAAAAGCCGGAAGACATCCGGCGAAATGGACAAAAGGAGAAGGAAAACGCGCTCGCGAAACTCGCGGACACAGGACACCTAGGGGCGGAGGTTCGCGCAATGATGCGCGAAAAATGCACAGAGAAAGGCCGGCATTCAATGCCGGGAAATGGAAGAAAGGAAAGCCGGCATTCAATGCCGGGGAAAAGACATACGAAAAAGGAAAACGCCGTCTCTCAGACGGCACAATGAACGAAAAAGAGGCTCGGGGCTAAAGACCCGCGAACAGAACGAAGAAAAGACGGTACGTAGATGTCCGTAATGGTCGCGAGATGGTCGCGGGATTGAACCGTAAAAGGGAAGACCCTACCTCTCCATAGAGGGGGAAGAACACCGGCATCCGATGCCGGGGAAAAGAAGAAAGAAAACCGCGGAATTCCGCGAGGAACAGAACATACGAAGAAAGGACGGGACGTAGATGTCCGTAATGCGAACGAGATGCGAACGGTGGAAGAGGCTAACAAGAGGCTAATAAACCAATAAACAGATACACAATATGCCGGATTAAATCCGGCGTAACTGCCAAGAAAGAAAACCCGCATGCAATGCGGGGCTAATAAACGGAGGACAAACCCGCTCGCGGAACTCGCGGACACAGGACACCGAGGGACGGAGGTTCGCGCAATGATGCGACAAAAATGCACAGGGTTTGTAATGGGTCTCGGACGTTACGTAGTGGTAACGATGTGGTAACGTAAATGAGCCGTAAATAGGCCTCAAACAGGCAGTAATTAGGCAGTTATAGGGTGGATGTCGGATAACATCCGACCTAATGAACGATGTTTTTGAGGGTGAGCAGATGACCGGCGGGGGGGCGGGCGTATGACAGTATGACAGATGACAGATAAATTCCTAAAATATACACACCCACGCGCGTGTGTGAGATATATAAAAAGAACTGTCATCTGTCATACTGTCATGGACGAGCATTAATGTTTCTATTGGCGTTTACCTCCTCTATGCCTCTTTCTCTAACAATCCACCCTCGCGCGGGCGCTTGCGTATATAAATTTTTTGTACCTTTGCACCCAAATTGTCAAACCACAAACCTTAATGGAAATCATCGTCGTGGCGAACGTCTCTTTAGCGGCGTTGGGGAACTGATCGAAACCCGATAATAGCCTGTTTTTTGTGGTGACTACCGCTTGAAAAAGTAATATTCAGTAAGACTTTTGTAAGACTTTTGTAAGACTTTCAAAATCTGCTGCAAAGGTAGTTAAAATAATTCAAAATCCAAAAATTTAAATTCAAAATTAATTAAACAGCACACATTTTAGAAAAAATCGCGCGGGCGCTTGCGTATATCAATATTTTTTTGTAATTTTGCACCCAAATTGTCAAACCACAAACCTTAATGGAAATATGAATTGGAATCTACGACACATCGACCGCACGTTCTGGGGGCTCTTTATCACCCTGATCGTCGTGGCTGTCATCGCCCTCTTCTCGGCGTCTTCTACCTTAGTATATATGCATCACTCCGCCTTAGGCCCGATCGGACAGCAGATGTTCTTCATCGTGTTAGGCATCATTGCGGCTTTCGGCATCCAGTATATCCCGACGCATTGGATCCGTTTCGGCGGGTACGTGTTATTAGCAATCAGTACGCTGTTAGTCTATTCGACGATGATCCCGGGCAACCCCTTGGTAGTGACGATTAACGGCGCCGCGCGATGGGTACGTATCGCGGGAATCACTTTCCAGCCCTCGGAGTTGGCGAAACTGAGTCTGATCATCGTCGTGGCGGATCAGCTCGCGCGTATCCATACGGAGGAAGATAAATGGAAATACTTCATCCGCACTTTGGTCATCTCGGGTATCGTGATGCTGCCGATCATGGCATCCAACCTCTCGACGGCGGTGCTGATCGGTCTGATCGTGTTCTGTCTATGGATCTTAGCACGGATACCGTGGAAATATACGCTGTCGATAGTAGGCATCGCCATCGTGGCGCTGATGCTCGGTTACGCGATTGTGGAGTTCGGTTTCGTCCGTCCGGGAAGACAGATGCACGGACCCTTCAAGCGCGCAACGACGTGGGTATCGCGTATCGACCGGCATTTCAACGACGACGGTGCGTCCAAATATGTCCTGACGGACGAGAATATCCAGGAGGTCTATTCGTCGGTAGCTATCGCCCGCGGCGGTACGACGCCGTTTGGCGTGTTCCCCGGTAACAGCAAGGAGCGGGATTATCTGCCCTTGGCGTTTGCGGATTATATCTTCGCGATCATCGTGGAGGAGTCGGGTATCATCGGTGCCGCGGGGTTGATCTTCCTGTACCTGGCGGTTTTGTTCAGGGCCTGCAATGTGTCGAGCCGTTATTCGGACATGCCGGCGATGCTGATGACGATGGGGCTGGCGCTGATGATCACGTGCCAGGCACTGATATCCATGCTCGTGGCGGTAGGTTTGGGACCGGTGACGGGTCAGCCCCTGCCGCTGATATCCAGAGGCGGAACGTCGGTGCTGATCACGTCGATATACTTCGGCATCATGATGAGCGTGAGCCGCGAGCAGTTAGCCCTTCGCGAACGCGTACAAGAGACCATCAGCGAGAGTCAGGAAGAAGTACCAATTGTAACATTAGAGTAAAAGCCTATGCGTTACTTAATTTCCGGAGGAGGGACCGGAGGACATATATTCCCTGCCATCAGTATTGCGAATGCATTAAAAGAATTAGACCCGGAGGCGGAGATCCTCTTCGTCGGCGCGTTAGGGCGCATGGAGATGGAGCGTGTGCCGCAAGCGGGGTATAAGATCGTCGGCCTGCCGGTACGAGGGTTCAACCGCGCGCAGCCGTGGAAGAACGTGTCGGTGTTAGTGGATCTGGTCAAGTCCATTAAGCAGGTGAAGAAGATCATCCGCGATTTCAGGCCGGACGTAGGCGTCGGCGTCGGCGGTTACGCTTCCGGTGCTGCTATGTGGGCGGCTGCGAACATGGGGATACCGATCCTGCTGCAAGAGCAGAACGGTTTTGCCGGCGTGACGAATAAGATATTGAAGAACAAAGCTGCGAAGATATGCGTGGCGTACCCCGGCATGGAGCGGTTCTTCCCGGCGGAGAAGATTATCCTGACGGGTAATCCGGTTCGGCAGAATCTGACGAAAGTCGAAAGTCGAAAGTCGAAAGTCGAAAGTCGAAAGACGCTCCTTATTATCGGCGGGTCATTGGGCGCACGGACGATCAACGAGTCCATCAAGGCGGCGCTGCCTGACTTGGTCAAGAGCGGGATTCATGTCGTTTGGCAGACGGGTAAGGTGTATCATGAGTCTTGCAAGGCGGCATGGGAAGCAGCCGGTAAGCCTGCGAATATCGAGTGTCTGGATTTCCTGAGCGACATGCCGGAGCGCTATGCGCAGGCGGATCTGGTCATCTCCCGAGCCGGGGCTTCGTCTATCAGCGAGATATGTCTGTTAGGCAAACCGGCTATCTTGGTGCCCTCGCCGAACGTGGCGGAGGACCATCAGACGCACAATGCCATGGCGCTTGTGAACCGCGATGCGGCGGTGCTGGTGCGCGACGCAGAGGCGGCAGAGAAGTTGATTCCGACAGCGCTGACTCTGTTAGAGGACAAAGCCAAGTTAGAGGTGCTGCACACGAATGTGTTGAAACTCGCGCAGGCGGACTCTGCTACCCGGATAGCGAAAGAGGTGATGGCATTGGCTAATAGAAGATAGATAAATAGATAAATAGATGAATAAAAAACTGTTTGTTTTAGGTGTGCTGATGATCGGCACGATGAGTAGTTGGGCTCAGAAACAGGACCTGACGTATTTAGCGTATATCGAGGAATGGAAAGCCATCGCTATCCAGGAGCAGGAGGACTATGGCATCCCTGCGAGTATCACGATGGCGCAGGCGCTGTTGGAGTCCCAGGCCGGACAGAGCGAGTTGGCCCTCAATGCCAAGAACCATTTCGGTATCAAATGTACGAACGAGTGGTTCGGCGGTGTCTATTACCACGACGACGACAGTGAGGGAGAGTGTTTCCGTCAGTACGGCAACGCCGCAGAGAGTTTCAAGGACCACTCGATCTTCCTCAAGCGGCCGCGTTACTCGACTTGTTTTGAGATCGCGGTAGAGGACTATGAGGGTTGGGCTCGTAGGCTCAAGGAGTGCGGCTACGCGACCGATCCGTCGTATGCGCCGAAGTTGATCAAGCTCATTGAAGACTACCGTCTGGACACGTTGACCGTTTCGCAGACAGTGCATAGACCGCAGGCAGAGCCTGCTGACAGAGCACAGAAGGAGAATGCCGGAGCGGGCAGTGTAGCCAAGCCGGCACCCAAACCCAAGCGTCCGCTGAAGGCTACCGTCGTTCGTCGTTCGGAGCCGATCATGGTGATTCATAACGACCCCGAACCGCCGTACGTAGAACCGCTGACGGCGAAAGAGGAGCGAGACAGCTTCTTCCTGATGCACCCCCGTAAGAAATGCAACGGCATTCAGTATGTCACCGCGCGCGAGGAGGATACGTATGCGAACGTGGCGTTCCGTCTGAATGTACGCGAGCGTGATTTGCGTGAGGATAACGATGCTTTGGGTCGCGAGTTGGCGAAAGGTGACCGCATCTACCTGGCGGCAAAGAAGAGTACCGGCGAGGATGCCTTCGTATGGAGCCATACCGGCCAGTCGATTTGGCAACTGAGCCAGGAGGTAGGCGTGAAGATTGAGGCGATACAGAAATGGAATGAGTTGGACCCGCAGATTCGTACTTTCCGTACCAGGCAGCGGATCTACTTACGCAAGACCAAAGAAGAAGATGCCTACCAGCACTAATACCCTCTCGATCACCGATGCCCTTGTGGATTTCTTACGCGAGAGCGGCTTGGAGCAGACGGTGATGGACAGGCAGATAGAAGAAGTATGGCCGCAAGTGATGGGCGAGACCGTTCAGAAACTCACCCGGTCGGTGGAGGTGAAGGACGGTATGCTTTATGTGCGGGTCAACTCCGCGGCGCTGAAGACGCAGCTGTTCGAGAACCGGTTTGAGTTGGTGAGAAAACTGAATGAAGCCGTCGGCGCACCGGCGATCAAGGATTGCAGGATATTGGGGTAGGATTCAGGATTTAGGTTTCAGGGGTGTTTTATCCGGATAACATAGAAGAGAAGATTGACTTCACGGTGATACGTGAAGAGTTGCGTCGTCGGTGTACGTCGGGTCTGGGACGCGAGCGTGTGGAGGCGATGCAGATGGAGACGGAGTACGAGAAAGTGCAGGCGATGTTACTACTCACGGACCAGATGCGGATGGCGCATGAGGACGCGAGAGTGAGCATGCCCCGCGGAGAGATCTACGACCTCAGAGAGTCCATCGCACGGATACGGATTGAGGGTCTGTTCATGGACGAAGCAGAGCTGGACGAGTTGCGCAAGAGCCTGAGTTTCGCCGTAGAGATCGAGCAGTGTTTTGCGGCGATGGACGAGACGAGGTATGGGGCGTTGAAGGGGCTGACGGTTAGTGGATTAGGGGTTAGTGGATTAGGGGGGATAGTGAAAACTATCGACCGTGTGTTAGACCGCTACGGCAAGATTGCTGATAACGCATCGCCGGAGTTAGCCCGTATCCGCCGGGAGATCACGAATCAGCAAGGCAGCGTCAGCAGGACGTTAGCCGCCATATTGCGACAAGCCAAGACCGACGGGTACGTCGATAGCGATGCGGCGCCGACCTTACGCGAAGGACGGCTCGTGATCCCTGTCTCGCCGGGATTCAAGAGGAAGATAGGCGGTATCGTACACGACGAGTCGGCTACCGGCAAGACGGTTTATATAGAACCGCAGCAGGTGGTGGACGCGAACAATAAGATCCGCGAGTTAGAAGGGGCTGAACGGCGTGAGCGGATACGGATTCTGCGCGAAGTGACGGATTTCATCCGGCCGCAGAGCGAGCAGATCATGGCAAGTCAGCGGATGTTGGCAGAAGTGGATTTTCTGAATGCCAAAGTGTCCTTGGCGCAAGCGATGAAAGCGATACGACCGGAGTTAGTGGACGGTCCGCTGGTAGAATGGTCGGAAGCGCGACACCCGGTATTATGGCTGCACTACGCGCCGCAGGGAAAGACTGTCGTGCCGCTCTCTATTAGGCTGGAGCAGGAGAAGAACCGGGTGCTCGTCATCAGCGGTCCGAACGCCGGCGGTAAATCCGTGTGTCTCAAGACCGTGGCGATGATGCAATATATGTTACAATGCGGTCTATTGGTGCCCGTAGCCGAGCAGAGCAGGGCAGGGGTGTTTGACAGACTGATGATCGATATCGGCGACGAACAGTCGATTCAGGACGAGTTATCGACCTATTCGTCCCACCTGCGCAACATGAGGGCATTCCTTCGCCAGGCAGATGAGCGGACGCTGATCCTCATCGACGAGATGGGAACGGGTACGGAGCCGATGATCGGCGGTGCGATAGCCGAGGCGATACTGCGCGAGTTGGTTCATAGAAGAGTCTTCGGCGTGATCACCACCCACTATACCAACCTCAAGCATTTCGCCGAAGAGACCGAAGGGGTAGTGAACGGCGCAATGCTGTACGACCGCAGTGCGATGCGGCCGTTGTTCCAACTGTCCATCGGTCAAGCCGGCAGTTCTTTTGCTATCGAGATAGCACGCCAAACGGGCTTGAGCGAAGAGATCATCCGGTACGCGACAGACTTGGTAGGCGAGGAGCATATCGACTACGACAAGCAGCTGCAAGATATCGCCCGCGACAAGCGCTACTGGGAAAACAAGCGGCAGGCTATCCGCCAGAAAGAAAAAGCCTTGGAGGCACGCATGGCGGAGTATGAAGAGCGGATGGCGGGTGTGAAGAGAGAGAAGAAAGAGATTCTGGAAGAGGCTCGGCAGGAAGCGGAGCGGTTGTTGCAACAATCCAACGCCACTATCGAACGTACCATCCGCGAGATCAAAGAGGCCAAGGCCGACAAGGAAAAGACCAAAGCGGCAAGGCAGAAGGTGGAACAGATGAAGGAGAAAGTCGAAAGTCAAAAGCCGAAAGTAGAGAGTCAAAAGTCGCAAGAAGAAAGTCGAAAGAAAGGCGTGATGCGGGACTTCTCGGAGTTGCGAAAACTGAGCAAGACGATGACCAAAGAGCAGGAGACGAAGAGCAATATCTCTGTACGAAGCACCGTTCGGCAGCGGACCTTGGCGTTCGAGCGGACCTTGGATCTGCGCGGTTATCGGGCTGACGAGGCGTTAGAGAAGCTGATTGCGTACATGGACGATGCGCTGATGGTCGGTGCCGGCGAAGTGACGATTCTGCACGGTACGGGAACGGGCGCTTTGAAGCAGCTGACAAGGGACTACCTCAATGACCTCAACCGCCAACGGCGCAAACGCGGACAGGTAGCTTTGGATTTCGGCGACGGCGATGTGAACCACGGCGGCGCAGGGCTGACGGTGGTGAGGATTTAGGATTTTTTTAGATATGAAGAAGATATTGTATATGGTAGTTTGCCTCGTGAGCAGCATGGCGGCGTGGGCAGGTGAACCGGGGTTCGGTGAGCGCAAGTACACCGTCTCCGGCATGGTGGAGTACAGCTATAACAAGACCTGGGGACACCATGCGAATTTCGATGTACAGGGTTTGATGCCCTTCAATTCGCATTTTGAGATGGAGGCGAGGTTACAGTTCTCCACGGCGAACGTGCATTCCGGAGCTCTTCAACTGCGGCCGAAATTTGAACTGCCCGTAGGAGAGATGTTCTTGGAGACGGATATCTACTACCGCGGTGTGGCGAGGAATCGCATAGGCGACATGACTGCTGCACTCGGAGTGGGGTACCGGATGGATTATGTATCCGTGACTTTGGGTTTGTATAGCCGCGTGATAGATAACTGGGATCGGTCGTGGTACAACGACGAGACTTTTGTGGTGGAGCCGTTCAACCTCTTATACCGCATCGAGGTCTTCTGCCGGCCGCAGAATAACCCGTGGAATCTATCATTTATGTTCAGCAACGTAGATGACTATCAGATGGAGCGTATGTACCAGCCGCTCTTCTCGGTCGGGGCTTACTACGACGTGACCGACCATTGGCGACTGAATTTCTGGGCACAATGCAAACCCACCGGTATGTTCCATCTCGACGCGACGTTCTACGGCGCTACGTTTAGGACAGGATTCAGCTATAGGTTTTGAGAAATTAAAAATTAAAAATTAAAAATGAAGAAATATCTCTATATAGCAGCTGCGTTTCTTCTGGCAGCTTGCAACGAAAACAGTACCTTGGATATGGCCGGCATGTTCTCGCCGAACGGAGAGGTGGTGAACACGCGTTTTGAGCAGTCGATGGCGTATAACCAGACCCGTGGGGAGATCAGTCTCAACATGGGCGCCGACGACTACGTAATCTATGTATGTACCGATAGCCATATCACCCGTAAGACGCATAAGAACCTCGACTATTTCGTAGCCCAATACAAGGCAGAGACAGCTCCGAAGATCGCGATCCATTTAGGCGACGTGATTGATGCACAGAAGAATTTTCCGTGCGCCGACAGCATCCTGCATTTCCCCGGTCAGACGATTGCCGATACCGTCTTTGTGACCCCCGGCAACCACGATATCTATTTCAAGCAGTGGTCGGAGTACCGCGGTTTCTTCAAGAGCGGTACGTATTGGTTCGAGACCCGCAACGGCGCGAAGAAGTTAGATCTGTTCATCTGCCTGGACAGCGCCGAAGGAACGCTTGGCACGGAGCAGACGAAATGGCTGAAGGAGTTGTTGGAGGCTAAAACCAAAGAGGCTTACCGCCGCATCATCGTCTATACGCATACGCATCTATGGAAACTCGACATGTCCCAAGGTCACACGTCGAATATGGCTCTGGAAGAGACCTACGAGTTGACGACTCTTCTCTCCGAATACAAAATACCGTACGTGTGGAGTGGTCACCAACACGCACGGCAATCGGTATTCTTCAAGGGCGTCAATTATTTAGTGCTCAACGCGACGAAAGACAGTGAGAAGGGACAGTCCTATATGAAGGTCAATATGGGTGATGCTGCCATCTATCACTACATCGATTTTCCTCCTATCGACAACCTTTAAACGCATTCTTGCCGATCACTACTTCGGGCGCCAGCACAGGCGTCCGTAAGTATTTGCAGTCCATGAAGGCTTCGACACCGATGGTCTTCAGGGAGTCGTTCCATTGTACCTCTCGCAGGCTGCGGCAACCGTAGAAGGCACCGTCGTCGATGTGCTTGAGAGAAGCATTGAGGATGAGTTTCTGAAGATTGATACATTGTGCGAAAGCCCCTTGGTGGAGGCGTTCGAGCGATGCCGGCAGTTTGACCTCCTCCAGCATCTTACACTCCTGGAAGGCACCTTCTTCAATCATGTGGATATGATCGACGAGGGCGATGCCGCGTATCTGCTGGCAATTATGGAACGCGCGCACGCCGATACGGAAAGTAGAGAGAGGGATGTTGATCTTCTCCAACGCCAGACATCCGTCGAGTGCTTCGTCACCGATGGCGTAGATACCGTCCGGCAGGTCGATGCGGTAGAGCCGCGTGCAGCCTTGGAAGGCTTGCTTGGGCAGCGAGTTAACGCCGTAAGGGATGACAATCTTACGCAAAGTCGCGCAGCCTGCAAACACCTGATCGCCCATGAAGTTGAGGGTGGCGGGCAGGTCGATAGCCTCTATGTTGGTACAGCCGGCGAAGACCCCTGCGTCCAAACGGCGTAAACGGGCAGGGAGTTTGATCTCTTTGAGGCCGCGGCAGGTGAAGAACGTAGCGCGCTCCAGGACCTCGATCTTATCGCTCAGGATCTGCTCCTTGAGGTTGATGCAGCCGTAGAAAGCGCCGGCTCCCAAATGCTCCAAGTCACGCGGCAGAAGGGCGGACTTTAGCAGACCGCAGTTATAGAAAGCGAAGTTGCCTACCGTGCGGATCGTAGCAGGGATCGTGACGTCAATGAGGTTCTCACATTGGTAGAAACAAGCGGTGGGAACGGCTGTGACTGTCTCGGGGATAACGACGGTGCGCAGGTTCTTGCGGTTGGCAAACGCCCGCTCCGCGATGAGGCGGATAGGGATCTTGTTTTTGAAGATATATTTCGAGGGCAGGTCGTTGTTGGTCGCCACGAGGCAGTCGTCGAGGATGAGGGCTCCTTTCTTCCATTTCTTATCATTCTGGTAGATGCCGCAACCGAGGAAAGCGTCCTCGCCGATGGAGGTGATGGTCTTGGGGATGACCACTTTCTGCAGGTTCTTGCAATCGCGGAAGGTCTCATGGTCGATGCGGGAGATGCAGGACGGCAGTTCGACACGCTGGAGCGCCTTATTGCCCTGGAAAGCACCGGCAGCGATGAGGCGTGTTCCTTCGGGAACGACGAACCGCGGTTTGATGGTCTTGTCTGTGGCGATGAGGATAGAGTCTATCCAGAGACAACCGTCCTTCCAGTTTTCCTTTTTGAGCATGATACCCGTGCCGTCAAAAGCCGAGCGATAGACGCGTTCGATGGTCTTCGGCAGGACGATGGCGGTGAGGTTCTTGCAGCCCTTGAAGGCTTTGTCGCCGACAGCGATGACCGTGTAGGTGTTCTGACCGACTACGATGGTCTCGGGGATCAGCAGTTCTCCAGAGGCTTTGGGATTAAGCGTCACTTCCGCCGTCAGACGGTTGTCATCGACGGTATAATGTACATCTTGATACTGCGCATCCTCGGCGCAAACGAGGTTAGCGACTAATACGGCGACCGGTAAGATCATACACCGTTTCGCCCATGCGGATAAACAATTTGCCATTTTGTATAAATTTATGATTTATGATTTCAGATTGATGATTTTCGATATTAAGCGGTTGGAAAGGATGGTTGTTGGGGATGCCTAAGAGGAGACATATCGCATTCTCGATGAGCCGCTTGCCATCGGTAGTGAGGTATGCGGTCGAGTATTCGCTAACGCCGATCATATACATCGGCTGGGGAAGCGTCGTGCCGTTGCAGACGGTGCCCTGAGGGAAGAACGCAATCGATGTATATTCCGCTTGCGAGACAGGAGAAGCAAGCACGTCGAAGCCTTCGGTATTGGTCCATGTGGAGATCGCAGTAACCGCTTTTTGCTGTTCGCAGCGCGCGAAGATCTGAACTTCGTTATTCGCGATGGTCAGTCCCTCAAAAAGCGGATGAGAGGCGTTCGTCACCGAGATAGACAAATCCTCTGTGTTTACAGCTGTGCCCCATGACCATACGCCTTGCTTTAATAACCACGGTTTAAGGAGTACCATAGGCTTGTCGTAGCCTTTGAGCGGTGTGAAGCCAGAAGCACTGCTGCTGGGTTTGGAACCTAAGACGATCACTTCGTAGGTACTATAGTCCACTTCGGGATCGGTGGCGTCAGTCTCGACAACCCAGAGGCTGTCGTTGGCGCGGAGGTATTGGAGCAGGGCTTTGTCTTCCGGTGATTTGGGGATGGTGACGAACGCTACGGCATGGGTGCCTTCGGGCTGAACAGACGGAATGGTATCTTCTCCCGGAGGCTCGGGATCATGTCGTTCTCCGGGTGTCTCGTAGCATCCCAAGTCCGGCGCGAAATCGTTGTACCAGAGGTTGACGTCGATGCCGGCGTTGATGAGTGAAGAACCATCTGCCAGATGCAAACAGGTACCCTCCGGCAGCGAGCCGTCGGCTGCACGCGGGGCAAGGATCTGCGTCGTGTCGAGTGACTGGAAGTCTGAGGAGGAGAGGTTAAAGCCGTTCCAGGAGTTATGGTCGATAGCGATGACACTCTTCGATTTGGGTTGGTCTGCGTTCTTGCCCCGATAGCTGATGTTATTGCGCAGTTCGTCGGTGCCGTAGGCGGTCGTGAAACCGAAGTTGACGCCGTTGTCAAATCCCGTGTTGTTATAGACCCACATCGTACCGCCGTTGTTGTTCTGGTCAAATCCACGGGCGTTATTGGCTACTGCGAGGGAGTGGTGGATGAGGATCTTATGGTCCGTATATTGACCGCCCATCTTGAAGCCGTTTCCGTTGCCTAAGTTAGGGAATTTAGAAAGAGTGATAGTAATAGTGTTTCCGTAACGATCCACTACAGAGGTTCCTACATATTGATCAAACCACTCCTTGTCCACGCCTAAAGCCCGCGGGTGATGAGACATGTCGTAGTAGGGCAAACCGTTCTGGTAGCAGACGCAGTTCTCGATGATGGTGTTGGACGAGCTCACACGTTGGAAGAAATCCCATCCGTCATCGGAGTTATTCCACGCGCGGCAACCGATATAGTGGTTTCCGGCGCCGGTAAACTGCTTGTCTGCAAAACCATCGGCGTTGCCACCGAAGTTTGCTGGACCATGTTGACTCTTGGACGGAGCAAATCCTTCTTCGTAGTCGAAGTTATCATGGGAATCGACATTGAGGATGACATTGTTTCCGCCTTTCTTCATCTGGCAACCGGTATCTGCGGAGCCGTAGATGTCGAGGTTTTCGAAGAGGCAGTATGAGCCTTCGTTATAAAGGTTGTTCTTGCCGGACCAGGCAATCGCAAGATTTTTGATATGGACGTACAGCGAGTTGGCGTGCACAGTGATACCGCGTGTGCCATACGGAACCTGATGAAAATCCAGAATCGCTTTCTCACCCGGATATCCGGAGATGACGATGCGCTTGGAGGAAGAGCCCTGTTTGTTGATGGAGAACTTATCCGTAAACTCATACGTACCGCCCAGAAGATAGAGTGTGTCACCGGGGACTGTGAGTTTGGCTACGCCTGCAGCAAACGAGGTCGGCGAAGCATAAGATGAACCATTGCCTGTGCCGGAAGGCGAAGCAAAATACGTAGCCGCGAATGAACAAAGAGATAGCGCTACAAGGGATACGGAGATGAGGAAAAAGCGTTTCATATGTTAGCCATTTAAGTAGTTTTCGGGATTATGTTTCTTGAGCCAAAAGACCAATGCCACGCGATAGAGGCATAAGATCATAATGGGAACCAGTAAAATATAGGTATATCCTTTCGCCTGAACGAGAAGGAATGTCAAAAGAAGCACTACGCCATAATAGACAGCTCGGAAGAGGGTCTTGGAATTCTCCGAGGGAATGAGTTTTCGCATCAACGGCCAGCGATAGCGAGGCATGGAGAACCGCTCTAAAGCATTGAGCAACGGGAAGGAGAGGAAGAGCAGGAGCCACACCTCCCAAGGATGCGGCATGAGTAGCATGAAAGGTACATAACGTGAGCAGACCAGGAAAGGATAAAGCCATACGTTATACCGGCTGCGCCAATGGTTGTAGATGCCGAAAAGAAATGCCATCACCAGGATCGAAAAGGCGGTTCGCAGGGTGGTCTCGTAGCCGTTCAGGGCATAAAGTGCCGGCAGGGCAAGGAGACTATAGCCGATTCGAGAGGCGAAGATGAGCGCTTTGTGGCGCTCGAAATGCTCGAAGTTATTGGCATAGAGCCGGATAGAGGGTTGCTCCTCATGTCGGATAGAGAGTGTGTCGTTCGCTATGTAGCCACACTCGTAGATGGAGAAGACGGCGAGCAGGATGAGTCCGTAGTTAAGGGCGAAGAGTGGCCATGAGCCGGTATAGCCCATCGCCGAATAGAAGGCAGTCGGCATAAGGTAGATCAGCATCCATGAAAAGAGTTTCGGAAGCGTGCCAAGCCGTACCGCATAGTAATACGCGAACGGGATATAGAATACCGCGTTCGGGATGTACGGACGTGCGTATCGGGGTCTAATATTTGTTTCTGCCTGTTTCAATAAAATGGATGTTTTTGTCCTTCGGCAGGATTTTCTTCCACCGGGGGCGGTTGTTATAGGTGATTATGGTTGCCTGTTTGGCTCGGCGGATGAGTGCCAGGTCGCTGATGTTATCGGTGATGATGTCGAACTCGGGGTAGAGGGAAAGAACCTCTTCTTTATGCTGCGTGGCATGGTAAGTTTTTGCCCCGATATGGTTGGCAACAGTCTTGGCGATGAGGTCCATCGTCTGGGAGACGAGGACGATGTTTCTGCCTTCAATCATCTGCCAGACGGGCGTAATCTTCCGCGGCAGGAGGTAGTCGGTATAGAACTGCTCCACGCGTGTCTGTTGTTCGGTTAAGGGAAGACGGTTAAATGCGCGGATGGCTCTGGTGCGTACCAGGTCGATGCCGAAAAGTTTATAGATGAGCGAGTTGAACGTATTCCCGCGTATATGCAGGAAGTCATAGGTCGTGTTGGAGTAAAACAAGGTCCAACAGATGTCCACTAATATCGTTCTATCTTCTTTCATCGATTGCTTTCAAAAGCAGTTGCTCGAATTGCTGCGCCTGGTATTGGCGTGTGAAGAGACGTTTGACGTCCGGGTCCACCGGTTGATGCGTGAAGCCGTTCGTCCTCCACTCGGCGTATTTGTCGAGGATGAAGGATTTTATCTCCTCCATGTCGTCGGAAGCCAAACCAGTCCGGGTCTGCTTCACCAGTTCCTCCAAACAGTCATGATCAGCCGGGATACACAAGAGCGGTTTTTCCGCCCCGATAGCCTCGTACACTTTGGTGGTGAGAACGCCGTGGATGGGGGATTCGGTTGAACCCGGATTATTGAGAATCAGCGCAATGGCACTTTGTGCGAGTATATCGTTGACCTGCGTATGGCGGACAAAAGGAAGTATCTGGAGCGATGGAACGAGTTGGTAGAGCTGTGCCATTCCGGTCAGGGTGGAAGCCATGTCCGGCTCCACATAGAAACGCAGGGCGATGTCCTGTAATGGCAGTTTTTTGTTGGTCACCAAGTCCTGCAGGGCCGCAAAGAGTAATTGCGGATTTCGCAGCGAGAGGTCATATAGTTTGCCGATGTAGGTGATGCAGAAATGGCTGCTCTTTCGGGCTTGGAAGAAGAACTGCTTCTCATCAAAGCCGTTGTAGATCAGGTGCGTGGAGGGGTTGTAAGGCCGTAAGGTATTCACGTGCCAAGGGGATACGGTCACTACCGCTTGTGCGGTTTGCAGCGCCTTATTCCGCTCGGTAGTCGTGCGTTGTATATATCGTTTGGCGATAGCGCGAGCGAGTTTGTTATGTTGCGGGAAATGAAGATAGTGCAGACTATCCCATTGCTCCACAATGTCCCTTAGATCCATGATTAGCGGGATGTGGTAGCGTTGAGCGGTACGATGCGCGGTTCGCAAAGGGAAGAGGTATGCGCTGGCGATGATGAGGTCTATTTCTGACCAATGAATAGTGCGTTGCAGCAGATGTTCCAACTTTCGCTCTTTGAGGAGGAACAGCTTGTCGCACAACCGTAAAAGATTATTGATGGATCGTGTCCAAAAGCTTTTCCCGGAAACGAGGTAACGGAAAGGAATTACGGATATGTCTTCGGGTAATACAGAGTCGTCCACGACCTCGCAAACCAGTTGGCAGTTATGCCCCATCCGGCACAGGTTCTGTGCCAGATTGCGCATTCGTGTTCCTTGCATGGGCGGAACGAACGCGTCCGTAATCATCAATATGTTCAGCGGTCGTTCGGACATAGGATCTGTATTATTTGTTGTGCACTACGGCCATCGCCGAAATCCGTAATGGGTTGTTTGGCAAAGGGTAGTTCTACGGCTTTCCGTATTCTTTCGGTATCTGTACCGGCTAACCGGTTCCAACCGGCATCGACCGTCTCTATCCATTCGGTCTCATCGCGCAAGGTGATACAAGGCGTATGTTGGAAGTACGCCTCTTTTTGCATTCCTCCGGAGTCGGTCAGGATATACAGGGCATGTTTCTCCAACGCCAACATCTCTATATATCCGACAGGACGGATGAGTCGTATGTTTTGCGAGAGATTCAACAGGTCCTGCAGGATTTTGTTCTGTTGCACGGTCTTTGCCGTATGGGGATGGAGAGGCAGCAGAACGGGAATGGGTAATTGTGCCAACGCTTCGAATATCGCACTCAGCGCAGAGATATTCTCTGCGGTAGAAGCCCGATGGATTGTAGCGAGCGCAAAGTGCTTGGATGTCAAGCCAAAATGCTGCAAGATCGCTTGTTGTTGATCTTCTTCGGGAGTAAAAAGCAAGGTGGCATCGTACATCACATCGCCCGTATGGAATACGTTTCGGGTGATTCCTTCCCGTTTCAGATTTTCCACGGCAGTGCGGGTAGGGCAGAAGAGCCAGGTAGAGAGCCGGTCTGTCACAATGCGGTTATGCTCCTCCGGCATGGAGTCATTAAAACTGCGGAGTCCGGCTTCGATATGCGCGATAGGGATATGCAAGGCGTGTGCCGTTTCTGCACCTGCTAAGGTAGAGTTGGTATCTCCATAGACGAGAACGATATCCGGTCGTTCGGATTCCAAGACAGGGCGTATGGCGGCTTTCATCTCCTCCATGTTATTTCCGCAATTCAGATGCCACTGAGGAACGGGAATCGCCAACTGGCGGAAAAACAAATCACTCATATTATCATCATAATGCTGTCCGGTATGGAGGATGAATTCCTGCATATCGATCCCGTGCAGCGCCATTTGCCGGATGGCTCTGCTGACAACCGCAGCCTTGATGAATTGCGGTCGGGCACCTATGACGGTAATGATTTTCATTTCAGCATTTCCAGTAGTTTGGAATAGAGTGAACGATGGTAAGTCTTCGGGGTGATGATATTATTATGCCAGAGGAGGCAGAGGTCGCCGTGGTGGAGCTGCACTTTCTCGATGAGGCGTTCGCACATGAAGAGTGCTTCCTCCTGGTCGAGGTGCATGTAGTTGTCGTTACTCAGCGTACAATCCATGATCATCAGCGGATGGAGGGTCAGCGGCGTCAGTTCGTAGGTCTTGGGGTTGATCCAGCGAACGGCGCGCGAGGTCTGGAGACGGAAACCGATGTGATCCGGGAAGCTCATCGTGAAATCATCGCGATAGCCGGCATCCACGAGCCGCTGCATCTGGTCGATGGAGCACCTTAAATAGTGCGCGCGATACATGCGGCTGTATTTGATTTTCGGCAGGTAGCCGTAGTAACTGCCGTGGACACCGAGGTAGGCGTTGTTGTGTCGGAGCAGTTTCTTGAGGTGCCTCCAGTCGAATCCTCGGAGGCAGTACTGCGGGTAGTCGTAGCCCCGGCCGAAGGTATGCTTGACAAAATAAATAATATCGGCATTGGGTACCTTGGAATCCTGCTCTATGAACCATGGGAAGGTGTAAATCGGATCGTTGTGGATGTTCCGGATCGACCGCCATACCTGTTTCCATTCGCCGCGAAGGATACCTCCTATTGCTCCGCGCAGATGGCGGTATTGGGAGATCGAGTCGATGTCGTGGGTGAGGTATATATGTCCGAATCCTTCTTCCGGCAGCGGCAGGTTGAGTTGCTTGAGTACGAGACGTGCGTACTCGTCGAGCCGCGGGATGAGAAGGCGGCTCTTGTAGGAGAGCATCGAGTCCTTGGCGGCGAATCGTCCGTGCTCGTCGCGCTTGGGATTGAGCAGCTCTTCCGCGCGGGAAGTGAAGAAGAACGCCGAATAGACGATGTCCGTGCGGATGATGGTCTTGTCCTTCGCGGGCTGCTCTACCACGGGGCGGGTTAACTCCGGGACAATCAGGTCTTTGCCCAAATGTCCGTTAGGCACAATGATGAGGTCGTAGGTCTCCAGCGCCTTCTCGTCGGCCGTGTACGCTACGCGTTTGGCGGCTTCTTCGTCTCCGTAGCAAAGCCACGTGATTAAATAATTTACGATTAGGTCATTTGCCATTTTATCATTTATTTAGTCATTCAGGATTTCCCATTCGTACATTTTTTGCTCTATCTGGTGTTTTACAGATTCGTATCGCTGGAAGTTCTCCCGGGTCTGGTTCTCGGGGAGGGAGAGCAGTTGTTCTATTTCAGCCTGTTGCGCCTCGAGGGCTGCGATGGCTTCTTCGGTTTCGGCAATCTGTCTCTCTTTCTTGCGCCGTTCGGCAGCTGCGGCTTTCTGGGCAGCGTAGTCGAGTTTGGCATTCGAGGGCTCTACAGGGGCGTTACATTGGCTTTGACCGTCGTTTGACCGTCGTTTGACCGTCGTTTGACCGTCGGGATTAGGCCGTTCGAGATCATGAAGAGTTTCTATCTTTTTGGCTCGGAGGAAATCGTATATTCCACCGAGGTGTTCTTTGACTCTTCCGCCGCCGAATTCGTACACTTTCTCGACGAGTCCGTTGAGGAAATCCCGGTCGTGCGAGACGCAGATGACTGTGCCGTTAAAGTCCTGCAGGGCGGCTTTGAGGACATCTTTGGATTGCATGTCCAGGTGGTTCGTCGGCTCATCGAGGATGAGGAGGTTGCAAGGCTCGAGGAGGAGCCGGATCATCGCGAGTCGGCTTCGTTCGCCGCCGGAGAGCACTTTGACTTTTTTCTCGGAGGCTTCGCCGCCGAACATGAAGGCGCCGAGGATATCGCGGATCTTCGTACGGATGTCTCCGACTGCAACGTAATCAATAGTGTCGAAGACGGTGAGGTTCTCATCGAGAAGGGCTGCCTGGTTTTGGGCGAAATAACCGATCTTGACGTTGTGTCCTATTTTGAGGGTGCCCAAGTAGTCGAGCTGGCCCATGATACACTTGACGAGAGTGGATTTACCTTCTCCGTTCTTGCCCACGAATGCCACTTTCTCGCCGCGTCGGATGGTGAAGGTGACGTCATGGAAGACGTTGTGGGCACCGAAATCTTTTCGCAGGTCTTCCACAATGAGCGGAAAATCGCCACTTCTCGGGGCCGGCGGGAAACGGAGGTTGAGACGCGAGGTGTCTTCCAAATCCACCTCCAGACGTTCGAGTTTCTCCAGCTGTTTGATGCGGCTCTGTACCTGGACGGCTTTGGTGGCTTTATATCGGAACCGCTCGATGAAATCCTCGGTGTCCTGAATCATCTTCTGCTGGTTCTGGTAGGCGCGAACCTGTTGCTCGTGGCGTTCCTTTCGCAGCTCCACAAAGCGGCTGTAGTTGACGTTATAATCGTAGATGCGCCCGAGCGTTATTTCTATCGTGCGCGGGCAGGTGTTATCTATGAATGCGCGGTCGTGGGAGACCATGAGTACCGCCGACGGGCTGGTCTTGAGGAAGTCCTCGAGCCACTGGATAGACTCGATGTCGAGGTGGTTGGTCGGCTCGTCAAGGAGCAGCAAGTCCGGATGAGACAAGAGGATTTTCGCCAACTCGATACGCATTCTCCAACCGCCTGAGAACTCCGAACAAGGGCGCTCAAAGTCTTTGCGCTCGAAGCCAAGACCGATGATGGTCCGGTCCATCTCGGCGATGAACCGCGCCTCGTCCTGTTCTTCCTGCGCGTCGCGGTGCACGGTCATCACTTCTTCGCGGAGGGTCTTGTCGTCCTGGAAGAGCATCACCTGCGGGAGGTAACCGATGGTCATGTCCGCGTCCTTGGCGATGCGTCCGGAGGTAGGCTGGTATTCGCCTGCGATAAGTCGCAGGAGCGTCGTTTTGCCGGCTCCGTTCTTGCCCACGAGCGCAATACGCTCCTTTCGGTTGATGAGGAACGTAATGTCGTCCAGCACAGGGCGGGACGAAAACTCCATACTTACATGATCAATGGTTATCATTTGCTATTTGGTCATTTGCCATTTTCTTATTGATGATGCGCCAGAGGAGCATCGTGAGGGCGGTAGCGAGTGCGAAATCGGAGATCAGTAGAGCCCAGAAGTTCCAGTTTCTGCCGATGACAGCCAGCGCGATAAAGAGGAGACTGACGGACAGCAGGACGCAGGTTGTCTGGAGGTGGTTGAGTCCGGTACGAAGAAGCAGATGGTGGATGTGGTTCTTGTCCGGCAGGAAGGGTGAGCGGTGTTGCTTGATACGGGTGAGGCTGACACGGAAGGTGTCGAAAATAGGGATGGTCAGCACGCAGATGGCAACCGCCGGAGCCGCCGTCATCTCAAGCGCTGTCGGCACCTCATGATAGGCGTTGATCTCGCAGAAATGGAAGACAAACGATGTCAGCAGGTATCCCAACAGGAGACTGCCGGAGTCGCCCATGAAGATCTTCTCGCGCTTTCCGAAGACATTATAGATGAAGAATACCGCGAGTGACCCGATCATGCATATTGCCAGGATGGACCAATAAACCTCTCCCGCCAGCCCAAAATACGTGGCGAAGAAGAGACAGTAAAGGATGCCCAGACCGCTTGCCAGACCGTCGATGCCGTCGATGAGGTTGACGGCGTTGATGATCGCCAGGAGGACGAAGATCGAGAGCATATAACTCGGTATGACGCCGATCTCTTCGATCCCGAAAATGCCGTGCAGATGGGTGATGCGCATGTCTGCAAAACCTACGAGCGCGATGCCTGCCAGCGTCTCGCCCAACAGTTTAGCTGTCGGCGTGAGTACCAGCACGTCGTCGACGAATCCGACTGCCATGATCGCCAAAAGGCCGATTAAGAAGAACTGGCTCTGGTTGAGTTGGTCGTACTCGAAGAGGAGGTATGTCAGCATGAAACTGAAGTAGATATTGAGTCCTCCGATATTGGGAATGTTGCCAGTGTGGCTCATTCGTTTATTAGGGCGCACGACAAAGCCTTTCGCCTTCGCAATACGGATCACGAGCGGCATTCCGATGAGGCCGAGAAAGAAGCTGATGAGGCCGATGAGATAGCTATGGGCAGTAAAAAAATCTTGTATCATTGTGGGTCTAATTGCTCGTAAATAGAGTTTTTGCTGATGTATTCGGGCACTAATTGTTTCATGAGAGTTACCGTAGTGAAAGGCTTGGCGAGTCGGCTGGTCTTGATGAGTTCATCCACTTTGGAGCTTATCTCATCGAAATCGAACTCGCGAACCCGTGCGACCATGATCTTCTCGTTGGCGGTCGGCAGGGTAGTCTCTTTCTGGTTGAGGAGCTCCTCGTAGAGTTTCTCGCCCGGACGGAGTCCCGTGAACTCGATCATGATATCTTTCTCCGGGGTGTAGCCTGCGAGTCGGATCATGTTGCGCGCGAGGTCCAGGATCTTGACGGGTTTGCCCATGTCGAAGACGAATATCTCTCCGCCGTCTCCTAAAGTGCTTGCCTCCATGACGAGGCAGCAAGCTTCGGGGATGGTCATGAAATAACGGATGATGTCCGGGTGGGTCACCGTCACCGGTCCTCCGGCTGCAATCTGTTTGCGGAAATACGGGATGACCGATCCATTGCTGCCAAGGACGTTACCGAACCGGGTAGTGATGAATTTCGTGCAATCGGGGTTCTCGACATGCAGTTTGCGGAAGAGGGACTGGACGTAAATCTCTGCGATACGCTTGCTGGCTCCCATGATATTGGTGGGGTTGACGGCTTTGTCGGTAGAGATCATGACAAAGCGCTTTACTCCGTATTTGACTGCCATGTCCGCCATGTTCTTCGTGCCGGAGACGTTGGCTTGAATGGCTTCGTTAGGGAAGCTCTCCATGAGGGGCACATGCTTGTATGCGGCAGCGTGATAGACGATGTCGGGGCGCATCTCACTGAAGACCTGTTCGATGCGTGCGCGGTTGCGAACGTCAGCGATTACAGGAATCAGACGTGCTTCGGGGAATTGTTTTTGCAGATCCAGCATCAAATCGTGCAAAGGCGATTCAGCCATTTCCAGGAGGATTGTTGCTTGCGGAGCGTAGGGTTGAATCTGTCGCACGAGTTCGCTACCTATACTGCCCGCAGCACCGCTGACCAGTACCACTTTGCCTTGGATGATCTGCCGCACGTTCTCGGTGTTGATATCAATCTGCGGCCGCTCCAGGAGGTCCTCAATACGGATGGCTTCGACGCGCCCGATCCGCTGGGTGTCAATCTCGTCGAGGTTGTCCCATTGGGTGAAATACGGGGTTGTGAGGATGCGGATGTTATGATCGATGAAGACCTGCAGGTCTTTGGTAGGATCAATCTCTTTCATTTTCAGCGGCGAGATGATCACATGGTTGACTCCGTGGCTTTTCATCCATTCGAACATCCGTTCATTCAGCGGTCTAACGCGCAGACCCGCCAGGTCGTATCCGTAGCGCTCGTTCTTACCGGCAATGAAACCGACAGGCCTATACGGAGCATTTCCCGCCGAGCGGAGCATCTTGGCAATAGCTATTCCAGCTGCCCGTGTACCGAAAATCATGACGCGCGGGCTTGTCTGGTTGCGCTCCAAGGTCTCGCTCAGCGTTTTTACTCCCACGCGGAGCGAGAAAAGCAGAACAAAAGCCGTTGGAACATAGACCGCCACCACGGTGTTCATAAAAGGATGCCAGTTGAACGAGTGCTGGAAGATCAGGTTGATCAGAATAAGAAGCAAGCCCGTGCTGATGTTCGAAAGCAGCACTTTGATGGTGTCAATAAATGTCGAATACCGCAATATTCCCGAATAGGTATGAAAGATCCAGAAGGCGATGATCTGAACGACCATCACAATGATACACTGAGACCCGATGGGAACAATCTGGCTGTGCAGATTTACATAATCGAAGAACCCGCTACCGACCCATACGCTAAGCCAAAAAGCGATGATACAGAGCATCGTATCCATCAACAACACACCCCATCGCGGAAGATAACTCATCTGCGGAATATGGGAGAAGATATCCGAGTTGCGTAGTTCGTTCATGTTAATTTTTTTCATGGTTATTAAGGATTTGGGCAAGGTACTTGCCTGTGTAACTTTCTTTACATTTGCAGATCTCTTCCGGTGTGCCGGTGCAGACGATCTGTCCGCCCTCTTTGCCTCCTTCAGGACCTAAGTCAATCACATGATCTGCCGCGAGAATGACTGCGGGGTTATGCTCGATGATGATGACCGTGTGGCCTTTGCTGATGAGCCGGTTGAGGGCTTTGAGGAGTACTTCTATATCGCGGTGGTGCAGACCGGTGGTAGGTTCGTCGAAGACGAAGATCGTCGGTGTGCTGTTCTCCTGGGCGAGGAAAGAAGCTAATTTCACACGCTGGCTCTCGCCGCCGGAGAGAGTGCTGCTGCTCTGTCCCAACTGGATATAGCCGATTCCCACATCCTGCAGGGGTTTTAGTTTCTGCACGATGCGTTCACAATCGGGGTCTTGGCTGAAGAAATCAATCGCCTGATTGACGGTCATGCATAGGATGTCGTAGATGGACTTATCGCGGTAATGGACGTCGAGCACATCCTGTTTGAAGCGCTTGCCGTGACATTGTTCGCACTCTAAAATCAAGTCCGCCATGAACTGCATCTCGATGGTGATCGTTCCTTCGCCCTGACAGGTCTCACATCTGCCGCCCGGGGTGTTGAAGGAGAAGTGTGCCGGCGTGAAATTCAGCTGTTTGGCTAAGGGTTGCTCGGCATAGAGGCGCCGGATCTCGTCATAGGCCTTGAGGTACGTCACAGGGTTGCTGCGGCTGGAACGGCTGAGCGGGTTCTGGTCCACAAACTCAATATCCTTCATCAGATGGAGGCTACCGTGCAGGTGTCCGAAATCGCCGGTGTGCTCTGTGAACATCGCGCCGTAGTGTTTCTTGAGGGCAGGGTAGAGCACCTTGCTTACCAGCGACGATTTGCCGCTTCCGCTCACGCCCGTCACGACGGTCATCACATGCAGCGGGAAACGTACCGTCAGGTTCTTGAGGTTGTTCTCACACGCCCCTTCGACCTCGATATAATTGCTCCAATGGCGTCTCTGTGCGGGAATCTCATAGCGGAACTGGTCCATCCTCGGCTTGCCTTCATAGACCACTTCGCCGCCGTGTCTGCCGGCATCCGGACCGATCTCGATGATGTGATCCGCTGCGGCGATGATATCCTCGTCGTGCTCCACGACGACGATTGTGTTGCCTAAGTCGCGCAGCTGTTGCAGCACGTGAATCAGCCTCTCTGTGTCGCGTGGGTGCAAGCCGATAGACGGTTCGTCCAAGACGTATAACGATCCTACCAGGCTGCTGCCTAATGATTTAGCGATGCTGATCCGCTGGCTCTCACCGCCGGAGAGAGTTGTGCTCTGGCGGTTGAGCGTCAGGTAGCTGAGTCCCACATCTTTCATGAATTGCAGCCGGCTCTTGATCTCCGCGAGCACCATCTCCACTGTTTTTGTCTCCGTCTCGTTCAGCCGGAGCTGGTCGAACCACTCGTCCAGTTCCGAGATCGGCATGGTGCAGAGCTGCTGGATACTCTTGCCGCCGACGAGTACATAACCCGCCTCTTTGCGCAGGTGCAAGCCGTTGCAGACAGGACAGGTGGTCTTGCCTTTATAGCGGGCTAACATCACTTTGTATTGCAGCTTGGAAAACTGCTCTTTCTCCAGTTCTTTGAAGAACTCATGCAGGCCTTTGAAATACTCGTTACCGCTCCATAGCAGCTGTTTCTGCTCGGCAGTCAGGGCGTAGAACGGTGTGTGGATCGGGAAGTCGAATTTCGCCGCATTGTATATCAACGCATCGAGCCACGGCTTCATCTTCTCGCTCTGCCAGCAGGCGATAGCCTGTTCGTAGATGGTCTTGGACTTGTCGGGTACCACCAGATCGGGGTCTATACCCATGACCGTTCCCACGCCTTTACACTCCGGACAAGCGCCCACCGGGCTGTTGAAATCAAAGAGGTGCTCGTTGGGTTCGATAAACTGTATTCCGTCCGCCTCAAAGCGCTCGGAGAACACTTTCTCTTTGTTGTTCACCCACACGCGGCACTCGCCGTTGCCCTCGAAGAAAGCGGTCTGTACGGAGTCTGCAAAACGGTTACTCGTTGCCTGCTCATGGTCAACGACTACGCGGTCAACCAGCAGGTATGCTTCGTGGCCTTCGATCTTGAGCCATGTCGTATCGTCCAGCCGCACACTGTCGCCGTCGATCATCATTCGGCTGAAACCCTGGCTCTGCCATAAGGCCAGTTGGTCTTTGAGGCTTCGTCCTTCCGGCAGCACTATCGGGCTCATCAGATAGAGCCGTGCGCCTTCTTCCTGCGATTCCATATATTGCACGACGTCGCGAATGGTGTTTCTGCGCACCTCTTCTCCGCTCACGGGCGAGTAGGTGTGCCCGACGCGCGCGTACAATAATTTCAAGTAGTCGTAAATCTCCGTCACGGTACCGACCGTGGAACGGGGATTACGACTTGTTACTTTCTGTTGGATGGCGATTGCCGGAGGGATGCCTTCTATCTTCTCCACCTCCGGCTTTTGCATCCTGCCCATGAACTGTCGCGCGTAAGCGCTAAGGCTCTCCACATATCGTCTCTGCCCTTCGGCATACAGCGTGTCAAACGCCAGCGAACTCTTTCCGCTGCCGCTCACACCCGTTATTACCACCAACTTGTTGCGGGGTATATCTACCGATATATGTTTGAGGTTATGGGTGTCTGCTCCTTCTATATGAATGAAATCACTCTCCACCGCCTAATGCTTCCTCACGCAGTTTTTCCAAGGTTGCCATCGTCTCTGCATTCGTCGTGTCCAGCTGCAATTGTGTCAGTTTCGGTACACGAATCGGCGTTCCTACATCAATCCTGTTGGCATCGCTGATCACGTCACGGTTGGCGTCGAACAAGTACGGCCAGTAGATTTTCGCTCCGTAGTAACGCTTCGCCATCCATGTCAGCCGGCTTGCTTCGTGCATCGGTTCGGTCGTAATCAGTTCCGGGTACTTGCTGTCCGCCGGGCTCAAGGATCGCGATGCCTCCATCCATTCCGCCATGATCTGCTCCTTCGGGATGCGTCCGTCAGGGATGTTGTCTAAGTTTTCGTTCTCTGTCGCTTCGCCTAATTCGACTTCCGGAGCAGCCTCTTCAGCGGTCTCCACGGTCGCGTCCTCCACGGGTAGGGCATTCTCCGTCGTGTCCGCCACGACTTCGGTCTCGTTCGGTTGGATTAGCGACTGAAGGATGTTTCCTAATTGATGACGAAGGAAGAAGTATCCGACCAACAGGATCATCAGCAGAATTACTATGCAGATGAGTGTATCGCGCAGGAAATGGCTCTTCTTCTTTGGTGCCACGGGCTCCGGTTCCGGTTCCGGCTCGGGTTCGGGCTCTACAACTGGCTCGGGCTCCGGTTCTACAACGGGTTCCGGTTCTACAACGGGTTCCGGTTCTACTACAGGTTCCGGTTCAGGCTCCTTATTCGGGCTTTGTCCAAGATCACCTAAGAGATCTACGATCTCCTCGGCCTGGGCACCTAATTTCTTCAGTGGGTCGATCTCTTTCGGCTGTTTGCTCTCTTCGGCTGGCTCTGCGCTGTTGTTGAGCACACTCTTCTCCACCAGCTCTTTCACTCCGGCTTCCGGTGCAAAAACCAATTTGTTATACCCCTCGATTATGATCTCCTCACCGGTATTCACGTTCACGCTCTTACGAGGTGCAACCGCTTGCACTTTGAACGTTCCTAAACCGTTGATCTTGACCTGTTTATCACCCTTCAGAGCCTCTATTAACTGACCCTGTATAGCATTCAGAAATGCGCCTGCTTGCTTCTCGCTTACTCCCGCACGTGCAGCCAACACACGCCGCAAATCGGTCCAACTCAGTTTATCTGCCATAATTAGAGTTTTTTGAATTCATCTTTAATGGTTCCTGCCGGTTTGAACACCAGTTGGTTCTTACTCGGAACGATGTTACGTTCCCCTGTGCGCGGGTGTACAATCGTACGTGCCGGGCGCTCCTTTATCTCAAGCGTTCCCAAACTCTGCAACTGGATAGACTTACCGTCCATCAAACTCTCGCGAATGATGGCATTCATCGTGGTCATCAGTTGCTCGGTTTCTTTTTTGCTCAGTCCCGATTTGTCGGCAACCAAGCCTAAAAATTCTTTTGTTAGCATGGTATGTTTGTTATTCTATTTCTCCGTATAGGTCAAACTCCTCCGCCTTGGTGATCTTCACCTCAACGAACTCTCCCACTTTCGCTTTTTCGCCTTTCGCTTTTTCGCTTTTCGCCTTTATCAGCACTTCGCAGTCCACCTCCGGGCTGTCGTACTGGGTTCGGCCGATGAGGTATTCACCTTCCTCGCGGTCGATGATCACTTTCTCGGTCTTGCCCACAAAATGCTGCATCAATTCGCCGCTGATCTCTTGCTGGATTGCCATCAGTTCTGCTGCACGAGCTTCTTTCACTTCCTGCGGAATGTCATCTTGGTAGTGCCGGTTGGCGTATGTACCTTCTTCATCGGAATAGGCAAAACAGCCCATTCGGTCGAAGCGCATCTCTTTGACCCATGTTTTGAGTTGTTCAAAATCCTCTTCTGTCTCGCCCGGATGGCCGACCAAAAGGGTAGTGCGGATGCAAATCCCCGGCACTTTCTCGCGGATCTTCTTAATCAACGCATCCTGTTCGGAACGGGTTATATGCCGCCGCATCAGGGACAACATGTGGTCCGTACAATGCTGCAACGCGATGTCCAGGTATTTGCAGACGTTCGGGTGCTTCGCCATTACGTCCAGTAAGTCCTCCGGAAAATCCGTCGGGTAGGCATAATGCAGGCGTATCCATTTCACGCCCTCTATCTGCGCCATCTCGTCGATGAGTTCGGGCAAGAGGTGGCGTTTGGCGATGTCGAGACCATAGCTGCTCAGATCCTGGGCGATGACGTTCAGTTCCTTGACGCCTTGCGACACTAACCACCGCACTTCTGCGAGGATCTCCTCTTTGGGGCGGCTGGTGTGTCTGCCGGTGATCAGCGGGATCGCGCAGTAGGAACACATCCGGTTGCACCCCTCCGAAATTTTCAAATAGGCATAGTGCGAGGGGGTTGTAATATGCCTCTCATAGATGCTGTATGGTCCAGGATTAGTCTTATTTGAGTGTGTTCCAATACGGTTTTTCATCTGTTCGAAATCGAATTTGCCATAATAGGCATCGACTTCGGGTATTTCCGTTTCGAGTTCTGCGCGATAGCGCTCGGAGAGACATCCCATGACGATGAGGAGTCTGAGTTTGCCGGCTTTCTTGCGTTCCGCCATCCGGAGGATAATGTTGATGCTTTCTTCTTTGGCATCTCCGATGAATCCGCAGGTGTTGATGACGCATATTTCGCCTTTGGGTTCCTCGGGGTCATGCACACAAGTCCATCCGGCCGCTTCCAGCTGCCGCATCACACGCTCTGCATCTACCAGATTCTTCGAGCATCCTAATGTGATAAAATCTATTTCTCCTTCGCGATACTTCAATTCCTCAATGATTAAATGGCTTAGTTCCCGAGGTCGCAGTGGAATTTTATGCGAACAAGGCGCACATGGATCTCGTCGTAGTCGTCTTCAC
Source organism: uncultured Bacteroidales bacterium (assembly GCA_946616535.1). Next base: position 82,808 of record CAMOJA010000006.1, on the reverse strand, counting down.
CCAATTCCTCCATGGCTTTTTTGATGTTATCGTTTTCCGCCTCTTTGAAGTATTCGTAAATCTCTTCTTCTTCGTCGGGATCGACCACTTCCTGAATGAAATAATTGATGTCGATTTTCGTTCCGGAGAAGACGATTGCCTCCAACTCGTCCAACATCTCCTCCATGGACATACCGTTGCTCTCCGCGAGGTCGTCCAGATCGACACGGCGGTCGATGGCTTGGATGATCTGTTTCTTTCGGGTGGATTTCTTGGCTACGGTACGTATGCGCAGATCTTCGGGACGGATGATCTCGTTCTCATCGACGTACTCTTTGATGATCCGGAGAAACTCGTCTCCGTAGCGTTTTGCTTTTGCGATACCCACACCGGGGATGGTTAGTAACTCCTCCATGGTAATCGGGTACGTCGTTGCCATGGCCTCGAGACTCGGATCCTGAAAGATCACAAACGGCGGAACGTCGTTCTTTTTCGCTACTTTGCGACGGATATCTTTGAGGATGGAGAAGAGTACTTCATCGGCTGCGGCACACGTAGCTCCTGCGCCTTCCATGATGGCATCTTCGTCGTCCTGAATCTCGATCGGAACTTCGAACTTACCCGGTTTGCGCAGGAATTTCAGACCATCCTTGGTCAGTTTCAGGTCTCCGTACGAATCTACATCTTTCTTCAGCATACCTGCCACCAGAGCCTGACGGATGATAGCGTGCAAGGTGCTCTCTTCCTCGTCGCTTGCGGCGCCGTAGTTCTCCAGTTCTTCGTGGTGATAACTCATGATCTCCGCCGTCTGGTTTCCGTGGAGGATATCTACGATATGTTCGGCTTTGTGGTGCTCGTTCACCTGTTGGATGGTCTCTAAGATCAGCTCCAGGAGTTCGCTTGCATCTACCTGTTTATAGGTCTTGCGGCAGTTGTCGCAGTTGCCGCAGTTCTCTTCGTTGTACTCTTCGCCAAAATAGTGGAGGAGCAGTTTGCGGCGGCAGAGCGTGCTCTCCGCATAGCTCTGCGTCTCGAAGAGGAGTTGGTTGCCGATGCCGATCTCTTTGGGGGTCTTGTCTTTCTGGAAACGGCGCAGGCGCTCGATGTCATCCGGGGAGTAGAAACAGAGACATATACCTTCTCCGCCGTCACGTCCGGCACGTCCGGTCTCCTGATAGTAGCCCTCGAGGCTCTTGGGTATGTCGTAGTGTACGACGAAGCGCACATCGGGTTTGTCGATACCCATACCGAACGCGATGGTTGCCACAATGACCTGGACTTCCTCCATGAGGAAGGCATCCTGGTTGGCTGTTCTCGTCTGCGCATCCATGCCCGCGTGATAAGCACGCGCGCTGATTCCGTTTACTTGTAGTACTTGCGCGAGATCTTCCACCTCTTTGCGCGCGAGGCAATATACGATACCGCTCTTGCCTTCCATACTGCGTATGAAACGCACGAGATCCTTGTCCACGTCGGCGGTCTTCGGCCGTACTTCGTAGTAGAGGTTCGGTCGGTTGAAACTGCTTTTGAATACTGTCGCATCCGGCATGCCGAGGTTCTTCTGGATATCTTTCTGCACTTTCGGCGTAGCGGTTGCTGTCAGCGCAATGATCGGCGCTTTGCCGATACGCTGTACCATACTGCGGATCTGGCTGTACTCCGGCCGGAAATCGTGTCCCCATTCGGAGATACAATGCGCCTCGTCCACGGCGTAGAAAGAGATTTTCACGCCTTTCAAGAAGTCCACGTTCTCCGCCTTCTGAAGGCTCTCCGGCGCCAGGTACAGCAACTTCGTCTTTCCTCCTAAAACATCATCCTTCACGGCGTTGATCTCACCGCGGCTCAGACTCGAGTTGATAAAATGCGCCACTCCTTCTTCTTCCGAGTAGTTGCGCATCGCATCCACCTGGTTCTTCATCAGCGCGATCAACGGACTGATCACGATCGCCACGCCGTCCATCAGCAAAGAAGGCAGCTGGTAGCACAGGCTCTTTCCTCCTCCCGTCGGCATCAGCACAAACGTGTCATTTCCGGTCATCACATTGCGTATGATGGCTTCTTGATTTCCCTTAAACGTGTCGAACCCGAAATAGTCCTGCAACGCCTTCACTAATTCCTCATGTGTTACTTCCATAACCTAAAAACTCAATTTGGCCACAAAAGTACGAAAAAAATATTACATATGCAAATAAAAATCAAAAAAAATAAAAAAATCAAAAAAAATGCATCCCACTCTTGCATATTCGAAAAAAAAGCAGTAATTTTGTACCCGATTTGTAAAGTACGTTTGCCAAATCGCAAATTTAAGAAATAAAAACATACCATGGTGAAACGAAATTTATCCTTTGCTCAACTCTTCAACCTGAGTTTTGGATTCTTCGGAGTACAAATTGCTTACGCTCTTCAGAGCGCAAATATCTCCCGTATTTTTGCTACATTGGGCGCAGACCCCCACACGCTGAGTTTCTTCTGGATTCTTCCGCCGTTGATGGGTATGATTGTGCAGCCGTTAGTGGGTAAGTATTCGGACAAGACCTGGAATCGTCTGGGCCGTCGTAAACCTTATTTACTCGTGGGCGCGCTCATCGCGGTCGCGGTAATGTTGCTCCTGCCCAACGCAGGTAACTTCACTTTTACGCAGGCTGCTTTCCTCGGTTTGAACGCGGCGATGTGGTTCGGACTCTTTAGTCTGATGTTCCTCGATACCTCTATCAATATCGCCATGCAACCGTTCAAGATGATGGTGGGTGATATGGTGAATGAGGAGCAGAAGGGAACGGCTTATGCGATTCAGTCGGCGCTTTGTAACGCGGGCTCGCTCGTGGGATACATCTTCCCGATTTTCTTCACCTGGATCGGTATCGCCAATACCGCTCCCGAAGGCGTCATCCCGGATTCCGTGAAATGGTCGTTCTACTGCGGCGCAGCGATTTTGATTCTTTGTTCGCTCTATACTTTTGCAACGGTCAAGGAGCTCAATCCTGAGGAGTACGCAGAGTTCCACGGCATTGATTTGAAAAAGAAAGAAGAGAAAGAGGAGGAGAAAGGCTTTATCTCGCTTCTTGCAGAAGCTCCTTCTGCTTTCTGGTCGGTCGGTCTCGTGCAGTTCTTCTGCTGGGCGGCGTTCATGTATATGTGGACCTACTCCAACGGCGCTATCGCTGCCAACTGCTACGGCTGGGACGGTGTGAGCGCTGCCGACGAAGCATTCCAGACCGCAGGAAACTGGGTTGGCGTGGTATTTGCTATTCAGGCAGTCGGTTCGCTGTTGTGGGCAATGATTCTGCCGATGCTGGAGAAGATAGCCGGCAACAAGGGTGCTTACGCTATCTCGTTGCTTGTCGGAGCTGCCGGATTCATCTCCATCTGGTTTGTGACGAATCCGTATGTGCTCTGGCTCAGCTACGCGCTTATCGGAGCAGCCTGGGCAGCTATGTTGGCCTTGCCGTTCACGATCGTGACGAACGCTATCAAGGGCGGAAACATGGGATATTACCTCGGTTTGTTCAATTGTACGATCTGCGTTCCGCAGATAGTAGCCGCCCTGTGCGGAGGTTTACTCCTTAAATATATATGCGCGCACGTGCAAGCAGGAATGCTGGTTGTTGCCGGTGTGCTGCTGATTTGTGGCGCGTGTGCGGTATTCCTGATTAGAGAAAAAGAAGATTAAGATAACAAATAAACATAATATTAACAAACAAACACACAACATGAGAAACATTTTCCTTTCATTGCGCGCTGTGTTCATGGCTCTGATGCTCGTTACGGGCATGGTGGCTTACGCACAGGTGGCTGCAAATGGTGTGGTGACCGATGCCGCTAACGGCGAGCCCATTATTGGTGCTTCCATCCTGGAGATCGGTACAACCAATGGTACGATTACCGATTTTGACGGTAATTTCTCTCTGAATGTTAAGCCCGGTGCGAAACTCTCTATCTCGTACATGGGTTACAAAACCGTCGAGTTGGCGGCCGGCCCGAACATGAACGTTCGTATGGGTGAGGACACCGAACTTCTGGACGAAGTCGTTGTTGTCGGCTACGGTGTCGTTAAGAAAAACGACGCTACCGGTTCTGTCACCGCTATCAAACCAGATGACATGAACAAGGGTCTGGTTACTAACGCTCAGGACATGCTTTCCGGTAAGATTGCCGGTGTGAACGTCACTACTTCCGGTGGTGAGCCGGGTGCAGGAGCGAACATCCGTATCCGTGGTGGTTCATCCCTTTCTGCGTCCAACGACCCGCTCGTAGTCATCGATGGTCTGGCAATGGATAACAACGGTATTCAGGGTGTGTCGAACCCTCTGTCTATGGTTAACCCGAGTGATATCGAGACCTTCACCGTCCTCAAGGACGCTTCGGCAACAGCCATCTACGGTAGCCGTGCATCGAACGGTGTCATCATCATTACTACGAAGAAAGGTGCTGCCGGGTCCAAACCGAAATTCTCGTACGAGGGTAACGGAAGTGCCAGCATCCTGACCAACCGTCTGGAGGTAATGAACGCTGACGAGTATCGCGCTTTCCTGGTAAAGAATGCTGCGGTATATGGCGACAAGGCTTCCGGTCTTGGTCCTCTCACGGGAAAAGGAACCGACTGGCAGAGTGCACTCACCCGTCCGGGTTTTGCCACGGATCATAACTTCTCTGTTACGGGTGGAACGAAGAACATGCCTTATCGTGCTTCTGTAGGTTACACGTATCAGGATGGTACTATCAAGAAATCCAACATGCAACGTGTAACGGCTGCCATTAACCTCAATCCGTCGTTCTTGGACAAACACCTGACCTTCAACCTCAACGCAAAGGGTATGTATATCATGAATACTTATACCGATGGTGGTGGTTTGATAGGTGCAGCATTGGCAATGGATCCGACTCGTCCTATCTACAGCGATGAGCACAAGACGGAGTACGGCGGATATTATCAGACACCGATGGAAATCAAACCGGATGATCAGGGTCGTTACTTTGATACGGAATGGCGTTATATGATTGATACCAACGTGCCGAACAACCCTGTAGCAACTCTGGAAACGAAGGACGACAAAGCGAAAGCAGGTGCGTTCGTAGGTAACTTGGAGGCAGACTATAAGGTTCACGGTTTTGAGGATCTTCGTCTCCATGCAAACTTCGGTGCGGACTATTCGTATGGTATCCAGAATACCTCGATTAACCGCAACTCGTCCTCCAATAACTACTACGGATGGGATGGTTATACTCAGAAGACCAAATACAACCTTCAGTTCAATGCTACAGCGCAATACTACAAGGATTTCAATGATAACCATCACTTCGACGCAATGCTTGGTTACGAGTGGCAGCACTTTAAGAATTGGGGTAACTCCGATGGTAACGGATCATATCCGATGACGTACAATGATGCCGAATTAGGAACTAATAACGCCGGTCAGAAATATAATATCTATCATTCCGAGTGGGCTTCCGAGAACTACCTCGTTTCGTTCTTCGGTCGTGTGAACTATATCGCTCTCAACCGCTATATGGTTACCGTGAATGTCCGCGGTGACGGTTCTTCCCGTTTCGCACGAGGCAAACAATGGGGTGTATTCCCCTCTGTAGCTCTCGGTTGGAAGATTAAAGAGGAAACTTTCCTGAAGGATGTTAACTGGTTAAGCGAGTTGAAACTCCGTCTGGGTTGGGGTATCACCGGTCAGCAGGAAATCGGTCAGGGTGACTATCCGGGTCTTGTGCTCTACAGCCGTAGCCTTGAGCACGCTTCCTACACCCTTGGTGAGGTAGATGCAAACGGCAACTATATCTACTATCAGAGCTATCGTCCGGAGGCATACAACACCGACCTGACTTGGGAGAAGACGACGTCTTACAACGTAGGTATTGATTACGGTTTCCTCAACGGACGTATTACCGGTGCTATCGAGTACTACTATCGTAAGACGAGCGATCTGATTTCCGTAGTGGATGTAGCAGCCGGAATGAACTTCAAGAACCAGGTAGTATCGAACATCGGTTCGCTCTCCAACCAAGGTGTTGAGTTCTCTATCAACGCAGTTGCCATCGATAACAAGAAACTGAAATGGGATCTGGGCTTCAATATTACCTATAACCAGAATAAGATTCTCAAGCTGACGACCGGTAAGACGGTAGATCCGGAGAATCCTTACTTCGTAGAGACCGGTGGTATCTCTGCCGGAACGGGTAATAATATCCAGCGTCACCAAGAGGGTCTGCCCGCAGCTACCTTCTTCGTATATGAGACCACGGTTAATGATAAAGGCTTCTATGAGATTGTTGACCGCAACCAGGACGGTACGATTAACGCCAAGGACCTCAAGCCGTACCACAACGGCATGGCGCCTGTCACCATGGGTCTTCAATCCAAATGGCAGTTCTACAACTTTGACCTCGGTATTACGCTCCGTTCCAACATCGGCAACTATGTATATAACGATGTTCGCGCAGGCCGTATGAACGGTCTCCAGACGCCGGAGCGTTCGGGTGGTTACACCAACGTTCTTAAAGGAACAGAGACCGAGTACGCACGTATCTCCGGATCGGAGAGTGTTTCCGTCAGCGCCAATGCATATAAACTGGATATCTGGGTAGAGAACGCTTCGTTCCTCCGTATAGATAATATCACATTGGGTTACACCTGGAACAAACCGGCTATCCGCGCCCGTCTCTACGGTTCGGTATCCAACCCGCTGGTAATCACCGGTTACAAGGGTCTGGATCCTGAGGTATTCGGAGGTATTGATAGAAACATCTATCCGCGTAGCCTTACCGCTTTGGTAGGTGTAAGTCTGCAATTTTAATCAACCTTAAAACAAATTCAACAGTATGAAAAAGATATTTGCAATAGTTGGAGCTGCGTTGATGATGGGCATGACTTCCTGCGTGCATAACTTGAATGTGGAGTCTATTGACCCCAACACCAAGTCCACCATTGATATGCAAGAGCTCTTCGTGAAGTGCTATGCAACGCTGGCACTCACCGGACAGAAAGGTCCTGACGGCAATGGAGACGTTGCCGGTCTGGATGAGGGAACCTCGTCCTTCTACCGAATGATGTTCTCCCTTAACGAGTATTGTGCAGACCAAGTCTATTGGATTTGGCCGGATGTCGGAATTGATGATATCCGTAAAGCGACTTGGACTTCGTCCAACGCGCTTGTAAGAGGTGTTTACTCGCGTTTCTACTTTGATATCACGCTCTGCAACCTCTTTATTGACAAGTTTGCAGAGGAGGCAGGTCCGCGTAAGACCGCAGAGGTACGTTTCATCCGTGCCCTCAACTACTACTATCTGCTGGATATGTTTGGCAATGTACCCAAGGTATGGAAATCCGGCCTTATGGATCTTCCCGAGCAGTATGATCGCGCGGAACTCTACAAAGATCTGATCGCTGAGTTGGAGAGTCTGGAGGCTGATTTGGCTCCGGCAGGTAACCGCGAGAGTTACTACCGCGTAGATCAGGCCGCTGCCTGGCTGCTTCTCTCACGTATCTATCTGAATGCCGCTATCTATACCGGCAAACCGGAGGCAGAGTGCATGGCTGATTATGACAAAGCCGCTGAGTATGCAGACAAGGTTATCAATTCTTCCTATGAACTGGCATCCGAATATCGCTTCCTCTTTATGGGCGACAACGACAACCTCTCAACGGTGAATGATGCCTACAAAGAGATTCTTCTTCCTGTTGGTCAAGATGGTGTCGAGACACAATCATGGGGAGGTTCTCTTTTCCTCATCGCATCCTGCTATACCGGCGGTATGCCGGCTTCCGGAACGACCGAGGCATGGAAATGTATCCGTTCCCGCGCCCAATTGGTTCAGCTCTTCTGCCCGCAATTCAAACGCCCGTTGGAAGCAAAAAAAGCTGCTGATGCAGCTACCGTATATGGCGCGTTCGCAGGTGGTCCGGCGGAGATTACTGCAGCTGCAAAAGATGACCGTGCGCTGCTGATCAACTGCAATGGTGATGGCTATGTAACTAATTTCTGGAAGACCCGCGACGGCGATGATTTCTATTCGGGCTGGGGTATTGTCAAGTATAGTAATCTTATGGCAGATCCTACGCGCACTGCACACGATTCCAAGTTCCCGGATACAGACCTTGCTCTCATGCGTAAGGCGGAGGCTTATCTGAACTATGCAGAGGCAGTTCTCCGCGGCGGTGCACAAAAGACCCTGACATCAGACGAGGCCATCAATAAAGTTCGCCGTCGTGCGCACGCGGAAGAGAAATCCGGTTACACACTGGATGACGTTCTCGATGAGCGCGGACGTGAGTTGTATGCGGAAGGTTTCCGTCGTAGCGATCTTATCCGTTTCCATAAATTCACTGGAAAAGCGTATCCTTGGGAATGGAAAGGTGGCGATATCTTAGGTACGGCTGCGAATATTGAGGATTTCCGTTGCCTCTATCCGCTGCCCTTAGCTGAGGTAACGGCTAACCATAACCTCAAACAAAATGAAGGCTATTAATCCTTAAAGGAATTAATATTTTATTAACAACAAAACTTTTTTATTAACTTAAATTAAATTCATTATGAAAGCAAGTAAATTTATGGCAATTGTCATGATGGCATGTACCATTTTGGCAGTTGGATGTAAGAAATCTGGCGGTACTGAAGAGCCGGAAATCCAAAAAACTACTCCTGACGTAGCTGCTACTGAGGGTGCTACAACCGTTGTCTGGAATATTGCCAACATCGCTGACGTATGCGATGAGGTTGGTTTTGTATTCGCAGGTAACTACAATGGTTATAGTGTCGATGATGTAGATGCACTGGTTCATTTCAAGGCTTTGGAGGGCTACGAAGGCTGGTATGTTGCAGTAATTCCTCTGGAGACTGTTGACCACCTCGAGGGTAAACCTTGTGCTCTTAAGAAGGATGGAACTTTCCCCTCAGATTGGGCATATCAATGGTTCGATCAGAAGGATCATCCGTGCGAGATTCTCGGTGGAGCAGCTTCTTTTGTAACAGAGAATACCGATGAGACCAAACTCGTCTGCGAGGCATCTGCTGACGTGGTGTATGTTAAGTCGTATGGCTTCAAGAATGATCCTTGTGTTGATGATGTGTTCTATGACGTTACTTTCAACCTGACCGTTGAGACCCCTGTCGCAGAAGGCGGTACTGTTTACATCGTGGGCAATGCATTTGAGAAATCTTGGGATCAGACTGCATACCCGATGAATGGTTCCGGCAGCAATTGGACAATCACTCTTCCGGCTATCGTAGGAAAAGAGTACAAGTTCTGCGTAAACGCTGACTGGGCTAACGACCAGATGGTTTATGATGAAGAAAAAGCTTGCGTGAAGAAAGCAGACAACATGAAAGTTGACTTCACAACGATGGAGCCGACCGTTTATGGTTTCTTGAACTTCGGTATTACTGAGGATCAGGTTTGTCCGGAAGAGCCTGCACAGGAAGTACCTGCTGGAAATGGAACCTTTACTGTAACAATCTCAAATCGTGAATACACAGAAGGTGACAAGTGTATCTTCACTGGTAACTTCGATGAGAAGTCCTGGGGTGATTCTGACCGTGAGATGACTTACGATGCTAATTCTGCTACTTGGAGTTGGACAGGTGATTATCCTGCTAATTTCCAGTACAAAGTTATCTATAATGGCGCATGGGCAGCTGGTGATAACGTTGTATTCGATGGCGAGACTTTCGAGGCTTCCTTCGAAATTCAATAAAGTTATTGTCTTCTGATAAACAAAATAGCCCGGGCATTTGTCCGGGCTATTTTTTGTAGTTACAGAGAACTTACAGAGTACTTACGTTGGCTTTGACTGTCGGTTGACCGTCGGTTGACCGTCGTTTGACCGTCGGGATTGGGCTTACTTTCGGCTCATTTTCGGCTCACTTCCGGCTCATTTTGGAGTGTGCCAAAACTGTTGGGCGACGGAAGGGGAATTTGGTTTTACTTCATGCGGAAGTTTCCCTTGGAACCTTTGCGGATGATGAAGGTGCATTGGCCGGCAAAGGCGTGCATCTGAGGTTCGGTGAAGCTGTCCAGACAAGTGGCGTCTCCGTTTGCAGCGGCGACAAAGCCTTCGCCTTCGTAGGAAATGAGGTTATTGGCGAAGGGGCAGAGGTTGCCTTTCCGATCGACCACCTTGACGGTCATGTAGTATAGTTCTTCGGGATTCTCGCCGGCGTTGGCACATTCTACGACCAAGTGGTGGGGTTTGGAGGCTGTACGGATAGTCTCGCGCGCCGCTTCTTTGCCGTTGGCATCGTAGGCCACGACTTCGATCTTTCCTTTCTTATAGGGCACATCGAACCACATGAGGCGGTAGCGCGGTAAGAGTTCCGGGCGCGGGGCAGAACCCCATTCGGGGATCTCGAATTTGCCGACTTGCGGCATTTGGCTTACGCGTGCTGCCTTGTTTCCTTCGGGTTGCGGGAGAGTTACAGAGAGGTCGCCTTTGGCGAGCTGCCCGGTCTCTTCGGGGGTCGCATGGCGGAGTCTGCCAAAACTCTTTCCGTTGACGAAGAGTTCCGCCTCGGGGTAGGAGGTGTAGCAGAAGACAGGCACTTTGTCGCCTTTCTTCCAGTTCCAGTGCGGGAGGAGATGCAGTGTCTCGTCGGATTTGTTCCACTGACTGCGATAGAGCCAGAAACGGTCTTTGGGAAGGGACGCGAGGTCGATGATGCCGAAATAGGAGCTGTGGCTGGGCCAAGCGTCGGTGTCGTACGGCGAGGGTTCGCCGAGGTAGTCAAAACCTGTCCAGACGAATTGTCCGAGTGTCCAAGGGTAGTCATCCTGCAGTTGGAAATCCTGCTCGGGCAGACCTGACCACGCGCAGTACTCGAGGTCGTAACCGGAGGACTGGTTGTCGGAGTAGAGTTTGTCGGGCTGGATGACGGCAGGGATCTTATACACGCCTCTGGAAGAGACGGTAGAGGAAGTCTCGGAGCCGAGAATCATCTTCTGCGGCAGGTTCTCGTACGCCTCTAAATAGCGTCCTGTGCGGTAGTTGAAACCCGGCAGTTCGACTGCTGCGCCGAAGCCGTTATGGATGACGTGCATCGCCTGGTCCATGCCGTTCGTCACGGGGCGTGTGGGGTCGAGTTGATGGAAGAGAGCCTGCAACTCCTTCACGATGCCGATACCGTCCGGCAGAACTTGGTTCCATACCTCATTACCGGAGGACCAGAGCATGACGGAAGGGTTGTTGCGGAAATGCTTGACCATGTTGGTGATGTCCCATTTCCACCAGTCGTCGAACTCCACGTGGTAGTCATTGTCGGTCTTGCCGTGGTTCCAGACGTCGAAAGGCTCGACGCAGAGCATGATTCCCATCTCGTCGCAGAGCTCCACGAGTTCCGGCGCGGGCATGTTATGACTCGTTCGGACGGCGTCGCAACCCATCTCTTTGAGCATGGTCAGCTGGTGACGCAGGGCGTCCTTATGAATCGCCACGCCGAGCGGACCGAGGTCATGATGGAGGCACACGCCCTTGAACTTACGGGTCTCGCCGTTGAGCTGAAAACCGTTCTCGGGGGTGTAGCTGACAGAGCGGATCCCGAAGGGGGTATTCACTTCGTCGATGATCTCCTTGTTTTTACAGACGCGCGTGCGCGCTATGTAGATGTTCGGCGTCTCAGGGCTCCATAGCTGCGGGCTGCGGATGTCCGTTGCCCCTTCCTGTCCGTCGATGGTGGCTACCACTTTGCCGTCGAAGAGGATGTCGGTGTGGACGCTGAACCCCTCATTCATCAACTCTTTCACTCGTTCACTCGTTAACTCCTCCACACCGTTTTGTAGCTCGGCGGCGAAGGTGATCTGCGCAAAATCCTTGCTCACTTTAGGCGTCCGGATGAGGATACCGAAAGTCGGGATATGCACGGGATGGCTCTCTACGAGATGGACGTTGCGGTAGAGTCCTGCGCCCGGATACCAACGGCTCTGCTGGGGTTTGTTCTCCAGAAAGACATCGATATCCACGGAGTCGGAGGTGATGAGGTGGGGGAGGATGTAGCAATCGAAAGTGTTGTAGCCATAGGGCCAATAGACCATCTCTTCGCCGTTGACATAGACGTCGGCGTGGCTCATCGCACCATCGAAGACGAGGGTGTAGAACTTGTCCTTATTGACTTTGACGCGTGTGCGATAGTGGCCTTTTCCCATCCACGGGAGTCCGCCGCTGCGCCCGGTTTTCCAGGTCGCCTCGTTTTCGCCGTTCTGCACGACGATGACTTTCTGGAGGTCGTTCTCGCGGTCAAAAGGTCCGCTGATTGCCCAGTCGTGAGGGATGGTCACTTCGCGCCAAACGGTATCGACGTTCGGCATCTGAGCCGACGGCTCCTGGCGGAACTGCCAGGAGGTCAGGAGGGTGCTAATTGCTAATAAAATGCAAAGCATCGGGTTAGGGGGTTAGAGGATTAGGGGGTTAGAGGAATCGGTATTCGGTTATCTCGTCGAGTTTCTCGCCGGGACGGAGAATGATATTCGGGAAGGAGGGATGATTGATGCTGTCAGGCCAGTTCTGCGCCTCGAGACAAACGGCGTGCTGCTCGTCGTAGAGCTTGCCGTTCTTTCCTTCGTTCTTCTCGATCCAGTTGCCGGTATAGACCTGCAGACCCTTCATCGTCGTCCAACACTCCATAGTCCTTCCGTCGGCTTGGAGGGTTGCGGCGTGGCGCAGCTCTTTGGGCGCGTCTCCATCGCAAAGACACCAGTTGTTGTCGATACCTCTGCCCGGCTCGAAGAACTTGTCGTGGATGCGGTCGCCGATGCGTACGGGCTGGCGGAAATCCATCGGTGTGCCCTCTACGGGGAGGATTTCTCCGGTTGGACAAGCGGTGTCGTCGAAGGGGGTGTAGCGGTCTGCGAATACTTGCAGCACATGCTCGTCCACGCGTCCGCCGTCTTCGCCCGCAAGGTTGAAATAGGCATGGTTGGTCATCGCCACGAGGGTGGGGGCGTCGGTCTTCGCCTCATAATGAATGACGAGGCGGTTGTCCTTTGTCGCGGTATAAGTGACATAGATGTCCACGTTGCCGGGATAGCCTTCCTCGCCGTCTTTGGCGCGGTAGCGGAGTTTGATCTCATAGATACTCTGCCCGACGACCTCCCATATCTTCGCGTTGAATCCCTCCACGCCGCCGTGCAGGCTGTTTGTGCCGTTGTTGACGGGTAGTTGGTAGGTCTTGCCGTCGAGGGTGAACTTGCCGTCTTTGATGCGGTTGGCTACACGTCCGCAGATGGCGTTGAAATAGGTCTCTTTGGTTCGCCACTCCTCCGCTGTGCGGAAGCCAAGGACGATATCCTTGACTTCCCCTTTGCGGTTGGCGACCAGCAGTTTGGTGATCTTCGCGCCGAGATTCGAGATCTCCGCTTTGAGACCACCGCTGCTCTTGATGGTATAGAATTGGATGGGTTTCATAAGCCGGTATTTCGGTATTTCGATATTTCGATATTTCGATATTTCGATATTTCGAAAATCACTCTAATCTCATTACGCCGTCACCGATTTCTGCAACATAGAAATCCGCCTTGAGGCCGGTCTTCTTCTCGTACTCAGCGCCGACGAAAGCTTTGAAGCGGTCGATAGCTTCTTCTTTGACGAGGCTGACGGTACATCCTCCGAAACCGCCACCGGTCATACGGCTGCCGAGTACGCCTTCTACCTGCCAAGCGGCTTCAGCAAGGGCGTCGAGCTCCGGACCGGTCACTTCATAATCGTCGCGGAGGGATACATGGCTGGCGGTCATCAGTTCGCCGAAATACGCGATCTCGCCTTTCTTGAGCGCCTCTACGGCTGCTGCGGTACGTGCTACTTCGCCTACGACGTGGCGGGCACGTTTCTTCGCAATCGGGTCGGTGATAGCGGATTCCACTTCTTTCCAGTCGTCCTCGGTCAGCTCAGCAAGGAACTTGATGGGTTTCACTTTGCTGATCTGCTCCACGGCGGTGTGGCATTGGCGGACGCGGTCGTTGTACGCGCCGCTGTCCAGATGATGCGGGCTGTGGGTATTGGTGATGACCACTTTGATGCCATCCAGTTTGACGGGCACGTGCTCGAACTCGAGGGTGTCGCAGTTGAGGTGGATAGCATGGTCTTTCTTGCCCTGCGCACTCGCGAACTGATCCATGATACCGCACATCACGCCGGCGTACTCATGCTCGCAAGCCTGGCCGATGAGAGCCAACTCCGTGCGGTATTTCTTGTCGTCCGGATCTTTCCAACCCATCTCTTCGGTGAAGGCGCGTGCGGTAACCACCTCCATGGCAGCGGAACTGCTCAGACCTGCTCCTGCGGGCACGTTACCATAGTAGAGCAAGTCATAACCGCTCTCCAGTTTCGCCTCCGGATGGCGGCGACGGATGATCTCGATACATCCCAGCGAGTAGTTACACCAAGCGCGATCAGGCTGCGGAGCGATAGCGTCCATCGGAATCTCATACACCTGCGGCATGTTCAGCGAATGGAACCGCAGCACGCGGTCGTTATTCTTGGCGATCAAGAGCCATGCACCGAAACTGAGTGCGCAAGGAAAAACAGCGCCGCCGTTGTAATCGGTGTGCTCGCCGATAAGATTGACACGACCCGGGGAGAAGAAGATTTTCTGAGCTTTCTGATGATAGGCTTGCTCAAATGCCTGTTTCATTTCTTGTGTTGTCATAGTAGTGGTAAAATGAATGTTTAACTAAAAATAGCATGCAAAGGTACGTTTTTTTTTTCAAATATGCAAGTTTTTATTGAAATATGCAATAAAAATAGTAAGAACTCTTGCATATTCGGAAAATTTGTTGTAACTTTGTGGCGAGTTTTAAAAATAGACTTAATTTAACCCTCAAATCTATAAGCGTATGAGACTCGAATTTTTACTCTATTCCTTATTGTTTATCCTCATTGGATTGATGTTGGTGTCCTTCTTCCTGGTATGGAAGTGGTTTGACGCTCGTGACCGGCTGAAAGTCGTGCGTGAAGTGACGCGTGAGCAGACGATTCATGCGATCCGCCATGCGCATAACAAATGCCGCTGGTTGTTGTATGTCAGTCTGCTTTTGGCGATTGCCTATATCCCGATACCTTTCTATTTGCAGGATTTCTATGGCACGTTGGCTTATCCGGCAGTAGTGATTCTGGCGGATCTGTTGATACTCATCGGGCTTCGTTCCCGTCGTAACGCTTATATGGCTTCCATCGACGAATACGTGAATGAGAATGAGGAGCACGTGCGTGAGGCAGCGGCGGCTCGTGAGCAACAACGCGAGCAGTGGAGACGTGAGGCAGCTACTCTCAATCCGCAGGCGGAGGCGCTCATCAAGGAGACGCTGGGCGATGATTATGAGGTTTGGTATCAGCATGATATTCTCACCGGCAGAAATATCCTCGCGAACCGTGAGTTGGGGCTCTTGTTTGCCCAGGGAATCGTTATTCCTTTCTCGGAGATCATGGAGGTACGCATGGGACGCAAGGACCTGAAGCTCGTGACATCCGATAGTATGCATCCGTTTATCACGCTGGATTTCGGCGCACTGCCGATCAACCCGGAGACCGGAAACAAGTACATGGACGAGATCGCTACGGAGATTCAGAAACTCATCCCGTAATACACAGTTATATACCATAAAAAAAGAGGCTCGAGGGCCTCTTTTTTGTGTATATCGTGCATATGTACGATTAGTAGGATTCTTCCGCGTTGGGGAAGGAACTGTCTTTGACCGCGTTGACGTATTCGCTTACTGCATCTTTGACGTTCTGAGCGAGGGTGGCAAAATGGCGGAGGAACTTGGGTTTGAAGCCTTGGTTCAGGCCTAACATGTCGTGGAGCACAAGGACTTGTCCGTCGCAACCATTGCCGGCGCCGATACCGATGACCGGGCAGGAGACGGCTTTCGTTACTTTCTCTGCCAACGCCGCAGGGATCTTCTCCAGGACGATGGAGAAACAGCCGGCTTCGTCCAGGAGTTTGGCGTCGTGGAGCAGTTTGGCAGCCTCTGCCTCTTCTTTCGCGCGCAGGCCGTAACCGCCGAACTGATTGACGCTCTGCGGCGTCAGGCCGAGGTGTCCCATGACGGGTACGCCGGCTTGGATCATGTGGCGGATAGCAGGAAGGATCTCTTCGCCGCCCTCGAGTTTGACGGCATCGCAACCGGATTCCTTGAGGATCTTGATGGCGTTGCGCACGGCTTCCTCTTCGCTCACCTGATAGCTGCCGAAAGGCATGTCGCAAACGACGAGCGAGTGCTGCGCCGCACGGACAACTCCTTTGGTGAGGAAGATCATCTCATCCACGGTGATGGGCAGCGTGTATTGGTTGCCGCAAACGACGTTGCTGGCGCTGTCGCCCACTAAAATCATATCAATCCCTGCCTCATCGACGAGAGAGGCAAGGGTAAAATCATAACTTGTTAGCATGGCGATCTTCTCGCCGTTAGCCTTCATCTGACGCAGTTTGGAAGTCGTCATTCGGCTATTTTGTACATGTACAGACATTGTTTATTTGTTTTTTAGAATGATCCAGATAATAATCGGCGCTCCGAACAAGGCACTGATGGTCGATATCGGCAGCGGATAGACAAACAGCGAACACAACACATCGCAAATCAGCAGCAGCCCAGCGCCGATGAGGGCGCACGCAGGGATGGTGATGCGGTGGTTGGAGGTCTGAAAAATCCCCCGTGCGATATGCGGAACCGCTACGCCGATGAAAGCGATAGGACCGCAGAAAGCCGTCACGCCGCCGGCTAAGAGGCCTGTCGCGAGGACGATATACAGCCTCGTGCGCTCAACGTGGATGCCCAGTCCGCGGGCGTAGTCTTCGCCTAAGAGCAGACCGTTCAGCGGCTTCATCGCCAGGATGACAAAGAGCGTGCCGAGGAGCAGGATAGGGAGCAAGAGCCGCATGTCCGCCCAACTGACACTGCTGAGCGAACCGAGGGTCCAGACGATGAAGAGTTTCAGCGCATCGGGGTTGGCGAAGTTCTGCAGCAGGCTCACTAACGCGCCGGCGATGGAGCCGAACATCATTCCCACAATCAGCAGGCTGACATTACCCGTCACGCGCCGGCTGACCGCCAGGACCAGCAGTAAGACACCTGTCGCACCGATGCAAGCGGCTATCGGCAGCATCATCACCATCGTCGCGGAGCACATCGTCAGGAACGCCACACCCAGACTCGCACCGGACGAGACGCCTAAAGTATAAGGTCCGGCAAGAGGGTTGCGGAAAAGGGTCTGCATGATCAGTCCCGAGACAGACAGCGCTGCGCCGGCAAGAACCGCCGTGATCGCTTTCGGGATACGGATGGCGTGCAGGATATTGTGCTCCATGACACTGAGCGTGTCAAACGGCCACAGCCAAATGCTGCCGCTACATATATCCAGGCAAAAAAAGAGCGCCAGAAGCACGCCCAACCCTATGAATATTCCTGCGTTTCGCTTCATCGTTTGCAAAAACGATGCAAAGGTACTGCTTTTTTTTGAGATATGCAAATTTATGCCGATTTTCTATCATTTTTCTTTCTCCCTAACCTCAGCGCAACGTCAGCGCAAGGTCTGCTGAATTATGACCATTTGAACCGATGTTGAAACGAGGTTGACAGGTATTTGCACAATATTTTTATACAAGCGGCTAAAATGGAGGAGGATATTTTTTTTTATTTGTCCAAAATTACCAAAAATGAATCAAAAAATATTTTTTTCGATATATGCAAATTTTCGGGTATAAATTTGCCAAGTAAAATGCAATTTTATCTATTGTATCTAGATAGATAGCGGCTATGCTTGCATAAGACGATATTTATTTGTACAAAAGAAAGAAGCCATCCGACTTGTCAACAAAATGTGCGGCTTACGACCGCACATTTATCACAATTCAATCAACCGGTGGCGGTATTGTTTGAGCGCGTCGAAGCGCATAAAGTAGTCTGTTGTGCCTTTCGGAATAAACACGCGCTCAATACGATTGCACCTATCAAATGCGGTGGACTCAATGCGCTCAATGGACTTAGGCAAGGTAATAGAAGCCAAACTATTGCAGTTGTCGAAGGCATAAGTACCTATATTTTTTGTGCCCTCAGATATTTCTACTTCTGATAGCATGGAGCAAGCGGCAAATGCACCTGACTCGACAGACTCAATGCCGCTTTTAATGATGACTTTTTTAAGACTACTACAGCCGTCGAAACAACTTCTTGTCACTTGATGGATGCCCTGTAATTTGATTTCGCTTTCTAATGAATAACAGCCCAAGAAGGCGAATTCTCCAATATACACAACGCTATCCGGAATAGAAATGTGCGATAAATTCCGCCGTTGAGAAAAGGCAGAATCAGCAATTACCTCAATGCCTTCAGGTATAGATGAACTATTGCAACCATGAACCAGTGTGTTAGTCGCAGTAACAATGATAGCATTGCAGTTATCACGAGAGTCAAACATGGGATTTCCTTGCTCAACGACCAAAGAAGTCAGTTGCTCACACAACTCAAAATTATTCTTCCCTATTACCGATACAGTCTTCGGAATGACTAGTGCTGTCAACTCATTGCATCCATTTATGGCATATGCGCCGATGTCAGTCACAAAGTCCGGAATTCGATATGCTCCCTTTAAGCCCGATGGCATACGTGTGAGTGTGGTGATGTCGCCACAGGTGGAGAATTGAACTCCATACTCATCTTTGAAGTGTTTTCTTACAAATGTTTTCATAACTGTTCATTTTTATGAGTTGCTTTTTCTGTGTAATTTATGCTGTACTCAAGGTCAAACTCTCGGCAGAATATAAAATCCGTGAGGGCAAAATTGGTATGGTCTAAAAGATTATGAAAGGCATTGATAAGATGCAAGTCCTTTGTGAGCTTTTGATCCAACCGCTCATTCCAATTATCCGGTTTACAGTCCATGCCGATGAACTCTTCGAAAGAAACCTCCAAGTTTTGAGGAAGGTATAAACTGCGCGTCACACCGGTATCATACAATGAGTTCCAACCGGTATCACACAAAGCATCCCATAATTCTTGCCTGCTAGCATTTTGAAATGGGTGAAGAGAAGGATACTCTTTTGACAAAAAACAATTGGCTACTAATTCCACATTTGGCTGAAATGCGGACATTCGAGAGTATAGTTCATGCGCATGATCATACATCTTTTGCAAAGCGAGATACAGAGCATCATTAAAGGCTATAATATCCTGCATAAGACATTTTTGGTTTGCCAACGCTTGCTCATTAAGAATATCTTGGCGCAATTCAAGTAGACACTCACATTGGGTATAATCCTCAATATCCATTCTATTATCATGAGTAGTCCGTATCTCCCATTCTATATATCGAAGATATTTGTCATTGTAGTGTATCATTGTTTCATCCTTTCTAATCTTTCTCGTTCAGCTGCGATTTCTTCCGGAGTAAGAATCACATCATAGAGCGTGACTTTTGTAAGCATTGTGGCTACCTCTGGAGTGCAATGAGCAAACTCACAAAATTCCTTGTAAGGTGGAATTTCTGCGGCACATTCTTCGCTCAAGAGATGAGCCATTTTGCTTCGGATCTTAATATCCGACATAAAGAGTTCTTTAAGACGCAGCAATTCAAGCTGGTCGTTGATTTCTTGTGGTGTCATAATCTTTCAATATAAAAAAATACAGCGTGACTTTCGAATCACGCTGCAAAATTACTGCTCAGCTCGTTCACAAAGTGGCAGAGCATTATTTTTTATTAAAAATCGCTTCCGGATAGTTGATTTTGTATCTCCTGAGCTTTCTGCTGATTGTATTGGTCAACTTCTTTCTGGAATATACCATCCAGTGCTTCCTTGCCCCCATAAGTCACCTTACAATCATCAAAGCCTCGATAGAATAACTCCAAATCAATCTTATCGTCTAAATGCCAGATTGCCGCACTACTTTCTTCCAAATCTTGAACGACCTTACCGCCGTGCATCTTTTGGATCAAAGTAGCTTTACCATACTTCTCCTCAAAGCGCGAAATGATAGCGCGACACTGCTCCATTCCGGGGATGTCTTTATACTTGTCGGTAACGGAGAAGGAAATCTTAATCTTGTAAACAGTGTGTGTAAGTTTGGTTGCGCGCATTTCTATATAGCACTCGTAAGTCATAAAAGTGCCGTAGATGCTACTAACTTCAACATCACTTCCTCCTTCATAGATGTACGTTTTTCCCGTAAAGCCCTTTTCCTTAAAGGCGGTTAAGAACTCCTCATAAGTACTCCCGAAAGGGACTCCAAATACTTGAACTGCGGACTTCTGTCCAAATGCGGTTGCGACTCCAACGTAGAGAAGCAGACCAAAAAGAATTACTTTTCTCATAACTTGTTAATTTGATTATTATAATAATGCAGCGTGACCCAAACGAATCACGCTGCAAAATTACAAAACCAAACTCCCACAAAGTGGAGGAGAATGAATTTTTTATGAAATTCTTTCCGATCGAAGATTAGTAGGAGAGATTAAACCCTTCTTATAAAGGTCAACTCCGTACTTGTTCATGAAAAGAGCTCCGATTTGCGGATGGCTGGTGCTAACATTAGTGCGGAGAGGATCTGATGTACTTGATGTAATCATCTCCACGAACATAGTTTTCTCCAACCGAACCGTATTAACATTTCCGGTTCTAATTACTGAAATTTTCCAATGTGCCATAGTTATTGTTAATTAACGATGTTTAACAAAATCAGGGTGCATTTGTAGGAAAGCAAAATATGGTTGTAGTATAGAGTTATAAATCTCGTCTTCTACACTTGCATATGGCCAACTCAAATGGTAGCAGTCAATAGCAAGTTTGTTTTCTTCCTCATTGAACCAAGCCTCTGGGGCTTCCGGAACTCTCTTGAATTTTCCTTCATAAACCTCATTCAGTTTGTGAATAACTGAATTTTTTCCTGTGCAGACGATAATGTCTGCATCTAATAACTTTAACTGACGAGATAAATAATCAAAATACTCACGAACAGCTTTGTTGAGCATGGAATTTGTACAATTCGATCCGCCTCCCTCTTTTTTGCAATTTACACGAGCAAAAATTTGATCATCCGAAAAATGCAACGCATCTTCCCATGTAATATTATCATATAGCATCATTCCGTGAACTAAGTCTGTATGTAATAAACCATATAAAGCGCACGCCTCATTTTGATAGAAATAACTATCTGAAATGGTGTCTCGTCTTTCAGTATCCTTCAAGTAGAATGTTTCTGTACGAACATCCCATGCAGGAATACTATAATCATATAGGTTTTCATCCTTACTAAGAAACAAGATGCGAAGAGGAGCTTTCGACCAACTCTCATTTTCCACGTTCTTCCCACTAAACTTTCTCTTCCATATACCTTTCTCCTGATAGAATTCTCCTTTATTCATTATTCCATCTTCAGCAAAGAGTTCATCTAAATTCCATCCATCATATTCTTCGTCTAATTGCTTATTTTCGATGAACTTTGCGCGCCACTCGTCAAGAATACACTGATTTTTTCCTACATAATCTTCCATAATGATAAATTTATTTAGTGGTTATACATTTTATTTACTCTATCCGCATCTTTGGCAAATTCTTTTCTCATATCCTCTGGAGCAAGCACCTCAACATCGGAACCGTATTTGTATAATTCCTGCTTGAAATCGGTGCTCGGAATAATAAAATACCGGAAGATAGAATATTCTTCATTTGTTTCGATTTCTTCTTGCGAAGTATGCAATGGCAAGGAACGCAAATAAGGTACTTGCTCGGCTGAAACGGATATTTTAACCTCGACCGGCTCGTAATTCAAATCAGCAGTACCATAAGCGTCTTTGAAATAAGCTTCTGCATTGAAGCCTTTGGGCAACTTATATTTCTGCGTAGTCGGTTCAATGGCATGGATGCGGTCAAGCGAATACAAATACGTTTGATCTATACCGGGTGAATATGCCAATACGTACCAACGTTGCTTGAACATCTTGAGACAATATGGCTCAACGATGAATGTTGCGGGATAGTCCTTTGTAAAGCCTTGATAAGTCATTTCTATAGCTGTCTTATCGCGCAGGGCTTCAATGATAGGCGCAAGGAACTTTTCTCCGGACGGTATTGGCTCAAATAGAATCTGGTCGGATAGTTCCTTGCTGTCTTTAAGCAGGCTATCCATAGACATAAGGTTCAATAAGCGCAAGCGCAGATCTGCGCCGCGTAAGTCAGATGCCTCTTCAATATAATACTCATTATAGGCATTGCATTTGATATGGACATCAAAAAGCATTTCAACCGTGCTTTTCCAGCGATGGAAATTACTCTCCGGGAGATAGTCCTGTTTGTACTCGTTTACGGACGAGTGTGCCCATTTCTCATCTATCGCCGCGCGTGAAATAGGACCGCGTGCGATGGTATTCAACAGCCAAATATAGCAGTTGAAAAGATAAGCAGTTGATGATTTAAGTTTTTTCTTCGTTTCCATGTGCGTTAAATTTTTCACGGTGCAAAATTACTGCTTCAAACTCCCGCAAACTGAAAGAGTGTGCAAATATATAGATTTTTTTTCAAATATGCAAATAAATCTCTCTTTTTTCCTGCATCCACAAAAAATCCACACTTAATAGAAACAAAAAACAGAGCCTCGTCTCCGAAACTCTGCCTAAATATATCGTGCATTTTTGCCTATTTTTCAATTTTCCAAACTCGTTTAGAATATTTGAATATGTGCGACGCGTCACACATTTTTAGCTTATCTTTTTCTAATTTTGCAAGCGGGACTTGCAGAAATGGGAAGTCCGGATATTCCTGCGTAAGAAAAGAAGATGATATTTTTTCTATATCGCCATATATAACGGATATTTGAAGGTATTTTATTTGTATAAATCATGCATTTTTACCTGTTTTCTCAATATTCCAAACTCGTTTGGATTATTTGAATATGTGAAACGTGTCTCACATTTTAGGTCTTATTCCGCTAATTCTTCGCGCCATTCCTTGAGCTTGCGTTGAAGGAGTGTTTTGTCCGGTAAATACAGTGAATATTGCGAAGCATACACATTAGAGTCTTTCGGCAAAGTCAGTTCTACCAAGGCATCGCTCTTTTCACTACATAGCAAAATACCTATTGTCGGGTTCTCAAAGTCTTGCTTAACATAGCGATCGTAATAATTGACATACATCTGCATTTGACCAAGGTCTTGATGTGTCAAATCGCCGGTTTTGAGATCAATCAGCACATAACATTTTAACAGACGGTTATAAAACACCAGATCCACATAGAAATTACGTTCATCGAATGTAAAACGCTTCTGGCGAGCCTCGAACAAGAATCCTTTACCTAATTCAAGCAGGAACTGCTGCATCTTGCTGATAATAGCATTCTCTAATTTCGATTCTGTATATACGGTCTCCGGCTTAAGACCAAGAAACTCCAAAGTAAGCGGATTCTTTATTATATCTTCCGGCTTCTCTACTGTCTGACCTTCTTGTGCCAAACGCATCACCTCCTCTTTCTTACGACTAAGCGCGAGACGCTCATACAAACTGCTCCCGACTTGACGGCTGAGTTGCTTGACAGACCATTGTTGCTGCGCACACTCCAATTCATAGAAACTGCGTGCTTCGATATTCTCTATGCGCATCAGAATAAGATAGTGCGACCAAGAGAGGATAAACCGAGGCAATTGAATTGTAGCAACGCCGTTGCCACAATCTGCAACTTGTTTAGAATCAGGCGCTTCACCTTGATTTTCTAATTGTGGCAACGGCGTTGCCACAATTGAAGCATTCGCATAAGCCTGATAAAACTTACGACATCTGACAAGCGTATCATACGTCCAGTCAGCCCCATATCGCTCCATTAAACGTGCTGATAATTGTTTGAGAACCTGTTCCCCGTACTTTGCCCGCTCGCCTTGCTGCTCGTCTTCTAAGATATAGCGACCGACTTCATAGCGGGTTTTTACTTCTGCTATTTTGATAGCACTTATCGCATAAGTCCGCGCTTGATCAATTAATGAGGATATGCGCTCGAACAATGCTT
This sequence comes from uncultured Bacteroidales bacterium, assembly GCA_946616535.1. Next base: position 58,856 of record CAMOJA010000006.1, on the reverse strand, counting down.
CAATCCTTTGCGTTGTTTCTATATTAGCCATAGTTGAATATATTTCTATTATATAAATCGTGCATTTTTGCCTGTTTTCTCAATATCCAAAACCCGTCTGGATTGTTTTGAATATGTGAAATCGTCTCCCATTTTAGGTCTTCTCCCGCTCTTCTCCCGCTCATCGGTCGGTGGAAGTGATGAACAATTCTTTCGGCACTCTCCGTTGTGATCATTTATCTATTCACATCCATTTGCCAAAAGTAACCTTTATTCTTCATCTATTGATGTTTCGCCTGAGTGTTGCTCAGTAGAGCCACTGAAGAGAGATAACTGTCGTATGGCGCGATCATAGTCGGACTCTAATTGGTTCATCTCTCGCTGACGATAGATGGTGTATTCGTGCACGGCTTTTTCTTGCGCTTGTTGGTGGCTTATAGAACCGCTTCCTTCTAACAACGGGCGACGGTTATTGCTTAGCACCCGATCAAGTTCATCTATCCACTCCTGCATGGTCATAGGATGTTGCTCCATCGCCTGCAATTCCGCATAGTCGAAGAACTGAGACACCAACAAATTCAATACGGTCAGTTCTTTCTCGTTGAGATAGTTCTTGGCAATAGTTACATCATCTTTTGTGATATAGTTCCCTTTGAAGTTCGTCATGCCGAGCATCGGCTTTTCATTATCGACTCTGTCATAGACCACCTCAGCCGCTGTATGTTGGTGTGCTGCATAGTGCATCTTGTTTTGCACCGTAGCAAAGAACTGACGTGTAATCTCGGCTTTCGGATCATAATCCACCGCAGTTGCATAGATGTCGGTTACTTGCTGATAGAGGTTGCGCTCACTACTACGAATATCGCGGATACGCTGGAGTAATTCGCGGAAATAACGTCCTCCGTTACCTTTTAGCCGTTCGTCATCCAATGTGTAGCCTTTTATGATATATTCGTGAATGCGCTGAGTTGCCCATTGACGGAAACGTGTACCTTGCACAGAATGAACACGATAACCGACAGAAATGACGACATCAAGGTTGTAGAAATTGGTGGGTTTGGTAGAAAAGTCGGAAATTCCGATTTTTCTCACCGTATCTGCTTCGGAAAGTTCACCTTCTTTGTAAATATTCAGAATATGCTCGTTGATGGTAGAGCGCGATTTTCCAAACAATATACTCATTTGCTCAATAGGCAACCAAACCGTTTCGTCTTGAAACAATACATCAACAGAAACTCTCCCTTCTTCAGATTGATAGATAACAATCTCTCCTTTGGTATCTTTTGTAAGATCTTGTGTATTCATAAAAAGAATCTAATTGCGCTTGCAAAGGTACACAAAAAAAATGACATACGCAAATTTGTATGCCATTTTTTGAAAATTAGTGATTGATTATGGTAAAAAAGTTACCATAAAAATCCGTTAGTTGCGGAACTTGAGTTCGCCGTCGCGGAGCTCGACGATGACAGGTTTGGATTGATCTACTCTACCGCCGATGATGGCCTTGGACAGCTCGTTGAGGACGAGGCGCTGGAGGGCTCTCTTGACAGGCCGTGCGCCGAACTGCGGGTCGTAGCCTTCCTTGGCGATGTAGTTGATCGCGTCGTCCGTGACGCGGAGGTCGATACCTTGGTCTTCAAGCATCTTGTGGATGCGGCTGACTTGCAGACCGACGACTGCTTTGATATCCGATTCGGTCAGTTCAGAGAAGTGGATGATCTCATCAATACGGTTGATGAACTCGGGTCTAACCTGTGCGCGGAGTTGCTCCTCCGTGAGGTTGGAAGTCATGATAATCAAGGTGTTCTTGAAATTGACCAAACGACCTTTGTTATCCGTCAGACGACCGTCATCGAGCACTTGCAGCAGGACGTTGAAGACATCCGGGTGCGCTTTCTCAATCTCATCGAAGAGGACGACGGAGTAGGGTTTACGCCGGATGGCTTCGGTCAACTGTCCGCCTTCATCGTAGCCCACGTATCCCGGAGGCGCACCGATGAGTCGCGTGGCGGAGAACTTCTCCTGGTACTCGGACATATCGATACGCGTCATCATATTCTCATCGTCGAAGAGGTAATCCGCAAGGGCTTTTGCCAACTCGGTCTTACCGACACCGGTGGTACCGAGGAAGATGAACGAACCGATAGGACGTTTGGGATCCTGGAGCCCTGCACGGCTACGACGGATAGCGTCGGAGACCGCTTCAATGGCTTGGTCTTGGCCGATGACACGTTTATGGAGCTCTTCCTCCAGATGGAGCAGTTTGTCGCGCTCGGATTGCATCATCTTTGCTACCGGAATACCCGTCCAGCGGGCTACTACTTCGGCGATATCGTCTTCATCGACTTCCTCTTTGATGAGGGAATCGGTACCGAGCTGATGCAGAGTGTCCTGAGCGGCTTTGATGTTCGCTTCGGCGGCAGGGATCTGGCTGTACCGGATCTCCGCTACCTTGCCGTAATCGCCTTCGCGCTCGGCTACTTCCGCCTGGTGTTTGAGGGTCTCGATACGGGCTTTCTCATTCTGGATGGTAGCCACGTATCCTTTCTCTTTGTTCCAGCGTGCGTTGAGTTCGTCGGATTGCTTTTTCAACTCCGTCAACTGTGCTTCAATGGCTTTGAGTTTGACTTCGTCCTTATCGCGCTTAATCGCTTCGCGCTCGATCTCTAATTGCTTGATCTGACGGTCAAGCGAGTCGATCTCTTCAGGCTTGGAGTCCACCTCCAGACGCAGTTTGGCTGCGGCTTCATCGACCAGGTCAATTGCCTTATCCGGCAGGAAACGATCGGTTATATACCGCGCGGAGAGGGTTACCGCTGCGATGATGGCATCGTCTTTGATACGCACTTTGTGGTGGGTCTCGTAGCGCTCTTTTAGACCACGGAGGATAGAGATCGTCGCCGCCTCATCCGGCTCATCGACCATCACTTTCTGGAACCGCCGCTCAAGGGCTTTGTCGGTCTCAAAATACTTCTGATACTCATCGAGGGTGGTAGCACCGATGGCGCGCAGGTCTCCACGTGCCAAAGCTGGTTTCAGGATATTCGCTGCGTCCATCGCACCGCTTGACTTTCCTGCTCCGACGAGGGTGTGGATCTCATCGATGAAGAGGATGATTTCTCCGGCAGCAGCCACTACTTCGTTGACGACGCCTTTGAGTCGCTCCTCAAACTCACCCTGGTACTTCGCACCCGCAATAAGTGCACCCATATCGAGGGAGTAGATCTGTTTCTTTTTCAGGTTCTCGGGCACATCGCCGCGTACGATACGATGGGCGAGGCCTTCCGCGATGGCAGTCTTACCGACACCCGGTTCGCCGATGAGGATCGGGTTGTTCTTCGTACGGCGGCTCAGGATCTGGAGCACACGCCGGATCTCGTCATCACGTCCGATGACGGGGTCTAACTTCCCCTCTCGAGCCCGCTCACAGAGGTTGATAGCGAACTTCTTGAGGTTCTCGTTCTGGTTGTTGGAATTGTAATTGTTCGTGTTCATAGTTGTATATCGTTTAGTTATAATTTACTAGGGTACTAGAGTTCTAGGGTACTAGAGTACTAGTTCACTAAACAATACACAAACTATGTTCCAAATGCGTTCAGACTGACAAAATGGCAGAATCTTGCAGCCATTTGAGAAGCGCCGCCATGTTCGGGAAGACTTTGTCGGCGTGCTCCGCTTCCAAGTCAGAGTCGGGCAGAATACCCGTATTCACGGCGCAAGTGAAGAGTCCTGCGGCTTTCGCGGCACGAGTTCCCAAAGGAGCATTCTCCACCACCATACATTCCTCTTTTTTGAAACCGGAACGCTCCCAGGCTTTGAGGTACGGTTCGGGATTCGGCTTGCCGTACTTCACATCAAAGGCAGAGATGATGCCCGTGAAGACCCCATCGAAAGTGTCGTTGAGCGAATTGATGAGGTTGCGTTGGCCCGAGCCGGTAACGACCCAACATTGGATGCCGTTCTTGTGCAGGTATTGCAGCACATCGCGCACCCCGGGAATGAGGGCGGGTAGTTCGCCTTTATTGAGTTGGAGGAAATATTTGGACTTGGTGTCGTATATGTGGTCGATCAGTTCCTGCGGCGCGTCGGTACCGTGGAGGCGCTGGTAGATCTCGTTGATGACGCCGGGACCGGTTCTGCCCTCGTTGCGGTAACAGTCCATGGCGGTATAAGGCACTCCGTTCTCGTTCATCGCCATCTCCCAAGCCTTGGCATGGCAAGGCATGGAGTCAAAAAGCACACCATCTTGGTCAAAAAATACTGCACGTATTTTTTGACTATTTACCATTTTATCATTTACCATTGTGTCATTTATCATTTATATGTCCTTTCTCCGAAGATGGTGGAGCCGATACGAACCATGTTGGAACCGCACTCGATAGCTATCCGGTAGTCGTCGGACATGCCCATGGAGAGGACCGCTAAGTTATTTACCATTTGGTCATTTACCATTTGGTCATTTATTGCGTCATTTAGACATTTTGCAGCCTCTTCGAAGCAGCGGCGGATTTCGGTCTCGTCGTCGGTGTTTGTCGCCATCGCCATGAGTCCAACGATGCGTAATCCATGCCAAACAGTAGCGCTATGGTCTAGGATTAGTCTTACTTGAGTCTTACTTAACCCCGTTTTTGTCTCTTCTTTGGCTACGTGGATTTCGAGCAGGATATTTTGGACGATTCCTTGTTTGATCGCCTCTTCGTTGAGTGCGTTCAAGAGTCGTTCGGAGTCCACGGAGTGGATGAGGTACGGGCGGAGTTTGAGCAGGTCGCGCACTTTGTTGGTCTGGAGATGTCCGATGAAATGCCAGTGTATGTCGTTGGGCAGAAGTGGGATCTTTTGTTTGAGTTCCTGGACTCTGCTCTCGCCGAAATGTCGCTCTCCGGCATCGTACGCTTCGCGAATCGCCTCTACGGGATGGAACTTACTCACGCACACGAGCGTGACGTGCGCGGGTATATGCGCACGCACGTTCCGTATATTATTAGTAATAGAGAAGTCCGTCGGCATTATTGTTGGTTCAGCCATTGGATATACGGTGTGATATAGCGTTCTTTTTTCTCCTGATAGACGGTATTGAGGTCCACCATGATTCCTGTCTCATAGACATTCGCCAGCTCGTCATTAATGGCATTGCCGAAGAACTGCAGGTCGTTGGTGATGTTGAGATAGGCGGAGAACATTGGCGGAATGACGGTCCCTTGCTCGCGCACGGCATGCTGGAGAATATGGTAGTTCTCCTGCGGATCGGTGCCCTCAAAGGGCTTGTCGATCGTTGGCAGCGGCAGCGGGTGATAGGGTGCGATGAGTCCTTCTTCGCCTCGGTGGAAACGGTTGAGATAGGCGTAAATCAACTCGCGCGCCGTGGCGTTGTAGTCCGGGTAGATGGTCACTTTGCCGATCATATACTGGAGCTGCGGGTGGTTGTGCATGATTGCGCCAATACCGTCCCAGATGTTATCCAAGGCAAAGAGCGCCTTGACACCCATCTCGCGTTTCTGGTACATCGGTTGGACGAACGCCCTGCCGAACTCAATGGTCTTGGGCAGGTAGTCGCGGATAAAGCGCTCCGAATAATGGAAGAGGTGAGCGGAGGTGATGAACGGTTGTCCGTCTCGAATCTCCGCTTCGCTGCCAAAGAGGTACCGGTAGCCGCCGATGATTTGTCTGTTGGTCGGATCCCAGACAAGGAGTTGGTGATAGGGTTTGGGCATCGTGTCCATCTCATCTATGTCCATCTCCCGCCCGGTAGCTCCTCCACCGTCGCGGTAGCTGATTTCGCGCAGCCGCGCAATCTCACGCATGACGTTGGGGCATTCGTGCGAAGTGATGTCATAGATGAGGTCGTCCGCCTTGTTAGACGGACGGAGCAAATGCCCCTCCAACTCCTTCTCCAGGAGGTCTCTGTCAACTTCAGGAATTATTGCTTGCATATACAATAGATTTTACGTATTGAGCCCATTGTTTGGGTGTTTTCGAATTATCAAAAGTGGTATAGGGTATAGGCGGCAGGACATGCACGCGGAAGTGTTTACCATGCGCGCCGTACATCTCGTCCACGAGGTAGAGCATCTCGATATTGACAGGAATACGCAGCAGTTTGCGGATGTACGCGAGTGCGTAGAAGAAACGGCTGTTTTTCCCCTCAAAATAGATGGGCACTATGTCCCGCCGGTACTCCCGGGCCCGCTGGATGAAGTTCTTTTGCCATTCCAGGTCCTGGATCAACCATTTGCGGTTGATGCGTTGGAGGCGGCTGCATGCGCCCGCGGGAAAGGTCAAGACGTCTGTCCCGGATTCCCACATGGCTTGCTGCTGCAGGACCTGTTCCTTGCTCAGCGAACCGGTTTTGCTGATCGGTGCCCAAAGGCCTGCGATGGGTTTCATGAACATCAGCAGCTCGTTGACGATGACTTTGAGTTCGCGCTTCTCTTTTCGGGAGTCGTGAATCATCTGCGCGATAATCATGCCGTCCAAGCCACCTAAAGGGTGGTTGGAAACGAAGATAACCGGTTTGCCGTCGGTGGGGATGTTTTCCATACCTTCGATAGAGGCGGTACAACATAACTCCTCATCGAGCACACGGCGGATGAAATCATAACCCTCCAGGTCGGGGTACTTGCGGAGGAAAGCATTCATCTGCTTCACATGTACGATGCGCTCCAGATACCGAATCAGGAAATCCGGTACATGTGCTTTTGGTGCCTTCTCCCGAAGAATGGCTCGTATGTCGAACTGTAGCGGCATTATTGTACGGCGTGGAGGATATCAACGATCGGTGTTTTCGCGATGGATATCAACTCGCAATCATAGGAGTTGAGGGCTTGTTTGAGCGCCTCGGCCGCGTCTGTGAGGGTGTTTGCCTCGATCAGAACCGCTACATTCTTACGGGTCTCTTTCTCGCCGTCGATGGTAATCATCTCCACGCGGGCTTTGTACCAGAAAGCGCCATCGGGGTTGGCAAACGTCTCAAAGAACTGCGAGCGTTTGCAGTTCTGCACTTCGCAATCGCCGAAGATGAAGGGTTTGATTTCCTCCATGAGGCAGTTCTCAGCGTCCGCAAAACTGACTGCGCCGTCTATGAGATAGGTCTCTTTTACCTTGCCGGGGTTGTCCTCTCCGGTCTGGCGATCATACTTAACTTTAATCTCGTGATAAATCATATTATTTACTATTTAGTCATTTACTATTTCTTTATTCACTTCGTTCATACGATCTGCTTTGCCGTATGGGTCATTTATCAAAAGATGAGATCAGCAACATTGGTGGCATCGAGGTTTCCTTGCGGCATAGGCCGGATAGCTCCGCTCCATAGCAAAAGGGGCGAGGCAGGGTTGTCATCGATGACGTGATCCACGGTCTTTTTCTCATCCTGCATCATCCGCCATCCGGGTTGGAGTAGATAAATTACATCGCCGGTGTGGCGCTTGCAGAGGGATGAACCCAGGTAAGGATAGTTCATTGCTTCGTGGCCCGGCATGGCAATCTGCACTCCCTCAAAATCCATGAGGAAATTCGCCACTTGGCGTTGCAGGGTCTCTAAGTTCAGGCGTTTCTGCTCGATGAGGGTTCGGTTGAGGTAGATGGACTGTCCATAGACGCCATCGACCCATCGCTCGTGTCCGTAAAGCGCCATGAGATACGTGCCGGTGAGGGCAGCCGCGCGGTCGGCGTTGAAAGTATGCACAGGCATGTGAATGTCGCTCAGGGTCTGCGCGTCCGTGCCTTTGATAGGTCTTCCGACCACGAGAAGTTGGTAGTTGCTGCGGCCGATACGTTTGTCCAACTGCTCCATGAGGAAGCCTAAGTCCTGATTGAGGCGGAGATACATATCTTCGTGTTCGGCAGAGGCGATGCGGTCGGATTGTGCGGTGGGACTCAGAGTGTTGAGTTGCAGCATGAGCATGTCCGGCGTGGCATCCATGCCGAGTTTCTCGTCCCGCTGGATCGCCAGCGCCAGTTCGATGACTAAGGTGTTCGCTTCGGGCGAATGCAGGAGTACGTCCTTCACGTCGTACAAGAAACTCTTCTTACGCTCTTGCTCCGTGGGGGAGGTATAGGTGAGGATATCCATGCGCGGAGTCCATTGCCGGGCCGCCATGGAAGAGACGCGCATCATCTTGTTCTGCTCATAGGCGGAAGTAGGCAGGCCCTCTGTGTAAGCCGCAGTAGCTACCCATTGCAGCTCTTTCTCGCTGAGCCAACAACACGCGTTGGCACAGTGACCCGCCAGAAGGATGGTCGTGGGACCCTGAATGCCGATAGCGTAGATCTTCGCGGAAGGATAGCTGAGCCGCATGCGATCCGTCATGGTCTGCGAGAGCAGGGCTTTGGCAGAGAGATGCTCCTGCGTGCCGATACCCCTGACAGAGGGATCTTCGAGCATGGAGTGGGTCTTTCTGTCGGAGCGGGAGAAATACAGGTCGGTGGTATAACCATGCCGGTCCGGGGTGACACCTGTCATGAGCGTCGCGGTCGTCTCATTGCCTCCGAAGACGAGATGCGGATACGTGACGCGGGTCTGGAAAGCCTCCTCACTGAGTGTGCGGAGACCGCCTTGTTGCCAGTACGGCCGCAAGGTTGCGAGGTTTTCGGAAGTCAGTCCGTCCACCACAGCGACTACCGTCAGCTGCGGGGCTGCGAACAGCGGAAGAGCCGTCAGGAGGGCTATTAACGTAATATATATATGAATCTTGCGCATAGATGTGTCAAAGGAAGGATTAACAATCTCCATCCGAATCCGACGAGCGGGTGGCAGGAGAAAAATGTCAAAAACGTCACTAAAATCAGCAGTAGTATATACGGGATACCGACAACTATCTCCAGCCACCTTGAGCGTTTCATGCGGCGGCGGTCCCAATAACTGATGCCAGCCACGAAAAGGAAATAGAGAACTAAACCGAAAGGCCATGAGGCGTACCACGGCGTGTACGGCCGTTCGAAGGTGTCGATCTGTCCTTCGCGAACCAGCGGAGTGCCGTCGCTTAAGCGCGCTTGCGCCATGTATAGCATAAGTTCTTCGGGCAGGAAGAGCCGCTGGTTGCTACTCATCGGTTTGTCGGCTTTGGGACCGAAGAGCAGGTTGATACCCGCGTTCGCCCAAGTCATAGAACCCGTATATCGGCGGATGAAACGGCGGTAAGTAGTGCCGGTAAAGCCGGTGTAGTCCGAATGGATAGTGTCGCCTAAAGCCTTCTGTATCAACAAGTAAGGCCGTGTGGCGCAATTGTCAAAGACAAAGTTATAGAGGTATTGCCGGTTCTCGGGTTCGTAGTTGCGAACCAACGCCTGCCAGATCTCATTTCGCTGCGAAGGAGTGAGATTCAGCACTTGCTCATAGACAGGCCGGTGCTCCTCTTCGTACTCGAGCATGAACCAGGGCATTGTCGTCGCACCTAACTCATACCAGGTCTCGCCTTTCACAAATTTCCAGTAGAAATGGTCGGTGTTGAAATCGAAGATCCCGTAGTTGAAGACCAGATCCATCCGGTTCAGCGGGTCCTGCACGCGTATCGCCGTATGTCCATAGCGTGCGTAGAGTTCTTTGCCAGGCGTGCAGGTCAACAGGGATATCTGCGCCTCTTCGCTCAGACCCTGTGCTTGTACCCCGATCCAGGCGGATAAGCAGAGGAGGAATATGTAAAATTTCTTATAGCGCATAATTGAGAATACAATAAGGAACAAACGTGCACGTCAAGCCGAGTAGCCATCCGGTAGAGACCTGTGCGGGTGTGTGAGCGTCGAGGTACAGCCGCGCCCACATCAGCGCCCATGACAGGCCTAAGAAGAGGCATAGCGTGCCCCACGTGGGATAGGCTCCAAGTCCCAGACAATAACTGAGAAGCCCTCCGACGAGCCCTCCTAATCCGGTGAGGTGCGCGCTGATCTTCCACCATCGGTTGATGATGGCGACCAAGCCGATTGCCAGCGTGCCGCCTATCGCTACACAACTGATGAAAATGGGTGCCTGGAGAACCTGTACCAACAGGTAACTCCAGAAACCAAATCCCAAAGCGGAATATAAATACGGAATCGTGCGCTCGCGCGGGTTGTCGATGTTCAGGTCCTTCACCTCGCCTTTCTTCATCATGATCCAGATGGCCGTGATAGGAAGCAGGCAGGTGAGGATAAACGTCCCGATGACAGCCACCGCTACCCAGACCCCGGCAAGCGGGGCTACGTGCAGCGAATAGGCATAGCAGAAGAGCGCTATGCCGTATGTCGGCACGAAAAGCGGGTAGAGTACCACGCTCAGGGTTTTGGCTATTATGTCCAGGATTTTGGTCATAGACTTTTGCGCATGCGAGCCGGTTGGATTCCTAATAAATCACGGTATTTGGCGATGGTACGACGGGCAATAGGGTAGCCGTTTTGCGCCATGATTTCCACTAACTGCTCGTCCGTCAAGGGGTTACGTTTGTCTTCGGCATCGACTATCTCTTGCAGTTTCTTCTTGATCTCACGGGTGGAGACCTCATCTCCGTCGGTGTTGGTCATCGACTCCGAAAAGAAATACTTCAGCGGGTAGATGCCGAACCGTGTCTGGACGTACTTGCTGTTGCTCACGCGGGAGATGGTGGAGACGTCGTAGCCGGTACGGTCCGCTATGTCCTGCAGAATCATGGGCTTGAGGCTGGTCTCTTCGCCGTCGAGGAAGAAGTCATACTGCGCCTTGAGGATCGCGGTCATGGTCTTCATGAGCGTCTCGTTGCGTTGCTTGATAGCGTCAATGAACCACTGCGCGGAGTCCAGTTTCTGCTTGATGAACTGCGCCGCTTCGCGGGTCTCTTTGGTTTTCGGCATCGCGCTGTACTCCGCCAGCATGTTGGAGTATTCGCGGCTGACGTGCAGCTCCGGGATGTCGCCGGTATTGAGAACGACGAATAACTCATCATCGCGTTCTTCGATTGTGAAGTCCGGGATGATCGTCTCTCGCTGGGTCTCGTACATGTTGCCTGTGAAGGCGTTAGCGGGTTTCTGATTCAGGTGCACAATCTCCTGCACCGCCTCCTGGAACGCCTCGTCCGAGCAGCCGATACGCTGTGTAATCTTGTCATAATGGTGCTTGGAAAAGTCATCAAAATGGTCTGCCAGAATCTGGCGTGCCAATTCCACTGCGGGTGTCTGAGGTTTGCTCTCCAGTTGCTTGAGAAGGCACTCCTGCAGATTCGCACTGGCGATGCCGGGAGGATCAAACTCCTTGATCTGGCGGACGATAGACTCCATCTCTTCGTCTGTGATAGTGATCTGCTCCTGAAACATTAGGTCATCCACCAGCTGTTCTGTCGTGCGGCGCAGATAGCCATCGTCGTCAATGTTTCCTAACACCCATTTCGCCACGTGGCGCTGCGGCTTGGTCATCTTCGTCAGATAGACCTGCGCTTTCAGCTCCTCGATAAGGCTGCTTCCTCCGATGATAGGCACCTCTCGGCGGTCCTCATCTATCGGACTTTGTTGCTGACGAAGCATATAACTCGGCGTCTCGTCGTCGGAGACATACTGCTCGTAGTTGAAGTCCTCGTTTTGCAGCGGGTCGCGGTCGCGTCCGTTCTCAAAGCCATCGTCGGGCTGGTAGTTCTCGTCGAACTCATCGTAGCCCTCGTTCAATGCTTCCGGGCTCTCATCGCGTCCCTCTTCCAAGGCAGGGTTCTCCTGCAACTCCTCATTGATACGTTGGTTCAACTCGATAGAAGGCAACTCGAGCATACGAATTACCTGAATCTGTGCGGGCGACAACTTGGTTGTCTGCGTTAGGGTTTGAGAGAGACCGAATTTTTGCATAATTTATCCGATTAGTTCCAGAACGGAAGTGGTGATATAAGCTAACTGTTCGTCGTCCAGCTCCGTGTGCATCGGCAGCGACAGGACGCAAGCCGCTAATTTCTCAGCGACAGGGAAATCGCCGTCTTTGTATCTCGGATCGAGGTACGCTTTCTGCTGGTGCAGCGGAACCGGGTAGTAGATCATCGCCGGGATCCCGCGCTCGGCTAATCCTTCGCGCAGTTTGTCGCGGTCGGCTCCTACTACGCGCAGGGTGTATTGGTGATAGACGTGGGTCGAATGCGCTTCATGACCCGGGATGAGTATTTTGTCGTTGCCACCAAAGGCTTTGTCGTAATAGGCCGCCGCGCGTTGACGGGCAGCAATATACTCATCCAGGTGGGGCAGTTTGGCATCCAGCACGGCTGCCTGAATACTATCCAGACGACTGTTCACTCCGATCATGTCATGGTGGTAACGAACGATCATACCATGGTTGGCAATCGCTCGCATGCGCGCAGCCAGATCGTCATCGTTGGTGAAGATAGCTCCTCCGTCTCCGTAACAACCGAGGTTCTTGGATGGGAAGAAGCTGGTGCAGCCGATGTGTCCCATCGTGCCGGCCTGCTTCGTCTCGCCGTTAGCAAACGTATATCTCGCGCCGATAGCCTGACATGCATCTTCCACGACGAACAGGTGATGCTCTTTGGCGATAGCCATGATCGCTTCCATGTTGGCGCATTGGCCGAACAGGTGTACCGGCACAATCGCTTTGGTACGCGGGGTGATGGCTTTGCGGACGGATTCGACATCCATATTCATCGTCTCCCATTCCACATCTACTACCACCGGCGTCAAGCCTAAGAGGGCTACGACTTCTGCAGTGGCGATAAAAGTGAAGGTCGGTGTGATCACCTCATCCCCCGGCTTCAGGCCAAGACCCATCAGCGCTATCTGCAACGCGTCGGTTCCGTTACCGACGTTGATCACGTGTTTGGCACCGGTATAGGCCTCCAGATGTGCCTGAAAATCCGACACTTTCTGACCTTTTACGAACGCTGCGGAATCAATCACTTCCTGGATTCCGGCGTCTATATCCTGCTTGATTCGCTGATACTGCGATTGCAGGTCAACCATCTGAATTTTTCTCATTGCTCTAAAATAAATTCCACTACGCCGGGATAGGCCCAGGCGGCAGTGATATAAGGGTTAGTGTAGCTGATTTCCACATCTAACTTGTCGGTTCGTTCCGGCGAATAGGCGCACGTGGCGTGGATGTCATTGGCTTTGACTTGGCTGAAATGATTCATTCCAACTCGCACGCTCACTTCTACTTCTTTCGGGAAAAGGCGAATGTGATAGCCCTCCGGTACGCCTTTTATATGTACCGGAATGGTGAATTTCTTCTCCGTAAAGCGCTCGGCGATGATGCACAACTCTACGCTGTCTTCCTCTGCGCGGACGCCTTGTGGCACCTCGAGGGCGCAGCGCACACGCATGGTGTCGCTGACTTCGCTGAGGTCTTGTGGCTCCGTGTAGAGCGTGTCGATGGCGGAGAGGGTTTTCTCGTCGCCGAAGATCTTCATTCGTTTGCGAGCCAGCGTCGGTTGACCGATAATCTGGTACTCATTGGCGGTTTTCAGGTCGCCTCTGAAAACCAGAAGCACGCTCTTCTCCTGTTCGGTGAAGAAATCACAGGTGATGTCCTCCGGCTGCGTCTCAATCAGGCGGCTCGTACCTTGCAAAATATCGCTGATACTGCGCCTTAGGGCGTCCGAAGGAATATATATCCGTCCTTTCTCTCCGTGGATATACGAATGCAGATCGATGGTCAGGTGCAAGGGGTCGCGATGGTACGTGTTGAGCCGTGCGCCGGCGTCGCGTACCTCAATCATCACCGTGTCCGGCAGCCCCGGAGCTTTTAATCCGATGGCGTCCGGCTTACCGGTATATTGAATCAGTACCGGCACGCGGGTGTTGCGCACCGATTGCATCGCGTGACCATACCATACCAGCGTCGCTATGACCACAAAAAGCAGAAATGTCAGAACGTCCCTTCTCACGATTTATTTCTTTTCCTCTTTAGCTGCTTGTTGCGCGTCAGCAACATCTGCGAAGACGCTGTCTTTGCTCACTTTGATCGTTACGTCCTTGGCGATGGTGATGATGAATGTGGTCTCCTGAACCTCCTTGATCTCGCCGTAGATACCGCCGGCGGTCACTACTTTATCACCCTTCTTCATCGCCTCACGTTGTGCCTGAAGCTCTTTCTGCTTCTTCGTCTGAGGACGGATCATAAAGAAATAGAATACTACGAAAATCAGAATCATCATGATCCAGAAGGACCATTGATTGCCTTGAGCGGTTGCGCCTGCCTCGGCTTGTAAAAGAATTAAATTAAGCATAATGTATAGTTTTTTATTTTGTTTCTAAATAGGATTTACTTGAGACTGAGAATCTTGAAACATTCTCCGCTATTCTTCAGATCCCTCAGGATCTCCGTCAGGATTCCGTTGATGAACATATAGCTCTTGTCGCCCGAATAGGTCTTAGCCAACTCGATATACTCGTTGAGCGAAACCGTCAGCGCTATCTCTTCAAACTCCAGGATCTCAGCCAGGGCGGTCTCTAAGATGATTCGGTCCATGTACGCAATTCGGTCTGCGTCCCAGTTTCTCAAGTGCGAGTTGATCATCTCTTCGTAGGAGTCGTGACCGTCAATGGCTTTCTCCAGCAACTTGGTGGCAAACCGCAGTTCGTCCTCGCTGTCAAACATCTCCAATAACGGAGTATCCGGCGTGCTGTCTTCTTTGAAACGTTTGATCGTCTTGATGACATAACTGATGACTACATCGGCGTCGGTCGTCCAATTGGATTTGTCCAGAGTCAGCTCCATCTCGTCCAGTCCCTCTTCCAAGACCTCGTCGTTGGCAAGTATATTTTGAAAGATCTGCCGCCAAATATACTTGTCATCCTCGTACGAGCATTCCTCTGCACTCATGTACTGACGGTAAAAATCACTCTCCGTCAGCCTCCGATAAGTCTCCGCCACGACGTTCATGCCGCTGTCCCAACTCAGCCGCTCCTCCTGAATACGGCTGCGCAAAGCGCGGTTGTCGAAAATCTGCTGCGCAAAACGGTTTTGAATGAATCGGCGATTAGGCTGCCATCCCGAGTGAGTAGCACGAGCGCGATTGATCTGCTCTTCCAACTGCTGTTGCGCATAAGCCGTCAGCTCGTTCACGAAATCCAACAGTACGAAATACAAATCGTACGTGTCGGCGAAACTCTTTGTCAACTCTTTGCGTGCGCTCGTTACCGTTTTATCACCGTCTTCATAGAAGGCAAAAAGCGTTTGGACAACACGCGTCCGGACCATTGTTCTGTTGATCATATATTATATTTTATTATTGTTCGTGTATGTGCGCGCACCATGCGCGCAACAAAAAAATCGCGCAAAGATACAAAAAAATTTGCACATATGCAAAAAAAAGTGTAATTTTGCGCAGTTTTTTATTATTAACTACAAAAAAGATGGAAAATCAAAAGGATGAGAGACGCGAACAGGAGATTGTTTACAGCCGTTCCGTCAAAGCAGGTAAGCGTATTTATTACTTAGATGTACGCAAAGCTCGCAACAACGATTTGTATCTCTCAATCACCGAGAGCAAACGCCGCCAGGCAGAGGAAGGAGAAGCTCCTTCGTTTGAGAAACACAAGGTGTTTCTGTACAAAGAGGACTTTGCTCACTTTATAGAAGGACTTCAAGATGTCATTGCATTCGTTCAAAACCAATTAGGTACGATCGAGGAGCGTCCGGAATGGACTCCTGAAAAGGAAGAAACTGCATCGGAGAACGAGGAACCTAAGAAGAAAGGTCTCTTCGGAATCTTCAAATAATAACTGCTTCGATTATTTTATCGGCTATGTCCGCCTTGCTCTGCAGCGGTAACTCAACCGAGTTTCCGTCTGCGGAGAGGATTGTCACGCGGTTGGTGTCGGTCCCAAAGCCGGCTCCTTTGTCGCGGAGAGAATTGAGGACGATAGCGTCCATTCGTTTGCGCTCCAACTTGAGGAGCGCATTCTTTTTTTCATCGTGGGTCTCCAGCGCAAAACCGATCAATCGCTGACCGTCTTTTTTGCTTTCGCCTAATGACCGCGCTATGTCGGGCGTCAGCACCATACGGAGGCTCATCTCCGTCTGGCCCGGTTGTTTCTTGATCTTCTCATTGGTTTGCTCCGCCGGCGTGAAATCCGCTACCGCTGCGCATAAGATAGCGGTGTCGGCTTTCGGCCATTCGGCCTGGCAGGCTTCATACATCGATTGCGCACTGATTGCGTCTATACGTCGGATGAATCCTAGAGGATTGACGAGGGGTGTACTTACGGCTCCGCACACTAATGTCACATCGGCGCCTCTCCGTGCACACGCCTGAGCAAGCGCAAATCCCATTTTGCCGGTGGAGTAATTGCTCACAAACCGAACGGGATCAATCGCTTCGCGTGTACCGCCGGCGGTGATGAGAATGTGTCTGCCGGTGAGATCTTTCTTTGCCAGCGCATATTCAAGTGCCTCTTGCAGCACCTCCACCTCCGGCATCCGGCCTTTGCCTTCCGTGCCGCAAGCTAAGGGTCCGCATGCGGGTTCAATGACCGTCACATTGTTCCAACTTCTGATGGTCTCGATGGCATGTCGGGTAGCCGGACTCTCCCACATCTTGTCGTTCATAGCCGGTGCTACCACAATGGGTTTGCGCGCCGTGCAGGAACAGATGGTGGTGGTTAACGCATCATCGGCTATACCGGCAGCCATCTTGCCGATGACGTTTGCGGTTGCCGGCGCTACAATCATCGCGTCGCACCAGTCGGGCAGGGAAATATGCTCGGTCGAGTGCTCGTTGATAGCGGCGAACACATCCGAATACACCCTGCTTCCCGATACGGTCTGCAGGGTGAGTTCTGTCACGAACTCCAGAGCGTTTTTCGTCGTTGCTACCCGCACTTCTGCGCCGGCTTTGACGAGCAAACGAATGAGTTCCGGGATCTTGTAGGCTGCTATACCGCCGCTGATCCCCACTAAGATGTGCTTGCCTTTCAGCATTAGCCTCTAACCTTTCGCCTTATTTCAGCGCCTCGTCGCGGTTACCGATGCGGTAAACCAACTCGCCGTCGATAAACTCCTGGGTAGCCATCAACGATGGTTTCGGCAGACGCTCGTACTGGCGGCTGATCTCAATCTGCTCGCGGTTCTCAAAAGTCTCCTCCAAATTGTCCTGAGGAATAGAGAAATCCTGCAGTTTGGCATCCAACTCACGCTTGATACCGGCACTGATCTGGTTCGCGCGTTTTGCAATGATTGCCACGGTCTCATACACGTTGCCAACCGGCTCCATGAGCTGGTTTACGTCGCGGGTTACCGTGTTCTTTGGGGCTTTAGAATTTTTGTAATCCATATCTTATTCTTTTGTTATTTTTCGTATTTGTACCATCATCTTGTCCGCCTCTTTGCGGTGCTTTGAGGTCGGGTATTCGGTGGTGAAATTATAATATTCGTCTTGCGCATCCCGGGCGCGTTCTAATTTCTTGTCCTCAAAGGAGTTGACCATCTGTTGGTACTTCGCCTGAAGTATCAGCCAACTGAAATCCTCCTGATATTTATTGCTCGGATAGTTACGCAAGGCGTTCTTCGCAACGATTTCACAGCTGAGATAGTTATTCCCTAAGTACGATCCCAAATTGTAGTACAACTGTGCGCTTTTTAACTCCTTCAACGCCAGTTTGTCGTACATCTCGCTCATCTCCTGGTATGCCTGCTCGGCGTAAGGACTCTCCGGATACAACTCTACGAATTGCGTGAACGCATCGATGGCTTTCCGGGTTATGCCCTGATCCAGACGGGCATCCGGCGAATCGAGGTACTGGCAGTGACCCACCTGGAAGTACGCCTCCGCAGCATATTTGCCTTTCGGATAATTGCGGATATAGGCCTGGTAATAATCCGTAGCGGACTCATAACTCTTCTGACCCATATAACTCCGCGCCAGGTATGCCAAAATATCCTCCGACCGCTCCGTTCCCTTATAGTACGAACTCACATCGTCCAGAAGGGTCTGCGATTTGACGTACTGTTTGTTGTTAAAATAGCGCAAAGCTGCCTGGTATTTCTCCTCCGGATCGCGCGATTTCAGCAGACGCTGATAGTCGCCGCAAGCCGAAAAAACGACCGTCACAAATACTAATATAATTAATCCTTTTATGCGCATTTCTCCAAATTAGCCTGCAAAATTACAACAATTTTTTCATATATGCAAGACCTAAGCCAATTTTTTTAGTGTTTTTGCTGAATTTTCTTGCATATATCAATTTTTTGTTGTATCTTTGCCGAAAATTTGAAATCTCTTTATAGAACGAGGGTTATGACGAAGCTGAGTGTGAATATTAATAAGGTCGCTACGTTGCGTAATGCGCGCGGTGGAAATGTGCCGGATGTAGAGCGTTTTGCGGTGGATTGCGAGCTCTTTGGAGCCCAGGGAATCACGGTTCATCCGCGCCCGGATGAGCGTCATATACGCAAGGAGGATGTTTATCAGCTCAAGTCGATGGTTTCCACGGAGTTGAACGTTGAGGGTAATCCCACGGAGGAGTTTCTCGCGTTGGTTACGGATATACGGCCGACCCAGGTGACTTTGGTGCCCGATGATCCTTCGCAGTTGACCTCTAACCACGGCTGGGATACCCGGCGTCATCTGGATTTCCTCAAAGGCGTGGTGAACCAACTGCACGCTTATCGGATTCGCGTCAGCATTTTCGTGGATCCGGATCCGCTGATGGTCGAGTATGCGCTGCGAACCGGAGCTGACCGTGTGGAGTTATATACCGGCCCGTACGCAGAGATGTTTGCGGAGAACCCCAAAAAGGCAATCGAGAAATATCGTCCGGCAGCGGAGAAGGCGCACGAGTTGGGACTTGGCATGAACGCAGGGCACGACTTGAATCTCAAGAATCTCAAACCCTTCATTCAGGCCTTCCCTTGGACCGCAGAAGTATCCATCGGACATGCCATCATTTGTGACGCGCTTTACCTTGGAATCCAGGAGACGATTCAGGAGTACTTGGACCTGCTAAAATGAAATAAGACTTTTGTAAGGGTTTTGTAAGGGTTTTATAAGACTTTTATAAGACTTTTATAAGGGGTAAATAAGGATCCCGATTTTTGAAATCACATCTAAAAACGAATATAAAAATTAACAAATATGTTGTTGCAAATTGACACAATCGCGCTCGCTGAAGAGGCGATCATCGAAGCGGCAGAGCCCGCTCAGGAGTCCATTAACTTGTTTGAAATGGCGCAGTACGGCGGATGGATCATGGTGATCCTTGCTATCCTGCTGGCGGTCGCTTGTTATATCTTCATCGCCCGTTTGGTGGTTATCAAGCAGGCTACGCGCGAGGACAAGTCCTTCATGGATCGCATTCGTGATTACATTCACGAGGGTAAGATTGACTCCGCGATCAACCTCTGCAAGCAGACCGACACCCCTTCGGCGCACATGATTGAGAAAGGTATCAGTCGTATCGGCCGTCCGATGCAGGACGTGCAGGTAGCTGTGGAGAATGTCGGTAACCTCGAGGTCGGCAATCTCGAGAAAGGCTTGGTGATCATGGCTACTATCGCTGCCGGTGCTCCGATGCTCGGTTTCTTGGGTACGGTGCTTGGTATGGTGCAGACCTTCTATAACATGGCGCAGACGTCGGGGGGCATCATTGAGATGTCGGCGCTCTCAACCGGTATGTACCAAGCGATGGTGACGACCATCGGCGGTCTGATTGTCGGCATTCTGGCGATGTTCGCGTATAACTATCTCGTGGCACGCATCGACCGAGTGGTTCGCTTGCTCGAATCCCGTACGCTCGAGTTTATGGATCTTCTAAATGAACCCGCATAATGGCTCTCAAACGCAGAAATAGGGTAGAGGCTTCCTTCGCCATGAGTTCCATGACGGACTTGGTGTTCTTGTTGCTTCTATTCTTTGTGATGGCATCGACGATGTCGTCGCCGAATGATATTAAGATCAACCTGCCGACTTCCCGCGCACAGAAAGTGACGAGACCGCAGGTGGCTAAGGTGTCGATTGATAACTTAGGTAACTATTTCGTAGCTATAGGAAAGGCCAAACCTGTTGCTATCGACCCGGATAACTTAGAGAACTATCTGGCTAACATCCAAGCCTCAGATACGACCATGTATATCGCGCTTCATGCCGATGAAGACGTAGCGTACAAGGAAGTAGTGCGTGTACTCGATATAGCCAATGAGCACCACATGAAACTTGTCGTAGCTACGAAGCGTTAGCTCGTAGCGAGAAATTCATTTTCGCAACTAAACGGTAATCCATCCGCCAGGTTTGGCGGATCATCTCATGACAAGAAAACAAGAACGACATACAATTGCTGCCATAGGAACAGTGCTTTTCCTGATTCTGGTTCTGTTGCTGCTTTGGTTCGTACGCTTGTACGCAGTAGCACCGGAACAGGAAGAAGGAATAGAATTAGCTTTCCTGGAAGAAGAGATGCCGGATACGGGAGGTTATCCTTCCGATGCACCGGATCCTTCTCCTGTCCCGGAAGATGCTCCGGCAGCTCCTGCTGCGCCTGCCGTGTCGCAGCCCACACCGGCTACGCCGCCTGAGCATATTGTGTCTGAGGAAGAGACCTTAGCCATCGAACGCGCGCGCAAAGAAAAAGAGGAACGCGAGGCGGCCGAGCGCGCGCGTAAGCAGAAAGAAGCGGAAGCAATCGCCAAAGCCAATGCCATGAGTTCGCTCTTTGGCAATACCGGTAATAATGAGAATGTAGGAAGCGGTTCGCAAGGCGCCGGACAGAAGGGCAACCCCGTAGGACACGGTTCGTCCGGTGGCAACTCTTGGAATCTCTCCGGGCGTGGTATCAAAGGTACATTGCCGAAACCTGACAACACGTTTAACCAAGAGGGGCGCGTCATCATTGAGATTCGTGTCAACGCGGCCGGAAATGTGATAGCCGCCACGCATAAAGGCGGTACTATATCGGATAAACAAACTATCCAACTCGCTCTCGATGCGGCTCGTAAAGCCAAATTCACAGAGGGAGATCATGATCAGATCGGAACAATCACCTATAATTTCAAGTTTAACTAAATGGTTCATTAGATGACCAAATGGTAAATGTCTAAATCGTAAATGAATTTATGAATTATTTGTTTCTTGACAATGGTTTCGAGGAAATCGAAGCAATCACCACTATTGATTTGTTGCGCCGCGCAAATATCGCGGTAACAACGGTTTCTATCACTGGAAATCCGATGGTACTCGGAGCGCACAATATTGCCGTGGAAGCAGACGGACTTATTGAGCGCATTGATTTCTCCGATGCAGAGATGCTCATCCTCCCCGGTGGGCAGACCAAGTTGGGAGAGTGTTCTGCTTTGTGCGAACTTCTTCTCGCACACAACAAAGAGAACAAGTTGATTGCTGCTATCTGCGCCGCACCGGCTGTATTAGGTAAACTTGGTATCCTCGAAGGAAAGCAGGCTACTTGTTACCCGGGTTTCCAGGATGCTCTGGGAGAGAGTTATGTCGGTGGTCTGGTAGTAGAATCGAAGAATGTAATTACTGCGAAGGGACCTGGACTGAGTTCGGATTTTGCCTTCTGCCTTATCGAGCGTCTCGTAGGCTCAGAAGCTGCTGACGCCGTCTATGACGCTGCGCAGTATTAAACCCTCAAACAAGGACAAAGTCCCAAACTCTCAAACAAGGACGAAGTCCCAAACGTCCAAACAAAGAAAAAGCCGGTCCCCAAAAGAGATCGACTTTTTCTATCGCAGACCGACTATTTTATGTAACTGGACGCTGAGCCGCCAGAAAGGATGCGCTAAGATATATCGCACGGTCTCATCCAGATTGTCGTTTCTATCGTCTTCCCATTCGTCAATACCGCCTTCTATCAGCATCTCACCGTTATATCGCAGCGGTTGCAGTAGCCAATGTTCCGCTTTGAGTTGTGTCCTCCATATCTCCGGGTCATACGTGCCGGTAAAGACTACTTTCACCTCGTTCACTTGCGTTAGTGCCAAATGTGTTGGAATATCTCCCCCGCCTTTAGGGAGGGGGTGGGGGGAGGCCTTCATCTTTGGCGAGCAGGTAATCCAATTGATGCCTTTAGGTAAAGGACGTGTGCCGTTTGTCTCTATACAGATATAGAATCCCGCTTGGTGCAAGGCTTCTATCAAAGCTTCGTCCACCTGCAGAGATGGTTCACCGCCTGTTAGCACGCACATCTTATGCCGCTCATTGGGGACGTCGTACAGATCTTGGACCTCTTTGACAATCTCCTCTGCCGTCATTTCGGAATATTCTGCAAACTCTGTGTCGCACCATGGACAACGCAGATTACAGCCGCTAAAGCGAACAAACACAGCGGGAATACCGCTGTGCGCTCCTTCGCCTTGTAAGGTGTAGAATATTTCGTTAACTTTGTATAGCATAGGTAGTCATAGGTCAGCCTGGGTTATCATAGGTAGTCTTAGGTCAACCTAGGTAGTCCTAGGTAATCCTAGGTAATCTTAGGTAATCCTAATCTCTCTCATAGATGGCTGTATTGCCTTCGCTCTCTTGGACAGAGACCTTGTAGCAGTTCTCCACGTGGTCGCAGATCCAGCGAGCCATGTTTTCTGCCGAAGGATTGACGTCCAGCACTTCGTTGATATATTTATGGTCAAAAGTCTCTTTAACGACTTTCTTTATATGCGTGAAGTCGGTTACCATACCATCTTGGTTGAGCTCTTTGGCTTTGCAATATACCACAATGATCCAATTATGACCATGCAGGTCTTCACATTTGCTTTCGTACGACAACATTAAGTTATGTGCCGCCGAAATCTCTATTCTTTTTTCTACGTAATACATCGCGTTCGGCAATCGGTGTGCATCGGTTTATACCGCTCCGCTAAATAAACGGGCAACCGATGCCTCCGCTCTCCCCACCGGGTGCACTCCGTTAGCGCCCGTCGGGGACCCCTCTTTGCCGAAGAGGTTTTTAATTAATTTTCGTATATTGTTTTATCTTCAATCCCTGCTTGCGCAAGTGCTTCCTTGCGCTCGCGACAAGTACCGCACACGCCACAATGATGTTCGCCGCCTTTGTAGCAACTCCAGGTCTCCGAATAATCGATATTCAGTTCTTTGCCTTTGCTGGCTATCTCTGCTTTAGTCAGTTTGGTATAGGGCGTCAGCAGTTGAACGCCGTTCCAAGTACCAAAATGAATCGCATTATTCATCGCCTCTACAAATTCCGGCCGACAATCCGGATAAATAGCGTGGTCGCCGGCGTGGTTAGCGAGCATGACGTACTGCATCTTGTTGTTCTCCGCAATGCCGGCAGCGATGGAGAGCATGATTCCGTTGCGGAAAGGAACGACGGTGGATTTCATATTCTCCTCGTCGTAGTTTCCTTCCGGAATAGCGTCCGCTCCTTCGAGTAACGAGCTCTTGAAGAACTGTCTGATGAACGGCAAACGGATTACCAGATGAGGGATGCCCAAGCGTTCACAATGCAGCTTGGCAAACTCTAACTCACGGTCATTATGATTGCTGCCGTAATGGAAGGAGACCGCCATCCCGATGCGGTATTGATATTCATAAAGCATCGTGGTGGAGTCTAATCCACCGGACAAAACGATAAGTGTATCTTTCATACGTTTTTCTAGTTGTTCTAGTCTATCTAGTCGCTCTAGTATTATTAGTGAACTGTTCGCGGAGTCGTTGTGCTTTGAGTTCCTGGTGATCTTCGTCGGCGTAGTTAGCAAAGGGGAAGATGCTTATTCCGCCGCGGGGCATGAAATAGCCGATGACCTCCAGGTATTTCGGATCCATCAATTTGACGAGATCTTTCATAATGATGTTGACGCAATCCTCATGAAAATCTCCGTGGTTACGGAAGGAGAAGAGGTAGAGTTTGAGACTCTTGCTCTCGACCATCCGCTCACGCGGGATATAACTGATGAAGATATGTCCGAAATCCGGTTGTCCGGTTTTAGGACACAAGGTCGTAAACTCCGGACAATCGAATGTTACCAGATATTCGTTCTCGGGGTGTTTGTTTGGGAAAGTCTCTAACACGTCGGGGTTATAGTTATCGCTATATTGGACGTGTTGGTTACCGAGTAGCGTTACCCCCTCTAATTCGTTCTCTGTGCGCATACTTACTTCATTATTTTCATCGTCTCACCGCTCTCGGTCACGATGATATACATTCCGTGCGGCAGCTCCATGGTATAGATATCTTCGTTGGTAGTAGCCACTTTGCGGCCGTAGATATCGAAGATATTTACCCATTGTCCGGCCTCATATACTTCCTCTATGCCTTGCGGGTTATAGAGCTCGAGAATAAAGTCATAAACGTTCTTGTTGATGAAGTCCGTAATGATGTACTTCTGCGGTCTGAGATAAGCGTACGTCAATTTCACCTCCTCGCCTGAAGCAGGATCTACACTTGTGTAGTCCGGATGAGTGATTATTGGCTTAGCTTCTTTTAAGCTATCCAGCGCCTGGTACTCTTCCGGCGTCAGACGCAGCTTGATTGTGTGTTCGGTCTGGTCTATCGTTGCCGCATACTCGTTGTTCTTACTATCCTTCACTGAGAATCCGGTAATGAGCAGATCCGGGGCAGTGATCGTGGTCGGCGTTGGACTAACCAGGTAATCTACAATGCCCTTAATCAGACGCTCGCCGGTAGTAGTAAGGGTGACGTTGCGTGCAAGAGGCAAGCAGATATATTTCTTTCCGCCTCGTGCCGAGGGAAGTATCTCATGGATGGCAGCCACCCATTCTCCTTCGTCATAATAACCATTCAGCGTATTCTTACGAATAGGCGCTGTACCCATACAAAGCGTCTGGTCAGTGATGTATTGCATGTCGATAGCAATCGGCATAACACCCTGTAGCGCGTAGTTGCTCAGGATAGAAATCTCATCACCTTCTTTTATATTGCTAATGTTCTTGAAAATCGGGTGATCAGCATGCTGGATTTTAATCTTGGTACCTTTTTCTTTGGAGTTTTTAGTAGAGTCAATAGCGCCATTGCTGGGATCTCCCCAACCAAGCAGTCCTTCGCCCTTTGCGTATGTAAAGCCTTTCAGGTTTAATACCGGCTGTTTAGCGCCATTCTCTTTGATAATCTGCTGTACTTCCGGGTTGTTTGCATCAACGTCTTCTGAGATGACTACCAGTTTATAAACGGCATACTGATCGTCGGGGCGCAGGCCATCCTTTTTCGCCTTTCGCTCAATGGGGTTCCATCCATTGTCCTTTAGATAATTGCGCACACCGTCAGACTCGTACGCGTTCTCATTCTTGTAGAGGTATAGAACAGGATTAGTGCCGTAATCTAACTCGCGGACGATTATTTTGCCGGTAATAGTGGTGTCTGCGCCTTGTACGGTGATTGAATAAGTGTACTCGCCTGTCTGTGTCGGTGTACCGCCGATGAGGTACGTGCCGTTATTTCCGTTTCCTGTTATACCCGCAGGTTTGGTGCCAGTCCAAGTCAAAATAACACTATCAGCAGAGAGTGCGTAGTATTTGAACTCGATTTGATCCATCTCCTCGTTCTGATAAACAGTAGCATTGGTAGATGTAACACTCTTGATATCTGTTTTGACAAAGAATTTACCAAGCACGCGGTTCGTTTCTACCCCATTGTATCGTGACACTACAGCGTAGTTATACTCACCGGTTGCGCAATTCGCATTACCGCTCAAAGTCAGTGTGTCGCTCAAGTCACCTTCTTTCTCTGTTAAGGTGATGCCCGTTGCCGGTGCGCCGATCCACTCTAGTACTGTCTCTGCACCCGAGATGTTGTTGTATTTCGTAGTATAAATAACCGGCTGAATAGCTGCAGTTTGCAGAATGGATTGAGTCGAGTCGTTGCCTTTGAGATGTTTCACACGCGGCTCTTTAGGCAAACGCAATGAAATTGCATATAGTTTGCTCCCGCTATATTCGGAAGTAAGTTTAATGACGTGCTCACCAGTGCTGATAGAGTAGCGTCTAACAGTAGCGGGTTTTACGGCTATCCCTGTGGTAACCGGATTTTGCATGTCGTCGATATAAACATCTATCCAACGTTTCTTACCATCGTTAGGAGTAGTGTTGTTATCACACGCATAAATGGCAAACTCGTTGTAACCTTTAATATATAGACTGACCTCTGCTGGTTGACCCATTTTTACATCTCCGTAGCACGCTTTGAACTCATCTTTTCCCATCGCATCCTCTTTTGGTTCACTTGTACCACCTTCTGCTTCATCGTTAAATTGGCCTCTCATCCAATCTCCTTTAACCGCAAAAGACTTCTTATCGGTTGATGTCGCAATATTGCCGCTAATAGGTGATGTTCCCACAGCAATCGCATTACTGATTTTGCAGAAATAGAATACCTCGTATTCGCTTCCTCCGGAAACAGTCAACGGGGTGTTGTAACCGCCGGAAATTTCTTTGGCTTCATACACCTCCGGCTCGTGTAGAGTGAGGTCAGTATGTGGAACGGGAGGGCCGGCCGTAACGGTTACCGTACATGTAGCCGTTTTGCCTCCATCTGTTGTGGTGACGGTGATCGTTGTCGTTCCGGCTGTTAGCGCGGTTACGTGGCCGTCGTTTACGGTCGCTACTGCAGTATTGCTACTTGACCATGAGACGCTTTTATCCGTTGCATTTGCAGGCAAGATGGTATACGTGAGATCTGTACTGCCTCCGATTTGGAGATTAGCAGATGTCGGATTGATGCTCACACCGGTTACTGCTACTGCTTGTATTGTGACTGCACAAGAGGCTGTGATAGAAGCATCTGTTGTTGATGTAGCAGTGATAGTAGCCGTACCAACCGTTACTCCTATTACTTTTCCGGAGTTATCTACAGTTGCAACGCTTGTGTTGCTACTGGTCCAATTAACAGCTTTGCCTGTGTTGGCATCTGCAGGGGTGTAATTGATTGTTAATGTTTCCGAATCCCCGATAGCTATGGTTGTTGTTGATTTGTTGAGTGCGATAGCAGTTACGGGAATCGGAGCAGCAGGAGCATTTACTGTCACAGAGCAAGTTCCCGATTTGGTGTTATCCAAATTCGAGGTAGCCGTAATGGTGGCTGTACCTTGTGCTACAGCAGTTACCAAACCGCTTTCGCTCACGGTAGCTACGCTTGGATTGCTACTTGACCATGTAACGCTCTTGTCTGCTGAGGCAGGAGTGGCATCTACATTTGCAGTTAATTGCTGCGTGCCATTCGGGTCCAAAGTAGCCGATGCCGGAGAAACGGTAACGCTATTAACGGTAGGAGTAACCGCTTGACCTTCGATTAAATAAATGAAGAAATTAAATTCCTTTGTTGAGGTATTATCAATAGTCATAGAGCCACTGAACGATTGCTCTATTTCCATTACGAAGACGTCTTTGTTATTCGTGCTTTTCGACTGGCCAAAAACATCAATGGTTAATGCATCTGTACTATTGGCACGGCCTACTACAATTGCTTTGGACATTGCTTTAGAACCCAAAGTTATGGTTAGCTTGCTGCTTCCTGCGAGTTTAAAGGCTTGCATAGTACGGTTACTACTACTACTTGTGCTATAATTGCTTGTGGTTTTTATGTCTGAAATCGACAATGATGTAGAATTATAGTATAACCCGGCAGTATTGCTTGTTAGATTACAAGAAATGTCCGTTGTTACATTGGAATTTGTGCCGTCGTATGTGAATAATTGGTACTTGGCACTATTCATACCGGCTTGTAAGGGCACATTACACTTTCCGCTAAGTACGTACATGGTTTCTGCACTAGCACAATAGTAAGTTGTAAATAACGCTACAATGAATAACGATTTCTTAACTAAGTTTTTCATATTGATTTTTTTGTTTAAATATTCAACATTTTTGTGGTTGTTTGTTAAAATCACTGGATATATATTATTAATAATATATATAGGGTGGTGCAGGATACGTTAAAGGTCTTGTTTTGTACTTACTCAGTACTTAGATAATACTTACCCAATACCTGCATAATAATTCACGCTGCAAAATTACTGCTTTTTTCGCATATACGTGTGCATATATTTAGAAAAAATGTGTAAAAATTGACGTTTTTGACAGAAAAAGTCGCGCGCGTACATTATTTATTTGTATATGTGGATTTTTTTTTGTAATTTTGCAGTCGGTTTTGGTAGAAGCAACAAAAACTCAATATATTTTAATAAACGTCTAACAAACAATTTTTGAATAAATGAAAAAATCTATTTTATCTGTAGCGCTTTGCCTCATGGCTGCGCTGACGATGAATGCCCAGACAGTGGACAAAGAAAAAGTAACTACGAATGCTGATGCTGCTGCAAAGGCAGGAGCGGATCTTCAGAAGTTAGAGGACGGCGAGAAAGCCTGGAAGTTTGATGGTACAGTGGGCTTGAATGCCGCTGCAACCGGTTTGGTAAACTGGGCTGCCGGTGGTAAGAACAACGTGAACGGTATCGTATATGCCAAGTTGCACCTCCTGTATCACAAGAATGCAATCGCTTGGGAGACGAATTTCGATACGGATTTCGGTATGACTTGGATTGATCAGGAGGAGGATGCTTTCCAGAAATCCAGTGATAATATCAAATTGGCGACCAAGTTCGGATGGGAGTTCAAAGAGAATTGGTATTTGACCGTACTCGGAGGTTTCCAGAGCCAATATGCGCTCGGTCGCGAATACGTAACGGGTTATAACCCTGCAATCTCCAAATGGTTGGCTCCTTCTTATACCGATATTTCTGTCGGTATCGATTGGAAGAAGAGTTACAACGGCGCGGACTTCTCTATTTATCTCTCTCCGATAGCAGGTCGTATCACAACGGCTTATACCGGCAAGTCTTGGAATGAGAAATATACCAAAGAGGCTTGGGTGGCAGATGGAAATGACGAGGCGGATTGGACACAGGATATCTACACCGCAATTCAGGGAGAGCATAATGATTTTGCTTCGAGACTGAAGGATCGTAACGGTGTTTCTTATTACGACGCAGAGGGTACCCAAAAACTGTACGACCGCAACGCACGTGCTGAGTTCGGTTTGAGTTTCAAGGGTGCTATCGCTTATACTTACAAAGATATGAAACTGAGCACCTCGTTGGCGCTCTTCACCCCGTACGCAGGTCGTGGTAAAGAGTTGGCTTCCTATCAGGACGCCGCAACACGTGCAGCCAACCGTGAGATGGATCCACTCTACAATGAGGCAGACCACTATTTCAAATACTCGAATATGAACCGTTCGTTCGGTATGTTTGACGTAGATTGGGATTGCGCGCTGAGCTATCAGTTCCTCAAATGTCTGCAGGTAACGCTTCAGACTAGTTTGAAATACTACCCGGGAACGCTGATTGCAAACAAAGAGAATGTGCTTTCTGAGCGTTGCCAGTTCAAGGGCGTGATCGGTCTGGGTGTCGGATACTCCTTTTAATGATGGATTGAGCCGCTTCGCTAAATGATGGATTGATGAAAGCTCTTTCCGACCTCTCGCAAAACGTACAACTTCTCTTGGAGCGTTATGTGGCGCTCCGGGAAGAGAATGTGCGACTTCGTGAGGATATAGAGAAGCAGCGTGAAGAGCTGATCCGGACGCATAGCGAGTTGGCGGCTCTGCAGCAACAAAATCGCCGGATAGCTACGGCAAATGCCATGAGTTCGGCAGAAGGAAGTGAAGAAGCGTATAAGCGTCTTAGTGCACTTATTGCGCAGATAGACAGAGCGATGGAAGCGCTAAAGCGCTGATTGGATATTTGAGATTGGAAATTTGAGATTTTGATATCGGACAAGCAACATATAAACCTGCAGTTGGATGCACACTCGGTGGGCTTGGATGTCCCGCGTGAGCAGGAGCCGAACTACCGGTATGCGGCAGATTTGTTGAATAACCGCTATCAGTATTACCTGAAACTGCGTCCTAACGCATCGGCAGAGCAGTTATGGATGTATACGGCTTTGGAAATGGCGGTCTCGCTGCAATCCGATGCACGGGAGAAGAGCCTGGAGCCGGTAGAGAAAGAGTTGCAGGAACTCAATAAGAAGATCCTAACCACTATTAATAACAACGATAAACAATAAACAATGAACACAGCAATCCTAATTGTCATTTGTGTAGTTGCTGGACTCCTGGTGGGAGCCGGCGGCTACTACTTCATTGCTCGCATTGTTGGCGCCGGAATCGTTAAGAAGGCAGCCGAGGAAGCGGAGGTAGTGAAGAAAAACAAGATTGTTGAGGCTAAGGAGAAATTTATCGCCCTCAAGCTGGAGCATGACAATGCCGTGCGTGAGCAGGACAAACGCATACAACAACAAGAACAGCGTTTGCAGCAACGTGAGCAGCAGTTGAACCAGCGTCAGGGAGAGATCCAGAGAAGTCTCAACGAAGCAAATCAAAAAGTGCAAGCGGCAGAGCAACGCCAGCAGGCTTTGGACTACCGTCAGCAGGAGATCGAGAAGATGCACCACGAGGCAGAGAAGCAGCTGGAGCAACTTTCCGGAATGAGCGCTGAGGAGGCGAAGAAGCAGTTGGTTGAGGCCCTCAAGGACGAGGCAAAGACTGCTGCTATGTCGTACATCAACGAGATTATGGACAATGCCCGTTTGGAGGCAAACAAAGAGGCAAAGAAAATCATCATCCAGACCATTCAACGTGTGGCTTCGGAGACGGCGGCAGAAAGCACCGTTTCGGTTTTCCATATAGAGAATGACGACGTCAAGGCACGTATCATCGGTCGTGAGGGACGAAATATCCGTGCGCTGGAGGCTGCTACGGGTGTGGAGATCGTCGTAGATGACACTCCGGGAGCAATCACTCTCTCCGCTTTTGACCCCGTGCGCCGCGAGATAGCGCGTCTGTCGTTGCACCAGCTGGTACAAGACGGTCGTATTCACCCTGCGCGCATCGAGGAAGTGGTTGCGAAAGTGACCAAACAGGTGGAGGAGGAGATCATTGAGACCGGTAAACGTACGACCATCGACTTGGGTATCCATGGCCTCCATCCGGAGCTGATTCGTCTGGTAGGAAAGATGAAATATCGTTCTTCGTATGGTCAGAACCTGCTGCAACACAGCCGCGAGACGGCGAACCTCTGTGCCGCTATGGCAGGTGAGTTAGGTCTCAACGTGAAGGCAGCCAAGCGTGCCGGATTGTTGCACGATATAGGTAAAGTGTCCGACGAAGATGTCGAGCTGCCGCACGCAGAACTCGGTATGAAGCTGTGCGAGAAGTACGGCGAGAAACCGGATATCTGCAATGCGGTCGGTGCGCACCACGATGAGTGCGAGATGAAGACCCTGATTGCGCCGATCGTACAAGCTTGCGATGCTATCTCAGGTGCCCGTCCGGGAGCCCGTAGAGAGATTGTGGAGAGTTATGTGAAGCGTCTCAACGACCTCGAGAACCTTGCTATGTCGTTCCCGGGTGTGGTGAAGACGTACGCTCTGCAAGCCGGCCGCGAGTTACGTGTCATTGTTGGTGCCGACAAGATATCCGACAAGGATACCGAGCTGCTCTCGTTCGATCTGGCCAAACGCATCCAGGACGAGATGACGTACCCCGGTCAGGTTAAGGTGACCGTCATCCGCGAGGTACGCGCTGTCAATGTAGCTAAGTAATCAGCCATGCATGGCTGATACCAAAAGGACTTCTGCCTTAGAGGTAGAAGTCCTTTGCTAATTCCTGGTACGCCGTGGAGCGACCTCCTTTGTTGTCTTCGAGAACGAGTGTGTCTTCGAACGGGCGTGATTCCGTGATTCTGTGATTTTGTGATTCCGATTTCTCGAATTGAAATAAGACCCGACGGGGTGGTTTTGACTCCTTACTATATACGCGCGTAACGTGCGTGAGATATAAGGAGTGTCGGGCCGTGAGAGTGCAGATCTCTTGCTCTGCGTCGGCAGGTAAGATGATGGCTAATTGACCATGCATGGTCAATAACCGCTCGCTATGAGCCAGCAGCTCTTCGTAACTCAAACTATCCGTGTGCCGCGCTAATTCCCGCCCTTTGTCGGGGTTCTTGAGACTGTTTTGAAAATACGGAGGGTTGGAGACGATGAGGTCGTAATTGTGATTTGTGATTTGTGGTTTATGATTTGGCCATTCCTGCAGGCTGCTCAAATAGGCGTTCACACCATTTCCGCGGGCTTGTTCTACGGCTGCCTCGTCGATGTCTATACCTTCTACTTCCGCTTCAGGAAAACGTTGCATCAACATCCGGGCTATCAGCCCGGAACCCGTGCCGACATCTAAAATGGTACATGGTAAATGACCCAATGGTACATGATAAGCTCCTGCCCAACACCCTAATAACACGCCGTCGGTGCCCACTTTCATGGCACACCGGTCGTGGTAGATGGTGAATTGCTTAAAACGAAAGTACGGCGTGCTCATGGTGACAGCATCCTTCGTGTTCGTGTGCCTCGATAATACAATGTACCGCCAGATAGCATCCTAAGATGATAAACAGTACGGCGCAGATGTGGCGGAACCATTTCTCGAACGAACTCATCTTGCTGGTCAGGTTTCCGATGCTGACTGCACTGTAACTAACCAGCCATGCAATGAGCATGATCGGCAGACCCGTTCCAAGGCTGAATACCACCGGCATGAGCCAACTCCACGTGGTCGGCAGAGTCAGCGTGATATCGATCATCGTCAGGAAATAGACGAGACGATGGGGGCAGAAAGCGATGGCGAAGAAGATACCGAGGATGAAGGACCAAAGCCAACTCTCTTTGCTATCCGTCTCTTTGAGCCATTTGCTGATGCCGTGGTCATGCTCGTGGTGATGGTGACCGCTGAAGAGCAACACGATACCGCAGATAAGCATGAATCCTGCCAAAATCGGTTCGCCCCAATGACTCAAGATGGCTTGAATGCCTTCGGTCTGCGCGCCCATAAGGAACGGAATACTCAGTAACACGTATGTCGCTAATTTGCCGAGAACGAACATCAAACCGTTCGTCAGCACTTTGCGGCGGTTATTGATCTCCTTGTCGATATAACTGATGGCGGTGATACTGGTCATCAGCGTGCAAGGGTCCAGTATGGTGAGCAATCCTAAGAGAAAAGCTGTAAAAATTTGTACCATTTTTGTGTTATTTTTCAAAAAAACGTGCAAAGATACAGATTTTTTTGCACATATGCAAATTTTTTAGTATCTTTGCGTCGCAAAACGTGCGTATGGCAGAAAAATTCAAAATATCGCTTCGTAACCAACCCATCTCCACGCGTATCATGTACGTGGTTTTTGCGTGCGTGACGGTCATCTTCGTTTTCATGCTGGCGATGTCGATTCGCTATGTGTATTGGAGCGTGGCGCGTCAGCAACGGCATGAACTTATCACCCGCGCGGAGTATATTCAGTCGTATCTGAGAAACCTCTATTATTGGGACGTCATGCTGGTGCCGAATCAGGCGGAGGGGCTCTCGATTGACTTGCGGGATCTCAGTATCGATATGCACCAGGATCTGCATGTCTATACGTTGAACGGCGAGTTGCTGGCGTCGTCTTCTCCGCAGTTGTTCGAAGGTGGAGTGTTGTCGCGCAGCATGAGTGTGGACAAGCCCTTCTTCTCGGACGACGACATAGCGCTTTGCTATGAGCAGATCAACGGTCAGCCGTATCTGATTGCGTATCTGCCGTTCCATAACGGTGCTTTTGTGCCGATTGGTTATATCGGCGTGCCGTATTTCTTGAGCGAGCAGACGCGTAACGAACAACTTCGAGCCTTGCTTTCGCGCTTGATACCGGTGTATCTCTTGGCTTTGATCCTCTCGCTCTTCATCTCCTATATGGCGACCAAATCGATCACTTCGCCTTTGTTACTGCTGACGGAGAAGATGCGGCATTTCGAGATCGGTGCGAAGGAAAATCACATTGATTACCCGTATCATGACGAGTTGGGTGCGTTGGTGGAAAGGTATAATATGTTGGTCGATCGGGTAGAGGAGAGTGCGGAAAAACTGGCTAACTCCGAGCGTGAGGGCGCTTGGCGAACGATGGCGCGGCAGATTGCCCATGAGATCAACAACCCCTTGACGCCGATGAAACTGTCGGTCCAGAAGCTTCAACTCAAGCGCGGCACGGATCAGTTTGATGCGTATTTTGAAAAGACGACGAAGATGCTCATTGATGAGATCGACAACCTGGCGCATATAGCGCAGTCATTCTCTGCGTTTGCCAAACAGCCGGAGGTTGTCACTACCGAAGTGGACGTCGCTCAGAAACTGTCGAACGTCATTACCCTTCAGCGCGAGAACGACGAGCAGATTCCCGTTCGTTATGTGGGGCCGGACTCCGGCGTCGTCGTTCGTGCCGACAAAGAGCAGATATCGCAGGTTTTTGTGAACATCATCCGCAATGCGCTCCAGGCTTCGCCTACGGATATTATCGTCGTGCTCAATACCGCTTATTCGGACCGCGAAGTGCAGATATCCATCTCCGACGATGGAACCGGTATTCCGGAGAATATCCAGGCGCGTATCTTCCAGCCGAACTTCACAACTAAATCCAACGGCAATGGTCTAGGATTGGCTATATCCAAGCATATAGTGGAAGGCTCAGGCGGCCGTATAGAGTTTGAGACTTCGTCCAAAGGTACGACTTTCTATATCTATCTGCGTAAAAAAACAAGCTAATGTATTTCCAGATTATCTATCCAGCGGAGGTCTTGCGACCCTATATCTCCCGTTATGTGTTTGTACGAGCGGAGGGTTCGACCGATACCATGACGCCGCCGGCGGATGATCCTCGTTTTGTGGACGGGAGGCATGTGCAGCCTTTGTTACCCAACTACGGCAGTTTCGTCTTTGTCAGAAATGCAGAGATAGAAATTGCCGGCACTAAAGCAGACGGTCTGACGCTACTTGGAGCGAATCAGAAAACCTTGGGTTTAACCACTCTCCGTGGATGGTTTGAAGGAATGATGTTGGATTTTGAACCGGGAGGCATGCATGTCTTGACAGGTATCGACCTGCAGCAGCTATCCGGCAAAGTGTTAACAGCTGCTGAGTACGGCGATGAGGGCTTGCTGCAGTTAGACAGGATCTTCAAGTCCGCTCCGCAAGCAGAACAGATTGCGCCGTTAATCGATTCGTTCTTTATGGGGCGCATTCCGACAAAGGAGGATGCCAACTACGCGCGTATTAGAAAAGTGATCGCGGCCTGCGATGAGGTCAAAGGAAATATATCGGCGGCAGAGATGGCATCCATTGCCTGTTTAGGCGAGCGGCAGTTTCTGCGTGTATTCCGCAATTATGTGGGAATCCCGCCTAAACAATTTGTACGTTTAAGGCGCTTTCACCGAACTATCCAGGACATGCAACAACAGGCGGCTCAAGGCGGATCCATAGATTTGTTGGCTACGGTTTTGCGGCACGGATATTATGACTTGAGTCATGCTGCGCTGGAGTTTCAACAGATGGGCTGCGTCTCACCGGGACAATTTAGAATGTTGGGTATTCCTTTATCAGAAGATTTTTCCGTCTTTTTTGCTTAAAAAATTAGAATGTCCGTTTTTTCATATACCAAATCCGCAAAAAGCAGTACTTTTGCACCGGATTTGAAAAATTAACTTTTAAAACAATAAAGGATATGAAAAAAGTAATGACAATTCTGATGGGTGTCGCAATGGTCGCACTCGCAGCATGTAACAACAAGCCCGGTATCAAAACAGCTCTTGGTGAGTATTCTTACCGCCTTTCCGGTACAGCCCGTATTTATTTCCAGGAGAACGACAGCGCGACGCATGTGACGCTTGAGCCGGAGACAGGAACGTTGAAAGTGATTCGTGGCAACGAGTCCAACACAGGTATCATGACCGTGTATGCGGACAATGGTAACACCTACGAACTGCCGCTGCTCTTTGCGCATGACACGATCTGGGTGGAAGGCCCGAAAGACGTGTACCGTGACATCGAGGTAACGGTAGGCGGCCAAAAAGAACTCTTCCATATTCGCATAGGTGGCCAGGGATTGGTACTGAACGACGGCAATTTGACGATCGGATTGGGATATAGCGGCCGCAGTCGTAATACCGACCATCCGTGGACATTGACTTCTATGGACGTTCGTATGAATGCTAAAAAATAATTTACCTCCCAAACAGCAGATTTTTCACGAATCGGCATTGTAACCTTTTGACAAGGATGGTATCATTTAGGTAGATTAAATTTCCAAACGTATGAAAAAGCTTTTCTTAGGTATTATGCTCAGTATGGCAGTCGGCGTGGCTGCCGAGACGATTAAGGGTGGGGTCATTGATGCGCAAGGCAATGCGATGCCGTTTGTGACGATCTCTGTGCTGGCGCCGGATTCGACACTGCTCACCGGTGCGATCACTGATGACGACGGTAAGTACGAGATAAGCCTACCCCAAACCCCTGCCATAAAGGGAGGGGAGGAATATATCATCCAAGCCTCCTACGTAGGTTACCAAACAACGTTTGGCGGACCGGATTTTGTGCTGCGTGAAGAGACGGAGAGACTGAAAGAGGTTGAAGTGAAGGCCAAGAAACCGCTCATTGAGCGCCAGATGGACAAACTGGTGGTGAACGTCTCGGCTTCGCCTCTCTCGGCAGGCTCTAACGGAAACGACATCCTCCGTCGTGCACCGGGTGTCCGCATCGACAAGGACGGTAATATTACCGTGAACGGTAAATCCGTGGAGATTTGGGTGGACGGAAAACCTTCGTACCTCTCAGGTCAGCAACTCAAAGCCATGCTCGATGGAACAGACGGTAACACCATCGAGAAGATTGAGATCATCTCGAATCCTTCTGCCAAATACGATGCGTCGGGACAGGGTGGTATCATCAATATCAAGACCAAGCGCAATATGATGAAAGGCCTCAACGGAATGCTTTCTGCCGCCTACGGCGGTATGTATTTCGGGGATGTCAAACGCTGGCTCAGTAATGAGATGTTCTCACTCAATCTCAATTATCGCGGCGAGAAAACCTATACGTTCGGCCAGTTCACGCAGGTTTTTGCGCAGAATGACATCGATTTTGAGTCCTACCGCGAGACGCCGGCGCTGAAGAACTACTCCTATTCGGACTACAACATCAATTTCCAGTACTACATGCTCAAGGTCGGCAACGATTGGTATATCGACTCGCTCAATACCTTCGGCTTCATCCTTCAGGTGCCTTTCATGGATGTCGATCAGCATATTGTGCCCGGGCGCAACTCTGCTTATCTGATTCAAGGCACGGATACGACGAACAGTACGACCAATTCTCAAAATCGTCTCAAAGCTCCGCAGCACACAGCGAACCTCAACTACACCCACACTTTCTCTGAAGCTCTCGAGCGCGAACTGACGGTGAATATCGACTACAACCGTTATAATAACTCTTCTGTCAATTTCCAGGAGACGAACTACGACAAGCCTTTGGGCGGCATCCAATCGCTCGGTATTGATATTCGCGGCAAGCAGATTGTCAATATCTACTCTGCCAAAATGGATTTTCAGACCAAGTTCTGGAAGACTGGAATGATTGAAGCCGGTGTCAAGTATGCGCTCTCTTCGACGGACAACGACATGACGACCGACTCGACGCGGAATGGCGGCGTGCGACCCACGGATCACAATGCTTTCCGCTACGACGAGCATGTGGCGGCAGCGTATATCTCTGTCGGCAAGCAGTTTGGTGAACACTGGTCGGTCAAACTCGGTCTCCGAGGAGAATATACCTTCTCGCACGGCGACTGGAAGGACGACGGCTTGGATTCAATCATCAACAAGTCCTATTTCGATCCCTTCCCCACGGCGTATGTCGGTTATACATCCAAACCGCTGGGCAAAATCCAACAACCGATATCCGTTTCTGCGTCTTACACGCGCCGTATCAAACGACCGAATTACTGGATGCTTAATCCCTTCACTTCGTACGTCGATGCCTATTCTATCCAGAAAGGAAATACCGACCTTACGCCGGAGTTCAACAACGATGTAGAACTGCATTTCTCGTGGACGCAGTATTGGAACATGACCTTTAATTTCGCCCACACGCAGGATATGTTCTCTTCTAAGACTACGATCCTTCCGAGTGGTATCGGCTTTGCACAATGGACGAATTTCGGTACCTGTACCACGCACGGAGTGAACGTCTCTCTGACCGAACTGCCGCTCGTACCGAAATACGCAAAAGCGGAGGATGGTTCTAAGTCGATGCAAGGGGCATGGTTGGCGCTCACGGTGAATGCCGGATGGCTGCATTTTATCAACAAATCCTATGACAAACAAGAAGATGGCACGCCGGATTATATCATGAAGAGCCACTATGGCTACGTCGGCGGAACACTCTCCGCATACTTGCCGAAGGATTGGACGCTTACCTTCGATGCGAACTGGTCATCGCCGATGCTCACCGGCTATAATAAATCCGGCAGCACCTATTTCGCTTCTTTCGGAATCCGTAAGATGTACATGAAAAAAGGCCTGATCTTCAACCTCAACGTGCAGGATCTGTTGCGTTCGCTCAGTTTCAATAACGAAGATATGGGCCAGGAACCGGGTAACCGCTCGTGGTATAAAAACACCATCCGCCAGCAACGTGTCATGTTCTCGCTCACTTGGATGTTCGGTCAGTATCAGCAACATAAGCACCGCAAAGTAGGCGAACTCGATGAGTCTTCACGTCTTGGCGGAGGTGGCGGTGTAGGCCAATAAAAAGAAAAAAAATCTCGAAAAGTGGCATACACTATTGTGTATGTCATTTTTTTTTTGTAATTTTGCAGGCAAAATTGAAAACAATATTTATAACATACCATTTAAAACACATAAAACAATGAAAGTACAAGACATTATGCAGCGTTTGGCTGCGAAACATCCGGGCGAGGCAGAGTACCTGCAGGCAGTGCAAGAGGTACTCGAGTCGATTGAAGAGGTGTATAATCAGCACCCCGAGTTTGAGGCTGCGAAAATCGTGGAGCGTATGGTCGAGCCGGAC
Organism: uncultured Bacteroidales bacterium; assembly: GCA_946616535.1. Next base: position 20,078 of record CAMOJA010000006.1, on the reverse strand, counting down.
CGTATCTTCACCTTCCGCGTGACGTGGATTGATGACCAAGGCGAAGTGCAGACGAACCTTGGTTACCGCGTTCAGTTCAACTCCGCCATCGGTCCGTACAAAGGCGGTTTGCGTTTCCATAGAGCCGTTACGCCGTCGATGCTGAAGTTCCTCGGTTTCGAGCAGACGTTCAAGAATGCGCTGACGACGCTCCCGATGGGCGGCGCAAAGGGCGGTTCGGACTTTGATCCGGTGGGCAAATCGGACGCAGAAATTATGCGTTTCTGCCAGGCCTTTATGTTGGAACTCTGGCGTTGCATCGGTCCGGATCAGGATATACCCGCTGGTGACGTGGGCGTTGGTGGACGAGAGATAGGCTTCCTCAACGGCATGTACCAGAAACTCGCGCGCGAATATCATACAGGTGTCCTCACTGGAAAGGGCATGACCTGGGGCGGTTCGATCCTCCGTCCGGAAGCTACCGGTTTCGGCGCACTCTATTTCACGCAACACCTGCTGCACAAGGCCGGCAAAGATATCAAGGGCAAGAAAGTGGCGCTCTCAGGCTTCGGCAACGTAGCATGGGGCGCAGCGACCAAAGCGGTTGAACTGGGCGCTAAGGTAGTAGCTATCTCCGGTCCCGATGGCGTAGTGGCTATCAAAGACGGTATCACCAAGGCGATGATCGACTACATGCTCGTCATGCGTGCGTCGAACCGCAACAAAGTGCAAGACATGGCGGACAAGTTCCCGAAAGAGTGCGTCTTTACGGCAGGTAAGAAGGCTTGGTCCATCCCATGCGACATCGCCCTGCCGTGTGCTTTCCAGAACGAGCTCTCCGAAGACGACGCCAAGGAACTGAAGGCGAACGGCTGCTGGTGTTGCTGCGAGGTATCGAACATGGGCTGCCAACCGGGTGCAATTCATTTCTTCCAGCATAACGGCGTACTCTTTGCTCCAGGTAAGGCTGTGAACGCAGGTGGAGTAGCGACTTCCGGTCTCGAGATGACCCAGAATGCCGAGCATCTCTCTTGGAAAGCCGAAGAAGTGGACGATCGTCTGCATCATATCATGGAGTCCATCCACGAGCAATGTGTTCGTTACGGCACGCAACCGGATGGTACCATTGACTACGTCAAGGGCGCGAACATCGCCGGATTTATGAAGGTCGCTACCGCGATGCTCGAACAGGGCATCATCTGATGCAACTGTTCAAGGTGATTTATCATGGAACAGGGCATCATCTAAAAAAAATAACCTCGAAATGTCGAAATATCGATATATCGAAATATCGAAAAAATTATGTATCAAGATTTTCAACAACACCTGCAAAAAACGCTGAATGAGATTCGCGATGCAGGTCTCTATAAGAACGAGCGCGTGATCATCACCCCGCAGTCTTCCGGCATTGCCGTAGAAGGCGGACAGGAAGTGATTAATTTCTGCGCGAACAACTACCTCGGCCTTGCCGATAACAAAGAACTCATCGAAGCCGCCAAAGCCCGCATGGATGCGCGCGGTTACGGCATGGCGTCGGTACGTTTCATCTGCGGCACGCAGGATACGCACAAAGAGTTGGAGCGCGTCATCTCTGATTTCTTCGGTACCGAAGATACCATCCTTTATGCCGCATGTTTTGATGCGAACGGAGGTTTGTTCGAGCCGCTCTTGACCGAAGAGGATGCCATCATCTCCGATGCCCTCAACCATGCGTCGATCATCGACGGCGTGCGTCTTTGCAAGGCGGTGCGTTACCGCTATGCCAACGGCGACATGGCGGATCTGGAGGAGCAACTCAAGAAAGCCCAGGCACAGCGGTTCCGCATCATCGCGACGGACGGCGTCTTCTCTATGGACGGCAACGTCTGCCCGCTTGATAAGATCTACGAGCTGGCGCAGAAATACAACGCCCTCGTCATGGTCGATGAGTCGCACTCCGCCGGCGTCGTCGGTAAGACAGGACATGGCGTTACGGAGCTCTATAACATGCGCGGCAAAATAGAAATCATCACCGGCACGCTCGGCAAAGCCTTTGGCGGTTCGGTCGGTGGTTTCACGACCGGTAAGAAAGAGATTATCGACCTCCTGCGTCAGCGCAGCCGCCCGTATCTCTTCTCGAACTCTATCCCGCCGATGATTGCTGCGGCTGGTATCAAGACCTTCGAGATCCTCACACGCTCCAATGAACTGCAGGACCGTCTGCACGAGAACACAGCCTATTTTGTAGAGAAGATGAAAGCGGCGGGTTTCGATATCAAACCCACGCAATCGGCTATCTGCGCAGTGATGCTCTACGACGCACGCCTCTCGCAGGAGTTTGCTGCGGCGCTCCAGAAGGAAGGAATATACGTTACCGGCTTCTACTATCCGGTCGTTCCGAAAGGTCAGGCGCGTATCCGTGTGCAGGTTTCCGCAGCCCATACGCGCGAGCAATTAGATAAATGTATTGCCGCCTTCACAAAGATTGGCACGGTTCTTGGTGTATTGAAGTAAATTATGAAAGCTTTAGTCAAAAAATATGCGAAACCAGGCATCTGGATGGAAGAAGTGCCGATGCCGGAGGTGGGGGTCAACGACGTCCTGATCAAGGTCACCAAAGCCGCTATCTGCGGAACCGACCTGCACATGTATAAATGGGACGAGTGGTCGCAGGCTCATTGCAAACCGCCTTATACGATGGGGCATGAGTTTGTCGGAGTGGTGGCCGAAGTGGGCGAAGGTGTACGGAACTTCTCAATCGGCGAACGCGTCACGGCGGAAGGACACATCGTCTGCGGACACTGCCGAAACTGCCGCCGGGGCATGGGACACGTCTGTGAAAACACCATCTCCGTCGGAATCATGGGCAAGGACGGCTGTTTCGCGGAGTACGTCACCATTCCGGAGTCCAATGTGGTCAAACTGCGCGACGAGATACCCGATGACTTCGCAGCGATCATGGATCCCTTCGGCAACGCTACCCACACAGCCCTCGCTTTCCCGCTCCTGGGTGAAGATGTACTCATCACCGGAGCAGGACTCATCGGTACGATGGCAGCAGGAATATGCCGCTATGCCGGAGCAAAAAATATCGTCGTGACGGACATCAACCCGCTGCGTCTGGAGATTGCGAAGAAGATGGGCGCAACCCTTACTGTCGATGGCTCCAAAGGCGAGACCGTGCAGGACGCAATGACTAAACTCGGTATCCGAGGCTTCGATGTGGGACTGGAGATGAGCGGTGCCCCAGCGGCCTTCAATGAGATGATTGAGCATATGTACAAGGGTGCCAACATCGCCCAACTCGGAATCCTGCCGTCCAACACCCAGGTGAACTGGTCAGACGTCATCTTCAATGCTCTGACCATCAAAGGTATCACCGGCCGCCGCATGTGGGAGACATGGTACCAGATGGAGCAGATGCTCCTCGGAGGACTCGACCTCAGCCCGGTGATCACCCATCGCTTTAAGTTCGACGACTTCCAGAAAGGCTTCGACGTCATGGTCTCCGGACAGTGCGGCAAGGTTCTTCTCGAATGGTAAATCACCTCGATATGTCGAAATTTCGATATCTCGATCTATCGAAAAATAACTAACAACAAATATTAACAACAATGAGAAAACTTTTACTTAGCGCTCTGCTGCTCATCTGCGGCACCGCATTTCTCTCTGCTCAATCCCGTGAGGGCCTGACGGAGTACAAGTTGGAAAATGGTCTCACTGTTCTTCTCTGGGAAGATCATGACGCACCGGACGTAACGGGCTACGTAGTAGTTCGCGCCGGAGCTGTGGACGAACCGAAGGAGTACACCGGACTTGCGCACTACCTCGAGCATATGCTCTTCAAGGGTACGCAACGCATCGGCGCACTCGACTGGGAGAAAGAGAAACCGATCTATGACTCGATCATCGCTTTGTACGACCAGTACAGCGATGCCACCGATCCGAAAATCCGTGAGCAACTCGCCACCCAAATCAACGAGTGCTCCATGCGTGAAGCGAAGATCTCTTCGACCGAGGATTTCTTCAACATGCTCGATCTCATCGGTGCCGAGGGTGTGAACGCCTATACGTCTTACGACCTTACGGCGTACCACAACTCCTTCCCGGCTGCAGAGATGTACCGCTGGCTGACGATCTTCTCCGACCGTCTCATCAACCCTGTCTTCCGTACTTTCCAGGCGGAGCTGGAGAACGTGTTCGAGGAGTACAATATGTACGCCAACGAACCCTCTTCCCAGGCGCAGAAACAGCTCATGGAGGATATCTACAAAGGTTCTCCGTACGAGCGTGACGTGATCGGTCTGCCCGAGCACCTCAAGAACCCGCGTCTCTCGCGTCTGATTGAGTTCTACAACACATGGTACGTACCGAACAACATGGCGCTCATCATCGTCGGTGACTTCGATTCCGAGTCCACCAAACCGATGATCGCTCAGACGTTTGGCCGCTTGCAGCCGAAAGAACTGCCTTCGCGTCCTTCCTATCCGGCTGTCAAACTGACCGGAAAGAAGCACTATAACCTCGGTTACAACCCGCAGGTCGCTTGGGTGTATCAGGGTGTTAAAGAAGGTGATGCAGACCAGGATGTCCTGGAGTTTGTCTGCAACCTTCTCTACAACAGCCAGACAGGTCTCCTCGACCAGGTCAACACCAAGGGTGATGTCTCGGCTTCGTATGCGTTCCTCGACGCGCGTCGTAACGACGGTCGTCTGATCGTCATGGCGGTGCCTTATTATGACGCCAACCAGCAGATGTTCGAGTCCGACAAGGCTACCGAGGCCATCGTCATGAAGGAGATCGATAAGATCAAACGGGGCGATATCTCCGATGACCTCATCGCGAACGTAAAGCACATGTACGCGCAGCAATACAAGGCCTTCAACGAGTCGCCTTCGACCAAGATGTCCGTCCTCGTGGACGCATTCACCTATGGCAAACCGGTTGACGATATCTTCACGGCTAACGAGAAGATTCAATCTCTCACCAAAGAGGAGATCGCACGCGTCGCAAAGAAATATTTCAATGCCGACCACATGACCATCTCCTTCGACGAGGATACCAAGAATATGAAGCCGAAAACGCTCCCGAAACCGAATATCAAACCGCTTGATCCGGTGAAGAATGCGAAGACCGAGTACGCAGAGGAGTTCCAGAAACTGCCGAAGGGCGAACTCAAACAGACTTTCAATGATTTCAACGATGTGAAGATCTCTTCGCTGGGCGAGAACGTGAAACTCCACTATACGCCGAACACGAAGAATGATATCTTCACCCTCATCCTCCGTTATGGCGTGGGCGAGCACGAGATGCCGCTGCTGCCGTACGCTGCGATGCTCATGGAGAACGCAGGTATCATGGGTAACCCGGCTATCGAGGGTAAGGACTTCGACCAGCAGATTGCGCAACTCGGCGCTGCGGTTTCCTACGGTTGTAACGACTCGTATTTCTACATCTCCATCTCCGGTGAGGATGGGAATATGAATAAGATCATGAATCTCGTCAACCGCCAGCTCCTCATGCCGTACCTCGAGCAGAAACAGCTCGATGCGGTCAAGGGTAACGAGTTCTTCTCGCGCTACAGCCGTCAGAAACGTACAGCCGTGCAGAAGTCTGCCCTTATGCAGTATGCCCTCTATGGAAAGAAGTCCTCTTACCTCGACGAGGTGAAGTTCATCGATATTTGGAACATGGATGGCGTACAGGTTCAGCGTCTCATCGCTTCGGCCCGTACCTACGCGCTCGACGTCTTCTACTGCGGTACGCTCCCCGAGGACAAACTCGTGCCTGAACTGCCTCTGACCGAAGGTATGCAGCCTTCCAAGTCGCCGTTCGTGCAGGACCGCGTGACCTACGACAAACCGACCGTACTCTTCCTTCCGAACAGTAACGTACAGCAGGCGGACCTCTATTTCTACATCAACGGCCGTCCGTACGACATCGCTTCGGATGTACAATCTGACGCCTTCAACCAGTACATGTCCGGCGGTTTCACGGGTGTGATCATGAATGAGATCCGTGTAAAACGCTCCATGGCATACTCGGCTTATGGTGTGAACGCAACGCCGGAACTCCCGGGTAAGGACTGCTACTTCATCGGTTACGTGGGTACCCAGTCGGATAAGGTCAACGACGCCATCTCCGTATATATGGATATCCTGACCGACATGCCGAAAGACTCGACACAGTTAGTTGCTCTCAAAGCCGCCCTCAAGCAGGCTGCGCAGACTTCCAAACCGTCTATGCGCTCCAAAGCAGCTGCTTATGAGTACTGGCAGCGTCTGGGTTACAATGACGACCCGTCGAAAGTCAACGCTGCAGCAATCGACGCCCTCACTTTCAACGATATTGAGAAGTTCTACGAGGAGAATATCAAGGGCAAACCCGTTACGATCATCCTCATGGGCGACCCGAAGAAGATTGACGTGAAGGCCATCGAGAAGAAAGTAGGCTGCAAAGTAACCAAACTCTCGCCGGCTAAACTCTTCAACTCTACGCAGGAGTTAATGGATGCTGTAATGTAATATGGCAAATAACCAATTACAAATGACAAATAAACAATGTTCACAGGCCCACCGCAGTGGGTTTGTGAACATTGTTGGTAATCCCAATGTTGGCAAATCTACGTTGATGAACGCCTTGGTGGGCGAGCGCCTCTCGATCATCACTTCGAAAGCGCAAACGACCCGCCATCGCATTCTTGGTATCGTTAACGGCGAGGACTTCCAGATGGTCTATTCGGACACACCGGGAGTCCTCTCGCCGAACTACCGTCTCCAGGAGAAAATGCTGGAGTTCAGCCGCTCGGCACTCGTCGACGCTGACGTTCTCCTCTATGTCACGGAGCCTCAGGACACCATCGACCGCAACCCCGATTTCATCGACAAAGTGCGTCGCATGGCAGCCTCAGGCGCACGCGTATTCCTTATTATTAATAAGATTGATCTGACTACGCAGGATACATTGGAGCGGTTAGTGGAGTTTTGGCATACCCAGCTCCCCGAGGCGGAAATCTTCCCCATCTCCGCACAAGAGCGTTTCGGTGTATCCCAGCTCTTCGATGCTATCAAAGAAGCCCTGCCCGTCGGACCGCCGTTCTTCCCCAAGGACCAGCTGACCGACAAACCCGCACGTTTCTTCGTTGATGAGATCATCCGCGAGAAGATCCTCCTCAACTACGACAAGGAGATCCCGTATTCTGTCGAGGTCGAAGTGGAGTCCTTCAAGGAAGAGGACAAACTCATCCGCATCGATGCCGTCATCTACTGCGAGCGCGATTCCCAAAAGGGTATCATCATCGGCAAAGCCGGTTCAGCCCTCAAGCGCGTCGGCTCCCAGGCACGCAAGGACATCGAGGACTTCTTCCAGAAGCAGGTTTTCCTCCAGCTCTTCGTCAAAGTGGACAAAGACTGGCGGTCCAACATCTCCCGCCTCAAACATTACGGTTACGACCTCTCTTAATAAAGTATCCGCCATGCATGGCGGATTTTTTTTGTCCTTTTCCCTGCGCTATTCCGCTGGATATATGTCATTCTCCGTCTATCTCTGCCATTTTGTCAGCCTTTCTCTGCCAAATCTCCTTTGGCACACGTTTTGTCTTATTCATAGCGAACGATTTCGATATCTCGATATCCCGATATGTCGAAATCTCGGAAAAAAAATACGAAATTAATTAAAGAAAGGAAAAATACTATGTCTAAAATTATTGGAATTGACCTCGGTACCACAAACTCGTGTGTAGCCGTAATGGAGGGTAACGAACCTATCGTCATTGCTAACGCGGAAGGTAAGCGTACTACTCCTTCTGTAGTTGGATTTGTTGAGGGTGGCGAGCGCAAAGTGGGCGACCCTGCTAAACGTCAAGCCATCACAAACCCGACCAAAACTATCTATTCGATCAAGCGTTTTATGGGCGAGACCTACGACCGCTTGCAGTCTGAAATCGCGCGTGTTCCTTATAAGGTAACTAAGGGCGATAACAACACCCCGCGTGTGGACATCGACGGACGTCTCTACACCCCGCAGGAGATCTCGGCTATCATCCTTCAGAAGATGAAGAAAACCGCTGAGGACTACCTCGGACAAGAGGTTACCGAAGCTGTCATCACCGTCCCGGCATACTTCAACGACTCGCAGCGTCAGGCTACTAAGGAAGCCGGCGAGATTGCAGGTCTGAACGTACGCCGTATCGTCAACGAGCCGACCGCTGCTGCCTTGGCTTATGGCCTTGACAAGTCCAACAAGGATATGAAGATTGTTGTCTTCGACTGCGGTGGTGGTACTCACGATGTATCCGTGCTGGAGCTCGGTGACGGTGTCTTCGAGGTAAAAGCAACCGATGGTGATACACACCTCGGTGGTGATGATTTCGACCATCGTATCATCGACTGGCTCGTTCAGGAGTTTAAGAACGAGAACGGCGGCGCCGACCTTAGCAAAGACCCGATGGCTATGCAGCGTCTGAAAGAGGCTGCCGAGAAAGCGAAGATCGAGCTGTCCTCTTCTACCACTACGGAAATCAACCTGCCGTATATCATGCCGGTAAACGGTGTACCTGCACACTTGGTTAAGACGCTGACCCGTGCTAAATTTGAGCAACTGATTGACGACCTTATCCAGCGTACCATCGCTCCGTGCCGCACGGCCCTCGAGCATGCCGGATTGAAGACCTCCGATATTGACGAGATTATCCTCGTAGGTGGTTCGACGCGTATCCCGGCTATCCAGGATGCCGTACAGAAGTTCTTCGGCAAAGCTCCGTCCAAGGGCGTTAACCCGGATGAGGTTGTCGCAGTCGGCGCAGCGATCCAAGGTGGTGTCCTCACAGGCGATGTGAAAGACGTCCTCCTGCTCGATGTAACCCCGCTGAGCCTCGGTATCGAGACCATGGGCGGTGTCATGACCAAGATGATTGAGGCCAACACCACCATCCCGACCAAGAAGACCGAGACCTTCACTACCGCGGTGGATAACCAGCCGTCCGTAGAGATCAAAGTCCTCCAAGGCGAGCGTCCGATGGCGGCTCAGAACAAGCAGATCGGTATCTTCCACCTCGATGGAATCATGCCTGCCCGTCGTGGCGAACCGCAGATCGAAGTAACCTTCGATATCGACGCCAACGGTATCTTGAACGTCACCGCCAAGGACAAAGCTACCGGCAAGGAGCAGAAGATCCGTATCGAAGCATCCTCCGGTCTGTCTGACGAAGAGATCAAGCGAATGAAAGCCGAGGCGGAAGCCAACGCCGAAGCCGATAAGAAGGCCAAAGAGCAGGCTGACAAACTCAACAAAGCCGACGCTACGATCTTCCAGACCGAGAAGCAGCTCGCTGAACTCGGCGACAAGATCCCGGCTGACAAGAAAGCCCCGATTGAGAAAGCCCTCGCGGACCTCAAAGACGCGTACGCTAAACGTGACGCCGATGCCTGCGAAGCAGCCAACAACGCCCTCATGACAGCTTTCCAAGCTGCCTCCGCAGAGATGTACGCTGCCCAACAGCAAGCGCAACAATCTCAAGCCGGCCCGCAAGGTCCGCAAGCAGGCCCGACTGACAACAACGGCTCCAACGGCCCTACCGCTGAGGACGTCGACTTCGAGGAAGTCAAATAACCCCGATCTTTCGATTTCTCGAAATACTTTCGATATCTCGATATATCGATCTCTCGAAATCTCGAAAATTCCCCCTCTCTCCCTGTAGAGTGGGGGATTTTCTATTTCCCCTTTCTTCTTTTCCGCCGGAATGAATCCGGCATTTGCTTCTTCTTTTCCGCCGGATGTCATCCGGCCTCTCCGTATGTCCATTTCCCGGCATTGAATGCCGGCCTCTCCGTCGTCCATTGCGCCGGATGTCATCCGGCCTCTCCGTATGTCCATTTTTCCGGCATTGAATGCCGGCCTTCTCCGTCGTCCATTATGCCGGATGTCATCCGGCTTAGGGCGGTTTACCTGCGGTGCTTCCCTTCCCTAAATATGCCTATTCCGGCATAAAGTGGCCTATTTTTCTTAAAAAATCTCCATTGCTCTTGCATATTCCGTTTTTTTGTTGTACCTTTGCGTCGAATTAACGCATCGACCATTGATGGTCGGTCTAAAAAACTTCTTATTATGGATAAAAAACTCGCCATTATGGCAACCATCAAGGATGGTCTCGCCATCGCTCTGGTCAACTATCTGAGCCTCATTCTAACGGTAGTTCTCTACCTCGTTACGATCTGGATCCCGTACCTCAATGTCGGTACCACCATCGCGGTCAGCTCGCTCCCCGCGGAGATGGCGAAAGGCACGGTCATCAACCCGCTTTTCATTTTTGACGGCAAATACCGCCGCAACATGGGCGAGTACTTCATCCTCTCAGCCCTCATGACGGGTGCTATCTTGGTAGGTTTCCTTTTCGGTATTATTCCGGGATTCGTTATTTCCGTGGCTTGGTCGTTTGCAGTCGTACTTTTTGTGGACAAAGACATGTCTGCCATGGATGCGCTGCATGAGTCTAACCGCCTGACGTACGGCCATAAATGGCGTATTTTCGGTACTGAGTTCCTGCTTGTCCTCTGTCTGGAACTGGTGATTGTAATCATCCAATTTCTCTTTGGTATAGGCGAAGTGTCTTGGCTCGAAACGATCGGTAATATCCTCATCTTTATCCTTACTATTTTCGCCGTTCCGGCTATCTTAGGTGTCGAGGCATCTATCTATAAACAACTCACCTCCGGTTCTTTCCTCGCTGACACCCCTGCCGACGCCCCCGCCGAAGCTCCCGCTTCCGCCTCGAACCCCGCCCCTGCAGCTCAACCCGCTCCTGCTTCCGCCCCGCAACCTGCCGAAGCTCCCGCAGCTGAGTAACGGCTCCCTCTCCCCTAAACGCGCTAACCCCCCGTTAGCGCGTTTTTCTTTTTCTCCCTCCTTCTATTTACGTTTACCTTGTTCCTTTTTTTGTCTTTGGCCTGTGCGCGCGAGTTCCGCGAGCGGTTCTCTCTCCTCCTTCTGTGGGCTCGCGGCATAGGCGGATTAGCCGCTCGTACCCTCGTTCCTCTCGGGTTTTTCTTCCCGCGTCCCGTCCGGCGAATACTCGCCGCCCCGCCCGGTACGCGTCCAATGCGGGTGTATCTCTTTGCCCGATTTTGTTGTTACCTGCGGTGCTCCCCTTCCCCAAATCTGCCTATTTCGGCATAAAGTGGCCTATTTTTCTTAAAAAAATCCCCATTCCCCTTGCATATCTCGATTTTTTGTTGTAATTTTGCGTCCTGAAAAAAACTTAATTGTATGAAGGGGAATTCGGAGTATCAATCATTAGCATGGAATGAGTTCCGTTCACAATTCAAAAAATCGACTATATTAGTCAGCATTGTTGTGTTCGTATTTATTGCATCTGTTGCTATTATATTATTTCCGCGTCTTGCGCTAAATGCTCAATCGAATACGATGTGGGTAGATCTGTGGAAATTTTCTATTTTGGTTGTCATGTTGTTTTGGGCTATTTTGACTAATTATTATGTGCCTTTATTCTTCTTGTCTCTTGTGCGTAAGTGTACTATTAACCTTTCTGAATACAAGGACAACTTAGGAAAAATTGTGGTAACATCTTTCTGGGTGTCTGTGCCAGGATTTCTTCTAAATGGCATGGGACATCTCAAAAGTTGGGGTGTAAATACATTGGGTCTATGTTTGGTGGGGATTGTAGTATTGACACTAATATGGGTTTGGGGATATGCTGTTAGTTTTATACTTCCATATTTGGTTCATGATGATCCGGACAAATCTGTTTGGCAGAAGCTTCATGATAGCATAAAAATGATGGAAGGGCATAAATGGGATCTATTTCTCGTTGACCTCAGAATTTTTCTTTGGCCTCTTCTCTCCTTTTTTATATTGTTACTCGCATTTGTAATGCTAAAAGTGTTAGATAGTTTAAATCGTTTTTGGGTGATTCTTATTTTCTTATCTTTTATACTTTTACTATTTGTTTTTGTCTTTGTGATATATCCAATGTTGTTGCTTGCACATGCTCATTTTTATGAAGATTTATGCTCGGAATTGCACTTGAATGAGAAAGTTTTAGAAGAATAGTTGTCGTTTATGGTTTATTAACATCTCGCCCGAGCCAACCCCTCGGGCGTTTATCTTTTCCCCTCCCTTCCTTTTTCTTTCCTTCGATATCTCGATATATCGTATATCGTTATCTCGGAATCTTCGATGTCCTGCGCGCCCGCCCCGCTTTGTCCTGTGCTCGCGAGTTCCGCGAGCGATCCTTCCCCTCGTTGTTCTGTGCGCGCCATCTCACCGTTGGCGCGTTTTTTTTCTCTGTCTTCTTCTGTTTCTTTTTATCTTCTTCGTTTATTATCCCGGCATCCTATGCCGGCTTTCGCTTCTTCTTTTCCTCCTGATAGTTCCGGCTTTTTCTTTCTTCTTTTTCCGCCGGATTCCTTCTTCTTTTCCGCCGGATGTCATCCGGCATCTCCGTCGTCCATTATGCCGGATGTCATCCGGCTTAGGGCGGTTTACTTGCGGTGCTTCCCTTCCCTAAATCTGCCTATTCCGCCCAAAATCAGCCTAAATCTGCCTATTCCGGCATAAAGTGGCCTATTTTTCTTAAAAAATCCCCATTTCTCTTGCATATTCCATTTTTTTGTTGTACCTTTGCACCCGATTTCAAGACTTGGAACGACGGTCAAACGACGGTCAAGCGACGGTCAAACGACGGTCAAAGCCAACGTAACTTACCTGTTACGCCCCAAACGAGCCCAAATTTATGTATAATACTATATTATATATTTATATATAATATACCTTAAAAAATCCTCTTTTTATGTCAGAAATTAAAACATCATCCGGCATCGAGCAAATCCACGGCAAGACCAACGGCCTTGATAGTGGCTATTTTTACATGCGAAACGGCAAGCAATTTTACCGTACACGCGAGGAAAACTACCAGAAAAATCAATCTCCTCGCCAGAAATGGAACTCCGCTGCCTTCAAGTATGCCAACTCTCAACTCAAACTCATGACCTCTCCCGAGGACAAAGCCCAACTGAAATCCGATTTCGAGGCCGCAAAACACGTCGCCTCCAACGGCAAGACGTACGCCACCTCGCGTGCCTGGAAATTTAACTCTCTTATACACGATTACAAAGTAGCGCATCCATTTACGTGACCCCGACGATCCCGTACATACAATCCTGCTTTGACGAGTTCAACACCCGTTTCTTTGCTTCGTCCCTGCCGCCGATTCCGATCAAACTCTCGAACGCCCGCACTTTCCTTGGCAAAGTGACCTTTACCCGCCGTCGCTCATGGCTCTTCGGACCGGTCCGAAACGAGAACTTCGTCCTCCGCATCAACACGCGTATCGACCTCCCCGAAGACCTCATCCAGGACACCATCCTCCATGAGATGATCCATTATTATATCGCGGTCAATCAGCTTCGCGACACCTCCTCCCACGGCCGGCTCTTCCGCCGCGAGATGGCGCGCATCAATGCCGATGGCAACCGACATATAACCATCTCTTACCGCCTCTCCAAGGAGCAACTTCTCGAACTCTATCCGGAAAAAAAAGAACAAATTGAGGCATATTTCTTGCGTAAATCAAAAAAAAGTAGTACCTTTGCACAAAATTAACGCATCGACCATGAATGGTCGATTAAAAACATATCATTATGGAATATAAAATCAAAACAATCGGGGTACTCACCTCTGGTGGCGATGCCCCTGGTATGAACGCTGCCGTGCGGGCTGTCACCCGCGCTGCCATCGCTAATAACATCCGCGTCAAAGCCATCTTCCGTGGCTACAAAGGCCTCATGGACGATGAGGTTCAGGAGTTCACGACCCAGGATGTGAGCGGAATCATCCAACGCGGAGGTACGATCCTCAAATCCGCACGCAGCGAGGAGTTCAAGACTCCCGAGGGACGCAAAAGAGCCTACGAGACCCTCAAAAATGAGCAGATTGACGCCCTTATCGTCATCGGCGGCGATGGCACTTTTACCGGCGCTCGCCTGTTCGCGCAAGAGTATAATATCCCTATTATCGGCATCCCCGGTACGATTGACAACGACCTCTGGGGCACGGACTCCACCATCGGTTACGACACGGCCCTCAACACCATCGTCGAATGTGTGGACAAACTCCGTGACACCGGAACCAGCCACGAACGCCTCTTCCTCGTCGAGGTCATGGGACGCGATGCCGGATTCCTTACCCTCAATGCCGCCATCGCTGCAGGAGCCGAAGCGGCCATCATTCCCGAGCGCGCAACCCTCGAGGAACAGTTAGAGGCGGCCATCGGACAAGGACGCCGCAAACATAAAAACAGCGGAATCGTCCTCGTTCAGGAGCACGCTATCCCCGGCGGAGCACAGGCGGTGGCGAAGGTCATCGAGCAGAGCCATCCCGAGTACGGCACGCGTGTCACCATCCTGGGACACCTCCAACGAGGCGGCTCGCCAACGGCTTTTGACCGTATCCTCGCTTCCCGTTTCGGCTGTGCCGCAGTACAAGCGCTCCTCGAGGAGCAGCGCTCGATCATGGTTGGACTCCAAAACGGAGAAGTCATCTATGTCCCTCTCTCCAAGGCCATCAAAGAGAAAAAAGATATCAAGGACGATAAATGGCAGGCCCTCCAGGTCCTCAGCCTGTAATCCGCCATCAAAAAATATTCGTATATGAAAAAACTCTTTCTTAGTCTCTTCTTTGTCCTCTGTGCGGTAACCGCCAATGCCGTCCTTCCGGATGTCACGTTGCGGGACCCAAAGGGACGTTCTGTCAATATCGAAGACCTCGCCAAAACCGGCAAGCCGGTGATCATCTCTTTCTTCGCGACCTGGTGTAAGCCCTGTATGCGCGAACTCAACGCCATCGAAGACCTCTATCCCGAATGGCAGGATGAGACGGGTGTGCAGATGTACATCGTCTCTATTGATCAGGCGCAGGATGCCCAGAAAGTGATGCCTCTGGTGGACGGCAACGGATGGGAGTATCACGTCCTGTTGGACCCCAACGGTACGCTCAAAAGGGCGATGAACATCCAGAATGTCCCGCATCTCTTTGTCCTCAATTCCAAAGGAGAGATCGTTTATAACCACGCCGGATACATGGACGGCGAAGAACTCGAGATCCGCAAATACCTCAAATAAATCATAAATCCTAAATTTGAAATCCTCTCTCCGCTCCATACTCCTCCTTTGTACATTGTGCCTTGTACTTTGTACGCTAAAGGCGAACGACACCGTCTATGTTTCCGGTGCCATCCAGCATGACGGCCTTTTGGAGCACAAGCCTTGGTACTACGGCTCGAACTCATACGTGGATTTCTCCGTCCATTATCTCAACGATTCCAACTCTGCGCATTTTCACAGCCTTCGGGCCTCGACCCGCGCAGAGCTGACGCAGTGGCCTTTGCCCGGCTACGACCCAGATTTCAAGGGCTATGGCATCAGCCATATCAGCCTTGAAGCGAACTTCGATTTCGGCGATTTCACCGTCGGCGACATCTACGCGCAGTTTGGTTCGGGCCTCATTCTCAACCTCTACGAAGACCGCTCGCTCGGCATCGATGGCGCTCTCCGCGGGGCAAAATTCGACCTTATGCCCGATCGTGGCGTACATCTGACGCTCCTCGGCGGCAAGCAGCGCCGCTACTGGAACTGCTATAAGGACCATGCCTTCGGTTGGAACTATACCCGGGACGCCGTCCTTGGAGCCGACCTCGAGTTGCATTTCGAGTCTTGGTCTCCCAAAATGCAGGACTTAGGCATGAACTTCATGATCGGTGGCTCTTATGTCTCCCGTTACGAACGTCCGGATACCATCCTCACGGTCTCTGACGGACATCTATACCGCTATAACCTCCCGCAGTGGGTGGGGGCAGGGGATGTCCGCACGGAGTGGCAATGGAAAGGGTGGGACGTCCTCGTCGAATATGCCTATAAGGCCAATAACCCCGCAACCGAGAATGACTTCTCCTACCGCCACGGAGACGCACTCCTGGCTTCGCTCTCGTATTCTCGCCGCGGACTCTCTTTGCTGGCGCAGATGAAGCGCTCGGATAATATGTCTTTCCGCTCGCAAAGCGAGTTTTACGGCGTTGCCGGACGACTCAACCTCCTGCCGGCGTTCGATAAGCAGCATACCTACCATCTCCCGGCGCTCAACGGCTACGCCACGCGCTATGCCGACGGCGAATGGGCTTTCCAGACCGAGTTGCGCTATACATGGCCCCGCAAGTCCCGTTTCGGCGGTAAGTATGGTACGACCCTTGCCTTCGCAGCCTCGCATATCCGCGGCCTCGCGAGTCCCGGTAGTTGGGCGATGGATACTTCCCGCGAAGGCGAATATTACACGGACATCAATATCGAACTCAATAAACGTCTCTCCAAACGCTGGTGGCTCAATGCGATGCTTATGTACCAGACCATCAATCTCACCGTCGTTGAAGGCCATGGCGGTCTTGTCCGCTCAGGAATAGCGGTCCTCGATGCACGTTTCCAGGTCAACTCCAACGTCTCCATGCGAGGCGAACTCCAGTACCTCTATACCCCGCATTTCGATGGCCAGTGGCTCTTCGCCCTCTATGAGCTCACGCTCTACCGCTGTCTCACTCTCTCTGCTGATTGGCTCTATAATATCGGTCATGCCCCCGAAGCGACGAATGAGCATTTCTACTCTTTCTCCGCTACTTATACCAACGGAGCGCACCGCCTTTCCATCGGTTATACCAAGACCCGCGAAGGATTCCATTGCTCCGGAGGCGTCTGTCGTTTTATTCCCCGCCAGCAGGGACTCACACTCAGTTATAACTTCTCATGGTAAAGCGTTTCTGTACATATATCTTAACCCTCTCGCTGCTCTTCACGGGCTGTGAGATCATCCCCGAGCAGGAGCAACTCATCCCCGTCCCGGCGCCGATTGGCTCCACCCGCAGGCATGTCTTGCTGGACTTTACGGGATTCCGTTGCGTCAATTGTCCTGAAGCTGCTCAAACAGCCGCTTCGCTTCAAGCCCTTTATGGAGACCAACTCATCCTCGTCGCTCTCCATCCGGCCTCAAACCCCTTTACGCAAGGCCTTTACGATTACACCTGTCCCGCAGCGGACACCGTCTATCAGTTCCTCGGCGGCACGCCTTCTACGCCTTTTCCGATAGGCAATATAGACCTCCTTCCGTCCTCTGATGGCTATCTCTCGGACGCTTCCGATTGGCCATACCTTGTTGGACAGGCAATGGCGGACACCCTTTATGCACCGGATATCACGGCGGAACTGACGTACGACTCGCAGACCCATTCGCTCAAGGCACATTGTACCATCTCGGATTTTGAACTCCTCCTTCCGCGGCTGGCAATCTGGCTCATAGAAGACAGCCTCATCGGCGTACAAGCCATGCCGGATGGCTCGGTTAGTACCCATTATGTCCACCGCCATCTCCTGCGCGACGCAGCGCACGACGAACCTCTTGGACGCTATCTGGTGGACGGCCGTGATAGTGCGACCTTTGTATTGCCCGAAACAGCTGATCCCGCTAACTACAGCGTCGTGGCTATCGCCATCGATGCACAAAATAACTATATCTGGAATGCTTATGAAACGAAAATTTCTACTTTTACCCCTTCTCCTGCTGTGCCTTAACGCACACGCACTCATCCTTTCTGTTAACGGCTACGGCAATGTGCCGGAGGAAGGTCTGGATATCACCGTTACGGAGGCGGAGATAGATATCCTTACTGGAGAACCCACCATGACTTTGGAGGGTGACTTGTTGGCTTCTGGCCCGCTTACGGTCACTATTGATCGTCCTTATGCAGGTCTCTCTGATCAGTTTTGTTGCGGCCAGTGTCTGAACGGAAACAGCGAAAAGCAACAAATCATGAACTTTTCTCCTTCAGGTCCCTCTTCCTGGTACGCCCATTATTATCCGGCGCCTAACTCCGACATCACCATCACTTATACCTTTTCCGATGGCTCTGACACACGCGTCATCCGCGTGCGTTATACCTATTCTGCCGAAGGTATCGAAAACCTTCCTTCTTCCGATAACTCCTTCCGTAAAGTGCTGAAAAACGGCATCTTATATATCGTTAATGATTCAAAAACTTATACAATCTTATGAAACATTTCTTTCCTTTATTCGCGCTGAGTTTTGCCTTCTTGGCGCTCACGGCTTGCGGACCCAAGGATGAACCCATCCCCGATTCCTTCCCTAAGAAACACCTCATCGAGGAGTTTACCGGACAAACTTGTGGTTATTGTCCTTACGGCATGAATTGTATCCATGACTTCATGGAGAATGACACTAATTTCATCCTCATCCTCCATCACTACGGCTATAGCCAAGACCACTTTACCGTTGCTGGCAGTAAGACCATTACGAATACTCTCAAGGTCAAAGGAGCACCCACTATGACTATCAACCGCGCAAAGACGTCCTACCTGGAGGAGGGCTTCAAACGTAGTGCCACAACCTTCCATCCGAGCTATCTTCCCGACGTGGACAAGGCGCAGTTTGAAAAAACGACCTATGCGTCTGTGAATATCCAAAACACCTACGATCCCTCTTCGCGCGAACTGAAAATAAAGGTCTCCGGCGCTTTATCCAAAAAGGACTATCCTTTCCTTAATCTCACGGTTCTGGTCAAGGAATCCGGCATGATTGATTCCCAGGCCGACTACTATTATTCTTTTGAAGGTTGGAAAGAGTTCCGCCATACGAATGCCGTCCGTGCTTTCCTGTCAGCCGCAGAAGGGGACCCGCTCAAGGTGGGCGCTAACCGGCGTTATTCCATGGAATATACCATCACACTCAAAGATGCTTGGGTACCGGAGAATTGTATGGTCGTCGCTTTCCTTTCCGAAGAGTTCCAACCTGTCGTGCAAGCCGCCCAGAAACCCGTCGTGGAAGGCACAAAGGGTGGGGATGACATCCGTCACGGCGGTATCACACCTGTTCCCGTTCCGGATTATTATCCCGAACCGGACGCTACTTCTTCGCCTCAAGACTTCTCACAAAAAGAGCGTGATACAGTCGCCGTTTCTTATGCCTACAGCGAATCGTATCCGTCCGATGGACTTGTTATGTGGACCATCCAGGCATACAACACCTCTTACTCCGTTGCGGTCGGTAAAACGCCTTGCATCCCCTTTGTACAACTCTATCTGGTTATGCCCTATGAGGATAAACCTGCTTTGCCTACCGGTACTTTCCAGATCAACGCCTCTGAAGAACCGAATACCGTGATTGCCGGTATCCGCGATGACGAGAAAGCACAGATATATGGTAGCCAGTTCTATTTTACCGATAAGTCCTATTTCAACCAAGGCTATCTCAACCCCCAGGCGCAATGGCTGATCAATACCGGTTCCATGATTATCAATAAAGAAGGATGGACAATCGATGGAAAAACATACAATGGCTCGGAAATTCATCTTTCCGGTGCCCCGTTGACCATTCCGCAAAGTGCCGCTCCTGTTCGCCGAATGAATAAATGCATCCTTTCTGGCGAACTCGATTAGTCTCGCGTGTAGCGCGCCCGCGCGCGTTCCTTATTATACACACGTGCGTAGAGTCTCCTTCTTCTCGAAGGGGGCTTTTTTTATGCCAAAAATCCACTATTGCCTCTAATCTCCCAAAATCGTCAAAAATACGCAAAATCATAAATCGCTTATTTTCAGCACTTTATAAAATAGCCTCAAAAAAAAGTGAAAAAAAAATAAAAAAAATGCAAAAATATTTGGTCAATTCAAAAATTTGTTGTACCTTTGCATCCGCTTTCGCTCAAAAATGGAACACTTCCAAACGAGCCCAAGCAAAACAGTGATCTTTGAAAGAATGTCTATTCATAACAAGATGTAGTACAAGAACTGAAATGAAATGTAAGTCCGTGGCTTTGCCACGAACTGATACATTAAAAGGTTCCCGAAAAATTCTACACTTGATAAATTCGATTATTCTGAGCTATCTTATAAATTTCTTTTTACAACGAAGAGTTTGATCCTGGCTCAGGATGAACGCTAGCGACAGGCCTAACACATGCAAGTCGAGGGGCAGCGGGATTGAAGCTTGCTTTAATTGCCGGCGACCGGCGCACGGGTGCGTAACAGGTGTGCAATCTGTCCATAGTCGGGGGA
>CAMOJA010000005.1 GCA_946616535.1 uncultured Bacteroidales bacterium | reverse complement strand
ACTCATTCAGCACCTTCGTCGCCCACTGGCGAAAACGGGTAGCCTGCACGGAGTTTACACGATAACCGACAGAGATGATAGCATCGAGGTTGTAAAAAAGAGTTTTACGCGTTACCTGCCGAGCTCCTTCTGTTTGAACTACCGAGATTTTCTCGGAAGTTGCCTCTTCTTGTAATTCTCCGGCCTCGTATATATTCTTCAAATGCAGGCTTATATTATCCGATGTACACCCGAACAACTCCGACATAGCCTTCTGCGTCATCCAGAGAGTTTCCTCCCGGACGACTACTTGCACCTTCTCCGAATACTCGGGAGTGTTGTACAATATGAACGCTATATCTTTTGCCATATATTCAATTATCTATGTTTTTTTCGCGTACATGCGTACAGGCACATGCGCCGACAAAAAGCGGCGCAAAGGTACTACTTTTTTTCGACATACTCAAACCTGATGCACATAAAAAGACAAAATTTTCATATTTTGCTATCTAAAGTTTACAAAATTCATGCCACAACAAGAGATTTTAAACATTTATGTTGACAAACAAAAAAATCGCCTCAAGAGAAGCGATTTTTATGTGTAATGTGTGATGTACTCACGATTCATGGACCAGAACAGCGCGGACGAAGGCGGCAAATTGTTTATAGGGCTTGGGGTCGGTGAGTTGTGCTCTCCAGCGGTTGTAGAGCTCCATATAGCGAGGATGGGAGGGGTCGCGGATGATGAGTTGCGCATCGCGGCAGGCCTGTTTCCATTTGGCATGTTTAGTTGGCAGAATGGTATTTTTCAAAAAGAAAAAAGACGACCAAAGTCGCCTTTTCTACTATGTGTGAAAATGCCCTCTAAATCAGCCACATCGGTCTCTCTACGTTTACCATCATTAGCCACCAATTTTAACTGTTTACAATTTGTAATCAGTTCAGCTGCCCCTTCCTCTTTAAGTCGTTTTTTCATTACAGCCCAATAAACAGTCGCATTCCTAGCTGTTTGCTGCTCCGTTAATACACCCACTACATCCACTACCGAGAAGTAGTATTTCTCCTTCTCATCATCCCAAACTACGCGGATCTTTGCCTGATCAAACAACTTCACCAAGTCGTGTATTGCCATAACTCTTCAAATTTGCTGCAAAGATACTATTTTTTTTTGACATGTGCAAGTTTATAAAAAATTTTTTCTAATTATTCTGATTATTCCGAAAGTGATACACTATTGAAATAGCTTTTTGCAAAGCGCTGTATATCTGCTATTTACACACTGTTTTGTTGTTGCATAGGGAGGAATGAGAAGGCAGGGGGTGTACGGAAAGATGTTGCACAGCCGCCTATATTAATAGCAGATTTTCATTTAGAAAAAAACATATAAAACACCATTGATAGAAGCAGGAATTTTTTAGTTGACGCTTCGCTGTCGCGTTCGGCAATAAGATCGCAAGGACCAAACCACTCCGCTAATTGGTAAAGGCGACTTATGCCTCCGAGGTTCTATGTGTTGCTTGCAACACTCGAAGTGCCATCCGAGGCACTTCTTCACCCGCAAAAATCGGCAGATTTCCGGGGGCCCTAAAATATTAAAAGGAAAACGCGGCGTTCCGCCTTATAAGAAAACGCGCCCCTCTCGTTAGCATCGATATGTGTCCGCTATGCCTGTGGCCCCACGCGGCCTTAGCGTAAACATCCTAATGCGCGCTTATGAGCGAGTTCCTAGACGCTCCTTATGCTGTTCCCGCAACGCAACGGATGTACCATCCTGCGCTACATACCTACTGCTACCGATCCTGGCTTTGGGACACGGCAAACCCGTGTCTAACGGTCGAAAACAAAGCTTCTATCAATGCAAAAACACAAAAAAAATTTTAATTTTTAAACAAACCAAATTATTAACATTATGATTAAAGACCTTAACTTGATGGAGGGACAGGAAGACCTCCGCATCGTTGAACATCTCGACAGCAGTTCACTTCCTGAGAGTGTACAACAAATGGTAGCGCTGGCTTCGACGCCGGAGGAGCAAGACATCATTTTGTTGGCTACGCTTGCGGCTGCGAGTGCGTGCGTACCTAATTTGTATTTTGCGTATGGCCCGACGGGAAAAAAGTACTACGCGAACCTGCAATGTTTCATCTTAGCGGCAGCAGCAAGCGGCAAAGGTATCGCGAACCAGTCGCTGGAGATGGTACGTGTGATCGACGAGCAACATCCGATGCTTATTGCGGGCGATAGCACGTTGGCGGCGTTCTACAAAGCGCTGGAAGAGCAAGGCGGTTGCGGTTACATGCACGAGAGCGAGGGCAGCGTGATTACGGATATCTGGAAAAGTTCCGCGGCCAACTACAACACAGCCTTGCGTAAAGCGGCCGAACATGAGCCGATTAGCCGGAACCGTGTCAAGGGCGCTTCGGAGATTAAGAATCCGCGGCTGAGTATGCTGCTGACGGGTACGTTCGGGCAATACAAAGCGCTTGTTCCGAGTGTAGAGAACGGATATTTCAGTCGTTTGCTGACAGTAGTCATTCGCGGAACGAATCCGTTTGACAAGCGCTATGTCTCGTCGAAAGGTGGACAGAGCGTTATTCCGAAGATCGTCGGGCAGCGGTTGCTGCGCACGTACGAGGCGCTGATGAACGGCGGCGAACGGGAATGGAGTTTGACCGACGCCCAGAAAGAGCGACTCGGCGAACATCTGGAGACGGAATACGGTACGTTGATCGGATTGTTAGGCGATAACTTCCACTCGGCGGTTATACGCATGGCGGTACAGATAGAACGGATGGCGATGATACTCTCCGCACTGCGTGCAGGAGAAGAGTTGTCAGTATTCAGTGATCAGTATTCAGATGAATTAAAATCCGAATCAGATTCGGAACTAATGAACGAAAAGGTACTTTGTACGGATGAGGATTATGAGACGGCGGAGATGATCGGGAACAAGATGCTGCTGCATATGGCGGCTGCGTATCGCATGATTGACGGCGATGCACAGGATGTAGTACCGGAGATTAAGCCGCTTGACCAGAGAAAGGTGCTATTTGAGCAGCTAAAGACGGAGTATAGTCACAGTGATTTAGCAGAAGAGGCAAAACGACAAGGAGTATCCAAGCGAACTGTAGAGCGATGGAACCTGAGTTGGATAGAAATCGGGCTAGTTGAAAAGACGAATCATGGTCAATATCGAAAAGTAGCATGACGCTTTGTCGCTATGTCGCTTTGCGAGGCGCATGTAAGATGCTGAAATATAGCGAAATACAGAGAAAGCGACAAAGCGACATAGCGACATGTCAAAAATTATTGTCGAATACCATTCGACCTAATGGACAAAACAAGAGTTCTCGCAGAAGTGCGAGAAAGATGCAAATTGGTGAGGGAGAGGTTAGGCAGAAGGTAGGTTAACAACCAACCAAGAACTAAGGAACAACGAAGGAACAACTAACGCCCGCTTGCTCTAAAGCTCGGTACGATTCGCGATACAATCGCTCATAGGAACTCTCGCTTTGAGCTACGCTTTCCCCCATCGCAAACGCTTCGCTCGTTTACGCTGGGGGCCCCAATGATAATAAAAAAAATTTTAAAAAAAGGAAAAGAAAATGGCAATTTTTACAACAGCGCCGGGAATTGATGATTTGACCGGCAAATTCAGTAAGCAAGATCGGATTGTGATGCGACAGAAGAAATTCCGTTTACCGGACGGAAAGATTATTAAATGTGGTCCGAAAGAGGCCTTTGCGCGGGATAAGCGGAACTACAAGTATGCACCTCGGACAGCCGCTGAGGAAGTACAGAACAACAAATGGAAGGCTGTTTGTCAAGAGGCATCGCGTATAGAGCACGATGCCGATCATCCGCGGTATTCGGAGCTATATGAACGATGGATACGGCAAGCGAAGGGGCATGGTGATCCCGTAACAGGGAAGCGGATTATTGCGCAGTTCGGGAATTTCGTACGGGCTATTCTTCTGCGGGAACTTGAAAGCGGAAGAATCCCATAGTCTCGAGGAGCATGACTTCGTCTCGTACTTCCGGCGTATAGCGCCCATGTTCGCGCATAGCGCGTCGGAACTGCGAGGCGTTGTTGCGCTCGGTATAATTGAGTTTGAGATGCTCGCTAAGCCATTGGCGCATGTCCTTGTCCGAGCATTTACGGCGAATATAGCCGAGTTGGCGCATGGCATAGACAGCGGTAGTGAGATCACGGAAATGGGCGGGATGTTGCTCCATGAGTTGGAGATGGTAGAGGAGATGAGTCTGCACTTCTTCGGGCACATCTTCCGCCCAGAAGCGAATTTCTTTCTTGGGCAAGAGTCGATCGGAAAGGAACCTACTCCACTCCTGTTGCCATCGGGTCCATTCTTTTTGCTCTGAGGCATCCAATTGGTCGATTTCATCGGACAAAAACGCCCAATCGGTTTCCTGCGAAAAGATATATTTGCGGTCGGCTGAAGTGATTTTAGCGCCGGGTATTTCCTGCTTCATAGCCACGTATTCATCGGAGAGCCACTGGAGATAGCGCTCCATGATGTCTGCGGCTTTTTCGCCTTCGAAGAAGAAGGTGGGCGGCTCGATTGGTGATAGGTTATTGGTTATTGTTGATTGGTCATTTGTGATTTGTGATTGGTCATTGGCGAGAAAATCCACTGTTGGTGCATCGGCCCAATCGATATGGAGGAAACGTTGCCGACGTGTCTCGACGCGGGCTGCATCAATGAGCCATTGAGCGAAAGGTTCCGTCCATGGGATGAGATCCCATATATGTTCACGGTAGATTTTCAGAACGAGATGCTGCATGTACGTCACGGTGAGTTCCATCGCCAGTTCAAGCAGGCGATTATTGGGACAGATATCATGGAGGGTAATTGAATCAACCGCCAATTGAACGTAGTTATCTCGCAGTTGGGATATCTCGGCCGAGAGATAGCCCCAGTCCTCCCGACGCACCTCTCGTTCGTAGGCTTGGAACCATGCTTCGCATTGCTCATCGGAATCCAAAGCCAGTTCTCGCCGATCGCCTTCGTCGGTATCGATAATGAAGGCGCAGAAAAGCGCAGCGGCAAGAACGCCGCCCAATTCGATGGGGTCTTCGCCCTGAGGCGCATAGATGAGCCGATGAGACTCGTAGCGGGTAGAAGGGGAGATGATATAGTTATCTAATACGCGAGTCATAAATACACCATTTCTGCACGAACTGCATACAACTGCTTTTGAATCGGTTGTTTCATCCATTCAGGAATAGAGACTCCGACGTACTCGTCAAATCGTCCTATCACATCCAGGGTCTGGTCGATGATCTCATTGGCTTTCGCTGTCTTTATGCCGGCTTCAGCAGCCACCGTCAATAAGTCAGTACGTGTGATATGCAGGCGTTTCCCGTTTACTGACATCTGATGTCGACGCGTGTATCCGGTTCCCACCGCATAGGACATGTCGTATGCAGGTGATAGCTTCCACACTCCATCTATATCCATCAGGAACTCGATGTTTTTCGTATGGTCATCCTGGTTGCACCCTATTACGTTGAACACCATCCTTCGATAGGCTTGCTCCATCTCCGGTTGGGTCAACCGCAGGCCCCTCATCACACGGAATAACTGCTCGTACGACCATGAATCGGGTTGGTTATAGTCATAGTGCGCCATGCCACAAAGCGAGACCATATGTACGCGATGACTGCCGCCTATTCGGTCAAAACGCTTCGTCATAAAATGATGCCGCTTCCCATCTTCCAATAGCCCTGACTCCATCATCTCGATACCACAGTCCAACACCATCTTATAGTAAGCATACTCCAAGCAGCCGTAGTTCGTTGTCTCGCTATACGAACCCGGATTATTCTCATTCACACCATCTAACTTCAGTAGCCAATGTTCGTATCCCTCCGGCGCATCTACTTGTCCTGAACGCAAGTCACCTGTCTCTTTGTTATAAGCCACAACGGCTTTTGGTCTTGCTCCTCCGGCAGACGTGCCTACGCGCAAAATAGTAAGGAGAGCCTCGTCATCCGTTTGTAAATTGGTATTGAACTGCATACGCTCGCCTAACACCTCTGCGGTCGCCGCAATCAATCCGTCCAAATCGATAGCCACTTGCTTATTCAGATCCTTGCGCTCCTGAGGTTCAAAGCGCAGTGCTCCCATTGCACGCGAGCCTTGATACAGTAAGCGCTCAATGGTTGTATAACTATCCCTCGAACGCCCAGATTTCTCCAACCAATGATTGATTATTGCAGTACCGAACTTATCCGGAAGACAATCTGCAATAAAACCCGGTAACCCTTTAAAGGTCTGGAATGGCAATTGGGAGAATTCGTAAATTTTCCCTTTCTCCGGTGTCACAAAAAGGGGCGACGGGTTATAACCGCTATTGACAAACTCCGGCGTATACTCCATCGTGATACGACCGGATGCATCTTCCGACAGGGATGCCATATGCAAATCCCATAGATATATGTTCGCAAAATCAATCATGACGAGGACGAATACGTTTAGGGGTTTTACCTTCTTGTTTAGCAATCAACAACGGACTGACTAAAGCCTGCGTCTCAAAGTTGTTGAGGATCTCTAACTTATTAAGCACACGCAACATAGCCACGATGGACTCCAGCTTCATTCCCTTGCCATTCTCCACCTGCGTAATAGTCGAACGCGAAACACCAGCGCGTTCCGCCAATTGTTGCTGACTCAACCGCGCATTGATTCGCATCTGCTGCATCTGTTTTCCTACGTATTGCAGCAACGCCTCATTTGTCATAAAATAGTCTATCATAATGATTGCTTTTGCGCACATTAACTGCATTATTAATACTTAATGATTGCTTTTAAAATCAAAATCTGGCGCAAAGATATAGCTTTTTTTTGAATTGTGCAAGAAAATTCGTGGAATTTTCAGTTGAAAGTTGAAAGTTTAGAGTTTAGAGGTAAAAAAATCGCCTCAGGGGAAGCGACTTTTTAGGGATTTTAGGGGTTAGCAATTTTCGATTAGCGAGCCGGGAAGAGGATCGACGATGGAAGTGATGTCGCCTATGATGGTCGCTTTGACGGAGGATTTCTCGAAGGCACGGTCGGCATCGGGGGCGAAAGAGCAGTCCTCCAGAATCAGGTTCTCGGCATAGCAGAGCGGCTGGGTTCCGGCTATGCGGCAGCGCACCAAACGGAGGTTTTTGGAGTACCATCCGAGGTATTCGCTTTTGATCTCGGAGTCATAGACCGTGACATTCTCGCTATTCCAAAAAGCATCTTTGGTATCAAGGATAGCATTATGGATCTCGATGTTACGGGCGTATTGGAAGGTGTATTTGCCGACGAGGTTCAGATTCCTAAGAGTCAGATCGCGGGAATGCATAAAGGCGTACGTAGCCTGCTCGATTTGGAGGTCGGAGATCTCACCGGAACGGCAGTACCAGAATGCTTCCGCACCGTCGGTCATCTTGATTCGCTCGAGGGTCAGACGGTCTATCTCGCGAAAGGCTTTCGGTGCATCGATGAGGCAGTCAAAGAGCCGCAGATTGCGGCAGTACCAGAGCGGTGCGCGATCGGAAGGCGCGAAATAGCAGTTGCGGCAGGTAACGTCCTCGCATTCCCAGATGACGTACATGCCTTCGAAACGACATTCGACGGCTTCGACACGACGAGACTCTTTGAGTCCCGACTCACCTTCACCAATAGTAACGCGCTCGAGGCGCAGGTCGCGGCTCTCGTATAGCGGCCGCTCGCCATCGAAATATTGGTCAGAGATTTGCATTTTCTTATCCACAAGGGGAACGATTACTTCTTTAGCCAATGACCAAAGAACTTGTCATACACAACATAACTGCCATCTTCTTTTTGGTACAGCAATTCTTTCTCAACCATCGCAAGAATAGCCCCTCTCACTGTACTATACGCACCCAATTGGTATTTCTGAAGGAAGGCATTGCTACCCGGTTCTTTTACAGTCCCTTCTTTCGCTATAGCACGAATGACGCGTAATTGACGATCCGTAATTAACCGGCAATACATTTGATACGAACTCACTTCTTCTTGTAATATCCGGTTTAGCGTTTGCAACACGGTATTAAAATCTATTTGCGGATTCTTGGTCTGATAAAGTCGGTTTAAGAGCGCCTGTACAAACCACGTATAGCCATCCACCAGTTGGTAGAGCTCATGAAACGTAGCTTCATCTATCTGCTGACCATTTGCGGAAAGATGCTTGGCTGCAAACTGATAGTACTGCTGTTCATCTATCACATCGATATTCATCATCTGTGAACTGCGATAGAATGGACGCTTGGCAGATACAAACATCTCAGTCATCATATGCTTTTTGCTACCGGCAAAAATAAACTGCACATTTGTCAATTGCTGGATATAGCTGCGCAACAATGCCTCCATTTTCACGTCCTGATACTCTACGATAACCTGAAACTCATCCAACGCAATATAACATGGCTGTTCCGATTTCTCCAGATAGGCAAAAATCTGTTGCAACGTCCATTCCTCTCGTTTAGGCTGAATATCAATCGAGCATTGAGGCATCCCGCTTACCGGGTCGGGCGTAATGACCGGACGTAACGAAGCAAAAAAATGGGTGATTTCTTGCCATACGCGCTCAGAATAAGGGGTAATACGTGCGCTCAGTACTGCTTCCGCAAAGACCTTTGTAAATTCCTGCAGATTAGACGTGCTGAATAAATCCACATAGATGCAATGCACCTGTTTGGATTCCAGCGAACGAAATAAATGCTGAATCAATCCTGTTTTGCCAACACGACGAGGACTAATTAACGTCACATTACGCCTGTTGCGTAAAGCCTCCGTTAATTCGTTGATCTCGTTTATACGGTCGCAGAAATACTCCGGTCCCATATAAGACGTGATAGAAAACGGGTTGAAATACAGAGCGCCATCTTTCATAACATACTGATTTTATGCTTGTTATTCATGTCGTATTTTACGTCACGGCTTTTACGTCACGAAAAATCCGCTGCAAAGGTACTGCTTTTTTTTGAATTGTGCAAGGATTGGACGAAAAAAAATCGCATTTTGTTGTGATTTTTTTTGTGATTAGCATTCAGTTGTCAGTATTCAGTTATCAGTATTCAGCATTCAGTTTTTTTGGGATGACGGAATGACGTAATTACGGGATTACGAAGGGGGAATATCGTTATAACGTAATTCGTAATTACGGGATTACGAAGGGTTTAATTTCTCGGGATTAGGAAGGGTTATTTTTCAAATTTTCGGGTGCCGGTGCAATTAGGGTAATCGCTGCAGCTCCAGAACGGCTTACCGGAGTTAACGCCTTTTTTTGCCATCCGTTTGATCATCGGTTTACCGCATACTGGACATTGCGGGGCATCCTCAGAGAGGCTGTCGGCAGTGCGCTGCTTGAGGCGTTCGGCAGTAAGTGCTTCCGCAAAACCTCCTTCTTCCGTAAAGGAAGATAACTGCTTCTCTATCTGCTTGTTGAGCATAGTCGTCAGGCGGTTGCAGAGCACCAAAATGCATCGAGCCGCTTGCATAGAATCTGTCGTCTTGAGCCAAGAGTCGAACTTATGCTTTTGCAGCAGGATATGTCGCGAACTCTGATATTGGACATCGTCCTTGTACTCTGGTATGTCTAATGGGTGAGCGGCAATAGAGATATATTCCGGCGATTGATTCGACCACGGTAACTGATCGGCTTGAAGAAGCCAGTTGATATAATCATTTGCCAGTTCGGAGAGGCTGGCGCGAGCTACGTCGGTCAGTTTCATTTCCGTCTCGCGCGAGGTGTAATGGCGCGAATTACCCTCGGCGATATTGGCGGTACAGGAACGTGCCGCCTGCGTCATCTGGTCGAATTGCCGCCCGCAGGGGTCGTTCTGCAGATTGAGAAAGGATTTGCAGAAGTCCTGGGTAGCGAGTTGGATGACATTCGCGAGGATCCATGTATCTAACCAATAATATCCGGCAACACCTATTTTCATAAAAGATTTATTTAAGGGGTTAATGATGATGTTTTTTCGGGATTCGTAATTACGAAATTACGGGATTACGAACCGTTTTTATTTCTCGGGATTACGGGATGACGTAATTCGTAATTAGAGATTCTTTTCGATGTAGTCATAGAGGTTTTGAAGGGTAATGAGGGCTTTGATTTCCGGAATGATAATAGCGCAGCCGAAAGTCTTTTGCAGTCAAAATCCAAATCCTCGGAGAAGCGATCTATACCATGTATCAGGCGCAAATTAGTACCTCCAATGAAGATTAATTTTGATGCATAAGGCGAGCGCGCAATCCATTCCAATGCCAGCAACTCCACATATTCCTTGAGCATGTGCTTCTGAAAAGCGGCATTCTGCGCGATGTACGGGGGATAGAATCCCCGTATGTACTCCATATCAATCATAGTTCGTGTGCCTTTAATAACAACTTGATTCGCTTATTAAGAATGGGACTATTGATACGCTCCGCAAATTCCTTTAGCCGGGCGAGATTCAGTTCATCATGCATCCAATCCTCATCAAGGCGCAATTCGCGCATGTCTTCGACGGAGGAATATTGCGGGTAGAGGTATAACAGGTCAATGATTGCTTTTTCCGGAGTAGCCATCATATACTGCTTCCCATCGCGCATTGTTTTAGGTTCAAATCCCCAGAAGAGTCGCGGACGGACGGTCTGGTAACTGAATTGGCCGAATGCATTCTCATACCGGCAGGTCTTCTGCGTAGTTACACTCGTGATTTCCACCACAGCTTCCGGTATAATGCCATAGAAAGATAGCGCCGTATGCAGACTGATGTACGATGGGGTATAAATCCTACCAGCAAAGTACCACGCATAATCCGGTTGCTGCAGATAATCCGCGAATGCATACCAGCCCCTACGCAGCATCACGATATATCCGTACTTCTGCCACTGATGCCAGTTAGCGCGGTTAAAATCCGGCGATATAGCATGGACCTGATGCACCGAAAAACAACCTAAGCCATGCCACTGATTATAAAACTGCGTATACGTCATTCTGACGATTTATTTCTAAAACGTTGCAAAATTACAACTTTTCCGGAATATATGCAAAAAAAAATGTCAAAAATAGCACAGAAAGTGCATTTTTTCTGCAAATAACAAACACGGATTGACAAAAAAAATCCCATATGCGCGATGGCATATGAGATTTTTTTTCGATTAGGGGATGAAGTCTCCGACTCCGCGGCCCGGAGCAGGCGTAGGATCCGGCGGGAGAATAGGACTTGTCATCACAACATGAAGAGGCGCTAAGGCCATTTCCTCTACTTGAGGAGCAATATAGTTCTTTTTCATATTATTATGAGTTTTCAGTGTTCAGTATTCAGTTGTCAGTAATCAGCGTACAAGCGATCCGGTAATGGTATAGAGTTTACCATCACGAATAATATATACATGATTATTAATCAGCACCTTAGCTGCCTTGATGGCATTGCCTTCAGGATCTACCCATATAGGCTCGAAATCGGTAGTTGTTTGTGGCGCTTTCGATACCGTACGCAAGCCATAGCGAGCGGTAGTACCCTGCTCTAACTTAACCGTATACGCATTTTGCGAAAGATTCCAGATAGGCTCACCATCCAACGTGAGGTACAGATCGGCCTGTGAATTATCATTCGCCGTATATTTAATACTAATCGTATACTTACCTGCCTCCGGCACGATAATACCCAGCGGGTAGTCTACCTGGCCTTCGATCGGCGCCATGGTATTCAAACAGAGTTTGGTATCATAACGATTAATCCACATCTGCGCTACCTTGCTGCTGACACCCATCTTCTGGAGATCCAAACCTACCGTATAGATGTCCGGCGTCTTCTCTTCATTTACCTGTACAAATACGCGATCGGTATAATCGGTATTGATCGGCGCGATGCGCACCTCGTATTTCGTTGTTTCGGTTGTCTCTGCCTTCATATAACGACGAGGCGCGTAGGAAGCACCAGATGACACTACGATCGATTTATTGGCCGGAGCTTGAACGAATACTGCCTGACCGACCACAAACTTCGTCTCATCCATTACGATCGGGGTATACGTCTCGCTGGCCGGTTGATATACCTGTCCAAGAGTTGCACCTGCATTCACAAATGTATGGAAGAGTGCCGGGTTTGCAATACCATTCCAGTTGGCATCCGTATCGCTACCGGTTGCCGAAGCATACGTGCTCACCGAGGTGGAATTCGTTAAGTAAGGAGTACCCGCCTTCTTCGCAAAGCGAATTGCAGAAGCATCACTCATCAAAACGATCATATATAATTTACCCGGCTGCAAAGCCTCGCCATTCGCAACATAATTCCATGTACGTTGCGGACCTACGGCTGCACGACGTGCGCCATCGTAGTAAATGATATCAAAGTCTTTACCCAATTGCAACGTATGTCCGTTCACGGAAACACCCGTAGCCGCATCAACCTGCCATGGCACTGCGAAAGCGTACCACAAGCGCGCCGTTGCATTGACCACAAACTCAAAGTATGCATTTCCGGTCAAAGAGAGGAAGTCATCCGCACCGAATAACTGACCGGAACTGGTTCCATTAGATACCAAAACGAGGTCGTTATACTCTACCGGAGCAGTAAGATTTACGGTAGCACCAGCTTGTACCTCTAAGTTAGGAATCTCCTGCACCGCATAGTGCGCATAGTAAGTAGCTCCACCTTCGGCCGCTTTCGGCGTCATGCCATTCTTGTATACACGATCGCCTCCCAGCGTAGTGGACCAACCATCGAAGGTATAAGTCGTCGTGGAGGTAGCCGGTCGAGTCGGCGTTTCGCCGGTATAGGTAGTCGCCGTTCCCTTCGCTTGGCTTACCGTCTTCAACTCCGTACCATCATAATCCAACCATTGGATGGTAACATTATCGCAGGTCTGACACGCAAAGTTCGCTACCAAGAGGACATCCTCCGTAATAGCTATCTGACGCGTGGTATTCAATCCGCCTTGATTATCACTCCAACCGAGGAACTCATAACCTGCATTCGGCGTCGCCGTAAGCGTAACAGCCGTAGCAGATGCGTTATAGTTGTACAATCCACTACCGCTCAACACAGCTGCTCCGGAAGGACTACATTGCAGCGTTACGCTGTATTTATTCGTAGTAGCATCGAATACGGCCGTGTACGTAGCATCGCCCATAACCGTTTGAATTTGCGGAGTCCAGCGGAGTGCATAGGTGTATTGAGCCGTATTTGCCTTGGTAGGAGGCGTGGAGCACACAGGCGTCTCACCATAATGGTATTGACGCGTCTCGATAGTAGAAGAACCTCCTTCGTTTTTGAAGGTAACAGTATATTCGCGTTGCACCTCGCTATAAACGGCGGTATAGGTCATGGCTTGCGTCACTTCCTCAAGTGCCGGCGACCAATGATCGAAGATATACGTAAACTCGCTTGTTGCCGGTTTTCCGGTTGATCCGGCCGGTATACCAGCCGTGATAGTCGGAGCTGTCGGCAATGTGCCTACGGCCACATTGCCTTGTTGCAGTACAGTCGTACCATTATAATCCACGAAGGTAATCTCATACTCTGTAGGCGGTTCTTCGAGCCATGTAGCACGATAGGTAGCATCACCCGTAACTGCAGCCAAAGCCGGTTCCCATTGGAGCGTGAAGCCCGTCTTGGTCGGTACATTTTCGCATACCGGCAGTTCGTTATGTGTCAAGAACTGACGCTCGATCTCGACTCCACCTTCGGTTGTAAAGATGATGGTATATTTGCGCGGTTGCTCGCTATACGTAGCGGTATAGGTCACATCGCTCGTTACTTTTCCTAACGCAGGAGTCCATCCTGTGAAGTCATACGTATAGTCGATGTTCGGTTCACGCGTCGGGTTCGAGCCTAAGAACTCGGCTTGCGTTCCATAGGTCACGCTATATGATACTTCAACCAACTTGGATCCATCTTGAATATAGGATTTTATCTTCGTTCCATCCCAATTGAGCCATGTGATCGTGAAGCGTTGCTCTTTCCATTCCTTGTCATCATCATCCCAATAATAATACGTATCATTATCCGGGTGGATACAATGGTAGAGGTTATCTTTCTTCTCTACTTCCCACCATTGGCAATCTTTTTCCATGAGGATAAAGAGTCGTCCCGTACCATCATAATCGCTGAAGGTATGGTCGGCATTGCCGGTAATGGCATGTGTGGATGGATTTTTAGTAGCAGATATCGCTACATATTCAGCCGGTTTCGCATAGAATATCTCATGACCATCTACCATGAAGCAATAGTTATGCTCATCCACCTTCATATCCGTCCAGCGGCCATCGATAAAGCAGAACGAATTGCCTCCTATTGTTCCCTCTGTTTGCGTAAACGAGCCATCTCCGTTCTTCAGCAACGCGGATGTACATAATTCGAATCCATAGATATGAGCAGAATTACCTCTGGCTGTCGGATTAATAATCAATCCGTTGGCGCTATTGTCATAGTTAACCAAAACCTCGGGATTCAATTCTCCCTGCGCATTCCATACAAACATGCCGTCGCTGATCGTTACGCCTTCGGAAACAGGAGCATTTGCATTAAAGATAAAGGTACCGGCATCTTCGTTGGTAGAGATGATGCTTGCTCCACCCTTCGTAAGATCTTGGGAATATTCATCATTGCCGCCAACCGTATTCTTGGTCTTTCCCACCGTAGTATATACGGCACAATTGGCATCTACCTGGAAGGTGCCATGCACATTTAAGATTGCATCCCCGATAGCCGCAGCAGAGGATACATTACGAGCCGTCGGCTGGCCATTCAGCGTAGCGGAATAATGAACACGTGTACCATATTTGCCGTCATGCACATAGGTTCCCCATTGGTCGGAGTCGTAGAAATAAAGCGCTCCCTCTACCACACCCGCTCTATTCTGGTTAATGAGGCTAATGGTTGATTCCTTATCAATCTCTACTTCCATTCCAGGCAAACAAGCGGTACTTTGCGTGAATTGCATATATCCGCTCAACAGATGAATCTTCATATTGCTCGTTAACGGAAGTATGTACTTGCGGGAGTCCATAACGATATTGTAGTTGCCCGGCTGACCCGGATCAATTAAAGCCTTAGATACTTCACCTAAGTTAATAACCATAGATCCGAGTTGCGCACCACTATTGATCTCATATACCTGCTGGTCCTTATTGGCATCATACCATTTGCGAACCCAGGTATTCTCCGCATCCGCCATCTCGTCCATCAAGAACATAGCCGGTTCGCCCATTTTTCCTACCACCTTGATATCATTGGCATATGCCAGCACTTGCGCATCTACAGCCGTAGAACAATAAAGCGCAGACCCCGGATGATACTTCACCGGAGATTCTACATTCTGGATGAAATATTCGTATATCGGGAAAAGGTACATTTTTTGCTGCGGGTCCTTATCCTGAATCATAGTGAAGGATCTATCACCGGCTTTCCAGTCACCGATTTGGAATTGCTCACGTACGTTGGAACCGCGACGTGCATCAATCTCGCCGGAGAGATAGGTTCCGTCCGCAGCACGCGTTCCGTCACCCGTTACATAACCCCATGCACGAAGTTCACCTCCGTCGTTGAGCGTCACATGGCTTCCGGGCTTTAAGATCAAACGGCCGTAAGGGCCTCCCGGAATGGATTGCTCCGGATCACCGCCCTTGCTGAACTGTTCGCCGGACAACTCAATTGTACCGAGCACACTCATATTTACGCCGGAAGCAAAAGTTAAGGTACGGAAAACATACGGGGTCGGATATGCCGATTCTTCAGAACGATGCGTAATGTACGGATATGCTATGTTTTGGTCATCCGACATCGGCACAACCAAAGTTGCATTCGCCGGAATCGTATAATAACCCGCTCCAAGCACATAGTCATTCTCCATAAAGATCGTCACCGACTTGCTCGGGTTATTATTTGCATATGCCAATGCGTCCTCCAAGGACGGATACGCCGTCGCATTGATACGGCAGACGCTGACATTCGATGCCTGTGCCGCTGCCTGATCGCCCACGAAGAACTCATATCCCTCGCGATACTCTACGCCAGCCCTATTACGCCAAACCTGCTTACCAAGGGCTGTAGCCGTTCCCGCGCTGTGGGTTTGGAAATAGCCTGCCTTGAATGTTACCGTGCCGGCAATCAAATTAGCCGGATCCGTAAACTTACCATTATTCACCGTCAGCGAACCGCCATTGCCATAGAGCGCTTTGGTGCCACCAGTAATAACAGCCAACTTTTCGATAGTTGTAGTACCACCGGAAGTTTGTACACCATAGGTAGAACCACTGATAGTACCACGCTTAATCTGCGCGGTTCCGCCCGTAATGGCAATCGCCGCACCGCTGTTGTTGGTGAAATTACCTCCGTTGAGCGTCAACGCGCCACTGGATGCCAATTGACCAGTAATAGAGCCATCGGTAGTCGTCAACGTACCGGCATTGGTTACATCACCGGTGATCGCAGCACCATTCTGCTCCAATGTAGCACCTGCGCTTACATTGATATTACCGGTAATCGTACCACCGGTGAGTATCAGTTTACCACCTGTTACACTTACATTACTGCTGATAGCGCCGCCGAACGGGCTGTATGCCAACGTTACATCGCCGCCGCTAACGGTCAACGTATTGCTGAGCGTATAACCGTTGAGATCAAAGGTGATATTTTTATTAATCGCAACCGCATCCGAATAGTCACCGGAGAGTTTTAAGATCGGATTGGCATACGCGCTGGTATTCACCGCCAACATCTCTTCGAGCGTACCGCTTGTCATCTGCGTCTTACCATCATAGAGTACCGCATTACCAGGAGCCGCAACTACTGTGCGAGCATATAAGGGCACATTAATGTTTATACCCGCCTTTGTCGTAACCGTCAAGGTAGCCAAATAGGAGCCTTCTGCATTTGCATCGGTAAGATTCACTAACACTTTTAATTTCCCATCTGCGACAGCCCATTTCCATTTTCCTGTTATTGGCGCCTTCCATGTTCCCGCGCCTGTCTCATTCGTGACGACCGGGTTGTTAAAATCATTTAATGATATCGTTGCATCCGGTTGGAAATACACTTCAAAGGAACAACTTCCAGAAACTGTTGTTCCATTGCCTGTAATTTGATAGGACACGATTCGTATCGGCTCAAACGTTGCATATACTGTATATTCTGATGCATTTGCCCTTCCTTTTTTGGAAGACAGCTTACAATCCTCAAGTAATTGAGAAGTCGTACCCTTTTCTGTTCCACCATTTGCATCCGACCACCCAGAAAAATAGGAACCCGCGTCAGGTTTTGCAAATGCGTACATTGTCGCATTATCATTACCTGCCACTTGCACATAGGATTCTACAGAAGCCTCTGCTGTACTCGAAACAGCTTGATAATACCCATCTGCCGGAATAGTGCTCGTGTTAGAAACATAGACTTTACCGGAACCACCCGTTCCTGTTGATGGTCTGGCCGTTAACTTGGCCCAATAATAATCCGTCTCAGGATTGGGGTCTGTTGCCCACATCGTGCTCACGCCGGCGAAGAGGCCGAGGAGCATCATCGTTAATGTAATAAAAAACTTCTTCATTATCATCTTTTTTGTATTCTTGATCAATTTTATGCTTCAATTTTCGTGCCAATTTCGCGCGCATATATGGATGCACGGGCGCTTATGCGCCGAAAAAAGCGGCGCAAAATTACTGCTTTTTTTTGACATACACAAGAAAAAGGAGAAGAAAATGCAAAATAATTTTATTTTGTAAAGTCCAGATGATAGCGTTTTAGTTAGAAAAAAAAATACATGATAAGACAGGAATTGACGGCTGTTTGGTTAGGTAATCAAATACTCGCGGGCTCACAAAAACGAAACAAAAAAGATCAAAAACAATTTAAAATTGTTCTCTCACAGTATTGTCTATTAAAAAGTAAATAAAACCAAGATAAACCCTTTGCGTGCTTAGGAGCAAAGCTCCTTGTTCAACTTGTTACTAAAATCTGCTTGCAAATAAACTTCCAGACAGCTTTTACTACCAATTTGCACAACTCTTCGAGTGTAAAGCACTCAAAGCAATAAATATAAATAAACATTGTTAGACCAAATCCGTTTACTCGTAATAACGCCTTAACTAACTACCTATCAATTGTTTATAGAGAAAACAAAAAGTTTTTATTGGACAATAGTGGTTCTCTTGACAAAACAAAAACAGCCCGCCGAAGCGAGCTGTTTTGGGGCCTACCCTAACCCTCCCTAAAGGGAAGGAATGGGATGAAAAGGATTCTTTATTCGATTACCGAACCAAGAGCGTTGTACTTCACGCCGTTCTTGATGATGATCAGCTGACCGTTCTCAAACATCTTGATAGCCTTCTCGCTAACAACGGTGTTATCAATAGCGGTACCCGAACCACCCTTTACATTGTAAACGGTGAACACGCAATCTTCTCCCTTGTAGTTAATAGTAACCTCGGTCTCTTTTGCCGTGAAAGCAGTGAGATAGAGCAGGATACCTGCACCTTCTACCTTATATTGACCTTCCGGTAAAGAGATGGTAGTAAATTCTGCACTTGGGAAGTTAATGTAGATACCTTTGTTATTATCTGCCCAAGGAGCAACCTGAATATTTACGATATTAGGATTCTCACCTGCTTTGCAAATCTTAAACTGGTTGTAGTTCTCGTCCTCAGGAGCAAGACCTGCATTAAAGAACTCGATATTATCCCAATCGCAGCCTGCCGGCTCTTCCTCGAGTTCGTATTTTGCCCCCCAAATAACAAAACGTTGTGCCGTACCGCTAGCTAGTGTAATATCAGTTGCAGCATCTACTCCAGTTAAGTCAAACTCAAATAAGAAATTTGCTTCATCTGCAGCTTGCAGCAAATAATCATTTTCAGCACCGGAAATACCAGCATCAGCAAGAATAGAGATAACGCCTTCGCTAAGAGCGGTCGAAGTAATTTCAACACCCGCAGGGGCAGAAATAGCAATATTGCCTGCAGCGCCTGTCCAAGCAGCAGCAAAGAAACGTAATTTTGCTGTTTTTGCGGGAACTTGAATTCTTAAACTTCCCGTTTTTTTGCTCGTTCCTGCTTTCATTCCATATACCGTATTTACAGTAATAGAATCAACCGTATTACTATCCGAGGCAAGAGTAACATTCTCTCCCTCAATCTCCGCCTTCTTAATTAAACGACCAAGCACTTTCACAGACTTGCTTGCAGAACCAGAAGTCAAAGTAATAACCTCGTCCAAAGCACCGCCGGCTGCATCAATCTTAATGGAAAAATCTCCACCTTCAGCCGGAACACTTTCCGTAAGGATAGTGATTTTGTCACTAGTTGTACTTGCCGTAATAGGATTCTCCAGATAAGCACCGGTTACACTTAAAGTCTTAGTAGTAGAATACTTATCTCCCTCGAAACGGATATAACCCAGAGAAATGTTCTCAGCGTTAATAACCGGATCTGTTGCGGCAGCCGGAGTATAAGTTACAACCACAGATTTAATGTAAAGAGCTTTTGTCTCCGCGGCACCACGATCCAGTCTAACAACGATATTTCCCTTTGCAGAACCGGTAAATTCATAGTCCGTAGAGGTGTTCGTTGCAGTAGCAGTACCATCGAAGTCCGTTGTTCCTACCTTTACAGTAAGAGTGGCTTTGGCTTTAGCATCACGAGCATTTACAACAACTTTAGTAATCGTACCTGTGATACTTGATGTTTCGAGTTGCAAGTACTGAACACTGGCAGAATTAGTACCATAGTGGATACCACTAGTGTTATCAAAATTTGACTCGGAACCATCTGAAGTAACCGTCCATGCTGCACCATCATCAGCCGTTCCTGAGCCGTTACATTTAGCAGTAAACACAAGGGATGAAGTTTCAGCCATCATGCTACCTGCGAAAAGCACGGCAGCGATTAAAGAGAAAAATTTCCTCATAATTTTAAGATTTTGAGTTAAACAAAAAGTTGATTATATAAAGTTAAAACTTTAATTCACATAATTCCGGCTACAAAGGTACGGCTTTTTTTTCGAATATGCAAATTTATTTTGTTTTTTTTTATTTTTTATGCGCTACAACGAACAATTGCACCGAATTAAAGAGGTTCTGCCAGATGATATACGCTGCTGCGCCGAGTGAAGAAAGGGGATCAAGATAGGTCTGCGCCATCCATACACCGAGTGAGGTGTTTTTCTGGCCAAAAGCTTGTCCGGCCGTGATAGACGAGACTCCCGCCAT
The DNA here is from genome assembly GCA_946616535.1 of uncultured Bacteroidales bacterium. The sequence goes on along the minus strand of CAMOJA010000005.1, from coordinate 98,022 downwards.
GGTCTTAGGCGCCGCAGCCGGATTGATGAGCACATCCTGATAGTCGCGTCCCTTGCTGGGAGCCGGCAGTTTATATCCAATCCATTTACCCAAACCGAATTGCAGCAGGCAGACGAAGAAGGAGCATGCTAATAAAATTAGCATATTGGTCATTTGTGATTGGTAATTGGTAATAACTGTTTGTGTGACTGTAGCAGAGAGCACGGTGATCGAGGCAACCCAGAGATAGAATGGTACGACAGCCAAACTCTTTGGCAACTCAAAGGTTTTGGCATTTTTGATTTTTGATTTTTGATTTTTGATTTTTTTTCTCTGATACCAATCATACCCTATTCTCAGTGCCCAAGCAGAGAAAAAAGGACCAAGTAGAAGGGGCGCTACGCGGGATAAAATCAGCAGAAACGCCGGCCAGAATTGCTCCGCAAATTGGTAATTGGTCATTTGTAATTGGTCATTTATTAATGGGAAGGTGGCGGGTACAATAATCGCCGTGGCGAAGTTAGAGAGCAGCGTGAAGGTAGTCAGGTTCTGAATAGAACCTCCCATCTTACCGGCGATGATCGGTGCGGCAGTAGCCGTAGGCATGATGAAGCACATGAGCAGTCCCTGCGCCAAGACAGGATCTCCGGAGAGACGGAGCGTCACAAAATAGGTCAGGAAACCGAGTGCCATCTGCGCACCCAATACCACCCAATGCCATTTATGCAGACGTAAGTCAAGCGGGTTGACCTTACAGAACGTAAAGAAGAGCATAAAGAAGATCAACCACGGTAAGACCGGCTTCAAGGGCAGGAGCCAGGGGTAAAAGACCGCTCCGACGAGCATGCTCAACCATAACGCATTACTATCAAAAAACTTTCTCATTATTGATATTTAAAAGAAAAATTATATTAAAAATAGATGATTGATTTTAGAATAAATTAAGTAAATAAAAAAAACAGATAAAACCCTGATTATTTATAGTACTACGTACTTCGAATTTTTATTCAACCGACTTATTTATAAATAAACTTAACATAACTCGCTCGAATAAAACTTCTTAACTCTGCGAGTTCCCTATAAATAATCAGCAATAAACATAAATAAAATTTAAATCAATCATCTAAAAATACCAAAAATATTTTTTTATTCGTTTGACCATTTGGCTACTATTTCATCCATGATAGCAAAGACTTCTTCTTTAGTGTCGGCGCGGAGGAGGGCGATGCGGGTTTGCTTGAAATCCGGCAAACCTTTGAAGACCGGCGAAGCCGCAAAATGACGACGCGAATGGAGGATTCCTTTGCGTTCGTCGTTGCCGCACCAAGCGATCGAGGCGAGGACGTGTTCTTTCAAAACAGCAACCTTCTCCGCCATCGTTTTCGGAGCGGGAAGGCCTTTCATCTCGGCGAAGAGCCAGGGTGCACCAAAGGTGGCGCGACCGATCATGATGGCATCTACGCCATAGCGATCGAAGCATTCTTTGGCTCGTTCAGGCGTCGTCACATCGCCATTACCAATAATCGGGATATGGATACGCGGACAGTTCTTCACTTCTCCGATCAAGGTCCAGTCGGCTTCTCCGCGGTACATCTGAGAACGGGTGCGACCATGAATAGCCAGTTCTTGGATACCACAGTCTTGGAGGGCTTCAGCCAAAGAAACGATGAATGTTTCTTTAGAATTGGTGATTGGTAATTGGTGATTGGTGATTGGTAATCCTAATGGATTATTTTTGGGCAGAAGATCTGTTTCATCCCATCCGAGGCGGGTTTTTGCTGTTACCGGTGTGTGCACCGCATTGACGACGGCTTTGGCGATCTCCAGCATCTTCGGTACGTCTTTGAGCAATCCAGCTCCGGCTCCTTTTCCGGCCACTTTCTTCACCGGGCAGCCGAAATTAATATCGATAAAGTCGGGTTTGGCCGTCTCTACGATACGTGCCGCATCAGCCATCGCTTCGGGTTCCCGTCCGTATATCTGAATGGCTACCGGTCGCTCCGCATCGTGAATCGTCAGTTTGCGTGTCGTAGAAGCGATATCGCGCACCAAGGCATCGGCGTTCACAAACTCCGTATAAACACGATCCGCTCCGTAGCGTTTGCAGAGCATGCGGAAGGCTGGATCGGTAACATCCTCCATGGGAGCGAGATATAGACGGCTTTCAGCCATTGCTGATTTATGATTTATGATTGATGATTTTTATTCGTTATGACGACCGCTATTTTTGATTCAATGTGGGATAAGCGATACGATGATGATTCATGGCCGTGAGGCGGGAGACAAAGACCTGACGGATGGCATCGACATCCTTGAAACTAAGCGGTGTCTCGGCGAACTGGCCGTCGGCAATCTGCGCATCAATCATCTGGTTGACAGCCTTCGCGATGGACTCTTCCGAGAAGTCCTCCAGACTGCGCGAACGGGCTTCGATGGCATCGGCCATCATGAGGATTGCACCCTCTTTGGTGGTCGGTTTGGGTCCCGGATAGCGGAAGAGCGACTCATCTACTTTCTCATTCGGATGCGCGTTGCAATAGGTATTATAGAAATAGCGCACGAGCGAGGTACCATGATGGGAAGTAATGAAATTAATGATGACTTCCGGCAGATGATGCTTGCGCGCCAGACGTTCTCCTTCGGTGACATGCGACATGATGACTTGCGCTGCATCCCGCGGGTCCAGTTTCAGAAGCGGGTTCTCTGAACCCTGTTGATTCTCTACAAAGTAGAGCGGATCGATAATCTTACCTATATCGTGATAGAGCGCACCCGTACGAACCAACAACGCGTTGGCGTTCGCTACTTTCGCGGCCTCTGAAGCCAAGTTGGATACCTGCATCGAATGCTGGAACGTTCCCGGTGCTTTCTCGGCCAAGAGATGGAGCAGGTCCGAATTGATATCCGCCAACTCGACCAGCGTGATGGACGAGATGAAATGGAAGACTTTCTCAAACAGATAGATCAGACCGTAACAACCGACGATGAGCAACGCGCTGATAAAGAAATAGAGGTAGTTCCATGCCACGATAGTTGTGAAGACGCCGGTTTGGGCAAACGTGATGGCCGTATAAGCGATTGATTCCGCCAGTAAGATCCATCCTGCGGTCTGCAACAACTGTGCTCGGCGCGTAAGATCGAAGAGCGAAGACACGGCTACCATGCCGACCGCCATCTGGATGAAGAAGAACTCCACCGGAGCGGGCACAATGACCGAGGTGATGAGGATGGTCGTTAAATGCAGATAGAGGGCCGTGCGGGAATCCAAGAACACACGCGTCAGGATAGCCACCCAGGCAAAGGGCACCAGATAGATGGACAGGCCAAACCGCAGCGCCAGACAGGCCAAGGCAATGACGATAAAGATCTGCAAGCAGAAGAAGAGCATCACGGACGTCTGGCGGGCATAGTTCGGACGGAAGACAGACAGATAAATCACAAACAGACTCAGGAACAATACCACGAGAATCGACTCGCCCAAGAGCGAGAGTTTCTTTTGCTTATTGCCTGCATTCTCATCTTTGTATGCACGATTGAGGGACTGCAGCACCTGGTAGGTACGCTCGTTAACGATCTCGCCCTGCTCGACGATTCGTTCGTTCTTCTGCACCATACCTATGGTAGGCGAGAGCGTAGCTAAAGTCTTCTCACGCATCGACTCGGTGCGCGCCGTATCGCGTACGAGGTTCTGATCGATCGAATAGCCGTATCGTTTGTACGCCGAAGCAGGCGTATAGAGTTCCGAAAGGGAATAGTTCTTATACCCGCCGCCTCGCTGCGGAATGGCTACGCGGGAATATTCTTCGCTTTGCAGCCACTCCATCTCCTCGAGGGAAATCACCATTACTTCCCTTTGCACGCGGGGGATATATTTATAATAAGGAGTAAAGGTCGAGAGGAGTTGTTTCTCCTCCTTCGCCAACTGCTCATCGGTCTTGTAGATCGGGAAGTCAAAATCCGCCCTCAGCGTAGCGTAGCCCCAAGGTTTTCCTACTTCGTAATGATAACGGAAGGAATTGTTATACTGCGGGAAAAGCAACACAATGACAGCCGCTAAGACAACAAACGCACTAACGCGCAAAATCTGTGTAGGGATGTGGAATTTCATATTGGTGATTGGTGATTGATGATTTATCGTTTTGCCTTAAAAAATTCTTGTATCAAAGCCTTGCACTCGGCCTCTAAAACTCCCGATGAAACCGAAGCTTTCGGGTGAAAAACACGCGGGGCATAGGTGGCATATCCGCGTTTGGGATCGGGGGCACCATAGACGATGCGTTTGATCTGCGCCCAACCGATCGCCCCGGCACACATCGGACAGGGTTCCACCGTGACGTACAACGTAGCATCCGGCAGGTATTTGCCTCCTACGGTCTGCGCCGCAGCGGTGATAGCCTGCATCTCGGCATGCGCTGTCACGTCCTCGAGCGTCTCCGTGAGGTTATGTCCCCGACCGATGATCTGATTCTGGGAGACGACAATGCATCCGATAGGTATCTCGTTGGCAGCTAAGGCTTTTTGAGCTTCAGCGAGCGCGAGGCGCATATAGCGCTCATCATCGGGAGATAAACCAGAGGCACCAGAAGCACCATGAGCGTTAGTAAACAAAGCGAGGTCTTCCGGATGGGATTCGAAGTGATTTCCTATCACAACGACATCTGCTCCGGCATCGTAGGCCGTATTCATCGCCTCGGGCGTTCGGATACCTCCACCGACAATCAGAGTGCATTTCGTTTGCGCCCGTACCGCGGCAATTATATCCGATGAAATCGGGGTTTTTGCCCCGGAACCGGCTTCCAAGTAGATTGCTTTTTTACCCATCAGTTCCGCTGCGATGCAGGTATCTACAATTCGGTCTATTTGGTCCGATGGAATCGGAGATGTTTGCGTCACGCGCATCGTAGAAGTCTCCACACCGCCGTCTATCAAGATATAGGCTGTCGGGATAGCTTCTATCTGTGCGTTATGTATCGCTCGGGCTGACTTAATCTGCTGCCCGACCAGGTACTCAGGGTTATCTCCGGAGAGCAAAGAGAGATATAATATCGCATCGGCTTCCGGCGTAAACTGGGCGGCATTTCCGGGGAATAAAATTATTGGGATATTTGATTTTTGATTTTTGATTTTTGATTTGAGTTCACGGATGAACTCCGTCGTATCTCCGCCGGTAGAACCGCCGACGAAGATATAATCGGGGCAGCACTCCGCAGAGATAGGGAGGGCATCCAAATTGGCCTTCTCAGGATCAAGCAGCAATGCTAAACTTCTATGTTTGAAAGAAAAAAACATACATCAGTATTTCCATTCAAAAGACTCAACCATGCGGATCACATCGGTGCGCAAATAGTTATATACCGGGGCGAGGGAGTCGGCATTCGGCGGGCAATTGCAATACACCGAAGCCCGGAAGAAATGGCGGGTGGAATCGGTGATAAAGAACTGGCAGGACGAAGCGGTATTTCCCTCCAAATCAAATAATACGCCATATACATCGGCCTCCGGATGCGCATATTCCCGCTCCGGAATGGCATTCGCGAACGAGGCATTCCGATAGACGAACTCGAGTGCATCATCGGACAGTTCGCGTAAGTTACGATGAACAGACTTATAGGAGCAGTGGATGGTTGCATCCAAAGCGGGATAATAGACATTGATCCAATAAGGTTCGTCATTCCGCGGTTGGACAACGGCGTTCTGCGACAGATCGAAGGTGTAGGGATAATCCGGATAGAGGGTCTCGAAATCCACATACGAAGTATCCGGCAAGGTGATACGATAATAGCCGTATGGCTTCGGCGTAGACACCTTACTACAAGAGGTTAAGAAAAAAACACAAAAAATACCTCCAAATAACAACCCTAAAAAATAATTTTTGCGCATTTTACTCCAAATTACGGCACAAAGGTAGTAATAAAAGTTGAAAGTGGAAAGTTAAAAGTGGAAAGTTTTTCATTTTTGGGACAAAATGACACTTTTTTCCTAAAAAAAGTCGCGCGCGCTTGCACATATTATAAATATTTTGTATCTTTGCGCCCAAATTTGTTTTGTACATGAAAAATCAAAATAACTATTGCGTTATTATGGCCGGCGGCATCGGTAGTCGTTTCTGGCCGTTCAGTAGGGCCGATAAGCCCAAACAATTTTTGGATTTCTTTGGTACAGGCCGAAGTTTGCTGCAGATGACGGTGGACCGTTTTCGTCCGTTGATTCCGATCGAGAATGTCTTTATTGTAACGAACGTAGCGTATAAAAATACGATCTTAAAGCAAGTGCCGGATTTATCGGAGAGTCAGATTCTATGCGAACCTGCGCGCCGGAATACGGCGCCATGCATCGCGTACGCGACCGCGCATATTCGTGCACTCTGCCTGCAAAAAGCCTATGGATTTACCAAAGACGAAGGTAAGCAATACGAGGGATTTGCGAAAGCAGGAAAGATCAAAGGCGGCAACAGCAGTCTGCCCAATTACCAGGACATCGACTGGAGTCGGCCGGAGATGCAGGCGAATATCGTCGTAGCGGCGAGTGATCATCTGATTTTGGAGGAAGAGAAATTCCGTCAGACGATTCAGAAAGCATTCGATTTCGTAGGTAGCAACAAGGCTATCTGCACGCTGGGCATGCAGCCTACCCGACCGGAGACAGGATATGGGTACATCCAATTTGTCGCGGACAAATCGGATGAGGTGAAAGGTGAAAGGTTAAAGGTGAAAGGAGATGGCATTTATCCGGTGAAGACGTTTACGGAGAAGCCGAATCTGGAGATGGCGAAGGTATTCCTGCAGAGCGGTGATTTCCTTTGGAACAGTGGTATCTTTATTTGGAATCTGCAGACTATCAGTGAGGCCTTCCGTTATTTGTTACCGGAAGTGGCGGATCGTTTCCGCGAGGGGGAGTTACTGATGGGTACGGAAAAAGAGGAAGCGTTTATCGAAGATATCTTCCCGAAATGTCCGAACATCTCGATCGACTACGGCATCATGGAGAAGGCGGATAACGTATACGTAATTCCGTCCAGTTTCGGTTGGAGTGACCTGGGCACATGGGGTTCGTTATACGAGTTGAGTGAGAAGGACGAGCAGAAGAACGTGAGTCTGCATAGCGAGGCGCTATTCCATGAGGCAAAGGGAAATATTGTGACCTTGGAACCGGGCAAGTTAGCGATTGTGCAAGGCGTAGATGATATGATTATTGCGGAGCAGAAAGGCGTGCTGCTGGTTTGCAAGAAAGCGGAGGAGCAGCGCATCAAGGAGTTTGTAGCCGAGGCGCAAGAGAAATTCAAAGGCAAATATAATTAATTTACTTAATACTTAAACACATCATGAGTTATCTGAATTTTGACAAGACAGTGCTTGTTAATTTAGAGCGTTCGCTTCAGAAAGAGATGATTCGAACGAACCGTGCCGGTGTGTACAACTCAACGACCATCGTTGATTGCAACACACGTAAGTACCACGGCCAGTTGGTGATGCCTATTCCGGAATTGGGAGAAGACAACTACGTGCTTCTCAGTTCTTTGGATGAGACGGTGATCCAACATGGTGCGGAGTTTAACTTAGGTTTGCACGAGTACGGAGAGAATCACTTCAGTCCGAACGGACACAAGTACATTCGCGAGTTTGACTGCGAAGTGATTGCGCGCACTACGTACCGCGTAGGCGCGATGGTGCTACAAAAAGAGCGTCTGTTGGTTAGTTTCGAACCGCGTGTGCTGATTCGCTACACGTTGCTCGAGAGCGGTAGTCCGACGGTATTGCGTTTCCGTCCGTTCCTGGCATTCCGAAGCGTGAACGAGTTAACGCACGAGAACCCGTTAGCCAACCCGAACATGGACGAGTGCGAGAACGGTCGTTTCAACCGCATGTATCCGGGCTTCCCGAATCTGTACATGCAGTTCAGCAAGGCCGTCGAGTATCATCATGACCCGCAGTGGTACAAGGACATCGAGTACCGCAAAGAGAAAGAGCGCGGTTACGCCTTCAAAGAGGACCTGTTGGTACCGGGTTACTTCGAGTTACCGATAAAGAAAGGCGAGAGCATCATCTTCGCGGCCGGTGTGACGGAGTGCAATACGGGTCAGTTGAAGCATATCTGGAAGAAAGAGATGGAGCGCCGTAACCGTCGTGATGACATGTTCAGCACGCTGAAGAACAGCGCCAGCCAATTCTATAAACGCGAAGGAGACAAGTGCTACTTGTTAGCCGGTTTCCCGTGGTTTAAAGCCGATGCCCGCACGACGTTCTTTAGCGTAGCCAGCTGTACGCTGGATATCGATCGTCCGGAGTACTGGGATGCAATCATCAACAAGACCGCGGTGGACGAGGTGCTGAAGTTCATGAACGGTAAGATTCATGATATCAAGATGACGGGTATGGACGAACCGGATGTACTGTTATGGTTCATTCGTGCTTGTCAGAAATTCGCACATAAATATACGGTAAGAGAGGCGGCTGACCTGTACGGCCAGATATGCTTGGATATCATCACATGGTATCGTAAGCAGAACCACCCGCGTGCCAAACTGCACCAGAACGGATTGCTTTGGGTGGACGGCACACAACGTCCGGCCACATGGATGAATGCCATCGAGAACGGTTGGCCTGTCACCCCGCGTACGGGTTATATCGTAGAGGTGAATGCGCTGTGGTACAACGCGATGCGCTTCACGGCAGAGATGCTGCGCGAGATGGGTAAGGAGACGAGTGCCGACCTGATGGAATATCAGGCAGAGATCACCAAGGATGCGTTTGTAAAGACCTTCTGGAACGGCATCTATCTGAATGACTTCGTGATTGACAACTATCAGAACAAGGAAGTTCGTCCGAATATGATTTGGGCGGTTGGTCTGCCGTACAGTCCGCTGGATAAGAAACAGCAGAAAGCGGTAGTCGATATATGCACGAAGGAGTTGTTAACGCCGAAGGGTCTGCGCAGCTTGAGTCCGAAGAGCGGTAACTACCGTCCGATGTACGGCGTAGCGCTGTCAGAACGCGACCGCTGTCTGCACAACGGCGTAGTATGGCCGTCGACCATCACCGCTTATTCGCGTGCTTATATGAACGTCTATAAATACAGCGGTACCAGTTTCATGGAGCGTCTGTTGGTTGGTTTCGAAGCCGAGATGAACGAGTTGACGATAGGTACGCTGAATGAGTTCTACGACGGTAACCCGCCGTACAAAGGACACGGCGGCATGAGTAGTGCACCGAGCGTAGCAGCAGTAATCAGTCTGCTGGATACATTGAAGAAGTATGAACGCGAGCAAAAAGAGGCTCAAGAAAAGGAGGCACAACAATGAAAGCGTTAATGTTTGGTTGGGAGTTTCCTCCCCATATCTTAGGTGGTTTGGGAACAGCGAGTTACGGTTTGACTCGCGGTATGAGTGAGCAGAAAGACATGGAGATCACCTTCGTCATTCCGAAACCATGGGGTGACGAGGATCAGTCTTTCTTGCGTATCATCGGCGCGAACAGTATTCCGGTAGTATGGAAAGACGTCAACTACGACTATGTGAAAGAGCGCATGGCGGGTCGTATGTCTCCGGAGGAGTACTATCGTTTCCGCGATGGTATCCGCTATGACTTCCGTCGTATCGGAACGGATGATTTAGGCTGCATCGGTTTCTCGGGTCGTTATCCCGACAACCTGATTGAAGAGATCGGTAACTACGAGGCGGTAGCTTCGGTATTGGCGCATACCTTGGACTTCGATATCATCCACAGTCACGACTGGTTGACCTATCCGGCCGGTGTATTTGCCAAACAGATCAGCGGTAAACCGCTTGTTATCCACGTGCATGCAACGGACTTCGACCGCAGCCGCGGTAATGTAAACCCGACGGTGTTCGCGATCGAGAAACGAGGCATGGAGGCAGCGGATCATATCATATGCGTAAGTAACCTGACGCGTAACACGGTAATTGAGAAATACGGTATTGATCCGCGTAAGGTAAGTACGGTTCACAACGCCGTTGAGCCTTTGGCTCATCCGGAGGAGTTCACAAAACCGGAGCGCAAGGATAAGTTGGTTACTTTCTTAGGTCGTATCACGATGCAGAAGGGACCGGAGTATTTCGTAGAAGCCGCAGCACGCGTACTGAGCAAGACCAACGGTGTTCGGTTTGTGATGGCCGGTAGCGGCGATAAGATGACAGAGATGATTGATCTGGTTGCTAAACGCGGTATTGCCGATAAATTCCACTTCCCGGGCTTCATGCGCGGAAAGCAGGTTCAAGAGATGCTGGCGATGAGCGACGTATATATCATGCCGAGTGTGAGTGAGCCGTTTGGTATCAGTCCGCTGGAGGCAATGCAGGTAGGCTGTCCGTCTATCATCAGTCATCAGTCCGGTTGCGCTGAGATCCTGCAGCACGCGATCAAGACAGACTATTGGGACATCGACGCGATGGCCGATGCGATCTATGCGATCGTGAAGTATCCGGCGATGTACAAGAGTCTGCACGATCTGGGTATTGCGGAGGTCAATAACATCAAATGGTCCGACGCGGGTCTTAAAGTGCGTAAGATTTATGACGGCGTGATCAATCACACACTTTAAGAATTGTAAATTGTAAATTGTAAATTGTAAATTTAATAGCATTATGAAAAATATATGTTTTTGCTTCCAGATGCATGTACCTTACCGTCTGAAGCGCTATCGTTTCTTTGAAATCGGCCACGATCATTACTACTACGATGATATGGCTACCGAAGAGCACGTTAACTGGTTGGTTAACACCTCGTACTTACCGCTTTGCCAGACGATCAAAGATATGATCAACCTGAGCAAGGGTAAATTCCACTGCGCAATCAGCGTTAGTGGTACGATGATTGAGATGTTCGAGCAGTTCAATCCGGAGATGATTGATATCCTCAAGGAGTTGGCAGCCACGAAAGCCGTTGAATTCTTAGCTACGCCGTACAGCTATTCGTTGGCTTCGGAGTACAACGAGAGCGAGATGAAGTTGCAATTCAAGAAACAAGGAGAACTGTTAGAGAACGTATTGGGTGTAAAGGCTCAGACGGTTTGGAACACCGAGTTGCTGTACACGGATGAGACCGCTTATCAGTTGAATAAACTGGGTTACAAAGCGATCATGACCGAGGGCGCAAAGCACGTGATCAGTTGGAAGACACCGAATAAGATGTATCAGTCGGCAGGTGCTCCGAAGATGAAAGTGCTGCTGCGTAACATGAACCTGAGCGATGAGTTGAGTTTCCACTTCTCGGATCCTAACTGGCCGAATTTCCCGATGGACGCAGAGAAATATGCGAACCAGTTGAAGGACCTGCCGGAAGGCGAGGACATCATCAATATCTGGGTAGGCGCAGAGACCTTCGGTGTTCGTCAGAATGCCGGCACAGGTATCTTCGATTTCCTCAAGGCACTGCCGTACTATGCGTTAGAGCGCGAGATGGGCTTCATGACGCCGGCTGAAGCAGCGAAGAAACTGGCGGCGGAGGATGTATTGTCGAGTCCGTATCCTTTGACTTGGAGCGGCGAGGCAAAAGACCTGAGTGTATATGCCGGAAATGACTTGCAGCAAGAGGCTATTCATAAACTGTATGCCGTGGCTGAGCGCGTTCACCTATGCCAAGACAAGGCGCTGAAGACCAACTGGTTGCGTCTGCAGGATGTGAACTACCTGCATTATATGAATCATATCGATCAGGGCGAGACGCAGTACGAATCGGCTTACGACGCATTCATCAACTATATGAATGTGCTGTCCGACTTCTTGCAGACCGTAGAGGAGCAATATCCGACAACGATTGAGAACGAAGAGTTGAATGAGTTGCTCAAGACCATCCGCAACCAGGAAGAAGAGATACAACTTCTTCAAGCAAAACTTAAGAAGAAGAAGTAATTTCAGATTTTAGATTTTAGATTTGAAATTTAAACGTATCGGTATAGTATTAGTGCTGTTGGCAGCGACCCTTGTGGCCGCTGCCAAGCAGCCGCGTACGAAGACGGTGATTCATACCTGGCAGATGCCGGGTTACAGCGCCGTCGCGGATACGATTGCCTTCATGGATACGCTAATGCTGAATTATCAGGACGTAGATGTACAGAACAACTACTCCATCAGCAGCGCCACAAACGGCAATATCCTCGTCTCGCCTATCGAGAGCCGCGTGATCAATGATCGGGTGCGTACGATAGAAGACCCGTTTGCCTGGAGTCTGACGCCCTATGTGGTCACGCCGCAGGAGCAGCGCTATTTCAATACGACGACCCCCTACTCGACCGTAGCGTATAAGAAAGGCTTCACAAGCGGACACGAGGAGAACGATATCGATTTTTTGTTTACCGGTAACTTGGGGCGGCGACTGAACTTAGGATTAGAGATGGACTATCTAAATTCAATCGGTCACTACGCCAATACGTCGGGTAAGTTATACCGTGGATCGGTATGGGGCAGTTACACGGGTGCGCACTACTCGATGCATGCCGCATTCGGTTGGAGTCAGTTGAGTTCGTTCAACAACGGCGGTTTGCGAGACGTGAGTCAGTTATCGGGTCCGCTGAGCGCAGAGGACTTACCGGTACGACTCAATTCAATGATTGGTTATCGCTACTTGAGCGGGTATCTGCATAACCAATATGCGATAACAAAAGACAGAGAGTATCACGATTCGATTGAGGTGATCGAGAACGGACGAAGGGAATTGCGTGATACCATCAAAGTGGAGTATATTCCTATTATGACCTTCAGTCATATCTTCGAGACCAATAACTCGAACAGACGGTATATCGAGAAGACGGCAGAGCAGGGATTTTACGACACGACCTATTATGATTCGTCCAAGACGAACGACACAACAGATGTGCTGACGATTCGCAACACGGTTGCGGTCACCTTCTGCGAAGCATACAACACAAAATTGAAGTTCGGCGCAACAGTGTTTGCGATGAACGAATGTCAGCGGTTCATGCGCGACAGCGTACCGTACGACAGTATTTATGACTATAAATGGACAAACAACACGTTTGTGGGCGGCGCGATACACAAGCACAGCGGCGCGAACGTACACTATAATATAGAGGGCAAAGTTTGCGTAGTGGGTTATAAGATCGGTGAGTTTAACGTAGAAGGCAAACTGCAGACGAAGTTCCAAGCGGGTAAGTATCCGATGTTGATTTCTGCGCGCGCTTATGCGAAGAGCGAGACGCCGAACTGGTATCTGCAACATTATAACTCGAACCATATCCGATGGGAGAATAACTTCGGGTTTACCTATCGGTTCTTAGGCGGGGCGACGATTGCTTATCCGACGAAGTGGGTGAAAGCGAAGATTGACTTCAGTTTTGAGAACCAGACCAATCCGATCTTTGTCTCGGCAAGCGACTGGTGTCCGCATCAATATAAGGGCAGCGTACAGATTTTCACGGGCGATGTGACGGCCGATATCACGACGCCTTGGGTGAATCTGGAGAACCGGGCGGTGATTCAGTATAGCACACGAGACAGCATCATGGCGGTTCCTCTGCTGATATTGCAGCATCGTCTCTATTACCACGGCACTTGGTTCAGGGCGTTAGATGCACAGATTGGTGTGGACCTGCGTTATTTCACGCGCTACAATGCACCGGTGTTATGTCCCGAGACGGGTATGTTCGCAAGCCAACAAACGACAAATGTAGGTAACTACCCGTGGATGAGCGTGTATGCAAACTTCTATGTGCGATCGATTCGCTTGCGTTTCTTCGCGCATTACCAACATGTCAGCTATTGGTTTGACACCAAGAGCACCGGGTATCTGACCATGCCGGGTTACCCGACGAACAGGGATGTGTTCCGCGCGGGATTGGCATGGCATTTTTATAACTAAGTTATAAAGTTGAAAGTTGAAGGTTTAAAGTTTAGGGTTTAGAGGAAATATATGATAGTAACACAGAATTTGAACAAAGTAATTATCTATGCGCAGGAAGAAGCCGAGCGATTAGTCAGCAAGCGCATAGAGCCGGACCATTTATTGCTGGGAATCCTCCGTTTAGGAGAGGGTTCTGCTTTTGAAGTGCTACAGCAGACATCTATTGATGTGGCCGCAGCGAAAGCACATTTAGAGGAGCAGCAGCGAGGTAAGGAAGAGATGATTGAACCCGTTCAGCGCAGCGCTCAGACGGATCGTATTCTGCGGATAGCAGAAGGTATAAGTCGTGAGTATATGGCGGAGGCGGTAGGTACGATTCACCTGCTGTTAGCTATCTTACGCGAGCGTATCAATACGACAGCTGCGTACTTGGAGCGGGAGTGGCATATCAGTTTCAATCAGTTAGCCGACATCTTCGGTCAACCGCATTATGCTCCTTCGGAGACGACACAGGCTTCGGCGGAACAGACGGGCGACGTGAATGAGAATAACTGGCAGCCGCAGCGCGGAGGTCAGCAGCCGAAGAACATGAAGAAAGGGAAGACGACGGCGCTGGATAAATACGGACGGGACTTGACGAAACTGGCAGAGGAAGGTCAGTTAGACCCGATGGTAGGTAGAGAAGTGGAAATCGAGCGGGTGGTACAGATCTTGAGTCGCAGAAAGAAGAATAACCCGATACTGATTGGTGAACCGGGTGTAGGCAAGTCGGCTATCGTAGAAGGCTTGGCGCTGCGCATCGTGCATAACGAAGCCGGGGCGCTGCAGGGCAAACGGATCATCACCTTAGATATGGCTTCGATGGTAGCCGGTACGACGTACAGGGGTCAGTTTGAAGAACGCATGAAACAGGTGATCACGGAGTTGCAGAACCATCCGGAGGTGATCTTGTTTGTGGATGAGATTCATACCTTGATTGGTGCGGGTAATGCGTCTGGCAGTTTGGATGCAGCGAATATCTTAAAGCCCGCTTTGGCACGTGGAGAGGTGCAGTGTATCGGCGCGACGACGACGGCCGAATATGCGAAGTCGATCGAGAAAGACGGAGCGCTGGAACGGAGATTCCAGAAAGTGATCGTTCGTCCGACGACGGTAGAAGAGACCTTGGATATATTAGGCAGGTTAAGCGCGTACTATGCGCAATACCACCATGTGGTATATACGGAAGAGGTGTTGAAAGCCTGCGTGAACTTAAGCGAACGCTATTTGACGGACCGTGCTTTCCCGGATAAGGCGATCGATGTGATGGACGAAGTAGGTGCGCGCAGTCATGCGCGTCAACAGGCGAAAGGCGAGACCGAAGCCGAACCGTATATGATCACGACGGACGATGTAGCCGGGGTAGTGAGTATGATGAGCGGCGTACCTGTTCAGCGCGTAGCGACGGCAGAGAACGAGCGCTTGCGTACGATGGGCGAGACGCTGAAGAAACGTATCATCGGCCAGGACAAAGCCGTAGAGACGGTCGTTCGCGCTATTCAACGGAGTCGTCTGGGTTTAAGAGACCCGAAACGACCGATCGGCACATTCTTCTTCTTGGGTCAGACGGGTGTAGGTAAGACGTACCTGGCACAATGTCTGGCGGAGGAGATGTTCGGCAGCAAAGATGCGATGATTCGCTTCGACATGTCGGAGTTCATGGAGAAACATACGGTGAGTCTGTTAGTAGGAGCTCCTCCGGGATACGTAGCGCATGAAGACGGCGGAAAGTTAACCGAGGCGGTACGGAGAAAACCCTACTCGATCATCCTGTTCGACGAGATCGAGAAAGCGCATCCGGATATCTTCAATGTGCTGCTGCAGGTGATGGACGAAGGTCGTCTGACCGATCGGCAGGGACATATCGTGGACTTCAGGAACACAATTATTGTGCTGACGAGTAACGTAGGTACGCGTCAACTGCAGGAGTTCGGCAGCGGCGTAGGTTTTAGTGCGGCAGAGATGGACCAGAAGCAGGTGAATGCGACCTTACTGAAAGCGCTGCAGAAGCAGTTCCCGCCGGAGTTCGTGAACCGTATTGATAATGTGGTTACCTTTGAGCCGTTAAGCAAAGAGACTATTGCGCAAATTGTACGGATTGAGGTGAGTCTATTGCAACAACGGATGAAAGCGCAGGGACATCAACTGAGTGTTTCGACGGAAGTGAATGAGCAGTTGGTAGAGAAGAGTTTCGATAAGAAGAATGGTGCAAGACCTGTTAAACGGGCGGTACAGACGTACTTGGAAGATCCGTTAACGGATATCCTCTTGCGCAAACCGAATCAGAAAAAAATAATCATTAAACAAATACAACAAGTATGACAGTAGAAATTACAGACGCTAACATCAAGGATGTGATCGCGTCAGGCAAACCGGTAGTAGTAGATTTTTGGGCTGCTTGGTGCGGTCCTTGTAAGATGATGCTCCCGATTTTGGAGGAGCTCTCGAACGAATACGAGGGTAAGGTAGTAGTAGGTAAACTGAATGTGGATGATAATCCGGATACCTGCGAGGAGTACGGTATTATGAATATCCCGACGATGCTGTTTTTCCAGAACGGCGAGTTGGTAAATCGCCACGTAGGTGCATGCCGCAAGCAGGATTTAGCCCAACTTTTCGACAGTTTGCTGTAAAAAACGCCGCAAAAAGCCACAAAAGTACGATTTTATTTGCATAATTCAAATAATTGTAGTACCTTTGCGCCCTATTTTGCCTAAGTGTGGCTTTATGCCCTTCTAGGCGGAGGCCGCTCCTCCCGTTCCGTCGGGAGGACGCTCCGGGTCCGGTAGCTCAGCTGGATAGAGCAACAGCCTTCTAAGCTGTGGGTCTCGGGTTCGAATCCCGACCGGATCACAGACGTTCAACGCGATTTGTTGTCAAGCTCGCTTGTAAAACAAACGGGATGAACGTCTGTGCAGATTGCTTGCAAGCTGCAGAGGGATTACGTAGAAATCCCGCAAAAACAGAAACCCATATACTATATATGCGTCAATTAAAAATTACAAAATCTATCACCAACCGTGAGTCGGCGAGTCTGGACAAGTATCTTCAAGAGATCGGTCGAGAGGAGTTGATATCGGTAGAGGAAGAGGTAGAATTGGCCGGTCGTATCCGTAACGGAGACCGCGCTGCATTAGAGAAACTGACCAAAAGCAACCTACGTTTTGTAGTGTCTGTAGCGAAGCAGTATCAGAATCAAGGATTGAGTTTGCCCGATTTGATTAACGAGGGTAATTTAGGTCTGATCAAGGCTGCAGAGAAATTCGATGAGACTCGTGGTTTTAAGTTCATCTCTTATGCGGTATGGTGGATTCGCCAATCTATTCTTCAGGCGCTGGCTGAGCAGAGTCGTATTGTACGTCTTCCGCTGAACCAGGTAGGCTCCATGAACAAGATCAACAAGGCTTTTCAGCGTTTCGAGCAGGAACATGAGCGTAAGCCGAGTGCAGAGGAGCTGGCCGATATGCTGGATATCCCGGTAGATAAGATTGCGGAGACGCTGAAGATGTCGGGTCGTCATGTGAGCGTTGATGCTCCGTTTGTAGAAGGCGAGGACAACAGTCTGATTGATGTGATGGTGAATGAAGATTCGCCGAACGCCGATCGCGGACTGATTAATGAATCGCTGTCGACGGAGATCAGCCGTGCATTAGCAACGCTTACGCCGCGTGAAGCAGACATCTTAAAGAAGTTCTTTGGTATCGGTACCCCTGAAAAGACGCTGGAGGAGATCGGCGATGAGTTGCATCTTACCCGCGAGCGTGTACGTCAGATCAAAGAGAAAGCAATCCGCAAACTGAACACCGGTCAACGCAGTCATATCTTGCAGACTTACCTTGGATGATAAAGAGTTAACGAGTGAAAGAGTTAACGAATGAACGAGAAACGCCTCCTTGATGGGAGGCGTTTTACTTTAAACTCTAAACTTTAAACTTGTTCGATGTCAATCGAACAATGTGGGTTGGTCGTTATCCATTTTCTTAAGGATGGCTTTCATAAGGGTCTCGCGAATGAGGCGACTGCGATTCGCTACGCCATACCGATCGCAGAAACGATCCAGCGCGCGGAGCTCACTTTCGTTGAGCATGATCGATATTCTAAAATCGCGAGGTTGCTTCTTCACGGGGGGAGAGGGGTTATGGGTTACAGGGTACGGGTTAGCGGTTAGGGGGGGTTAGAAGTAGAAAGCGAGTTTCACACCTGCACAAACGAGGTTTCGGCCGGTTTTTCCTTCGAAAGGAAGACCATCGACGTATTGGATAACGGGAATTTTCGCTTGTTGGAACTGGGTGTAGGCAACCACTGCGATTGCTGTCTTGGGATTGATTTGACAGCGATAGCCGAAATCCGCAGAAGCGTAGATACCTCCGAGGAAATCTTTGCTAAGCGCGATACCATAACCCAGGCCAAGACCAAAGACGGGCGCATGTTTGGTTTCGGTAAACGGCATGCGGATAGCCGCTTGGATCGGAAGGAAATTCAGTTTCTCTCCATTCAGGAAGAGTCCATGGTATCCGAGACCTCCGCCGACAAAGAGATGGCGATCGCCGATATGATGGGAACCAACGAGCAGATCAATGCTAAAGGTTCCTCCGGCATATTCCTGGGGCTGAACCGCAGCACCTCCGGCAAGCTCCAATAAGATAGACGCTTTCTTCGGGGTAAGCAGTTCCTGCTCTTTTTCACTCGCTTCAGCGGCTACCTCTGCGGGGTCGTCCGCCAAAACTTCCTCCACATCGGAGCGGAGATACTGGAAGCGTTTGCCTTCGGCATCACGCACGATGACCACTTCTTCATTCTGGAAGACGATCTCGCCTTTTACGCGTGCGCCTGTGCGAAGTAATATGGTTTCCGCGTGCGCGCACAAAGCAGATGCGAGAAGAAGGAGGGCGATATAGAGGTATTTTTTCATGAGCTCCGTAATTTTGGGGCAAAATTACTAAAATTTTCGGATATATGCAAATTTAATTGCTAATTTACGCGTTTTTCGCCAACTCGAAGTCAATGAGGGCACGATTTATATCGCATTTCGTGACTTTAACGGTAACGGGATCGCCGAGAGTATAAGACAAGTGATTCTCGGCACAGACAAGGCGATAGTTTTTCTCATCGTACTGCCATGTCTCGCCCGGGAAGCCGATATTGGAGATATGCACGAGTCCTTCGCAGCGGGATTCATCGAGTTGGACAAAGAAGCCGAATTCGGTGACTCCTGAGATATGTCCGGGCAGAATTTCGCCGATATGATCGTTCATCCAGATGGCTTGGAAGAGTTTGATGGAATCGCGTTCGGCTTGTGCGGCTTCTTGTTCGCACGCCGAGCAATGTTCGCATTTCTCCTCCAGTTCTTCGCGGGTGAGCGAGATAGGTTTGCCGGTGAGGATATATTTCTCCACGAGGCGATGGACCATGAGATCAGGATAGCGGCGAATGGGGGAAGTGAAATGGGTGTAATGGGAGAAAGCGAGGCCGTAGTGACCGATGTTATAGGTGGAATAGACGGCTTTGGATTGCGCTCTAATCGTCAGTAAATCAAGGGTTTGCTGCGTTACGCGGTTACCCATTTTGCGTTTGAAGGCTTTCACTTCTTCGAGTTTCTCGCCATTCGGCAGATCGTGGACACGGTAGACGAAAGGTCGTCCTGAACCAACGGCTTTCGCTACGGTGCGGTTAGCCAAAAGCATGAATTCTTCGATCAGATGATGCGCCTCGTTAGGGGACTCGAAATAGATATCGGTAGGATGACCGTGTTCGTCGAGATGAAAGCGCATCTCGTCCTGCTCGATCGTAAGGGCACCGTTGGCGATTCGCTCGGCACGAAGCTTCGCAGCGAGGGTGTTAAGGGTAAGGATTGCTTGGGTGAGTGATACCCCTCCGAGGGGGTGCACACCGGTTATGATGTCCTGGGCCTGGTCGTAGTCGAGGCGGAAATCGGAGCGGATGACGGTACGACATATTTTATATTTAAGTACGCGCGCGTCGGCATCCATAGTAAAGACAACAGACATACAGAGTTTATCTTCGCCCGGCCGGAGGGAACACTTATCGTTACAGAGTTCTTCGGGCAGCATGGGAATGACGCGATCGACGAGATAGACGGAGGTGCCGCGACGATAGGCATCGTCGTCGGTGGGCGTGTTGGGTCGTACATAGTACGACACATCGGCGATGTGGACTCCAATCCGGTAGATCGGAGATTGGTAATTGGTGATTGGTAATTGGTCGTCGTCCTCGTTAATTACTTCGAAAGAGATGGCATCGTCGAAGTCTTTGGCATCGGCGGGATCGATGGTAAAAGTGAAAGAATCTCGCATGTCGCGTCTGCGAAGAATCTCATTGGATATTTCGTCTCGGGCTATCATAGATTGCTAATTGAAGTCTACAAATTCGTAAAATCGAGTGCAAAAATAATAAAATTCTTGCATATCTCAAAAAAAAAGTGTAATTTTGCGCCCTGTTTTTAGAAAATAGTGAAAAATAACAAACAATATATAGACATGAAAGTAAAAGTAAGTAATGTAAATCAACCTGTATGGAA
Organism: uncultured Bacteroidales bacterium; assembly: GCA_946616535.1. The sequence goes on along the minus strand of CAMOJA010000005.1, from coordinate 77,652 downwards.
AGAGTGTAACATCCGTGCTAAGCTTCCTGCGGAGTTGAGTAAATTGCAAGAATTGGCGTACAACTTATGGTGGAGTTGGAACGGCGACGCAAAGGATTTGTTCCGTTACATCGATACCGAAGCTTGGCATCGCGCCAACTCGAACCCGGTTGTTCTGCTGAACATCCTCAGCTACGACAGAATGGTGGAGCTGTCCAAGGACACAGAGTTCATGAACCATCTGAATGCCGTTTACGCGGACTTCCGCGCCTATATGGATGCGCCGAAAGACAAGAAGAAACCGACGATCGCTTATTTCTCTATGGAGTATGGTCTGACGCACGTGCTCAAGATCTACTCGGGTGGTCTGGGTATTCTCGCCGGCGACTATATCAAAGAGGCGTCGGACTGCAACATCGATATGACTGCCATCGGTTTCCTCTATCGCTATGGTTATTTCACCCAGACACTGAGTCCGGAAGGCCAGCAGATCGCGAACTACGAGGCGCAGAACTTCAACAACCTGCCTATTACCCAGATGAAAGAAGAGGACGGGTCGAATATGGTGATCGAGGTTCCTTATCCGGGTCGCACCGTCAAAGCATACCTCTGGCAAGTAGCCGTAGGCCGCATGAACCTGTATCTGCTGGATACCGATAATGAGCTCAATAGCGAATGGGATCGTCAGATCACCCACCAGCTCTATGGAGGCGACTGGGAGAACCGTATCAAGCAGGAGATCATGCTCGGTATCGGTGGTGTGCTGGCGCTCAAGAAACTGGGCATCAAGAAGGATGTATATCATTGCAACGAGGGTCACGCAGCCCTGATGGGTCTGCAGCGTCTGGTTGACTTGGTAGCTGAAGGTCTGACCTTCAACGAGGCCAAAGAGATCGTTCGCGCTTCCGGATTATACACCTGCCATACCCCGGTTCCCGCCGGTCACGACTATTTCGAGGAGGGCTTGTTCTACAAATACATGAGCGAGTACGCCGGTAAATTAGGTATCGAGTGGCACGATCTGATCGGTATGGGTCGTACGAACCCGGACGACAACAACGAGAAGTTCTCTATGTCCGTCTTCGCTTTGAATACATGCCAGGAGGCAAACGGCGTGAGCTGGCTGCACGGCGAGGTATCGAAGAAGATGTTCAGCCCCGTTTGGCCCGGTTATTTCCCCGAGGAGCTGCATGTGGACTACGTCACCAACGGCGTACATATGCCTACTTGGGCTGCATCGGATTGGAAGAAGGTTTATAAGAAATATCTGCCCAAAGGCTGGATGAAAGACCAGTCCAACCTGGATATGTGGAAGGCGTATGCGGATATCCCTGATGAGGAGATCTGGGCTACCCGTATCGGTCTGAAGCGTAAGATGATGGACTTCATTAAGCAGCAGTTCCGTGAGGACTGGATGAAGAGCCAGGGTGATCCTGCCCGTATCGTCCGCGCGTTGAATGAGATGAAGCCGGAGAACCTGATCATCGGTTTCGGTCGCCGTTTCGCTACCTACAAACGTGCGCACCTGCTGTTCACGGATCTGGAGCGTCTGGACAAGCTGGTGAACAACCCCAATTATCCGGTTCAGTTCCTCTTCACCGGTAAAGCGCACCCTGCTGATGGCGGTGGTCAGGGCTTGATCAAACGTATCATCGAGATCAGCCGTATGCCGCAGTTCCTCGGTAAGATCATCTTCCTCGAGAACTACGATATGCGTCTCGCGAAACGTCTCATCTCCGGTGTGGATATCTGGCTCAACACGCCTACCCGTCCGTTGGAGGCTTCCGGTACGTCCGGCGAGAAAGCACAAATGAACGGCGTGCTCAACTTCTCTGTCAAAGACGGATGGTGGTACGAGGGTTACGTAGAAGGCGCAGGATGGGCGCTAACCGAGAAACGCACCTACGAGAATCAGGCTCACCAGGATCAGCTCGATGCCGCTACGATCTACCAGATGCTCGAGAACGAGATCATCCCGCTCTACTACGCTAAGAACAGCAAGGGCTACAGCCCCGAGTGGATCCAATATATCAAGAACTCCGTGACGAAGATCACCCCGCGTTTCACCATGAAGCGCATGATCGACGACTATTTCGAGAAGTTCTACAACAAACTCGCGAAGCGTCATAACCTCCTCAGTGCGGACCACTACAAGGTGGCCAAAGAGATTGCGGCATGGAAAGAGAACATGGTAGCGCACTGGGATGAGATCGAAGTGGTTTACAAATCAGATAACCTGCAAGACCTCAATGTAGGCGACAAGGTTAAGATACAGGTAGAGCTGGACACTAAGGGTCTGAACGACAAGGGTATCGGCGTAGAGCTCGTAGCGATCCGCACGTCGCTGCACAACAACGACAAACTCTATGAAGTGGAGCCCTTGAAACTGGTGAAAACAGAAGGCAGCCATTTGTTCTTCGAGAATATATATCAGCTCGACTATGCCGGCGGCATGAAATTCGGTCTGCGTATGTATCCGCAGAACGAACTCCTGCCCCACCGCATGGACTTCTGCTATGTGAGATGGCTCTAATCGCGTTCGGCAACAAGTCGCAAAAACAGCTTGCAGCAATGCAGGCTGTTTTTTGTGTTTTTGTATGAATCTTGAAAGAGAAGCGAAAAGGGGTATTTTGTAAAGTAAAAATAGCAAAAATGGGCAAAAATGATGAAAAAATGTAGATTTTTACGCTTTTTTTGTTAAAAAATTTGTATATTTCCGAGAAAAAGAGTACCTTTGCGGGCTTAAAGTTGCGTGCGTGAGTGTGCGTGCAAGGATTGTACGCATATACGCAAACGCTAATACGAATGGAAAAAAACACTACAAAAATAACATGAAACGCAACACCTTTTTACTAACCGTTTTCTTGAGCATGGCTACACTGGCTGTATATGCACAGCCGTTTACCCCGACCCCAACACAAGCCGCACAAGTAGCCATGCAGAGTCAACAAATCATGCAGAATGGACAAAACCATGACGGTACGATTTACGCGCCGTTCGATAATACCATGCCATCCGAGCAGAGCAGCGGGCCGAATAAAAAAGGAGGAGTAAGGAAGTCCGATGGCGATGACTGGACTCCGGGATGGGGGGATGAGACGCCGGGTCCGGATATCAATGCGGGACAAGAGTCCCCTGTCGGCGAGCCGTGGATCTTAGCCGCGTTTGCACTACTCTTTGCCGGCGTAGTCTATCTCCGCGGAAAGAAGAAAGCAATAGGCGGGAAAGAGTAACCTCGGAGGCGTGTCGGAGGAATGTCGTATCCCGGTACACCCTATATATACATAGTATATATCCCGTGATTTTGGTACCAAAGCAAAAATAAACGACGAATATTAAATAAAATACACATATGAAAAACTTAGTTTTTAATCTAAGAACCGCTAAGGCGCAGGCGGAAGGTTGCGCAAAAGTAAGTCGGATGGCGAAAATCCTCACCACCCTCACCCTTCTCCTCTCCCTCTGCGTGGGACAGATGTGGGGAGGTACGGGCTTTTATGAAGTCTATATGGTCTACGATAAAAATGGTTCGGAGAACAATTACACCTACAATGGTAGTAATGGTTCTATGGACTTGGGAACAATTACTTCTTCTTTTAAAATTAAGAAGATGTATTTGAAAGTATGGGACGATTGGGGCGATCAAGCTTTTGATGCAGGGCAAAGTGGATTGGGATATAAGACCCAAAGTGGTTCAGATACTGATTTCAAGACGAACACCAGATCTAGCGAGAGTGCTCATGATTATGAATTACAACACACTAATATGAATTTAACAATCGCTAGTTCCACAGATCCTTCCGGTAATTACACATTTGAGCACTGGTGGTTCGCTGCCGGAACCTGGGAAGCCGCACACTATTTAAAAAATAGTGGCAACAATTGCGAATTCACTTATAAAATTCTTCCTCCGGCAGTAAAATCCAGTTCTATAGCAATAAGCGCTACTAATACTGCTCCGGGAAGTGGAACAGGTTTGAGTAGTGGTAGCCCGATTATTCTTATTAGTGGAATGGCTTCAACGCTTACCATTACAGCCACGCAAAATCACACCGATGCGAACTCTGCACTTTGGTGTAAATTTGGTGGTAATTCTTATTCTTCTACAACGACATATAATATCGCATCTGGAACAACGACATCAAACCAGGCCATAGCACTTAAAGTAAAATATCGCAATAATTCAGCAAGTTTGGATGGAGCAGAAACGACTACAACTATTTACTATAAATGGGCTGCTCCGGCGCCGGCTATTGTTCTGACAAGCGTAACGCCATCAACATCTATTGTTGCCGGCAATGACATCACGTTGGTGGGAACACGCGCTAACAGTTCAAATACTATTTCTTTCCAATACACCACTAATAATGGTAGTACATGGACGGATATTACTCCGAAGACCTCAAGTCTTTCCTCGAATGTATTGACTGCGACTTGGACTGTTCCTGATGCTCACGGAGCGAACCAGACGTTCAAATTCCGTGCAAAACTGGCAGAAGCTACACCTATCTACTCCAGCAAAAGTGACGGTGTGACAGTATACAACACCAAGACCATTCATGTTAAGAACTCTAACAACTGGAGCTCGATGTATGTGTACGCATGGGATGGCTCTGGGGATATAACCAAATCTTGGTATGGTAATACAGGTAGCGACAATAATGGCGGTTTTAGATGTAGTAATACAGGAGGTCAATGGTGGGACGTAGTTATTACAAGCCAAGCAACAGGATTTATCTTGAATGGAGGTGTCAACGGAGACGCCAACAAAACAAATGATTTGGCATATAGTACTTACACACATGACAGATGTCTCGCAATTGGTACTGAATCTGGTAAAAAGTCATTGTCCAGCACAGCAGCCACTTGTCCTTCTGCTCCGAGTGTAACAACGGCCTCTGCAACGAGTATAGGAACCACAAGCGTGAAATTCAATGCATCGAGTGTATCTGCAAATAATGATGCTATTACTGCGTATGGATTCAAGTGGGGAACAACTTCCGCATGTAATGGTGGAACCGTAACAGCAAGTAATCTAAGCAGTACTACCTTCTCTGCTACAAAAAGTAGTTTGACAAATGGTACGACCTATTACTTCAAAGCATATGCCACCAACGGACAAGGTACTACGTACGGAGATCCGGTAAGTGTCCGCACGAAATTTATAACTACGGTAACGCTGAACCAGCAAGGTGGTGAAGACGGAACAACAGAAGTGACGGCAACCGAAGGTTCTTCTATGCCTACAGGCAAAGTGGCTCCGACTAAATGGGGTTATGACTTCGGAGGATACTATGCTTCAGCAGGTGGTAGTGGCACGAAGTACTATAACGCGAATATGTCTAGTGCCCACAACTGGGATGTCGCTGCTTCTACAGCAACTATTCATGCATACTGGACAGCTAAAAGTTGTACAATTACTCTCAACAACCAAGGTGCGGATAGTGGAAAAGAAGGAACAACGAGCCAAACAACAACTTATAATACAAGTACCGGCTTGAGTACTATTATTTGCCCGACGAAGACAGGCTGGAAGTTCCAAGGATACTGGACCAATACGAATGGTAATGGTAAGCAAATTATCAGTAGCACCGGTAACTGGAATTCCGATGTAACCATCTATATGAACGACGGCAAGTGGGTTTATGATGGCGGTATCACTCTTTATGCTTATTGGGTAAAGGCAAGTACCTACACCTTCCGTTACGGAACAAGCGGTAGCGAAGATTGGGCAAGTGCTGATTTTACGCAAGTAGGCGCAACTACAACATGGCAAATTGAGAACTTCACTATTCCTAATAAGACCCATTTCTTCGTAGGTTATGAAGGTTTGTTCTATGAATCCGGTTTAGGAACGGGTGCGACGAAATCGAAATCTGTTACCCGCGCTTGGGCAAACGCTCCTTCTGCTGTAAGCGAGACTTATCAAGGACAAATGGTATTGCTACCGGCTGGTCCGGGCGCAGGCGCTATCGGTCAAGCAACAGGTGCGCAAGGTACGCTGAAGATTTATTCGGACAGCAAGCACCATAACCTCTATGTGGGCTTCGAGCCGAGCGGATACGGCGTAACTCGCGCTTCCGGCACATTGGCGTTTGTTAACTCGAGCGGCACATGGCGTGAGACGAATGTGGTAACCCTCAATAGTAGCGATGCAAGTGGTAATTTCCAAGTTAAACTGAAAACTAGTAGCAGTTACGTAGCTACGGCGCATGGTACGGCTGAAAACGCTTCAGCAGTTAACGGACGTAAAATCACCGGTGATGCAGATATTGCTAATGGGAAAAAAGGTGTCTTCCAGATGTGGACAGATGCCACAAGTAACAACTTCGGCTTGCGTTTTGTTACCGTACACGATGTAACATTTAACATGCAAGGACACGGTTCCGCTATCAGCAAATATAGCGATGTTCGTTATAATAATAAGATTAGTGCTCCTTCTGCTCCTTCCGCAACAGGTTACACCTTTGGAGGTTGGTACAAAGAGGAAGGATGCACGAACGCTTGGGATTTTGATAACGATGTTATAACCGCAGCCACGACGCTGTACGCGAAGTGGACCGCAAAGACGTATACCGTGACACTAACGAATAGCGGAACCGGTTATGGAAGCGGCGGTCAGGCAAATCTGACGGCCACTTATGATGCTGCGTTCCCATCGGCTGCGATGCCTACTGCTGCAAATGGTTACGCGTTCATGGGTTATTGGTCCGCAGCAAATGGTACTGGTACACAGTTTACAGATGCTTCCGGAAATCTGTTAGCAAACATTACAGATTATTCAGATGCAAGCGGGCATTGGAAATACGATGCTAGCGACCTTACCCTCTATGCGTACTACAAGAAAGCTGAGATTACGGCTATCACGCTGAATAATACTATGTTTGATCCGGTGGCTGCGGGCGGTACAGGCTTTGTTATTGCTAATCCGACTATTGCCCCGACACCGGTGCTTCCTGTCAAAATTTGCTGGGAACTGCTTTACGACAATGACAACCCGGTGCCTGCCGGACATGAAGCAATCGACGACCACGACGGAAGTCATCCGGACCGTGTCAAGTTCTCTATTGCCGGATTGGCTGCGGGCGGATATAAGATCAAGGCGACTTTGCGTACCGGTGATGATTGCAGCGGAGGAACGCTCCTCAGCGAAAGAGAAGTATCGTTCACTATCGCCAGTGGCTATACGGTAACCATCCAGTACAAAGACACCGAAGGCAACACCATTGCCCCCAGCACCACCAGTCCGGGTAAAGCAACCGATTGGACGGCTGTCTCTGCTCCTACTATCGTTGGTTACAACTTTAGCACATGGGTTCCCGGAGACGGTATCACTTTGGAAAGTTCGGCTACCACAAACAGCAACCGTTTCAAAGCTACTTTCAATGGCACCCTCACCGCACGGTACACCAAGAAACGCGTGATTTACTTCAATAACACACTTGGTTGGAGTAATGTATATGTATATTTCTATAGTGGTGAATATTGGGATGGCAATAACGGTACAGGTAGCCAAACCGGCGGCACCTATACCGGTACTCACGGGCAAATGCAACCTGTTTCAGAAGGCTCAAAGATTTACTATTTTGATGCTGAAGGAGCAAGTGTAAATGCATCATATACTTATGTCGCCTTTACGGAATTGGAGCAAACTGACTACAAAAATTTCGCAAAAACAAATTCTGTAAAAAACAAAGTAGCTTACCGAGGTGATTATAATTCTACTAAACTGCCGATGTTCGTGCCTTTAGCAGACCAAACACCCGTAAGCAAAAATTCCAACTTAGCTGACTACTACAACGAAGGTTATTGGATGAACTATCCGGAGAACACGGGTTATGCATTGAGACTATTTAATAGCTCCGGCGTTGAAATAGATTCGATTCCATTTGAGTTCACTCCGGACAAAACAATGCCAATGTCGGTTGAATATATCCTTGACGGCAGTAAAACCTACCAATTCAAACTTTACCGCACTGACGGCAAATGGTTTGGCAACAACGGAACAATGAAAGCCGGTGCGAGTGGCGATATAGGTGAGACTTCTTGGGAGTTCAAAGAGAAAGACGGAGAGACTACTCGTAATAATTGCCAGATTAAGACCAACGCAGCAGGAACATATACCTTCACGCTGGACTTTGGAGATAAGGGCGGATATAACTACCTGATAGGCGTTCATTACCCTGCGGCTGCGAATGACTTCCAAATCCTCTACAACGATAATGCAGAATGGTCATTAGGTAGTGCGCATGATGCCAATTGGGTTCACCCGTCGCGTATCATTCGTGCTCGCGAGAATGGCGTAGATACGATTTCATTCTTCGTAGCAAAAGACAATGCGCCTATTCTCAAAGCCCGCAAGGTTAGTTCCATCAATGCAAGTACCGGCGCAATCACTTGGGAAAGTCTGAATATCAATGGGGCTGCAACTCAGAGCCTCAGCGTAGATAGCTCCGCGGTGTATAACTTCAAAGTAACACAAGGTGCCGCCGGAGTCATCAACTCTATTCAATACATAGGTGCGTACACAGGCAATTATTATATACGATCCAGCGCGCTCTCTAATAAATGGGGCAATTATGTGGACAATTTGGACCATCGGATGACGTATTCGTCGTTCTCGGAGAGCGCTGCTAACTCCTTCGGAGAGAAATACAGCCACTACAAAGCAAAATGGTGTCCGCGTAATACCAATATCGCTTTCTGTATTGCCAATGACTATAGTCCGTGTATCACCGATACATTGATTCAGGATGTGGGCAATCCGTACAACAACACCGACACTGAGGGTACTCTTAAGAATGACGGCAATAATGGTCATAGTGGGAGCCAAGCATATCTGGATCCGTATAGCGCAAACGTCCGCTTTATGTGGAATCGCAAGACCAATAAGATCAGCCGTGCGTATGTCAGTGCTTCGACCTCTACAAATGCGGAATTCTTAGTACTGCAAGGTAGCGGAACTGCCAATGCAAATATCTACAATGGTTCCACTGGTGCCGCCTTTACAGCCAATCCTCCGGGAAAAAACTCCGTCATCCTGAGTGACAACGAGAACTGGATATACGAAGTTACCGTTAAGGCTAATCCTTCCGCGTTAGTAAAACTCTATGCGAACTATTGCGGTAAAACGCAATGGTTCAGAGGAGCAGCGGGTGGATTTGCAGAAGGAACGACTGCTATTCAGATATTGGGCGGTTCAGCATCGGCTTCCCAATATTCGGTGCGCGTAATCTATGATTTCAAGACCAACCGTCTGATTGCTGCATGGGTTCCGTCCGGATCGTCTGAGACAATTGATACTGATTTAACAGTTAATGCAGACGTCATGATCGTCCGCGAACACCAAGAATCAGCGCAGTGTATCACCTTCTCTAACGACGCTAAAATGACCAGCGTAAAGAATGTCTACGGCGTGATGCGTTTCAACCGCTGGATACTGAATAACCGCCAGCATCCGGAGGATCAGGATAAGGAACATGCCCGTCCGGATCATATTGTGGAGGATTTGGCAGAGCACCATCCGCCATTATCTGTTGGTCAGCAGAAATCAACGTACGAGCGGAGGTTGTATTTCATCTCCTTCCCGTTCGATGTACTGGTAGGTGATATCTTCGGATTCGGCACGTACGGTCAGTACTGGGTAATCCAATACTACGACGGGCTCAACCGCGCCAAGAACGGTTATTGGATGGACTCCAAGCCTAACTGGAAATATGTCAGCCCTTCCAAAGTAGCGCAAGGCTATAAGTTGGAGAAGAACCAAGGTTATATCTTGGAGCTCAACCTCAGTGCTATGGCGGCAGATAACACCACCTTCTGGTCGAACGGAATAAGTACCATTGAGTTGTATTTCCCGTCCACTGTCAATCAGGACATATTGAAACAAACCAATTGCACTATTCCGGCTTTGAGCGACGAATACGAATGTACGATCAACCGCGGTACGGAAGAAGGCGACCGAAGAGTGAAAGACAGTTACTGGCGTTGCATCGGCGTGCCGAGTTATAACCTCTATAACTCTACTCTGAAAGACGGTAGCGGAAATGACATCACTTGGAAGACGGACTATACTTGGCATAATGATGAGTGTGAGTTCCCATTCATTTATATGTGGAACAAAACAGATAATACGCTTACGCCGCAAGCGACTTCCACCTTCACCTTCCAGCCGATGCATGCATACCTGACGCAGATTAAGAACGCTATCGTTTGGACGGCAGTCAGCGCGAAACCGTCTTCTATCGTTGCACGCCGCGCACGCAAAGAGGCCACCAAAGAATATAACTGGCGTATTGAACTGAAGCAAGATACTACATTCCTTGACCAGACCTATGTCCGTATGACCGATCTGGAACAAGTAACCGATAATTTCGATTTCGGACAAGACCTGATCAAAGAGCTCAACAGCCGCAGCAATATCTATACCTTTATCGGTTATGAGAAAGTAGCTGCCAATAGTATGACGCTCCATACGGATCAAACAACAGTTATTCCTGTTGGCGCGAACATAACTACGGAAGGCGATTATACCTTCGCCCTACCGGATGGCGCGGACGGAATAGGAGTGACCCTCATCGACGAGGAGACAGGTGTTCGCACCAACCTCTCCGCAGGAATGGATTACACCGTTTACTTGGAGAAAGGTACGCATGACAACCGTTTCTGGCTGGAGATCTCACCGGTACAGCAGACACCGACGGACATAGAAGCCGTCAGCGGTCAGCCTTCAGAAGTCAGAAAAGTGCTCATCGACGGTCTACTCTATATCGTCAAGGACGGTAAACTCTTCGACGCCCGCGGCGCTCGCCTACGATAATTAAGGAGTTAACAAAAAAAATCGGCATACCTCTTGCGTATGTCGATTTTTTTGTTGTATCTTTGCAGCGAATTTCGATTACGACTTTTTTCGTAACGACTTTTTTCGTAATTGTGCATTATATGGAAGATCAGTTCTTCTGCGAATGGTTGCGCAAGATGTAGTTCTTTTCAAAAAAACGGTCAAAACCGGACCAGAACCGGACCGTGATGTCCGTAATGGTCGCGAGATGGTCACGGAGTGGTAACGTAAATAGACCTTGTTTAGCACTCCTTACACCCTAAATAGAGCCCTTCGGGGCTCTTTTTTATGCAAAAATCCAGTACCTCCGGACGCCCCTTCCCCTTCTCTTCTGCAAAAAATCGCAGAAAAATTTGCGTATGTGCAATTTTTGTTGTACCTTTGCGGCCTAATTTGGAGTATTATGCTTTTGAATATATTAAAATCAAAGATTCACCGCGTACAGGTGACCGAGGCAAACCTCGAGTATATCGGGTCCATCACCATTGATGAAGCGCTCATGGAGGCAGCAAATATCTATGCCGGCGAGCGCGTGCAGGTAGTGGACAACAACAATGGCGCGCGGCTGGAGACCTATGTCATCCCCGGCAAACGCGGCTCGGGCTGTATCTGCATCAACGGCGCTGCGGCGCACCTGGTGAATGTAGGCGACACGGTGATCATCATGGCGTACGCGCTTATGGAGCCGGAAGAAGCGAAGACCTTCAAGCCCGCTATCGTTTTCCCTGTGAATAACAAACTAGTGTAAAATTGTACATAAAACTAAATAAAAACTGATTTAAAGTGTTTGCGCCTGCTGCGCTATGAGTAATCGCCCGCCCGCCAACATATAAATAAATTTAATGTCGGCAGTCAGGACGACTCCTCACATCGAAGATGTAAACACTTTATAATCAGCAATAAACAAAGATAAAATTCTCATGCAATTTACTCTTAAACGCGTAATAGACACCCATCCTGAATGGCTGAATGATCTGAAGCAAAAATGCTATGCCACAAATGGGTGTTTAACTACAGTACATAGTGAATTGGGACCTTTTCTTAATGAATATATGTACCAAGAGGCATTGCAGATTTTATTGGACGAACGACAGATTCCTTATCAGCGAGAGTTCTATTTTGCCATTTCATATCACGGGAAAAAAATTGAGCATAAACATTATGTGGATTTTCTAATAGACGAAAGTATCATCGTTGAATGCAAAGCCGTAGAAAAATTATGTATTGAGCATAGACAACAATTATGGAACTATATGCGGCTTACCGGTAAGAAAATAGGCATTTTATATAATTTCGGACCTATAAAAGGTCATTCGGAACACTATTATCTGGATAAGGATGGCACGATGTATATGTTCTAAGTGCTTACACACTGCATAGTTTATCTGTATTTATCGCTTTTGAATGCTTTAACACGGAAGTGTATGGGGTTTGATGATAAGAACTATCCGGGAGTTTACTCACGAGGAGTTATTAGCAGCAAAGTACATAAAAGCGAAGCGCAAAAGCATTCAAAAGATTTTATTTAGTTTTATATACTACAAACAAATAGATGGCGTTTTTTGAATTACATAGCGAGCGGAAGAGTGTCGGGCCGAGGGCGGGAGTGATACATACCGACCACGGCGATATACTCACGCCGATCTTCATGCCGGTTGGAACCGTCGGGACTGTCAAAGGCGTGCAACGCAAAGAGCTGGAGGACGATATCAAAGCGCAGATCATCTTAGGCAACACCTATCATCTCTTCTTGCGTCCGGGCACGCAGATACTCCATCAGGCAGGCGGACTCCATCGTTTCGAAGGCTGGAACAGGCCGATCCTGACGGACAGCGGCGGTTTTCAGGTGTTTTCGCTCACCGACATCCGTAAGATGACGGAAGAGGGCGTGCGGTTTAGCAGTCATATCGACGGCCGTAAGTTGCTCTTCACGCCGGAGAACGTGATGGATATCGAGCGAGAGATAGGCGCCGACATCATGATGGCGTTCGACGAGTGCTGTCCTGGTACGGCGGATAAGAAATACGCGAAGGACTCGATGGACCGTACGCATCGCTGGCTGGACCGTTGTATTGAGCGTTTTGACGGCACAGAAGATCTATACGGCTATAAGCAACATCTCTTCCCTATCGTGCAGGGCTGCACATACACGGACTTGCGGCAAGAGGCCTGCAAACGGCTGCGCGACTTAGACCGCGACGGATATGCCATAGGCGGCTTGGCGGTAGGGGAACCAACGGAAGTGATGTACGACATGATTGAGGTCTGCAACGACATATTACCGGAGGATAAACCGCGCTACCTCATGGGCGTCGGAACACCCTGGAATATCCTCGAGGCCATCGAGCGAGGCGTAGATATGTTCGACTGCGTCATGCCTACCCGCAACGGCCGGAACGGAATGATCTTCACGTGGAACGGCGTGATGAACCTGCGCAACAAGAAATGGGAGGACGACTTCACGGAGTTGGATCCATGCGGCACGAGTTATGTCGATCACGCATACACGCGGGCTTATGCGAGACATTTGATACACGCGCAGGAGATGTTGGGACTCGAGATCCTCTCGATTCATAATCTGGCGTTCTATCTCGACCTCGTAACGCAAGCACGCGAGCATATCCTCGCGGGAGACTACTCAGCTTGGAAAGCCGCCGTCCTGCCGAATATCATGCAGCGAATGTAATATTTTAAAGTAAATAAAAGTAAATAAAATTGATTATTGATTTTAAGTACTGCGTACCCTTGAGTCTTATTCTGCTAATGTGCTCTCACAAATAAATTTGCAGACCACATTACCACAACAACCCTCATCTCTACCGAGATTACAATCAATAATCAACGATAAATTAAAATAAATTCACAGCATAGTGTATCCAAGTTATACAAACACACCGCATTGTTTATCTTTATTTATCGCTTTTGAATGATTTTGACACGGAAGTGTATGGAGTTTGATGATAAGAACTATCCGGGAGTTTACTCACGAGGAGTTATTAGCAGCAAAGTACATAAAAGCGAAGCGCAAAAGCATTCAAAAGATTTTATTTAGTTTTATATACTATAAACAAATTGATGAAGCGGTTAGATTGGTATATCATAAAGAAGTTTTTGGGCACGTTCTTCTTTTCGATCGTGCTCATTTTGTCCATCGCTATCGTCTTTGACCTGACAGAGAAGATGGACGACTTCTTTGAGAACCAAGTGCCCCTTCGCGAGATCCTGCTGGATTACTACCTGCCGTTTATCCCGTATTACATGAATATGTTCAGCTCGCTGTTCATCTTCATCTCCGTTATTTTCTTTACCAGTAAATTAGCCGGGAACTCCGAGATCATCGCCATGCAGGCCGCCGGAATGAGTTATCACCGCCTGATGCTACCCTATTTCCTCTCCGCCTTCGTGCTTTTTGTGCTGAGTGTGATATTAGGCGGCTGGGTGATCCCGAAGAGCAGTGAGCGGATGCTGCATTTCACGGACCAGTACTTGGAGCATTTCACGACCGAGAACGCGCGGAATATCCAAATGGAAGTGGAGCCGGGTACGATATTACATATCGAGTCCTTCCAGCGCCGCGCAGGAATCGGCTATCGTTGTTCGATCGAGAAATTCGAAGATAAGACGCTCGTGATGCGTATCACAGCCGACCGTATCTACTACGACAGCCTGGAGAACTGGCACCTCGACACGTACACCCAGCGCGAGTTCACGGGCATGCACGAGACGCTGGAACGCGGGGCAAGAAAAGACATCACGCTGCCGATCATTCCGGATGAGCTATTCATCACCGCGCAGCAGGCAAAGCAGATGACCACGCCGGAGTTACGGCATTATATCGCGCGCCAACAGCAGCGCGGTAGCAGTAACGTGAAGGCCTTCGAGGTAGAGTATCATAAACGCTGGGCTTCGGCCGTAGGCGCGTTTATCATGACGCTGCTGGGCGTAACGATGTCCAGCCGACGGATGCGACGCGGCATGGGAAAAAACTTAGGTATAGGCATCATCCTGACGGCTGCGTATATCCTCTTCTCGACCGTGAGCACGACCTTCAGCGTGAACAACGTGATGAGTCCGTTTATGGCGGCTTGGCTGCCGAACTTCGTCTTCCTGGCTATTTCTATACCGCTGTATCGGCAAGCCAGCAAATAAAAAAAGAAGAGCACTAATGTGCCCTTCTCCAAGATTTTTCTGTACCCTAAATAAAAAAACCTTCTTAACGCAACTCAATTCTGCGAGTCAGCGTTTCTCCGTTAACTTTTGCATAAAGCCTGTATGTGCCAGGCTCGAGTTCAAATTCAGCGAAGTTACCTTGTTCTTCCTGGAGCAATCTGCCCTGTTTGGAATAGATCTTTGCCTCCTCCATCTCTGTGGACGTTACCACCAGTGTATTTTCGTGGAAGCGTACTGTTAAATCTCCATTGTTCTTTGCAGCGTTTGCAAATGTGTACCCTGCCATCAGGCAGCAAAAAGTCATTAGATAACTAACCTCATACAAATACTTTTTCATAGTTAGTTTCCTTTCCATAATTAAGACTAATACCGTTTTTCGTTCGCGCCAATGCGTGGGCATCCCGCGTGTTTTCGCGTACCTTGAGAGCAGGCGTCATCGAAAAACGGTGCAAAATTACTGCCTTTTGAGGAATCTGCCAAATATTTGCGCAAAAAAGTGCTAAAATTCTACAAATTGTTGATTTCAGTTGACAAAATATTATTTTTTTTACGGATTTTATAATAAAATGTCAAAATATTCGGTTTTTCTTAACAGGCGTTCTCTTAATCCCAAAAACGGTTCAAAATAAGAAATTTTGTGATTTTAGGGGCAAAAATTTGCGTATATCGAAAAAAAGCAGTACTTTTGTCGGCTAAATTGCATGAATGTGCGCATATGCGTACATGACATATATATACAAGCCTATGCAAAATATTAGAAATATAGCCATTATTGCGCACGTCGACCACGGTAAAACAACACTGGTCGATAAGATGCTGTACACGGCAAATGTTATCAGCCGTCAGCAATCAGCATTCAGTGATCAGCCGAAAGAGTTGATTCTGGATAACAACGACCTGGAGCGCGAACGCGGTATTACGATTCTCGCCAAGAACGTGGCGATCGAATACAAAGGTACGAAGATTAACATCATTGACACTCCGGGGCACGCGGACTTCGGCGGCGAAGTGGAGCGCGTGCTGAACATGGCGGACGGCGTGCTGCTGCTGGTAGATGCCTTCGAAGGCGCGATGCCGCAGACACGATTTGTGCTGCAGAAAGCCTTGGAGATCGGTCTGAAGCCTATCGTAGTAATCAACAAAGTGGATAAACTGAACTGCCGCCCGGACGAGGTGCAGGAAGAGGTATTCGACCTGATGTGTAACCTCAATGCGACGGATGACCAGTTGGATTTCCAGACGCTGTACGGTAGTGCCAAACAAGGCTGGATGAGTACCGACTGGCGTAAGCCGAAGACGGATCTCACCGACCTGATGGACGCGATCATCGAGTACATCCCGGCGCCGGAGGAGAATCCGGGTACGCCGCAGATGTTGATTACAAGTCTGGACTACAACAGTTATGTAGGCCGTATCGCGATCGGTCGTCTGCATCGCGGTGAGTTGAAAGACGGCCAGACCGTAACGCTCGCCAAGAAAGACGGCTCAATGGTGAAGACCAAAATCAAAGAGCTGCATACATTCTCCGGTATGGGTCACGTGAAGACCGACCTTGTGAAGAACGGCGATATCTGTGCGCTCATCGGTATTGACGGATTTGAGATCGGCGACACAATTTGCGATGCCGAGAACCCGGAACCGCTGAAGCCGATTGCTATCGACGAGCCGACGATGAGTATGACTTTCTGCATCAACGACAGTCCGTTCTTCGGTCAAGACGGTAAGTTTGTGACCAGCCGTCACATCCAGGACCGTCTCAACAAAGAGCTGGAGAAGAACCTGGCGTTGCGCGTAGAGAAGGGTGCAGAAGAATCGTCATGGCGCGTGTATGGTCGAGGCGTGCTGCACTTGTCGGTTCTCATCGAGACCATGCGTCGCGAAGGATACGAACTGCAGGTAGGTCAGCCGCAGGTGATCATCAAAGAGATCAACGGCGTCAAATGCGAGCCGGTAGAGAGTCTGACAGTCAACACGCCGGAAGAATGCAGCGGTAAGATCATCGAGTTCGTCAGCACCCACAAAGGTGAGATGACGAAGATGGAGATGGTCAACGACCGCGTACACCTGGAGTTCATCATCCCGAGCCGCGGCATCATGGGTATGCGTACTTACGTGATGAACGTATCGGCCGGTGAGGCTATCATGGCGCACCGATTCCTCGAGTACCAGCCGTGGAAAGGCGAGATCGTGAAGCGTACGAACGGTTCGCTCATCGCGATGGAAGCCGGAACAGCCTATGCTTATGCACTGGACAAGCTGCAGGACCGCGGTAAGTTCTTCATCGACCCGCAAGAAGAGGTATATGCCGGACAGGTAGTGGGCGAGAACGCAAAGGAAGGCGATATCGTGATCAACGTGACCAAGAGCAAGAAGTTGACCAACATGCGTTCGAAGAGCGCGGACGACAAGGCTGTATTACCGCCACCTATCCGCATGAGTTTGGAGGAAGCGCTGGAGTATATCAAAGAGGATGAGTACGTAGAAGTTACGCCGCACGCGATGCGAATCCGCAAGATCATTCTGGATGAACTCGAGCGCAAACGCGCCGGACGCGTCTAACCATCGTAATCCCGTAATTACGTAATCCCGAAAAATCAATAAAAACAACAATAAAAAACATGAAAATTGAACAAAGTGAATTGAAAGACCTGATGACCGTAGTGACTCTGACCTTGGAGCCGGCTGATTATCAGGAGGAAGTTGCAAAGCAACTGAAAGAAGTGCGTCACAAAGCACAGATGCCGGGTTTCCGTCCGGGTATGGTACCTGCCGGTTTGGTTAAGAAAATGTACGGCAAGGGTATCCTGGCTGACGTGCTGAACAAACTCGTAGGCGAGAACCTGCAGAAGTACATCGAGGAGAACAAACTGCAAGTATTAGGTGAGCCGCTGCCGAATAACGAGTTGACGAAGAACATCGACCTCGATCACGAGGACACCTTCACCTTCGCTTTCGACATCGCTGTAGCTCCTGAGTTCGACGCCAAACTGAACGGCAAGAACAAACTGCCGGAGTACACGATTGAGCCGACCGAGGAGATGATCAACAAGCAAGTGGAGGCATACACCAACCGCTTCGGCGAGTATATCCCGGAAGACAAAGAGAAGGGCACGAAAGCAGAGGTGAAACCCTGTGCCGTAGATGCGGAGTTGTTCGCTAAGGTTTATGGCGCCGAGGCTCCGAAGGACGAGAAGGCCTTCCGCGAGCGCATCAAAGAGGATATCGTTCGCAGCCTGGCTGAGGAGAGCAAATATCGCTTCGGCATTGATGCCAAAGAGGCTATCATGAAGAAGATGGAGAAGGTCGCTTTCCCGGAGGACTTCCTGAAACGCTGGGTACTGGCTACCAACGAGAAGATGACGCAAGAGGAACTCGATAAGGATTTCCCGAAGATGCTGGACGAACTGAAATGGCAACTCGCCAAAGACCAGTTGATGAAGGAATACAAGATCGACGTGCAGAAAGAGGAAGTGGAAGCTTTCGCAAAACGTATCGCAAAGATGCAATTCATGCAATACGGCCTGATGAACGTTGAGGACGAGCACTTGACGAGCTACGCTCAGGAGATGCTGAAGAACGAGAATCAGTTGCGCGGCATCGTTGAGCGCGTCGTAGAGGACAAACTCTTTGAGGCACTGAAGGGCGTTGTAAAAGTTGAGGCTAAGACCATTAGTCAGGAAGATTTCGACAAACTGTTTAAATGATCAGAATCCACTTTATAGCTATAGGCGGCGCGGCGATGCATAACTTAGCACTCGCCGTGGCTTCTAAGGCCGGATACCAGGTGACGGGTTCGGACGACGAGATCTTCGATCCCGCCCTCACTCATCTGCGTGAAGCAGGTCTGCTGCCCGACGAGATGGGTTGGCACCCCGAGCGCATCACCAAAGATATCGATGCGATCATCCTCGGTATGCATGCCCGCGAAGACAATCCGGAGTTGGTGCGTGCACGGGAACTGGGGATTAAGATATACTCCTTCCCCGAGTACCTGTACGAGCAGACGAAGGATAAGATTCGCATCGTCGTAGGTGGTAGTCACGGAAAGACAACGACCACGTCGATGATTCTCTATGTGCTGCAGCGTCTCGGTATTGAAGCCGATTATATGGTAGGTGCGCAGATAGAGGGATTCGAACGAATGGTACGCCTCAGCGATACTGCCAAGTACGCTGTTTTTGAGGGCGATGAGTATCTGACCTCGCCGCTGGACCTGCGTTCCAAATTCCTTTGGTACCACCCGCATGTAGCTATTCTGACCGGTATTGCGTGGGATCACATCAATGTATTCCCCACTTTCGACAAGTATGTCGAAACGTTTAGAAAGTTTATAGAAGGTGTAGAACCTGACGGCTCGTTTATCTGGTATAAGGGCGATGAGAACCTGCGCGCCATTGCCGAAGGAGCTCGCAAAGATATCACCTGTATTCCGTACGATGCGTACGAAGGCAAGGTGGAAATGCAGGTATTCGGGCGGCATAATATGCAGAACCTGCAGGCCGCGATGTTAGCCTGCCATTGTATCGGTGTGGCGCCGGATGATTTCTATCGCGAGATCAGTACTTTCACCGGTGCTTCTAACCGTCTGGAGAAGATCTGCGAGACAGCCGACAGCGTGGCATACAAAGACTTTGCACACAGCCCGTCCAAACTGAAGGCGACCATCAATGCCGTGCGCGAGCGCTATCCGGAGAAAAAACTGATCGCCTGCATGGAGTTGCACACCTTCTCCTCGCTCATGGCGGATTTCCTGCCGCAATACAAAGGCTGCATGGCCGAGGCGGATGTGGCGTACGTCTATTTCAACCCGAAGGTGATCGAGCATAAACGACTCACGCCGATTACAGCAGAAGAAGTACGCGAGGCGTTTGGCACGAAAGATGTAGAAGTGTTTACGGAAAGTGAAGCGCTGCAAGAGCGATTGCGCAGTCTCGAGTACAAGAACACGGCACTGCTAATGATGTCCTCGGGTACCTTCGACGGGATTAACGTGAATGAGTTCGCGCACGAACTCATTAGTTGAAAGTTGAAAGTGGAAAGTTGAAAGAAATGAATAAGCAACAGAAACGCGATTACCTATATATGCGCATGGCGCGCACTTGGTCGGAAAACAGTTACTGCGTACGCCGCAAAGTAGGTGCGCTGCTGGTAAAAAACCAAATGATCATTTCCGACGGATACAACGGAACCCCGTCTGGGTTTGAGAATATCTGCGAGGACGAGAACAACGTCTCCAAACCCTACGTGCTTCATGCCGAAGCAAACGCACTTACCAAAGTAGCACGCTCCAACAACAGTTCCGACGGCGCTACGCTCTACGTAACCGCATCTCCATGCCTCGAGTGCTCCAAGTTAATCATCCAGTCGGGTATCAAACGCGTTGTTTATGGCGAAGAATATCGCCTGATGGACGGCGTAGAATTGCTCAAACGCGCAGGTATTGAGGTGGAGTTTCTGGACGACAGTAAACAGTAATCAGTATGAAAAAGTACATCTTACCTACCCTTACGGTACTGGCAGTTGCCTTAGGGATTGTAATTGGTGTTTCGCTCAGCCAGAAAGCCAATGCGCAGCGCATCGTTTATCAGAATGGGACCTGGCAGTTTGAGCAAACGAAGATCGACCGTCTGCTGCAATTGATGGAGACGGCGTACGTGGATTCGCTTAACATCGACAGCATCACCGATGAGGTGATGACTGAGATGGTGAAGAGACTGGATCCGCATTCGGCGTATATCCCCAAAGAAGATTTGGAGATGGTGAACTCAGAGTTAGCGGGTTCGTTCTCCGGCATCGGTGTGCAGTTCACGATCCAGCAAGACACCGTACGTATCGTAGCTGTCATTGCCGGCGGTCCGAGTGAAGGTGTCGGTGTGCTGGCAGGGGATAAACTGATCACCGTGGACGACAGTCTGTTTGTCGGCAAGAAGATCAATAACGAAAAGGTGATGCGCACCCTGCGCGGCGAGAAAGGAACGCAGGTAAAGATCGGTGTGCTGCGTGCCGGGACACCGGAAATGCTCTATTTTACCATCACCCGCGGTGATATCCCCGTCACCAGTGTTGATGCGAAGTTCGTCATCGAGAGCAAAGGGAAGAAGATCGGTTTCGTACGGGCTAACAAATTCGGCGAGACCACCTATCGCGAGTTCATCACGGCTCTGGCGGAACTGCGCGCACAGGGAGCTACCAGTTATATCATCGACCTGCGCGAGAACTCCGGCGGATATATGGACCAAGCGATCCGTATGGCGAATGAGTTCCTCAGGCGCGGCGATATGATCGTCTATTCAGAGGGTAAAGCCTATCCTCGCTTCGAAGCAAAAGCGGACGGTAGCGGACGATTCAAAGACACCCCTATTGTCGTGCTAATTGACGACTTCTCGGCTTCGGCCAGCGAGATCTTCGCCGGTGCGATGCAAGATAATGACCGGGCGCAAATCATCGGACGTCGTTCGTTCGGAAAGGGTCTTGTGCAACAGCAGTTACCGTTCGATGACGGCAGTGCTATTCGTCTGACCGTAGCCCGTTATTACACACCTTCGGGGCGTTGTATCCAGAAGCCTTATACACTCGGAGACCAAAGCGACTACGAGAAGGAACTGATCGAGCGATGGGAGCACGGTGAGTTCTACTCAGCGGACTCTGTTCATTTCGCAGACACCACGACCTATCGCACCAAAGCCGGCCGCATCGTACATGGCGGAGGAGGCATCATGCCGGATATCTTCGTAGGACGCGACACAACGCTTAACACGCCATGGTATAACAAATGCGTGAACCTCGCGTACACCTATCAGTTTGCGTACCAATATACGGACAAGCATCGCAAAGAGTTAAGTAAATTCAAGGACTGGCAGTCACTGGAACAGCATCTGCTGAAACAGAATATCCTGCGCGAGTTCGTAGCCTTCGCCAAAGCCAAAGGTGTAGAACCCAATGAAGCCGAGATTGCGAAGTCCAAACCGTTGATGATTCGTCTGCTGAACGCCTATATCGCACGAGATATGTTAGGCGACGAAGGCTTCTTCCCGCTCTTCGAGCGCGACGACGAGATTACGAAGAAAGCCGTAGAGGTTCTTTCGAAGTGAAAGGTGAAAGGTGAAAGGTGAAAGGTGAAAAGTGAAAGGGGAACGATCATAACACAAAAATCAGGCAGCCGATCGGGCTGCCTGATTTTTGTTTAGAATGCCTTGAGAGCGGCGAGAACGAAGCGGTAGAACTTCTGCACCGTAGCGATATTCACACGCTCATCGGGGCTATGCGGATGCTCGATGGTCGGGCCGAAGGAAATCATCTCCATGCCCTCGTATTTCGAGCCAATGATGCCGCACTCCAAGCCGGCGTGGATGGTTACGATACGCGGTTCATTACCGAACTCCTTCACGTAAGTCTCCTTCATCGTCTTGAGCAAACCGCTCTTGAAATTCGGTTGCCAACCCGGGTAGGCACCGCTGAATTTTATTTCTGCTCCGGCCAGCGAGAAAGCCGACTGGATGACCGAAGCCAGTTCCTCTTTGCGGCTCTCTACATTCGAACGGGTGAGGCAGACTACATTCACTTGGTTATCTTTGGTCTCGATGATCGCGAGGTTATTACTCGTCTCTACGATATCCGGCATCTCCGGGATGAAACGATAGACACCGTGCGGACAGAGAGTGATGGCGTGAATGAGGAAATCCTGCACGTCTTCCGGCATCTCGGTCTTCGGACATTCAACCTCGGTAGCCTTGAAAGTCAAGTCAGGTTCTACGCCATCGTACTCACGCAAGAACAAGTCCTCATAGCGATCTACCAGGTCTTGCAGATCCTGATAACTCTCCTCCGGAATAGTGATGACGGCTGCTGCTTCACGCGGAATTGCATTACGCATGTTACCGCCCTCTACGCACGCCAGGCGCGCCTCGAAGTTCGCTACTGCATCCTTGAGGAAGCGGAAGAGCAACTTAATCGCATTCGCACGCTGCAAGTGAATATCGCAACCCGAGTGACCGCCCTTGCAGCCCTTGATCTCAACGCGCAGAGCGATATCGCCTTCTTCGGTCTCTACAGGCTGATATTTAAAAGTCGCCTCGCCGTCGATACCTCCGGCGCAACCTACATAGAGTTCGCCTTCGGTCTCCGAGTCCAGATTCAGCAGGTATTTACCTTTGAGCCAACCGCCTTTGAGATCATTCGCTCCATACATGCCGGTTTCTTCATCGACCGTGAAGAACGCCTCCAACGGCGGATGAACCGCATTCTTATCAGCCAGGATAGCCATGGCGGTAGCCACACCGATACCGTTGTCTGCGCCCAGCGTTGTACCATCGGCCGTTACCCATTCGCCATTATCCTCGATATACGCCTGGATAGGATCTTTCTCGAAATCGAACGCTTTATTCGAGTTCTTCTGGGGCACCATATCCATGTGGCCCTGGAGGATCACACCGGGACGATTCTCCATACCCGGCGAAGCCGGTTTACGAATGAGCACGTTGCCGATCTCATCCTGCAGCGTCTCCAAACCGAGGCTCTTACCGTAATTAACTAAGAATTCAGCAATCTCTTTGCGTTTTCCGCTCGGACGCGGAATCTGGGTCAGGCTGTAGAAACTCTCCCACAGGCCTTTGGGTTCCAAATTTTTCATATCTATTTATCTATTGTTATTTCTCCACATAAGTCTTCTCCGAGCAAGCGGCGAACGATGGCCGTATCGTCCGGGTTCTCGCCCAGCAGCAACATCATCTTCGTCAGCAGCGCTTCGGTCGTGATATCATAGCCCGAGAGCACACCGGCTTTCATGAGGTTAAGCGAAACGGCATACAAGCCCATCTCTACAGAACCTGTGTTACACTGAGTTTTGTTGACAATAATAATTCCCTTCTCTACGGCAGCTTTGAGTTCGCGATACAACCATTTATCGCTGGGTGCATTACCGGCACCGAAGGTCTCGAGTACCACTCCTTTTAAACCGCGCGTACGCAATACCGCGCGTACGACAGCCGGTTGAATACCCGGGAAGAGTTTCAGCACAGCCACATTGGTATCGAACTTTGTATGCAAACGAAGCGGTTGCGACAAATCGCTATAATGCACCAAATGCGGTTGATACGTGATATGCACACCGGCTTTCGCAAGCGCCGGATAGTTATAACTGTTGAACGCCGAAAAATGCTCCGCATTTCGTTTCGTAGTACGATTTGCACGGAAGAGACGGTCCTCAAAATAAATTGTCACTTCGGGCACGATTGCATTGCCGTCCTCATCCTTCGCTGCTGCTATCTCAATCGCCGTCAGCAGATTTTCCTTCGCATCAGATCGAAGGACTCCGACGGGGAGTTGAGAACCCGTGAACACAACCGGTTTACTCAGGTTCTCCAGCATGAACGAGAGCGCCGAAGCCGAATACGACATGGTATCCGTACCATGCAGCACGACAAATCCGTCGTATTCGTCGTAATGGCTCACTACCATCCGCGCTACCTGCTCCCAAATCTGAGGACCGATATCAGAAGAGTCGATCTGCGGAGTGAAGGCCTCTATATCCACCTGAATCTCACCGGCTAAAAAAAGCTCCGGCATATAGGCTTTGAAGGTCTCCATATCCGCCGGAACAAGTGCTCCGGAGGCTTTGTCACGAACCATTGTAATGGTTCCGCCTGTTGAAATCAAAAGGACTTTGCTCATAATTTCCTATTTAGCGCTGCAAAATTAGTATTTTTTTTGCATATATGCAAATTTTTTTGTATCTTTGCAGCGATTTTTGGATTTATGGCCACAAGGATATTGATCATAGACGGCGACATCAGTCTCTCGACCGTGCTGAGCGACTACTTGGCGAGTCGTGGTTACAAAGCCCAGGCGGTAGGCAACGGGAAGGCGGGTTTGGATGCCCTTTCGGCCGGTCACTGGGACCTGATCCTGATGGAACTGCAGGGTGTGGAGATGAACGGATTTGAGTTGCTTAAAACGATTCGTCACCGCTTGCCGAATATTCCGCTCATTGTGCTGACGAGCCGTAATGACCGCGAGAGTCAGATGCGCGCTTTCCAATTGGGCTGCGACGACTATCAGACCAAGCCCTTCTCGATGGATATTCTCATTTGCCGCATGGAGGCTATTTTACGTCGTATTCGGGCATTTCAGGAGAGCAAACAGAAGGTCTTTGACCTGAACGGCCATATCTTCGATGCCACCCATCAAGTATTCGACGGCAAGCATCTATCGGCCCGGGAAAGCGAGTTGCTTCTGATGCTTTGCCGGCAAGAAGGCGAAGTAGTTGACAAACATAAGATTTTAAGTGCGCTTTGGAAGGAAGACAACGCCTTCACAGCCCGCTCTTTAGGCGTGTATATCAACCACCTACGCGCTTTTGTAAAGGCCGCAGGCTACTCCATCGTTGCCGCTCGATTTAAAGGTTACAAGCTTGTGAACAACGAGCCGTTGAAAGTTTAGAGTTTAGAGTTTAGAGTTTAGAAATTAACGATATGAAACTGATTGCTCCTTCTGTATTGTCCGCAGATTTCGGACACTTGGCAGACGACTTAGAGATGATTAACCGCAGCGAGGCCGACTGGCTGCATGTGGACGTGATGGACGGTACGTTTGTACCCAATATTTCCTTCGGATTTCCGCTGATGGAGCCGATGCGCAAGTATTGCACCAAACCGCTGGATGTACACCTGATGATCGTGCATCCCGAGAAATACGTAGAGCGTTTCTGCGACGCCGGTGCATGGTCGGTGGGTTTCCATTTAGAGGCAGTTGACGATCCATTGCCGATAGTGGATTTGATTAAAGCAAAGGGTGTTCGCACGTGCCTGACCATCAATCCGGATATCGATGTAAAACGTCTTGTACCTTATCTTGATAAGGTAGATATGGTTCTGCTGATGTCCGTCTTCGCCGGTTTCGGAGGTCAGAAATTCATACCCGAGACGATGGATAAGATTCGCTTCATCAAAGCCGAAATCGTAAAACGCAACCTCCCGACTCTAATTGAGATCGACGGCGGTGTGAATGCCGATAATGCGGCCGAACTGTTCGCTGCCGGAGCGGATGTATTGGTAGCCGGAAGTGCCGTTTTCGGGGCCAAAGATCCCGAAGAAGTGATACGGAAAATGAAAATCACGGAATAATATACTTTGTATATTATAAGGATGGGCGGGATACGACATAACCAGTACATGATCAGTACCCTTCACGTACTCGCTATGAAATGGCGTTCCTATCCGATGCTTGTATTGCTGCTGCCTTTGGTGGCGGCAATATTGTTTTTTAACCGTTTTTATCCACTCGAGACGCACCCGACCGAGGAACAGGTCTTCGGATTCATCGTGCAGAGCGCTCCGACGCCTACGGCGAAATGTGAACGTTTTGAGACGCAAGTGTTACCTAAAGGTAAGGTGTATCTCTATCTGCTGCGCGACAGCACGAAGACCTTACCCACATACGGCGATACGGTTGTGGCGCGCACTCACATCGAATGGAGTCGCTCCGTAGGCAGAGCTTTTGCGAAGGATTACCTTCTTTTGCCCGCCAAGACACATCGCACACCGCTGCAAGTAAGACTCTACCAGCGTTTAGCCGCAGCCGGAGTAGAAGACGATGAGTTAGCCACCATAGGTGCGTTGACTTTGGGTTACAAAGAAGACTTGGATCCTGAGCTGAAGCATCATTTTCAGGCCTCGGGTGCGGCACATGTGCTGGCCGTGAGTGGTTTACACACGGGTATTCTATATGGCTTGTTGCTGTGGATCCTTACTTTGGGCGGACGCATCAAACCGCTGCATGAGAACCGCGTCGGACGATGGGCGATCAGTGGTGTTATTATTGTAGCGATGTGGGGTTACGCCTGGTTAACAGGCATGACACCTTCGGTAGTGCGTGCCGTACTGATGGTAACGATTTTTGAGATCGGACGGATGTGCTATCGGCAGGCCATTTCCATCAATACCATTGCTGCAGCAGCGGTACTGATTCTGCTCGTTCGCCCTACCGATTTATGGAGCGTCAGTTTTCAACTGAGTTTTGCTGCTACGTTTTCTATCGTGCTGTTAGCCAAGCAGTTAGAGCCCTCCCTTCAGCGACTGGAATGGCGGGAGACATGGCGAGGGAAGATAGTCAGTTATTTCCTTGGCACAATTATTGTGAGCATTGCAGCACAGATAGGTACGATGCCGATCACGATGTATTATTTCGGGCAGGTGAGCACGTATTTTCTGCTGACGAACCTGATTGTATTACCTATTGCCACGTTTTTGGTGCCTTGCGGATTGATCAGCATCGCGTTAGGCGGCAGTACGACAGGAGTGCTCTTTAGTAAAATTACCTGGGCGTTGGCATGGGCAATGAACCATTCGGTGGAATGGATAGAACAGCTGCCCGGAAGTACAGTCTCGGCAAGTGTAAATGGTGTAATGGTTGCTATATATTATCTACTTTTGTTGTTTTTATATGCAATTATTGCAAAAAAACGCACCTAAAACGCGCGTACGCTTGCATATGTCACAAAAAAAACGTACCTTTGCACGCTTTTTCAAAATAAATTACAATTCATGAAGAAATTTTTTGCTTTAATAGTTGCTGTTTGTTTCGCATTGAGTGCGATGGCGGAAACGGAGTTTACGTTCACCTCCTCGGCTGACATGAATCAGACAAAAGACGATTATACCATCAGCTTGGCGCAAGGCAGCAACACGCAGAACGCACCGGAGTATAAGGAATCCTGGAATCCAGAAATCCAGCCATCCGACATGCGTCTTTATTTAGGCAATACCATCACACTCACCTCGGACGAGCCGTTGGAAAATATCCAAATGGTATTTGCAAAGAGTTGCGCATCGAACAAAGAATACGCAGGCCTTTCCGCATCCACCGGCACACTGGTCAGCGGTGGTGTTTCTGAGAGTTTCAGCGACTGGAAAGTGGATAGTTGGACCGGAAATGCCACGAGTGTAGTATTCACCTTGACAGGAAAGGGTCAGCGTCAGATTCAAAGAATTGTCATTGATGGTGAACCGATAGTGATCATTCCTGATGAACCTGATCCATTGCCGACAAGAGACGATTTGGACGGAGACTTCGTTTATTCCGAGCCGACGGCTATCTTCCCGAAGGATACGACCATTTTGAAGGCCGAATATGCTTTCATTGACAATAACATTCTGGTTCATTGCGACATGGGTTCTATTGTAAAAGGAACAGACACCACCTCTGCCTATTTCAACTGCAATGCCAATTATACCTTGACTTTTGAGGCTACCAAAGAGATAAAAGGTTTGGCTATTTCCGGAATGGTACGCAAGCAGTTTAACGCGGAAGTTGACCACGGAACAATTGAGTTCTGCAGTCCCGGAGAATTGGAAGAGGATTACGAAGGCAACCCTGTCGTTATCATCAAAGATATTAATGAAACCTCTGTGACCATCTCATGCCCGAAGCAGGTGCGTTGTTATGCCGTTCGCGTGTATTTCGATGCCAACCCGACCGAAGAGTTGGACTGCGGTGGCGGCTCGACCGGTGGTGAGACTATCTTCCTGGAATTCGACAAAGCAGATGCTGTCTATGAATCGGAGATCTCGGAAGAAGAAGGCAAACCTAATTACACCATTTATCTGATGCAAGAATCCAATCCGGAGTACCCGTATATCACGTTAGACCTCTATCCTGCTGCCAAAGGAGACTTGACCGGAACGTATGAGATGGAAAACGGTTCCCTGGGTGAGACGACATGGTATCAGTACGGAGAGAGTGCTTTGGATAGGACATGGATGGACGAGGACGGAATGGTTGCTGTGTCCAAAGAGGGAGCTGTTTATAAGATCAGCGGATTCCTGACATGCGACGATACCAATACTTACAACTTCTCCTTCACAGGGGAGATGCCTTTTTACACAGATGATGAGTATTATCCAGAAGGTATCCACGATGTGAACGAGGCAATTGGCGCAACTAAGATTTTGCGCGACGGACAATTAATTATCTTGCGCGGCGAGAAAACCTATACCGCCTCCGGAATAGAGATAAGATAGATTTAGTTTGAAATCTGTCAGATACATAGTATTTGTCTGTGCTCTGCTTTTATCGCAATGGATAGGAGCAGCCTCGTCGTTGATAAGTAACGACCCGAACTGGTTAGGAGGTAACCGCGCGGCTTTAACCACCGAAGGAAACGACTTCTGGTTGACGTTCATGAACAACAACATGATCAACCCGGAGGACCCGGCGAACAAGAACAACCCTGAGTTTAAGTTCGAGATGAAGGTGGCTATCTCTGCACGCGAAGAAATGGATGTCGTTATCGCGGCTGGAAACGTACCTATTACCACGGTGCACGTGAACGCCGGAGCGACCGTCACCCATACCATCGACAACAACAGTTACGCCAAGGATATCTACCTCTTCGAGAGCGAAGTACAGAAGTACAAAGGTGTGCACGTCTATGCCGCGGAAGGGTCGAAAGATAAAGTCTTCTCCTGCTTCCTCTACAGCCGTGACGGAGGTACCGGTTTGTCTTCCCGTGATGCTTCGCTCGTCATCCCGACACGGTTCTTGGGAAAGGAATATATCGTGCAGACGTATCCCGAAGACCTCAAATCCACCCAGTTGGCCATCGTAGCTACGGAGAGCAATACGACCGTTAAAGTTGTACCCACTTTCGATACCTACGGCGGCAAAACCACCGCCGGCACAACCATCACCCTGAATCTATCCAAGGGCGAAGCGTACCTCATTGCCTCCAAAGAGCACGAGGGGGAAGATTTCATGGTGGACCTGAGCGGTACAACAATCTGTTCCAACAAACCGATAGCGGTCTTCAACGGTAACCAACAGACCGGTATCCCGAACCGCGAAGCCTACTCGCAAGACTTCATGATGGAGCAGGCCATCCCTATCGAACAATGGGGCACGGAGTTCTATCTGACCAATTTAGAGAACACCCGCATCAACTATGCCCTTGTCACAGCAGCTTATGCGAACACGGACGTAGAGATCGTCACCTACAACGCCGAGACGGGGCTGACTGAGACCAACTTGGTCCTCCTTAACGAGGCCGGTAAGACCACACCCCCCATCGCCATCAATGACTCCAAGCGAAAGGAAGTGACCATCCGCAGTGTGGATCCGGCCAAGCCGATCTTATGTTACAGCTACATCACCTCCGCTGCCGTCAACGAGTTCTGTACCACCACCGCGTTCGATGATGTATGTTATACTTACGGCGATCCCGCCAATGCGATGATGCCGGCGTGGAACCATCGCGTCAAGTCGATGAATATGTTCACCGAACCGTTGGATCCGCAGGGAGGAGCCAAAACCCCGCAGCACTTCTTCGCGTATGTGATCACGAAGACCGAAGACACCGATAAACTGACGCTCAATGGCGAATCGGTCACCGCTCCGTTCTATCAGTTTCATTCCAACAACGACCTGTCGTACGCCCATATCCCGCTGCCCAACACCTCCAGTTATCATCTGATAGAGAGTTCGGGCGACGGCTTCATCGGAACTGTTTACGGTTTAACGGACGCACAGGGTTATTACTACACGCTTGGTTTTAAACCGCCTCAACCGCACGACTCGATCTATGTGACCAACACGAACGAGATCATGTCTCGTGGCAGTTATGACATGGATAGTCTCGACGGCCACGGATGGTATCAGCGTCAATGGAACGAATGGATCGAAGGCAAGGAACGCCTCGATACCGCAATCATATGCGATAGTATGTCCGTCTCATGGGCGGTTGAGACTCCCGAAGAGAAACCCATTAAGAAGATCGAATGGGCTATCTATGATGTGACGGGTGTCAAAGGTGCGGAGAACGGAAAAATTGTAAAAGGTTTCCCCATCAACGGCCCTATCACCGGAAATAAACAGGAGTATGAATACCAGTTCATCTTACCCGAAGAAGACATCGAAGACCGCCATCAGTTCTTCGAATACGAAGTGCAGGCCGTCCTCTATCGTGACCAACTCATGTGCGGCGGAGAAGACATCGACACCCTCAAGACCACGGTGCGCGTCACACGCCAATTCAACGATACCCTCTATCGGATAGTTTGTCTGGGTGACACCCTGCGTTTTTTCTATGACAGCATGCCCGACCAACGCGACCTGAGCATCCTCGGCGACCATGCCGAAAGAACCCGTTTCATTACCGTCAAAAAGGGCGAAGGAGAAGGATACGTCGAGCCGTGGGTGTACAAACTCGAATCCGGCAAACGCTATACCTTCCATCGCGACTATCAGACCCAAGCCGGGTGTGACTCACTGGTGACCCTTGAGGTCTTTATCTGCGATACCTTCCGTTTTGTGGATACGATTCATCTGTGCGATAACCAAGATACGCTCTATCACGGAAAAGTCTTCCGGGGCGAAAAGAGCAAGAGTGCCTTTGACGGGGAAGTCATCAAAAAAGACACCGTCCTCCTCGTGAAGTTCAAAACCAAACAATGTGCCTGCCAGCAGGAAGAAGGCTTCCCTGCCTTCAAAGGCTGCGACTCGATCTACGAGCTGCACCTCTTCATCCATCCGACCTATTACTTTGAGAAAAGGGATACGATGTGTTATAACGAGAACCCGGATTCGCTCTATCAGTGGCCGGTTCAGTACGGCACGGACATCCGTACCATCGGACTCAAAGACACCGTCAACGGCGACATGAAATGGGACGGTCCGGCACAAGCATGGATAGGCACGTTCCGCGACACCATGCAGACGCAGACCTGCGCGAAGTGTAACGGAGGTCTGAAGGGCTGCGACTCGATTCACGCGCTGACACTTATCATCCCGAAGGCTTATTATTTCAACGATACGGATACGTGGTGTAAACTGCATTATGATCCGATTTTAGGCGACACGGTACATCGATTCTACCAGTGGATGGGTAAAGACCATTTCGGTCAGGACTCCATACGCGGCGAATTGAGGGAGACGAATGACTACTACGATCGCTTCACCACGCGCTATGGGTGCGACTCGATTTATCATATCCGTCTCGATTACTTGGCGAGTGCTGAGTTGTACGAACGAACCGATACCACGATCTGTTCCGTTCAGGACGGTATCTTCGAATGGAAAGACCATAACGGCGCCGTACTCAAGACCTATCCGCTTGACCAACCGGCTTTCTTCGACGAATACGATGACTCACGGTGCGACACCGTCTATGCCATCAACCTCACCGTCATACCGTCCTATTACATCGTCGATACGGTGATGAAGACGCAAGAGGACACCTGTTATTGGCCGGTTACAGGAATGAGTTACGGTGGTACGAAAACCACACTGCACTATGACTCACTCATCACGACGGACACCACCTTCGTGGTGCGGCATTTCTTGACCAAGCCCGTGAATGGTGTCCAGTGCGATAGTACACGCGTGCTCTTCCTGCGCATCGGTAGCGTCTTCCGCGATACCGTCTCCGCTTTCGCCTGCGGCACAGAGACGTCCTACGACTGGATAGAGAACCGATCGGAGTACTTCGGACCGGACGGAGTGCCTTTCTTACGGAAGACCATCACCGACCTGCCTGCTCCGAAAAAAGACAGCATCTACGAACATCGTTTCCTCACTACCCTCGGTTACGACTCTATCTTCTATCTGAGATTGTACCGTGCGCCGAGTTACCTGTTCGAAGTAAAGATGGAGGTTTGTCAGGATACGGTAGAGAAATTCACGTGGGACGGTCACCCGAATGTGGCGCCCTATTCGCTCAAAGAGGCCAAAACTGTCGTTCTGACCGATTGGCAGCATACCGACTCTTTCCAATGCGATAGTATATGGCAACTTAGCCTGACCATTCATCCGATATATGCGGACACCACGCCGGTATATAACGCCTGCCAGTTCAGTAGTTTCGTATGGGAAGACCAAGACCCGTCCTTCGTCGCACCCGACTCTATCCTCGATGCGGATAACAACCGCGTGCGCTCTATACCGACCTACCATGCCGGAGACTTCATCTACGCCCTGAAGTTCCATACCATCCACGGATGCGACTCGACACGATACCTCAAACTGCACATAGACTCTGTCTATACCGTGCCGGTGGACACCACCGAACGCAGCATGTGCGATAACGAGGTGCTGCCTTTCT
Organism: uncultured Bacteroidales bacterium; assembly: GCA_946616535.1. The sequence continues at coordinate 44,575 of CAMOJA010000005.1, read as the reverse complement.
TCGACCGGTTCATCTACGGCGTCAACGCCCCGAACAGACCGCTGGATCCCGATAGTGTAGTGGCTGTACCTGCCGGCAAGTCTTCCTTCACCTTCGACACCACCTATACCGCCACTTCGGAACTCGGTTGCGATAGTGCCGTGCTGCATCGTATCACCATCTACCGCACCTATCTCAAAGAGGAACTGGATAGCGTCTGCCAAGGTACCGTTTATTCATGGCACGACACCGTCATCCAAACCGAGACACTCAAGAGCGACAGCATCTACGTCTTCTATGACTCTTTATACACTACTGAGCATGGTTGCGACTCGATTCATGTGCTGCGGCTGCGTATTGATTCGGTTTATCATATCTACAACAACAAACTGCTCTGCGACTATGATACCACTTCGTGGCAAGGGCAATACTATCGCGGTGAGAAATTCGAAGGTACGGCAGCCGAGAAGGCAAAGTATAAGATCGTCGTGAAGTCCGATACTACTTATCTGGATACGGTGACCTGGAGTACCATCCATAAGTGCGACTCGATCTTCTATCTCACGCTGCGCGTGGCTCCTTCATATGACACGACGGTGTATGACACGGTCTGCGACAACGAGAACCGACATATCTTCATCTTCAGCGATACGCAGGGTAACTATTTCCGCGACTCTATCGGATATGAACCCCATATCGCACGAGCAGAGAAAGATACGTCTACGACTCATTATCCGATCGTGCGCCACACCTTGCATCATACCCTCAAGACGGTAGAGGGCTGCGATAGCGTCGTGCATTTTGAATTGACCATCAAACCGACCTATCTCTTCGAGAACAAAGGTAAGGGTTGCTTCGGCGATGCCATCACATGGCGTGGCAGAGAAATCTCGTCCTCCAACGTCTATTACGATCGTCTGACTACCCAAGACGGTTGCGACTCGGTCTTCAAACTCGATTATTTCATCAAGCCTTTTATCTCTATTCCTATTCATAAGGATATCTGCGATAACTACTCCTTCTTCCACTACGATACCCTTTTCCGGGACGACGGATCCATACGCATCGTAGATACAGAAGTGTGGAGCCCCGGTCGCCCACGTCCGGATGACGCAGTGGATGTACACTTCCCCGGTATTGACGGGTGCGATAGTATCGTCTATAAATACTACCTCACCTTCCACCATGCCTATCTCTTCAACGACTCCGCGAAGTCGCCCGTCTGCTCCGGAGAATCCTATTACTCCGACAGCCTCAACCACGAGTGGTCCGGTTGGGTGAAGGAATACGATGTGGACACCTTTGTCCAACCGTACGACACCGTCTTCATCGACTCCCTGTTCACCGAGTTCGGTTGCGACTCGGTCTATCGGCTCAAAGCGCATGTGGTACCCTCCTATCGGCATATAACGTACGATACGATCTGTTCGAACGAGAGATATACCTGGCATAGCCGCCTCTATGGCGACAGCATCCTCTCCGGACTGAATCCGGGTGTATATCAGCTGTGCGACAGCTTCTACACCATCGACCACTGCGATTCCATCTATGAGATGCGGTTGCAGGTCAACACCGCGTACTTCGAAGAGGACAGTCTCAACCTATGCGCCGACGACACACTCCGGTGGCGGAGCCATTACTTCGAGCATATGACGCCCGGTGAATACTTCATCGCCGACAGCCTCACCTCCGAACTGGGATGCGATAGCATCTACCACCTCTATCTCACCGTCGCGGACACGACGTTCGAGATCAACCTCGAGCAGATCTGTATCGGAGACACCCTCGTCGTGGGAGAGCATCACTATACCCAGGACGGATGGTATAAAGATACGACGATCAATGAGGCGGGGTGTCGCCATTTCATATACACCCATATCGAAGTCATACCCCCTACCGTGCCTACGATCTGGGTGGAGAACGCGATGTGCCAGAGCGAGACGGCGTTCGAACTGCAGTACACCTACACCAGTGCACGACCGCTCTCGTACTCCGTTTACTTCGACGAGAAGGGATACGAAGCCGGGTTCGAAGATATCGAAGATATGCCGATCACCTCCTATTCCGATACCATGGTCATCTCTATTCCTATCCCCTACCGGGATGGCGACAAGACGCAATACCCAAAACCGGACCTCTACCCGATTCGTTTGGTAGTGGACAACGGTATCTGTCAGCATAAAGAAACGGACTGCTCGGCAGACTCGTATTTCCTCTTGAGTTATCCGAAATGGATCTTGGAGCAACGCCACGGCGATGTCATCGCCATCCTCAACGAGAAATACAACGGAGGATATACCTGGACCTCTTACCGGTGGTACGAAGACGGCATCCTCATGCCCGAGCAGAACAAACCCTATCTACATCTGCCCGACGGACTGGTGCCCGGAGCTACGTATCATGTTGAGCTGCAGCGCGAAGGAGAAGAACTACTCTTCCCCACTTGCGCCATCGAAGCACACGCAAACGTCATCGACAACGACTTCGCGCCTACCATGGGATACCTCTCCGTCACCCCGACCTATGTCTGCACTGCGCACCCGTACACCTACATCCTCTCGCGCAAAGACGGTAGCTATCGCGTGACAAGTGCAGAAGGAATGTTTGTGAGTGAAGGTGTCTTCCGCGCCGATGTAACCGAGATTGAGGTACCGCAGAAAGAAGGCATGTACATCGTTCAATTATGGTCTAACGATACACCCGAAGAGCCCTACAGGGCGATTAAGATATTGGTGAACAGTAAATGCATAGAATAAAATTCTATATTATGCTGCTGGTAGTAGGCTGTCCCCTTGGGTTGCAAGCGCAGGGACGCTATTCGATGGCTGAACGGTGGGAAAACCGGCTGGCCAACCTCGGCGAGTTCACCACCAAAGATGTGGAGAACAAGACCGATGTGCTCTTCGGTCTCCATGCCTCCCAATATACCGGTTCGCACCACTTACTCGGTTTCTCCGCCGAGGGCGCATGGAGTGCGGCGATCAATAACATGCCGCGTGTGTCCTCTTTGCCGGGAGGTGCGAATACGGGGTTGCGTCTTGTATACGAATATCAGTATAGCGGATTGCTTATTCAGACAGGTGTCGGATTAGGTTACCAATGTGCCTCCAACTTCATCGGCGACACCCTGATTATTCATGAGCACATGCATGACGTATGGAATGGTCAGGATGTTGAATACACGCTCAGGCACAACTTCTACGACCGCACCGATCGCTATCAGCAACTTTATGCACAGATACCGCTCTATATAGGTCATTATATCTTAGGTGCACGAGGCATCGGGTATTTTCTGACCGGCGTACATGTCAACTACTCCTTCTGGGGCAACACGCGTCAGAAACTGACGGGTACTACCACCGGCGTCTATGAGCGATACGTAGGTGTTTGGGAAGAGATGGATAACCATGGTTTCCGTAAGGATGTGCCGATCGAACGGACTGACGAGAAATTGCAAATCAAACTGGACCTGATGGTACACGGCGAGATAGGATATGAATATACTACATTCCAGAATCCTAAATCATATCGTGTTCGTCCGGGTGATCGTCTGGACTGTCGTCTGCGTTTCGCAGCCTATGCGGACTTCGGTATCTTAGATGTAAGTCCGAATACGAAGAAGACATTCTATGAGACGCCGATGGAGACCATCTTCGACTTCCCCACCTATCAGTTCCATCACGCCTTCTCCACCGCGGACGCACAGGTATACTGGATGCGACACCTCAACGTAGGTATTCGTTTCACCGTGCTCTTCGGTTTCCAAGGCAAAGAACGTTGTATCCTCTGCGACCCATGGCGACACTAAAATCTCCCGGAACTCAATACCACTTACCTATATCGCTTAGCGATTTATGCAGCCTTATTGGCGAAGCGCTGGACGATAGTCTGGCCTCTTCGTATTGGGTGAAAGCAGAGATCAGTAACCTCTCTGAGAAAGGCGGACACCTTTATCTCGAACTCGTAGACGGCAAAACCGCCAAGATGCGTGCAACCTGCTGGGCGGGAACGCAAGAAATGCTGATGGCATATTTTGAGTCCGAGACCGGTCAACGTCTGCAACCCGGGATGGCAGTGCTCGTAGAAGCAGAGGTGCAGTATCATCCGGTCTATGGTTTGAGTCTCTCTATTGTGGGTATTGACCCTTCTTATACGCTTGGCGACATCGCGCGTCAACGCCAACAGACGATCGCGCAACTCAAAGCGGACGGATTGCTTGACGCACAGCAATTACTGCCTCTACCTACTCTTATTAGACGCATTGCTGTCATCTCTTCGCCGAATGCGGCAGGGTACGAAGATTTCAAGCACCAATTGGAGCACAGCAACTACCCCTTCCTGCTGCAACTCTTTCCGGCTATCATGCAAGGCGAATCGGCCGAGAAATCCATTCTCGCAGCTCTGGACGAAATCACCAATCACCGATACGACGCAGTCGCCATCATCCGTGGCGGAGGTGCTACCACAGACCTCAGTTGTTTTGATCGATATGAATTATGTGCGGTTTGTGCGCAGTTCGAGCTACCTATTCTCAGTGGTATCGGCCATACACGTGATATCTCTGTACTCGACCTCGTGGCCCATGAAGCGCTTAAGACGCCTACCGCGGTGGCTGAATGGCTCATCCATCGGATGGACGCTCAGATGAACCGCATCGCCGACCTGATTATCCGCCTACAACGCACCAGAGAACGACAACTGCTCATTCGTCAGCATCGCATCGAACTGCTTGAACAACGACTTGCTGCCTGCAACCCCGAGCATATCTATCGTCGAGGTTACAGCCTCGTCACCAAGAACGGCAAAGTGGTGCGTTCGGTCGCAGAACTGCAACCCGGCGACATCATCACAACCCATTTAGCAGACGGAAGCAAAGAGGCCTATGTTAAGTAAAGAACAACGTATAGCGGCACTCATCCTCGTCTGCATTGCGCTTGTCGGATGGATCGTCTATGCCGTCTGGCCTTCTCGACAACCTGTTCTTCCTGATCTTCCTGAAAAGAAACCGCGTCGCTCTTGGGAAGAGCGCAAAGACTCCATGCGTTTGGTGGACTCGCTTCGTTACGCACAATGGGCAGCAGAACGGGAGCAACGTTATGACTCGTTTCGACTGGCTGATTCTATGCGACGAGATGAATGGAAACGTATTCGTCAACAGCAATACGACTCCTTCCGTATCGCCGACTCGCTATGGCGCGACTCCGTAGGTTTTCGTTTTCCGAAACGCATCAAGAAAGATACGATTCTTAATCTCAACCGCTGCGACACGGCTGAACTGCAACTCATCCGAGGGATCGGTCCCTATGCCGCCAAACGTATCGCATCCTATCGCGAACAGTTAGGCGGGTTCTACAGTCTCGACCAATTATCGGATTCTACCCTTGCGCCGCTTCATATCGATACGCTCGTCTCTCATTTCTTTATCAATCCCGAAGACGTGCGAACTATGCCTGTCAACCGCAGTAGTATTCAGGTGCTGCAACAGCATCCGTACCTCCGTTTTCAGCAAGCCAAAGCGGTCTATAACCTCCGCAGACAAAAGATTAGACTGCGCTCCCTCGACGACCTCCGTACGCTCAACGAGTTCTCCGAACAAGAGCTCGAGCGCCTGGCTCCATATCTCAGCTTCGAATAGCCAAATCAGAACCTAAACGCATTTCCGCACTCACGGATGAATTGCTATGGAGAGGGATTAGGGGTAAAAAGACGGGACGTAGATATCCGTATTGGTCGCGAGATGGTCGCGGGATTGGACCGTAAACGGGCAAGCCCCTGACATACCCGTTTCGTATATAAAATTAATAGAATAAATTCTATTTTTTCGCAAAAAAACACCCGAATGTTTGCATATGTGCAATTTTTGTTGTAATTTTGTAGCCGATTTCGGATTACATATCTAAGGATACTTTTATACAGCCATATGATGAAACGCAAAATAGCAATTATCGCCGGCGGAGACAGTAGCGAACATGAGGTATCGCTGCGTTCTGCAGCGGGTATCTACTCCTTTATGGATAAGGAGCGCTACGATATCACCATCGTCGTGATGGACGGTAAGGAATGGGTAGCCTACCCCCAGCCCCTCCGCGAAGGGATGGGGGTAGAGGAGTACTTCGCTTCCGCGGAGACGTGTCCTATGGACAAGAATGATTTTTCTTTTACGCGTGCGGGCGTGAGACATACCTTCGACTTCGCGTATATCACTATCCATGGTACGCCGGGTGAGAACGGTATCCTCCAGGGATACCTGGATATGATCGGTCTGCCTTATAGCTGCTGCGGCGTGCTCGCGGCTGCGCTGACGTTTAACAAATACGCCTGCAACCACTATCTCTCCTATTTCGGCTTCCATATCGCCAACAGTATCATGCTTCGCGCCGGACAGAAATGGCCCAACGCGCAGAAGATCGCCGATACCTTGGGGCTGCCCTGTTTCATCAAATCCAACATCGGAGGTTCCTCCTTCGGTTGCACCAAAGTGAAGACGGTGGAGGATGTCTATCCCGCTATCGAACGCGCTTTCCAAGAGGGCAACGAGGTCATATGCGAAGCCTTCATGCAGGGCACGGAGGTGACCTGCGGCGTCTATAAGACCAAGGATAAAGCCGTCGCCTTCCCCATCACGGAGGTAGTTACCCATAACGAGTTCTTTGACTACGACGCGAAATACAAAGGCGAAGTGGATGAGATCACGCCGGCGCGCATACCTGATGCGATACGCGATAAGATTCAGGCGGAGACCCTCCGTCTGTACGACATCATCGGCGCGCAAGGTATCATCCGGGTTGATTGGATCATTAAAGGGCTACAGGGAACAGGGGACTGTTTGCAGGATGTGAAGCTGATGCTCCTCGAGGTCAACACCACGCCCGGCATGACCGCTACCAGTTTTATCCCGCAGCAGGTGCGCGCAGCCGGACTCGACATCAAAGAAGTACTGACGGATATTATTGAAAACAAGTTCTCCAATTGATAATTGAAATGGTCGATATTAATAAAGAAATAGCACAATTAAATTGGAACAAGGAGCCGAGAGGTTTGTATGAACCCATTGAGTACACCTTGGCTTCCGGAGGTAAGCGTCTTCGTCCGCATTTAGCGATCATCGCTGCTGAAGCAGTGATCAACGGCGGCCTGATTAACTCAATGGACGACGTGCTGCCTGCGGCTCTGGCTTTGGAAGTGTTTCATAACTTCACACTCGTCCACGACGATGTGATGGATCGAGCGGAGGTACGTCGCGGACAAGAGACCGTTCATGTGAAATGGAATGACAACACAGCCATCCTCTCGGGTGACCAGATGCTCATCGAAGCATACAAACTATTGGCACAAGTGCCGGCTCCCAAACTGCCGCAGGTCCTTAAATGGTTCAATGAAATGGCTACCGGCGTATGCGAGGGACAGCAGTATGACATGGAGTTTGAGCACATGAATCAAGTATCCATTGAGGACTATCTGAAGATGATTGAGCTCAAGACATCGGTTCTCTTGGCTTATGCCATGCGTATCGGGGGTTATATTGCCGGCGCCAGCCCTGCGCAACAGGAAGCGCTCTATCAATACGGTCTGAATATCGGTATCGCCTTCCAGATTCAAGATGATATCCTCGATGTGTACGGCGACCCCAAGACCTTCGGCAAGGCCATCGGCGGAGATATATGCTGCAACAAGAAGACTATTCTGCTGCTTACTGCGCTCGAGACGACCGATGCGGAGTCCAAAGCAGAACTGCTGCAATGGCTGATGTCAACAGAACAGAAGGAAGAGAAGATAGCCGCCGTTACCGCTCTGTACAACCGTTTAGGTGTACGTGAGGCCTGCGAAGTAGTTTTGGAAGAATACACCTCCAAAGCACTGGCGCAACTCGATCTCCTGCCCGCGAACAGCGCTACAGAGACGCTCCGCGAATTGGCGGAACAACTTGCTATTAGAAAATCGTAAATCATAAATCGTCAATAAAAATGCCTTATCGTCGTTTACCCAACACGGATTTAGCCCGTTTACACGCCTTGCAGAATGCTATTCAGCGGGCGCAGATAGCGGATTATACGGAGCAAGTGCTGCCGTATAAGGTGCAAAGTGAAGCACAACGCTTCCTCGTGTCGTTCGAAAACACCGTCATGCAATCGAAAGACAACTACACCTCTACCGTTAATGCCAATAAGCAGTATCGTCATATCGTGCAGAACGCACGTATGTATATCTCTCATTTCATTCAGGTGTTGAACCTGGCTGTTATCCGTGGAGAGATTAAGAAAGAGCAGAAACTGCTATACGGACTGGACCCGCACCAACATGTAGTGCCCGACTTGAGTACGGAGGAATACTTGCTTGACTGGGGAAAGAAGATTATCGAGGGTGAACAGAAACGAATGGCGAATGGTGGTTTCCCGATCTATAACCCGGCGATTAACAAGGTGAAGGTGCATTACGACATCTTCTGCGAGCACCAGCGCCAGCATACGTTCCATGTGCAGAACACCGAGCGCGTGCACGGAGACCTGGAACCGCTGCGTAAACAAGCGGACGAACTGATCCTGAATATATGGAATCTGGTGGAGGAGTATTATCGCAATGAGTTGCCGTACGCCAAGATGATGAAATGTCAATTGTACGGCGTCATCTATTATTATCGGAAGGGAGAAAGAAAACTCACGGCCGAAGGGGACCGTGAGATTCAACGTATACGCGAAAGTCAACCGACTATCCAATGGATTGCTGAGGAGTAACCACACGATCCATCTTCTGGTCGCGCAGCAGGTGCGGGATAGTATGTTTCTTCAACTGGAAAGAATAGCAAACTCCTATCTTCTTAGCACGAAGATGTTTAGCTAAGAACTTATCATAATAACCGCCTCCACGACCAATACGATGACAATGCTGATCAAACACCACGCCGGGCACAATGATGAGATCAATGGATCCACGCCAAGTCTCTGTCTGCGGCTCCGGCACGCCAAAATGCCCCTTACGCATCATGTCCTCACCGTCATAAGGACGAACCTCCATCGAGCGACGATGGGTAACAGGTAATAGAAATGTTTTTTGACCCTCATACTTAGTGAGTAACGGACGGAGATCCACCTCATTATGAATAGGGTAATAGAGCAACACCGTTTGCGCCTCGCGGAAAGCCGACATCTGCTCCAACTGAGCCATGATAGCCGCAGACTGCTCAGCCACCTCCTCGGCGCTCATCATACGACGCTGCTGCTCCACAATAGCACGAAGAGCCGCCTGCTCGCGCGGAATACGGCACCAGGGGAGAATGCTCTTAATGTCATGAATTTGAGATTCAAATAACATATAGTATTGATTATTTATATCGGTTAATTTTTTGATTTTACCTTTGCGGCTGCAAAGGTACTAAAAAAAAACGACATGCGCAAATTTTTTAATATAATAATTGCTTTTGCACCGCTCTTTATAGTAGGATGCGAGACAACAAGTACCGGCACGACCACTTCGTCTGTTGCCAAACTGACTTCGTTCTATTTTGCCAAGAACGATTCGATGCCGGGTTTGTCCACAACCTTTACTATAGAAGAACGACTCGATACCGGTCTTGTTTGGAATAAAGACTCAATGCTCTTCGGCACCAGTCTTGAGAAAGTGGTACCTAAGTTTGTGTTCGCAGCGACACCAAGTCGTGTCGTTTTAGCGACGCCCGATACCACTTGTTCGCTTACCGGCTATGACACCTTGGATTTCAGCAAGCGTCCTATCTATCTAACTATTGTTTCATCGGACCGCACAACCACCAAAGTATATGAGATTTGTCCTACGGTGCATCAAGTAGACCCGGATTTGTTTACATGGACCAAACTGACGGATGCCATCTATCCGATTGATGATAGCGAACAGCGTGCGCTGGAATTGAATGATGACTTTGTGCTGATCAGTTCCAATGGTTTTGCACTTCACACCTACGCCTCCTCGGACGGCGCTACTTGGCTGGATTTAGGTTCGCCCACCGGGCTACCTGCCGGCACACGTGTGCGCCAGATAATAAGTGACAACACAATGCTCTATTACGGGCAGGGGTATTACATCTACTACAGCAGCGATGGTATCACCTGGCTATCCGAGGCGGTGGACTACCCCGTCATCACGATGTTACTTTATTGGAATGACCGCGTATGGGCACTCGTGGATAACGGCGAGGGATACGAACTGGCATATGTGAACGAAGAAGGCAAACTGAGCCTCAGCGGACTCAAGCCGACGGATAACTTCCCCATCAGTGATTTTGGTGCCGTTTGTTTCCAAAACGCCAGTGAACGGGCACGCGCAATGATTATTGGAGGCTTTGCCGAGAATGGTCAGTCACTCAACACCCGTTGGAACTTGGAATATTCAACCCACCCACTGCCAAATGGCACATACCGTTTGGAAGAGTTCTCGATCGATAGACCGAAGTTCACCAGCCTCACCGGCATATCGGTAGTTTGGTATAACGACCAACTGATGCTCTTCGGCGGCGTAGATGATAAGCAGACCTATTTCGGTCGCGATATTTATATCTCCGATAATGAAGGTATCTCCTGGTATGCAGCCGATAGTACGGAGAATCAATTACCGATTGAGTACTCAGAGCGACAGAAACAAAGCGCCATCGTGCGCGATAACTACATCTATCTCTTCGGTGGACAGGATGCTATCCAAACCTATAGCGATGTCTATAGAGGTCGCTTGAACTCCATTGACTGGTAAAAAACGCAAATTATATTAACAACTAAAATATTACTGTTATGACTATCAAAGATTTTAAATTCGCCGGCAAGAAGGCGATTGTACGTGTTGACTTCAATGTACCTCTGGATGAGAATGGTAAGATCACAGACGACACCCGTATTCGCGGTGCGCTGCCTACCCTGAAGTACATCCTGGATGAGGGCGGTGCGCTCATCATCATGAGTCACATGGGTAAACCGAAAGGTAAAGTACAGGCTAAGTACAGCCTTAGTCAGATCAAAGATGCTGTAGCTGCTGCGCTGGGTCGTCCGGTTCAGTTCGCTGAGGACTGCGCGAAAGCACAAGCTCAGGCTGCTGCACTCAAACCGGGTGAGGTACTGCTGCTCGAGAACCTCCGTTTCTATCCGGAAGAGGAAGGTAAACCGGTAGGTATTGAGAAAGAGGATCCGGCTTACGAGGAAGCAAAGAAAGAGATGAAGGGTCGTCAGAAAGAGTTCGCAAAGACCCTCGCTTCGTACGCTGACTGCTATGTAATGGATGCTTTCGGTACGGCTCACCGTAAACATGCTTCGACTGCTGTTATCGCTGACTATTTCGATGCTGACAATAAGATGTTGGGCTTCCTGATGGAGAAAGAGGTAGCTGCTGTAGATGCTGTCCTGCGTGACATCAAACGTCCGTTCGTAGCCATTATGGGTGGTTCGAAAGTAAGTTCGAAGATTGGTATCATTGAGAACCTGCTGGGTAAAGTAGATAAACTGATCCTCTGCGGTGGTATGACTTATACCTTTGCTAAGGCTCACGGCGGCGAGATCGGTGGTTCGATTGTAGAGCTCGACAAACTGGATGTAGCGCTGGGCGTTGAGGAGTTAGCAAAGAAGAACGGTGTAGAACTTGTTCTCGCTCCGGATGCAGTCTGCGCAGATGCTTTTGCTAACGATGCAAACCAGAAAATCTTCCCCTCAAATGCTATTCCTGAGGGTTGGGAAGGACTCGATGCAGGTCCTAAGGCACAGGAGAACTTCCGCAAGGCTATCAAGGGAGCAAAGACCATCCTTTGGAACGGTCCTGCAGGTGTATTCGAGTTCGATAACTTCTGCGGTGGTAGCCGTGCTATCGGTGAGGCTATTGCAGAGGCAACCGCTGAGGGTGCATTCTCGCTCATCGGTGGTGGTGACTCTGTAGCTTGCGTGAACAAGTTCGGTCTGGCAGACAAGGTTTCGTATATCTCTACCGGTGGTGGTGCACTCCTCGAGGCTATCGAAGGTAAAGTGCTCCCGGGTGTAGCAGCTATCAAAGGCGAGTAAACGTTGAAAGTTTAAAGTTTAGAGTTTAAAGACAATGGAAGTAGTAGGAAAAATCATACAAGTACTGCCTGCACAAGAAGGTGTAGGTCGTAACGGCAACCCGTGGAAGGTACAACCCTATGTACTGGAGACGGTAGAGAACTACCCGCGTAAAGTGCATTTCGAGGTGTTCGGCGAAGATCGTATCAAAGCGAACCCGTGCGATATCGACCAGTTGGTTACCGTTAGTTTCGATATCGAGAGCCGTGAGTTCAACGGTCGTTGGTACACCTCTATCCGTGCATGGAAGATTCAACAAGGCGACATGACGCAAGCCGCTGCGCAGCCTGCTGCAGCTGCACCTGCAGCTGCTCCGGCCCCCGCTGCTGCGCCGGCAGAACCGGTTGGACCAACCGTAGCACCTGATCCTTTTGACGCAACTGCCGGCGACGGCACCAGTGATCTTCCCTTCTAATGCGAAGATGGCTTAAGGAAATAATTATCGCATCCGTCTTGCTAGTGGGCGTTACAGTTCTCTGCATCGTCCGCTGGCAGGCGTGGTTCGGTATGCCCGAAGAGCCTTTCTGGCCGGAAGAGCCCATTGAATACACCTTTCCATCCCTTGATTCAGTAAAAGCAGTTGTGGGAAAGAATGCCACCTCCACGTATGTCGTACTGGGCGATGTACATAACAACCTGAAGGTGGACGATTATAATGCCATTGCTTCGCGGGTCGAGCATATCGATGCCGTGCTGCAAGTAGGCGATTGGATGCAAAGGGGTCAGAACTATTACTATCAGGCCCTCTTGTTCGAATGGACGAAGAGTAAACTCTTTGGCACACCCGTCATCGCCTGCCCCGGTAACCATGAGTATACCAAAGGTATCAACAAACAACTCTCTCCCGTTTGGGAGAAGGCGTTCCCGCAAACCGATAATAAACCGATTGGTGTACCGGGAGCCAGTTATTGCATCGATCTGCCACAAGTGCGATTCATCGTATTGGATACCAATCCGATGGCACATGTGATGTATCTCACGCGAACACTGACGTGGATGCGAGCGCTCATCGACAGTGCCGGAGATCGGTTTATTGTTGTGCTGATGCATCATCCTGTTTTTTCTGCCGCCAAGGGACGCGTCAATCCCATCGAGTTCTCTTTCTATCATCATGTGCTAAGTGATGCGGACCTGGTGTTGGCGGGACACGACCACAGTTATATGCGTCGCGCACCGTTTGTCGTGATGAACTCGGCGGGCGAACTCAAGCCGCAGCGCACCAAGATGAAAGCGGACACGGCATTTATAGAACCCGTGTACGGTGTGCTAACTATTCAACCTAAATCGACTAAACCTTCTCATCCCGCACAGTTGGACCTCCGCGTCTATCGTTTAGACAACGGTGTCTTAGTGGATTCCATCTATGTACAGCACGACTGATGCGATAGTGTTGTCGCTTCAGCCGCATTCGGATAAAGCGCATGTGCTGCACGCGTATACACGCGCGGGCGGTCGCGTTAATTATATGGTGTATGGTCTGGGCAAAAAGAATGCCGCCGGTAAATACACACCACTCTCTATTGTGCAACTGACGACCGATGATCGTTCGGTTCGTACGGCACAACTGGAATTCGTTCCGCAGTCTACGGTCTCCGATCCCCATAAACGGGCTATTGCGCTCTTTATCAGCGAAGTGCTGTTCCATGTATTAAGGCATCCGATGCAAGACGAACCGCTATACGACTTCATTACGCAAGCCATCACGGAACTGGACAGCACCTCGGAGCCACAGAATTTTCATTTGCTTTTTCTATCCGGTTTTGCTGCCAAATTAGGATTTGCTATGCCGGAACAAGATACGCCTCTGCCTACCACGCGAGCAGAACGGCAAAAACAACTGTTAGCACTATGCCGCTATTTCGAAGAACATGTAGAGACATGGCAAAATCCGCGTTCTTTGGATGTGTTAATGGAGGTTTTTGACTAAAAAATGCACTCAAAAGCAAAAAAAATGCGTTTTTTTTTGGTTATGTCAAAAAAAAGCAGTACTTTTGCAACCCATTTTGTGTAAAAACCGCTCTGTGACAGAGCATAAATACTAATAGAACAATGAAACGTACATTCCAACCTTCCCAGCGTAAGCGTCGTAACAAACACGGTTTCCTGGAGAGAATGGCAACCGCTAACGGTCGCCGTGTATTGGCTGCACGCCGTGCTAAAGGTCGCAAGAAACTGACCGTAGCAGACGAAGGTCGCCACAAATTTTAATGGAGTCGACTAGACAACACAAGATCGCTCGTCTGATTCAAAAGGACATGAGCGACATTCTATTGCGATACGCGCGCACGCTCACCGGAACGCTGATTTCCGTGAGCGAGGTGCGTGTTTCGCCAGATCTCTCTATTGCGCATATCTACGTCTCTATCTTCCCTCAAGATAAGGTGAAAGAGACGATGATGCTCATCGAAGAGAACACTCATCGCTTTCGCGGTGAACTCGGCGCACTCGAGCGTCATCAGTTGCGCATCATCCCGGAGATAGTTTTTCACCTCGATGAAACAATCGACCGAATGGAGCGCATAGATGAACTTCTCGCTCATTGAATCCCATATCGCCTGGAGGTATCTTTTCTCCAAGAAAGGACACAATGCCATTAATATCGTTTCGGGTATTAGTGCAGCTGCTGTTGTGGTAGTAACCGCAGCGATGATTTGTGTGCTGAGTGTGATGAACGGATTCGGTTCGTTAGTAGAGCAGATGTTCTCGGAGTTCGATCCTCCTCTTTTAGTGGTACCGGAAGAAGGTCAGACGCTGCGCACAGACACAGCGCCTGTTGTTTCGTTGTACGCGCGCGAAGATATCCAAGCCGTCTCTATGCAGCTGGAGCAAACGGCGCTGGTGCGCTACAAAGACCACCAACTGCCGGCACGGGTGTTAGGTGTAGATACGCTCTTTGAGGCTACGGCTAATATGAGCAATATCATCACGGACGGTTTCTTCTCGGTGTGGGACGGAGCCTTCGACCGCGCCACATTGGGTCAAGGTTTGGCGGCACAACTGGGAATGAATGCCCATTTCACCGGGGCACTGCACCTGTATGCGCCGCAGCGAACAGGACGGATCAATATGCTTCGTCCCGATAAATCGCTGCAGCACGAGCATGCGTTTATTGCCGGTACGTTCGCTGTGAACCAGATTGAATATGACGATCAGTTGATACTCGTATCGCTACCATTGGCCCAACGACTGTTCGAATATGACGAATATACGGCTACAGCTCTGCGTATCGCGCCGAAGAAAGGACAGAAGATAGATAAAGTACAAAACGAGATAGCGAAAGTATTAGGCCCGGGCTATAAGGTATTGAACAGATATGAGCAGCAGGCGGATTTCTTTCGAATTTTACGCATTGAGAAATGGTTGACGATTTTATTGCTGGTCTTCATTCTGCTTATTGCATCCTTTAATATCATCGGTTCGCTCTCGATGCTCATCATTGATAAACGCGAAGACATCCGTATCTTATCGGATTTAGGAGCAGACGAACCTACTATTCGTCGTATTTTCCTGTTGGAAGGATGGTTTATATCGGCTTTGGGGACACTCTTGGGAATTATTATCGGCGTGCTTATTTGCCTGGGGCAACAGCACTTCGGATGGCTTAAACTGGGTACAGGGAGTGAGTATATCATCTCCGTCTATCCGGTACAGGTGCAGATAGCAGATATCCTGTTAGTGGCAGCTGTGGTGTTGGCTCTCGGTTTTGTAGCCGCATGGTATCCGTCAAGAAAGTTAAAAGTGCTTCCTTGTTTGTTGTGCCTGCTTCTGGTGGCTTGCACACCGAATAAGCCTTCTTCCTATCGCGGTCTGCCGCAGCAGTACACCACTGCCTATGAACAGATCTATGGTCATTGCTATGACTCTGTGCCATATGCCGTAGTGGGACTCGATATCTATTCGGACGGTTTAACACTGGATGAGGAACGTCGTATCAAAGGAACGGGATACAACCTCTGTATCACGGATATCTTCGTGCCGGATAGTTTATTGGAAGAAGGTACATATCGTTCACTTCCTTATACGGAGCAAGGTATTGCAGATCCGCAGCCTTTCACGTTCTTGCCCGGACGGGATTTCGAGGGCTATCCGCACGGGATGTATATTCTCAATATCGAAGAGGACCAAGTGCTGAGTATCCAAGTGTTGGACTCGGGTTCGTTTGTGTATCGAAACGACAGTCTGGCCCTCACGCTCTATTTCCGCAACACGTACGGTTCGCGTGTCACCTATAACTGCTACTTCACCGGACCCCTTCTGCCATGGCTAAAGCAATAACATCCGAAGAGGCATTAGCCAAAGAATACCACACCTGGCTTCGCTTGGAGCGCGGATATTCCCCGAATACGGTAGAGGGCTATGAGATGGACCTGGATAAACTGCGTGCGTACGCCAAGGACCATCAGTTGGATGTAGTGCATATGGATTTTGATGCGCTGCAGGAGTTTATCTTCGATACCTTCAAGTCCGTCAAATCCGAAGCCACACAAGCTCGCGTGTTAGCGGGTATTCATTCCTGGTTTCGTTTTCTGCTTTACAAAGACTATATTGACCAAGATCCGTCGGAACTGTTAGAGAGTCCGAAGAAATCCAAACACCTGCCTACCGTGCTTTCGTTGGAGGAAGTGAACCGAATGATGCAGGCGATAGACCTCAGTTCCAATGAAGGTCATCGTAACCGCGCGATGATGGAGATGCTGTACGGGAGTGGTCTGCGCGTGAGTGAGTTGGTAGACCTGCGGTTGAGTCGTATGTATCTGGATGAGCACTATCTGCTGATTGAAGGTAAGGGTTCGAAACAACGTCTTGTTCCTGTTTCTCCTGTCGCGGAGGAATGGTTCGGTTACTGGATGCAAGAGCGCAGTACCTGGCCGGTTAAACCCGAAGCACGGGATTTAGCTTTCGTCAATCGGTACGGCAGACCTTTGACGCGAGCCATGGTGTTTACGATCGTAAGAAGGTTATGCGAAGAAGCAGGTATCACCAAGACCGTCTCGCCGCATACTTTACGCCATTCGTTCGCAACCCATCTTCTGCAGAACGGAGCGGACCTGCGCGTCATTCAGCAGTTGTTAGGTCATGAAGACTTAGCGACTACCGAAATCTATACGCATCTTGATGTGCAGGATTTACGAAAAGCGATATTAGAATGTCATCCCGCCAACTCAAAATAATCGTCTGTCTTCTTTTCTCTTTGTTCCTTGCTCCGCTGCATGCAGTGGAGACGATTATTGTGGGTGAGATCGTGAATGAGACGACGGGCGAAGCCATTCCGAATGTGAATATTCATTTTCGGGGTACGAAGATAGGCACCACGTCGGACGAGAACGGTTCTTATGCTTTACGGGTGGACATGCAGGCGAAGGCACAGTTGGTCTTCTCGGCTGTCGGTTATTACACGCAGCGTTATGAGATAGAACCCGGCGCGATGGCAGGTCTGCAAGTAGCGATGCGGGAGAAAGCAGCGATGCTGACAGAGGTGGTTGTAGCACCGAATGAGAACCCGGCCTTGGAGATCTTACGGCAAGTGCGACAACATCGTGCGGAGAATGACCGAACTTTGCATGCAGAGAGAAGCAGTACGTTAAAACGCGAACAGACGCTCTATGTATCGCATATCAATAAACGGCACTTGCGGCGAGCCCTTTGGCGCAGTTTGCAAGCGGGTATGATCTCTAATGAAGACAGTACGTACGTGCTACCGCTGTATCGCGAGACTCAGTCTTTTCGCATGACGGGACAAGAGATGATTCCGGCGAATGACCAACGCACGCAAGCGCTTATTCTCTCTTCCACGGACTACTCTACCCTCATCGGGAATGAGGGGAATCTGAATTTCTACGCCAACTCTGTGCCACTCATGGGGCATGCTTTCTTATCCCCGTTGGCAACAGGAGGTAACCTCTATTACCGCTATTATATAGACGAAAATGATTCTACCGCAGAAGCGGGTTTGGTGCGTATTGCTTTCCGAACACGAAACTCGTTCTATGCGACGTTTAATGGCGAGATGGTCATTGATACCACTACATTTGCTTTACGGGCGCTGCAGGCCTATGTGCCGGCCGAAGTGGCAGTGAATTACGTCAACAACCTGCATGTCTCGCAGACCTTGACAGAGGATGGAGCCATAGCGGATGAGCATATATCGGCGATTTTGGATTTCGCCGTGAAGTCAGACAAAGCAGGTACGTTCTTTCCGACCCTGCTGCTGACCACGAATATAATGAACAGCGAAGCTATAAACAGCGTAGTTATAAACGGCGAAACCTATACACGCGACTCCGTCGCACCTCACAGCGCAGCCGGTCTCACTCCGACCGACTCGGCCTTCGCGGCGCTGGACAGTCTGCCTATCATGCGTACCGCGAAATGGTTCGCCACTATTGCTACTACGGGTTATATCCCTACAGGCACCGCGGTGGATATCGGTCATATCGAAGAGATTCTGCAAGTGAATAAACACGAGGGTGTTCACTTCGGTTTGCCCTTCCGAACGAACGAGAAAATGTCCAAGACGGTTTCATTAGAGGCTTCTGTGGGTTATGGTATTCGCGATCGCAGGGCGAAAGGAATGGGTCGTATCTCTGTGAATTTGCCGACAGAGCGACGGAATATTCTGCAATTGGAGTATCACGATAAGTATGTTTGGTCTGAAGTGGATGATTTCGATCGCTTGCTGCGAGAGAACTCAATGGGATGGGGAAACTTCGACTTCACCGCTTATGCTTTTGAGGCACTGCATCGTGATTCACTTTGCGTCAATACGGCGATGCGTCAACGGCAGTTGCAGTTGCATTGGTTCGCGGATTGGGGTGAGCGAATGGGACTTGCAGGTACGAGTTTAGAGACGCACGCGTATATTCGGGCAGGTTGGCAGGCGGGATATGCGTATCAGTCGCTTAGTACGATTGCTCGTCTCAGTTGGGGTGAGAAGAAATACGATGGTTATTTCCTGCGCCGCTATGGGTATTCGCAGAAATACCCGGTGCTGTATCTGGGTTTGGAGGCCGGACACTGGCAAGGAGCCAATGCGCCGAGTTCGGTCTATGCACACTTACGCGTGATGTTGACGCAGCATGCGAACATAGGTATGGGCGGTACATTGCATTATGCGCTGCAAGGCGGTGCGGTATTTGGTACAGCTCCGGAGGAACTGCTTTGGCAAGCGAATGCGAACCAAGGTTATGCCTATGATCCTTACCGCTTCACTTTCCTGCACGGACGGCAGATGATAGGCGATAAGTACGCTGCGCTGCAGGCCGAATGGAATGGGCAGGGAATACTGTTTAATCTCATTCCGGGTATACGCTGGCTGCATTTACGCGAACTGGTAGAGACGAAGTTGGCTTACAGCTACTTATCCGCGAATCACTTATCTGCCCTTATAAATCAACAATCCCCGCATAATTTTTATGCGGAGATTGGTATCGGTTTGGGAAATATCTTACGCGTGTGCGATCTTTATTCGGTGTGGTCGCTCAGTCCCACTATTCAATGGGGCATGCGTTTTCGAATTCACTTGGGTTTATAACAGACTCATCACCACTTCTCCTACGGCTTGCAGGGTCGAACGACTGATGTTTTGCAGGTCGTCTTGGCGTGTATGCCACCATGCGGGGAAACCGGTTGCATTCCTTAGGTCATAATGAATGACATCGACGCAAGGAATACCGGCGATATGGTTGATATAGAAATGGTCGTCGGTGATGGGGTATGAGTATTGGTCGCTAAACATCGCGCCGTATCCCAATTGAGCAGCCGAATGCCATATCTGCTGCTGGTAGTTCGAGGCATACTGCATCGAAAAGAGTTCCAACGGGAAGACTGCATCGGGTGCACCTACCATATCCAAGATGAGGCCATATCGATATGCAATGACCGGTTGATGGTCCGCCACTTTCTGCGCATAACTTCGTGCCCATAACTGCGAACCGAGGCACCATGTGTCATCTCGTTCAGGACCCGTATAGAAATCGGGCGCACCGCTGTCTTCCACATCAAAGAAGATGATGTCCACAGGAGTACGGAAGGTGGAGTCTTGCAGTTGTTTGCCTAACTGACGGGCTACCTCAAGGAGCACACCTACTCCACTGGCTCCGTCATTCGCGCCGGGTACGTTATAAAAACGATCGCTATACTCCTCTTCCTCGTCACACCAGGGGCGTGTGTCATAGTGCGCACCCAAGAGGATACGGGGACGAGACATTGTCTCGAGCGTATAGAAATGACCGATGACATTATAGATCTGCTGGTTGTTACCGCGATAATCCGGCATAAAACCTTTCTGCAACTCCACTTCTGCTCCGCAGGCACGTAACTGCTCGATGAGCCATACAGCACATTGCATATGTGCGGCACTGTTGGGCACACGCGGACCAAACGACATCTGTTTCTCAATATACGCGTACGCGCTATCAGACGAGAAAGCCGGACGTTGAGCAGTTGCCGGTTTCTTACTGCACGAAACGAGCATAAGCGCGAAGCACATCGCGCTTATAATTGGAAATTTTAAATTTGTCAATTGAAATATCTTCATCGAATATTAGTCTCGCTGACCGAGGTATGATTTTGAATAGCTCGAATCGTCTGTGCGATCGGCATAGCGAGGCTCTCGACGTGTATCTTCGGGCATCGGGTGGCGTCGAACGGGATGGAGTCGGTACAAACCAGCTCTTCGATAGGAGAGGCGTTGATGCGCTCGCAGGCAGGGCCGCTCAACACGCCGTGCGTCACCACGGCACGAACAGACTTGGCGCCGCCTTCCTTCATCACCTCAGCGGCCTTGCACAAAGTACCTGCCGTATCGGCGATATCGTCGAAGAGCACAACGTCCTTGCCATACACATCACCTAAGACGCGAATTTCGGATACTTTATTGAAGTCCGGACGATTCTTATAACAAATGACCATCGGTACCTCCCGGTCGGTCATGACATGCAGTTTCTTCGCAAAACCGGACGCCCGTTTCGAACCTCCCACATCCGGAGAAGCCACGATGAGTTTCTTGAGGTTCAGCGCGGCGATATAAGGCGCCAAGACGTTGGAACCGTAGATATGGTCAACAGGGATATCAAAGAAACCCTGAATCTGGTCAGCATGGAGATCAACGGTGATGACACGGTCCGCTCCGGCTGTCTGGAGCATGTTGGCTACCAGTTTCGCGCCGATAGAGACACGGGGCTTATCTTTGCGGTCCTGACGCGCCCATCCGAAATAAGGGATGACAGCGATGACCTTGGAGGCACTGGCTCGCTTAGCGGCGTCAATCATAAGAAGCAACTCCATCAAATTGTCGCTGGACGGACAGGTTGGTTGCACCAGGTAAACGTTCTGGCCGCGAACGGACTCCTCAAAATACGTACAAAACTCACCGTCTGAAAAACGATCGAGATGCAGGTTTCCCAATTGGCAACCCAACTCATCGCAGATACGTTGGGCTAAAGCTCCTCCCTTGGAGCCTGCGAAAATCTTAAACCGATTGTTATTTGCCATCTTTTTTCTTTTTCTTCTGAATCAACGATGCATTCGGCTGCGCCATGAATCGCTCAAAAGCAGCAGACTTACATTTCAGCTGGCCGTTGGACAGGCGCAATATATCTTCTCGCACACGCTGCACGCCGGCTTCTTGGTCTCTGTTCCATGTCAGGTTGCGTTGGCGCATACAAAGGGCGATATAGACCTCGAGCGAATCGCGCTCCACACTCGGCGGGAGGGTGGTAGCATACTGAATCATATCTTGAACAATACGCCCGTAGTTACGCATCTTTATGGGCGCTGCATTTCTTCTCAATTGTAATGTCATACGATGTATGTTTGGGCCCGGAGCTTCTCCGATTATTTCTTACGAATGAGATATATCATAGTCGGATAGTGGTCGCCATAACCGTTCTGCCAAACACCGGCTTTGGTTGTACGAAGCGGCGTACCCTTGTCCTTACCTTCCTGAACAGTCAGGAACGGTTTGTTAAATATCTGCGCTTTCCAATAGGTCCATTTACCGGACTCCAACTTAGCGCTCAGGAGCGGCTCGTTGATGATGATTTGGTCGAAGAGGTTCCAACTTCCGTTGTAAGCCAGCGATCCGATGCCACGGTCGAGCATTTGCCACATGGTGTTGAAGAAACCGTAAGGCTCAACCTCCTCGCGATGCTTGCGTGCTTTGAGTACGTCTTTGCAAGAGTGATTATACGGATCATCGTTCAAGTCGCCCATGATGACGATTTTTGCCTTCGGCTCTTTCTTATAAATCGAGTCGCAGATCTGCATACAGAGCATAGCGGCTGTATCACGACCCGGACGGGAAGAGAGCTCTCCTCCGTAACGGCTCGGCCAGTGATTCACGATGATATGGATTTTCTCCGGCGAGCCATCGCCCATGAGGTAACCCGACACGCAGAGTTGGAGACGGGTCTTGATCACACCTCCATCGGCATAATGCGCTTTGAGCTCGTGTCCGTGCACTGAGGACGGTTTAAAGAGCACGGTGTCATAGAGGAAACCGACATCCACACCACGGCGGTCCGGACCCTCAATCAGAATCGGTTTGAGACGACGGCCGTATTTGCTATTCGCCTCGGCACAGAGGTCTTGCAAACAACCGATATTCTCCACCTCGGCTACACCCACGCAGGTGGCACCTCGCGGATCATAGTCAGTACCCAATTGCGAAACGGCATAGGCCATGTTCTTCACCTTGTTCTCGTACTTGTAGGCTGTCCACTTGTTACCGCCATCCGGCAGGTACTCATAGTCATTCTTGCCCTCGTCATGAATGGTGTCGAAGAGGTTCTCAAGGTTGTAGAACGCGATACAACGAACGTACTGACCCTGATGCTCATTGCCGGCCGGAGCCTGATTTTCCGCGCGCAGAGAAGCGCCGCATGTCAGCAGCAAAGCTGCTACCCAAAGAAATGTGTGTTTCATAATATATAAGATGATTTTGTTATGCAATTTTCATTTCCGGCTGCAAAGATACTACAAAAATTGCATATATGCAAACATTCGGACATTTTTTGCAAAATAAAATAGAATTTTATCTATTTAACACGAACAATCCACAAAAATGAGATATTTGTAAATTTGCGCATGGGTTTTCTTGCATATATCGATTTTTTTTCGTAATTTTGCGCCAAAATAGCGCAAACACAATGAAACGATTATTATTCATGGCACTGGTATGTGCCGTAAGCATGACCAGTATGGAAGCAAAGACACTCGTGGCTTATTTCTCCGCCACAGGAACAACGAAAGCCGCAGCCGAGAAGTTGGCAAAGCAACATGATGCCCGTTTATGGGAGATTGTACCTGCTCAGCCGTACACGGATGCTGACCTCGATTGGCGTAATGACAAATCCCGTTCGTCGCTGGAGATGAGTGACCCGGAGGAGCGACCGGCTATCAAACAATGTACGGACGTGACTCCGTATGACACCGTTTATGTCGGTTTTCCGATTTGGTGGGGTATCTGTCCGCGTATTATCAATTCATGGTTGGACAACAACGAGCCGCAGTTACAGGGTAAAATCATGATTCCGTTTGCAACGAGCGGTAGCAGTGGTATCGAAGAGGCTGTGGCCTATCTGAAGAAGACCTACCCGACCTTGAAATGGCAGAAGGGATTGTTACTCAACAAACGCTGATGAAACGGTACAAAGCCATATTTCTCGATTGGGATGATACGATAGGCGATTGGTCAACCGCGGAGCATAAGGCGCTGCAGGACATCTATGAGACGTATCGGTTAGATCGGTTATATCCCACATTTGAGGATTACGTAAACGCGTACAGACCCTATAACCTGGAGTTATGGGGCATGTACGGTCGCGGGGAAGTGACGAAGGAATGGTTGCACTTGCAGCGGTTTCTGAGACCGTTATTGGTGAATGATGCTAATGGTGCAAATGATGAAATGGTGAACTTAGCCCATGAGATAGGCGCGGAGTTCCTGCGACTGACGAACAAGTATTTCTCCGTGTTGCCGGGTGCGGCGGAAGTAGTGAAAGCATTGGCGAAGAACTACCCGCTGACTATTATCAGCAACGGTTTCAAAGAGGTGCAGTATTACAAGTTCGAGCACTCGGGTCTGGCACCCTACTTCACCCACACGATCATTAGTGAAGAAGTAGGGATCAATAAACCGCAACCCGGCATTTTTGAGATAGCCTTGGGACGCAACGGTATAACGGCGTACGAGGCGGTTATGATAGGTGACAGTTACTCGTCCGACATTGCCGGAGCCCAAGCAGCCGGGATAGACCAGATATGGGTAAGGAAAGAAGGAGCGAAGGAGTTAACGAATGAAAGGGCGACGTATATTGTATCGAATGTTTCTGAGATATTAAAGGTATTATAACCTCTAAAAAGAGCTTGTAATGGACATAGTGGACCTCTTGGAATATAGTGAACGGGCGCAACTAAGGGCGTGGTTCGAACGGAATGCAGCATCGCAAAAATGCTGCTGGATCGCCATGTACCGCGGAAAGAAGAAGCCCGAAGGCCTGTGTCTGCCCTATCTCGATGTTGTCGAAGAATCGCTCTGTTTCGGCTGGATAGACTCAACGCTTAAACGTCTGCCTGACGGAAGGCTTGCACAACGTCTCTCGCCGAGACAGAAACGCAGCCACTGGACCGAACTGAATAAACAACGCTGCGCCGACTTGGAAGCACGCGGTCTGATGACCGACCTCGGCCGCGTTGCATTAGAAAAGGCCGTAAACGCACATAATTACACAAAGAAATGAATATAGTAGAAATACGATGAGAATGAAAATTATCTTCATCATATTGGGTATCGTCGTGTTGTTTGTCGGAGCGGGTTTGGCAATATTGTCCCACCCGGCTTTCGGCCTATGGCGACATGTGTCGAAAGAGCGGATACAAGCGTCACCGAACTACCGAGACGGGATGTTTCAGAACCAAGAACCGACTCCGCAGTTCACAGGAGACACAGGATGCTCCGATAGGGACTGTTGTGAGCTATTAGAAGCCTCTGTTCGTCCTATTCGCCGGGAGTCTATGATGGCGCGAAGGCTGAGTTCCGCGACATCTGCAACTACTGGCATGCCGAGAATATGGGCGTTGTAACCGCCAAAATCGACGAGCAGAAAACCGATGCTACAAAACAGAAAATCGTTGATTTGGTAGCGAAACTGTAAAAGAAATCATTAAAATCTGCATTCCAAGTGCAGATTTTTTTGTATATTTCAAAAAAAAGTAGTACCTTTGCAGCCGAAAGTTGCAAAGATGGTTTAAACCATGAATGATTATCGTTTCATAAACATCGACCAAGAGCCGACGGATGAGCAATTAGAGCAGTTGATGCACGAAGTCGCCGTTGAGGCTAAAGAGCGTCATGACCGAGCGCACGCTGCTTATTTCGCACATATAGACCAAATGATACAAGCTATATGAGGAAACCCGTGCTCATTGTGATTGCTGGTCCGAACGGATCTGGTAAAACATCCACTACGCGTTTGGTTATTAAACACGAGTGGGCGGATCAATGTGTCTATATTAATCCGGACGAGATTGCGCAGACAAAGTTCGGCGACTGGAATGATGTCAATGCCGTGCGTCAAGCGGTTGAGTATTGTGAAGAATGGCGCGAGCAACTACTGCGCGATCACAAAGATTTTATCTTTGAGACAGTTTTGTCCTCCGATGGTAAAGTGGATTTCTTGAAGCGCGCCAAAGAGGAAGGCTATTTTATTCGAATGTTCTTTATTTGTACCGAGTCGCCGACCATCAATGCTGCGCGAATAGCGAACCGCGTTATGGAAGGCGGACACGATGTACCGATACAAAAGATTATTTCGCGCTATGAAAAAGCGATAGTGAATGCCGTCAAAGTGATGCGATTTGCAGATCGAGTATATTTTTATGATAACTCTGTAGATAACCAAAATGCACAATTACTATTCCGTACGACAGAAGGACAAATAGCGAAGCGCTATATGCAGTCTCTTCCGAAATGGACAGAGCCCATACTTGATAGCATCACAAAC
The DNA here is from genome assembly GCA_946616535.1 of uncultured Bacteroidales bacterium. Next base: position 18,549 of record CAMOJA010000005.1, on the reverse strand, counting down.
TAAATAACATCGTCCCCCTCTCCGAGACGTAAAAGATGGAGAAAGACAAGCGCAAAGCGTTGCGCTAAAACATATAATTAATAATTCGCTATTATTCCAAAATTGTCAACTACCACAAGACAAACTAAAACCCGGAATAAGTTGTGAAGCACTCTTTGAGTGTGGATAACTTGTGGTTTTAGAGGTGTGGTAGCCTGACAATTTACAAGGAGTCCGCACTTTTTGTATGCAATTAACTATAACAATTATTAAAACCGATGGGGCAATGGGATATAACCGCTATCAACATTTATGATAATAAAAAGAATTATTCCGATTTGTGTATGTGCGATTCTTTTTTGTGGTTGTCATCAAAGTAAAGAAGAAATTGTCTATGATCTCATAAATGCCGAAAACAACTATAATTTGAAAGAGGTAGACCAATTTCTAACCGACAATTTTATGCGCTACGGAACAGATACTTTAAATAAAGAAGAATATCTGGATAGATTAAAGAATCTTAAACCAATAGAAAGTAAGTCATCAATACTAAGCATCCAAAACTTTGATAGTGTTATTAAAACAGAGGAGCAAATATGCAATATAGTTGATTCGTTACTCGGAATTACTCCTTATATTGTTCAGAAAAGAACATATAGATTTGTAGATAACAAAGTATCATCAATTACTAATGATTCTATCTTTAATTACGAAGAATATCAGAAATCATTTGAAGAAAAGTGGGCTCCCTTTGCTTTTTGGGGTAATGAGAAATACGATATGGAGAATGAAACTGAGATAGCAAATATCAAGAAATATCTTTTTGAATACAAAAATCTTCCTCCTGCCGAAAAAAAGCAATATAAGAATTATGCCCATTTACAAGGAACTTACATCTCGAAAGATTGTGCATTTTACGAGAAATTAATATTCAAAGGGAAAAGAACTGTTACTATTGTAGACGCTATCTTTGGATTCCCATTTGCGACAAGCTACGAATTAGACGAAGATATCGTTAAAATTAGTACAGATCAAAGCGATTTACTATTTGAAATTGAAGATAGTAAAACTCTCGTTGGCGAAGGATTTGCAAGAGGTACATTTATAAAGGTTGATTAAAGGAGATACGTTATACAAAATTTCACATGCAGAACGACCATATATTATAAGCGGGCAGCCGATGGCTGCTCGCTTATTTTATCTTAACAATCATATACCTTTCAACTACTTTCCAGCATCGTTTCAAATAGCAGACTTTGCGCTGACGCTGCGCGGAGGTCAAATAGATGTTGTTTTCGGTAAAATCTTAATAATCGTACTTTTTTAGGCTGGAAATGGACGATTTTGACAGGTTAAAAGTCTTACTTAACTCTTATTTAAGTCTTATATTAGTCTTACTTGAGTCCTATGTGCTCAAAATCTTAAAAAGCGTACATTTCTTGTGCGTTTTTTTTCGTTTCTGCGAAAATGGTAGATATTTAGCGAATTTGTGTTTGCATATATCAAGAAAATGTAGTACCTTTGCAGCAAATTTTCAAATGATACAATATGAAAATGAGTAAATATAAAAATCTATTCATCTTTTTGCTCGCGGTAATGACTTTTGCTGCTTGCACAAATACAAATGAGAAAATGAGTAAATGCGAAAATGACAAAATGAAGCTCAGTTTTACAACGGTGCAGGCAGCGTGGATGAGTGTCATCGCTTGCGATGAGGCTAAGGGCGATTTGGTAGCATTGGAGTCGGCTATTCATAAAGGCTTAGAGGCTGAGTTGACGGTTAGCCAGATCAAGGAAGCACTCTCGCAACTCTATGCTTATACAGGTTTTCCGAGAAGTCTGAATGCGTTGGGCGTGTTGCAGAAAGTAGTAGAAAGTAGAAAGTCGAAAGACAAAAGAGTTATTATGGGTGAGGATGCAAGTCCGTTGAGCGATGACTACGATGCACTTAAAGAAGGTACGCGCGTGCAGACGCAGTTGGTGGGCAAGGCTTTTGATTATGAGTTTGCGCCGGCAACGGATTATTACCTGAAGGCGCATTTGTTCGGAGATATTTTTGCCCGCGATAACTTGACTTATGCTGCCCGTGAGTTGGTGACCGTTTCTGCGTTGAGTGGTCTCGAAGGTGTGGAGCCGCAACTGAAAGCACACATCGCCGGCGCACGCAATATGGGTGTGACCGAAGAGCAGTTGCAAGGTATCGTAGTTGCTCTCGCGGCGAATGGTCTTCTGAACGAGGCGGGACGGCTGGCAGGATTGCTTCAAACGGAATGGCCGCAAGGCAAATCGAATGATGCTTATGCGCAGTATTTCGTGGGACAGAGTTATTTGCAACCGTATTTCGGAGGTGTGGCGAATGTGACATTCGAACCGCGTTGCCGCAATAACTGGCATGTTCACCACGGAGCGGTTCAAGTGCTGATCTGCGTGAGCGGTAAGGGTTGGTATCAGGAGTGGGGTAAACCGGCAGTGGCGCTTACTCCGGGAACGGTGATTGCTATTCCTGAAGGCGTCAAACACTGGCATGGAGCTGCGGCGGACTCGTGGATGCAGCACTTGGCAATCCACACTCAAGAGCAACCGGGCGCCACGAACGAATGGCTTGAGCCCGTTAGCGACACGCAATACAATAATTTAATAACTCTATCAAAGAAGGTCCCATTATTTACTATTATGAATATCTATGATTTTACGGTGCTGGACACCAAAAAGAATGAAGTCAAATTGGATGAGTACAAAGGCAAAGTCCTTTTAGTTGTTAATACCGCTACGGGTTGTGGTTTCACTCCGCAGTACGAGGCGCTGGAGAACCTCTACAAGAAATACCAGGACAAGGGTCTGGTGATCCTTGACTTCCCTTGCAACCAGTTCGGTCAGCAGGCTCCGGGAACGGACGAAGAGATCGTTTCTTTCTGCCAACTCAAATACAAAGTATCCTTCCCGCAGTTCTCGAAAATCGAGGTCAACGGAGAGAACGCGAGTCCGCTGTTCACATACCTCAAGGAGAATGGTCCGGAGGAGAAATACGAAGGTCTGAAAGCCAAAGCTACCGCTACGTTGCTCAAAGGCATCAGCAAGACCTTTAAGAAAGATAATGACATCCGTTGGAACTTCACCAAGTTCCTTGTCAATCGCGAGGGTAACATAGTGGGCCGCTATGCGCCGACCACCAAACCCGAGGATATCGAGAAAGATGTACTCAAATACTTATAATTCCTGATTAGATTATATGTACGAGCAATTAAAATTAGATAACGAGCTTTGCTTCCGTCTCTACACGGCAGCGAGGCTCGTTACGACTCGCGGCTCTGCCGCTCAATGGAAACTCGCCTTACGCTACGCTCTCCCCATAGCAAACAGCCTGCGGCTTTGTTTACTCCGGGGACCCCAAACAAAATGGTCAAATATGAAAATGAAAAAATGTAAAAATATTTTATTCTTTTTGCTGGCAGCACTTACTTTCGCTGCGTGCAATAAACCCAATGAGAAAATGAATACATGCGAAAATGACACATGGGACAAAGTTTTCCCGCTTAGTGAGAAAGTAAGCCACAAAAAGGTATCCTTCCAAACCCAATACGGCTTCACGTTAGTTGGCGATCTTTACACGCCGAAAGGCATGACTCCCGCCCTTGAGGGGAGGGCCGGGGAGGGGTTATTCCCCGCTATCGCGGTGTCCGGTCCTTTCGGTGCAACGAAAGAGCAGAGTTCGGGTCTGTATGCGATGAAAATGGCCGAGCGCGGGTTTGTGGCTTTGGCTTTTGACCCGTCTTTCACCGGCGAGAGTTCGGGTGAACCGAGACGCACGGCATCGCCGGATATCAACACGGAGGACTTCATGGCGGCGGTGGATTTTCTGAGCAAACTGCCGGAAGTGGATGCTGATAAAATTGGTATTATTGGTATCTGCGGATGGGGAGGTATTGCCCTCAACGCCGCGGCAGCGGATACACGTATCAAAGCGACGGTCGCTTCGACGATGTATGACATGACGCGTGTGTCGGGCAACGGTTATTTCGATTCCGCTGACACCGAAGAGGCGCGTCACGAAGCGCGTGTGGCACTCGCCGCACAACGTCTTGCAGACCCTGCTGCTATGGCAGGAGGCGTGATAGACCCACTGCCGGACGATGCACCGCAGTTCGTCAAGGACTACTACGACTACTACAAGACTCCGCGTGGCTACCATGCGCGCAGCGGCAACTCGAATGACGGTTGGCGTGTCATCGGCACGCAGGCTTATGCTAACAGCCGTTTCCTGTATTACATCAATGAGATCCGTTCTGCCGTTCTGATCATGCACGGCGAGAACGCCCACAGCCGTTATTTCGGCGAAGCGGCGTACCATTACATGGTGGACGGCAAAGCGGACGGCTACAAGACCGTGGTGGCACCAAATCCTTGTCCTGAGAACAAAGAGCTGCTCATCATCCCCGAAGCCTCGCATTGCGACCTCTATGACGGCGGCTATACCGAACCGGCAGGCCAAGGCGAACCCAAGAACCTTATTCCCTGGGACAAGTTGGCGGAGTTCTTCAATAAGAATCTAAAGTAAGAAATCTCAAATATCAAATATCCAATGTCAAATAAAAAAGTCGTTGTTATTTCTACGAGTCTCCGTCCTGGCTCGAACAGCCACGCGATGGCAAAGCAGTTTGCGGAGGGCGCCAAGAGTGCCGGACATAAAGTGGAATTGATCTCGCTTCGCGGCAAGGAGATAAAGTTCTGTATCGGTTGTCTCAAGTGTCAAGAGACAGGTGCTTGCGTGTTCAAGGACGATGTGCCGGCGATCATGGAGAGCGTGCTCAACGCGGATGTCGTTTGCTGGGCAACGCCGATTTATTACTATGAGATGTCGGGTCAGATGAAGACGCTCATCGACCGAATGAACGCCATGTATCCGAAGGATTACAAGTTCCGCGACATCTACCTGCTGACCACGGCCGCCGAAGACGAGGAGTTTACGCCCAAACGCGCCGAGAGCGGTCTGCAAGGATGGATTGATTGTTACGAGAGATGCGCGCTCAAAGCCCATTTGTTCTGCGGCGGAGTGAATGATCCGAAAGAGATAGCCGGCAACACCAAACTCCAAGAGGCGTACGATTTGGGCAAGAATATCTGATCAAAGCGCCCAATTATATTTAAAAAATGAGAACAGAACGAGAGAAAATGTTAGCCGGCGAAGTATATGATGCCTGTGCCACGGATCTTTTGGAAGACCTCAACCGAGTGAAAGTGCTATGTCAACAATACAACAATCTCCTGCCGACAGACTTTGCGGCGCGCAATAAGATGATTCGTGAGATCTTGGGTCAGGCGGATGAAGACACGTTCATCAACCAGCCTTTCTATTGCGACTACGGCAAGCATATTTGTGTGGGCAAGCGTTTCTTCGCGAACTTCGGGCTGACGATATTGGACGAGGCGTATGTGACCATCGGCGACGATTGTTTCTTAGGACCGCACGTGCAGATCTACTGCGCGTGCCATAGTACAGACCCGCGTGAACGCAAGACGCGCCGAGAATGGGCAAAACCCGTGACGATAGGTAACAGCGTGTGGATCGGCGGCAACGTAACCATCCTGCCCGGTGTGACGATAGGCGACAACTGCACCATCGGAGCCGGTTCGGTCGTGACGCACGACATCCCTGCTAACTCGGTGGCTGCAGGCAATCCGTGCAAAGTGATAAGGCAATCCGTATAACGAGTCGCCGAAACATTGGATAGGCATCGACCCGCATACTGCCCCTGACGAGTTACTGCGTGACTTAACCCGTAACTCCTATGAAATAGTGAAAACTAAATATAGTAAGAAGAAATAATATGATGCTCAAACATATATATTTAGCAGGAGGATGCTTCTGGGGCACGGAGCATTTCTTCAAACAGATTGACGGAGTCGTTGAGACGGAAGTAGGTTTTGCGAACGGGCAGACAGAGAACCCCACCTACGAACAGGTCTATACCGATACGACCGGCTATGCCGAGACCGTGCATGTCGTCTATGATCCGGACAAGGTGAGTCTGGAATTCCTGCTGCGCATGTTCTTTGTGGCGATAGACCCGACAAGCTTGAATAAGCAAGGACACGACGAAGGCACTCGCTACCGCACCGGAATCTATTATACGGACTCAGAGGATCTGCCGACTATTGAGAAAGTCTATACCGAGGAACAGAGCAAATTTGCACAGCCCTTAGTAGTGGAGAAACTGCCTTTGCGCAATTTCTATTCTGCGGACGAGTACCATCAGGACTATTTAGATAAGCATCCGGATGGCTACTGCCACTTACCCAAAGCGTTGTTTGACTTCGCACGAAAAGCAAAACAGTTATAAAAATGTATACCACCATAACCAACCATATAGAACTGGACCGCGAACAGCGGAGTGTGCGCAAAGATGGACAAACAGTTCATCTGACCGGACTGGAGTACGGCCTGTTGGAGTTTCTTTCTGCTCACCCGAATCGGATCTGTTCGCGTCAGGAACTGCTGGACCATATTTGGGGTGACCGTTTTCAGTATGATACGGGGACTATTGACGTACACCTCAACGCCCTGCGGCGTAAGTTAGGGTGGACGAAGAAAGAACCGATAGAGACTATTCGAGGGGCAGGATTCGTGTTTCGCATCGAGCAGCAAGTGACGCACTACACAATTGATCTGCAGGTGTTTCTGACCGATTGGCTACGGAGCCGTGAAACGGATATTCTTGCAAAAGGACTTGCGGCACAAATACACTTGACGCCCTTTGTGAACGAGATTACGATTGAGCCGAAAGCCCTGCGGCAGATGTTAGACAGCATTCTGACAGCCTTACTCCCTTCTGCTCAACCGGGTGTGTTACGCCTGAGTTCCAAACTGACTATGCAGCATTTTATTCTCTCGCTGGACCTGAACGGAACAATCAATGAGTTGCGCATCCCAATTTATGGGGATTTTGATGCATCTTAAGAAAATCTTAAGCAAAGTTTAAGAAAATTGTAGTACCTTTGTCGTCGCTTGCGTTAAGGCTCGTGTGACTGCGTGCTCTGCACTTGTAGAACACTCCGTCTTACGCTACGCTCTCCCCAAGGATTAGAAATCCTCGGGGACCCCATTAAAATAAAAAATTATGAGAGCAAAGGTACTTTTTATATGTTTATTGATTGCGTGCGGCGCGTGCGCGCAGGTGAGTGAAGGCATTGCGAAGAACAAAGTCTATCAGGGCTTTTCCGGAGGCATGATGTTGCATACCGGCTATTTGTTCGGTCAGGACGGTAATGCACCCAAGACCGCAGACGGTCGCTTGTGCTCTCCGCAAGGTGCGTTGTTTGGTATCGGCGGTGCCTTGCGTGTGCATCTATGGAAACATCTGCGCACGGGCTTTGAAGGTTTCGTCAGTACGATGCCGAGCGCCATAACCGATTGCCGTGATGTACTCAAAAACGGCAGTTATGTGCGTGTCGGTTGTGGAGGTGTACTGGCGGACTGCTGCTGGCGATTGGACAAAGCCTGGCCGTATATCGGTGGCACTATCGGAGGTGGTTCAATGAAAGGGCTGTACATATTAGATGGAGATCAGAACAGTTGGGAACAAGATGCCAACAGTACCTTCCATAAACAATCGTTCTTCTACATCACACCGTACGTCGGTTGCGACTATTGCCTGACGCGCAAGGTACACATCACGTTCCGATTGGATTGGATGTTGGCTTTTCATAAAAGCGAACTATGTATGCCGACCGGGCCACGACTCTATTTTGGATTTATGTTCTGTCATTAAACTTTAATTCTTTAACTCTTTCATTCTTTACTATAATGAATTACGAAGGAATATTATTGGGCGCAGGCGCGTTCCTGTGCATCGGACTTTTTCATCCGCTGGTCATCAAAGCGGAGTACTATTTCGGCGTCAAGTCCTGGTGGGCGTTTCTCATCGTCGGTCTATTGGCGGCAGGCGGCTCGTTATTCGTTGAAAACACCTATATCTCCATCTTCTTGGGGATATTTGCTTTCTCAGCCTTATGGGGGATCGGCGAGGTGTTTCATCAGCGTGAACGAGTCCGCAAAGGTTGGTTTCCCATGAACCCCAAACGCAAAAACGAGTATTAAAAATATTAACGAGTTAAGGAAAACGAAGAAGGGATGCAGAAATGCATCTCTTTTTGTGTCACAGGATGGACGAAGAGGATCTCGGCAGCATGGAGACATAAGCGATTTGCCGATGTGGAACCGTAGAGACGGTCGCCGAGGATGGGGGCATTGAGGCCGTCGGGATGGGCGGCATGGACACGGAGTTGGTGCGTGCGACCGGTGAGCGGGAAGAAATCAACAAGCACCGTGCCATCCGGGCGAAGTTCGCGGATTTCACAGCGGGTGATAGCCGGTTTGCCATGTTCGACATTCACCATCTGACGAGGGCGATCATAGGGATTCGGGAGGAGAGGGAGGGAGATGATTTGGAATTTCTGATTTTTGATTTTTGAATTTTGATTTGGGCAGAGGATAGCTTCGTAACGTTTGAAGACATCGCGACGTTGAAAATAAGCTTGCAGGGTTTTGTATACTTCAGGGTTCTTGGCGAGTACCAAGAGTCCACTGGTGTCTTGATCGAGGCGATGTACGGGTTGCAAAGCCGGACGCTGAAGGACATCGACAACAGAGGGCTCATCGGTCTTACCGGGAACAGAAAGCAAGCCCGAGGGTTTATTAACAACCATCAACCATTCATCCTCATAAAGGATGTCGATGGATGCAGAGGATGTCGAAAGCATCCTACTCGATTCTGCACCTAATATCCATTTTAAGATGGGTTTGCATCGCCCGGAACAAGGTGCATAGAACGTGCCTTCCTGTCGCACTTCGGTGCGCGAAGGTGCTCCGACCCAGAACTCTGCCAGAGCGATCGGCTTCATGCCATGCGAGAGAGCGTAGTGCAGTAATTTCGGGGCACAACATTCTCCGGCACCGGAAGGAGGAGTTGTGATTTTTGATTTTTGATTGGTGATTGTTGATTTGTCGAAGTACTCTTCGGGAGAGAGGATGGGTTTTTCGTTCGCGAAGATCTCCAAGAGGTTGCGGGTTTCGCCTTGTAAGTTGGTGAAACGATAATTCGCAAAGAGCAAGCGCTGCAGCCGTTGTGACTCCTCTCGCGAAGTGCCAACGGGGGGCTGAACGGCTTCATAGACCGGAGGTACAAAACCCTCATGATGATAAGAACCGTCCAGCATAGCCGAGAAAGCGGCGAGGTAGGATTGGTCATTGGAAGTTACGTCATAGACCAGAACACCGAACATCTTACCCTGGCGATGCAACTCACTCTCGGGATGCAGGCGCATGTAGTCGTGCACCTTCGCTATCACTTCTGCAGCCGCTGTTTGTGCCGCAGGAGGCGGAGGGAGTATAAAAGGAGATATCATCGCGGGTTCAAAAGCTAAAAATCGCTGCAAAGGTAGTGATTTTTTTGCATATATCAAAAAATATTTGTACTTTTGCACAAAATTCGGAAATTATGAAACGTTTGGTATTTAGCGCACTGGTGTGCCTGCTGTTTACGGGTTGCTACCATAAGACCGATAGTCCGCGTGGTTCATGGGCTCGGGGTTGCGACCTGAGTTGGTTAAGCGAGATGGAACAAGACGGGGTGAAGTTTTATAATGATGCAAATGATGGAAATGATGCAAATGATGCAAATGATGAAGACTGCATCTCTCTTCTCCGCCAAGAGGGCATGAATGCCGTGCGGTTACGGGTTTGGGTGAACCATGCAACGGGATGGAGTAACAAAGACGATATGTTGGCTTTAGCCAAGCGGGCCGCAAAAGCAGGTCAGCGTATCATGATTGATATCCATTATTCGGATTTCTTCGCGGATCCAAATCATCAGACTCCGCCGGCTGCATGGCGGAACTACGACTATGACATGCTGCTCGAAGCCGTGCGCGAACACACCCTCGACGTACTCTATACCCTCAAGGAAGAAGGTATCAAACCCGAATGGGTGCAGATCGGGAACGAAACACCGAACGGCATGCTTTGGCCTATCGCCAAACTGAATGGGGAAGCCACTTCACCGGAGGCATGGGATCGCTATGCGGGCTTGACCTTGATGGGTTACAAAGCAGCCAAAGAGGCTTTCTCGGATATCACCGTCATTGTCCATATCGACAATGCGTATGAACGGCGGGATTGGTTCTGGAGCAACTTGGCGGCGCATGGCGGGAAATGGGACATGATCGGTCTGAGTCATTACCCCATGATGAGTGCGTGGAACGGCGGAAAGAGTTGGCAAGAGATGAATGAATTGGCGGAAGAGAATATCCGTCGGTTGATTAGCGATTGGAAGTGTCCGGTGATGATTGCTGAGGTAGGTATGTTTGCCAATGACCCGACTTCGGAAAACGTGATGGCAGATTTCGTGGAACGGGTATCGGTTATTGATTCGTGTGCGGGTATTTTCTATTGGGAACCCGAAGTATATGGCGGATGGCGGCCGCAGGAATACATCCCTCTCGGATGGGGAAGTTACGACATGGGGGCTTTCACACCGGACGGACGTCCTTCGGAAGTCATGAAGATTCTGCTTCAATCGAAAGCGACAGAGGAATCACTCTAAGGTATTGATATCCACGAGTTTATTAACGATCGCATAGATCGTAAGGCCTGCAGTTGAATGAATATTCAATTTGCGGGCTATATTTTTTCGGTGCGAAATGACCGTGTGGGTAGAGATACAAAGCACATCGGCTATCTCTTTGTTACTCAATCCACGCACCACTTGCACCAGTACATCCTGTTCGCGCTCACTCAGTTCTTCGGTCTCAGGCAATTGATGCCGACGACGAGTGTGGGGCTTCTCTTGGGTCAATGCCGGACGTAAGATATCGTCCTCTATCGCACAATGGTCGGCAAAATCCTGCTCCGTGTGCCATAAATCGGACATCACACTTATCAAAAGATAGGTGATTGGTGATTGGGCATTGGTGATTGAAGGTTGCAGATTCGCTCCGGGATAATACTTGATAATGAGGTTTTTAATTTCGGTCAGTTTATCGGTGATTCGCTGATCGTCGTGCTCGTGTTCGTCATAAAGCCCTTCGTTCTCGTGCGCAATATGCGTACGGATCTCCTCCACAAACTCATCATAGCATCGTAAGATAAGTCCGGGGATCTTGGTCGTCGGATCGGCCGGAATGATTGCCTCTATCAGCGCCCGACGAAGGCGGGGAAGACGAAACTCCAGAAAATAAGAATGCGCATTGCTCAGATAGCGCTGCAGCGTAGGGATATCGATATCATTCGGGATGACCCGTTTATGAAAGACCTTATAGTTGACGATAGCCAGGAAAGTAGGGGTATGCACATGATACGCCTCGCAAACTTGTTCGATCGTCTGTTCTCCCACACCCATTTCTAAGCCAAACCGACTGATGATCTGAATGGCATCCTCCTCGTGCGCTATCAGGTCGCACATCTTATGCGAAGCTTTGTACATAATGCGTAAAATTCTTAAAAATCGGTGCAAAAGTACAAAAAAAATCCGATATGCACAAATCCGGAGCCTATTTTCCCTATTTTTAGGGATTGCGACAATTTGGACAAAGCAGTAATTTTGCATTCGAAAAGAAGTTTAATGTTTAGCGTTTAGTGTTTAGAGGATGAAAAGACAAACAATCGCTTTTATTGTGCTGATTTTGTGCGTGTTAGGCGCACGTGCCGAAGACAGCATCAAGGTGAGTGCTGCTGATTTGCAGGCGCTTGTACAACGTGTAGAGCGCTTGGAGAAAAAAGCAGAGAAAGACAGTGTATCCCCAAAAGTAGGGAGGAAAGGTGCTTTTACTATCGGCGGATATGGTGAAGTGACTGCCAAACATTGTTGGTTCTCGAATAATTACCTGCGTTACGGCAAGAATCCCGAGAAATACGCCAATGACCATTACGGGGAGTTCGACCTGCCGCATGTAGTGATTTATCTGGGTTACGACTTCGGACATGGTTGGAGTGTTGGTACGGAAATCGAGTTCGAGCACGGAGGTACAGAGTCGGCTATTGAGATTGAAGAAGAAGAGGGCGGTGAGTACGAACAGGAAGTGGAGCGCGGAGGAGAAGTGGCGTTGGAGCAGTTTTGGTTACAAAAGGCCTTTAATCGCTATGCAATTATCCGCGCCGGTATGCAGGTGATACCCGTCGGTGCACTGAATGCGCACCATGAGTCCACTGAATATTTCGGTGTGTATCGTAACGAAGGAGAGTTCACGATTATCCCGAGTACTTGGCATGAAGTGGCCTTGACTTTTATGGGTTCGACGCCGAACGGTTGGCATTACCAGGCGATGTTTTTACCCGGTCTGGACAGCGACCGTTTTAACCGCAAGAACTGGGTAAAACCGGGAGCCGGAAGTCCCTACGAATTCAAGTTAGCGAACGTGTTTGCAGGCGCTGCGCGTATCGATTATACGGGGGTGAAGGGTTTGCGCCTCAGCCTCAGCGGTTACTGCGGCAACTCCTTCCGAAACACGCTGAGTAAGAGCAACAGCGAGTTGGACGCCAGTGCGTATAAAGATGTCAAAGGAACGGTAACTATCGGTTCTTTCGACTTCGCCTATAAGGATTACGGTGTCGTTCTTCGCGGTAGTTTCACGTACGGTCATTTAAGCGATGCAGCGGCTATTACCCAATATAATATCTCCATGCGAAAAGGTTCGGTGAGTAGTAAACAATGGGTGGCATCCGACGCTTTGGCAGCAGGGTTCGAAGCCGGGTATGATTTCTTCAGTCTGAATCAGAAACTGAAAGAAAAAAATCAATCGTTCTACCTCTTCGGGCGCTACGACTATTATGATTCGATGTTTCGCTACGACAACCAACCGACCGACATGTACGCCTGGTGCGGACGGCATCGAGCAGCAGTAGGTATCAATTATTTCCCCATTAAGCAGATTGGCGTGAAAGCAGAGTTCTCGTACGGTATTTTGAAACAAGGTACGCGGGCGGACGGAACGAAAGGGAAGTTATACAACGATGAACCGCAGTTTGCGATTGGTATCGTCTATGCAGGATTTTATCAGTTATAAATCATAAATCAAAAATAATAACTTACATGAAAAAGATTTTTAAATGGGCACTATGTGCTGCATGCGTCATAGGAATGGCAGCATGCGAAAACAAGGGAGGAGGAGCATCCTCAGACAAAGAAGAGGCGCTGCAGCGTGCTGCTACACCCTATGTCAACAACACAGTGATTGCTACCTATCGTGCGATGGCCGATGCAGGAATTACCCTGCTGGACCAAACCGGACAGATTCTTGAAGCCGTAGAGGCAGAGCAGGACTACACCCAATTAATGAAAGATGCAGATGCTTCATGGCGACTGATGCGTAAGTCTTGGGAGCAAAGCGAAGCTTTCCTTTATGGTCCGGCCAGTGCACATAACATCGATCCGCACATTGACTCCTGGCCGCTGGATTTCAATGCGATGAACGCTCTTTTGAATGATTCTGCACGCATGGCGCAGATTGAAGAAGAAGGCGGCGCGTATGTAGGCGATAAACTGGGCTATGCCCTGAAGGGTTTCCATGCTTGCGAGTTCCTGCTCTTCGAATCGATTGAGCAAGGCGGACGTGCTGTAGGAACCGGTCGACCCCATGCAACGAACCTCACCCATGCCGAAGCAATCTATCTGAACGCGATTGTAGAAGACCTCACACAACAGGCGATTCTGCTGGAATATGCATGGGCCGGTGAAGTGAGTGAAGCAAAGATGGCTATCCTCGAAGAAGGAGAAGTAGAGCCCTACGAAGACCGCTACGGTTGGCAAATGATCAATGCCGGGAAAGCAGGTTCGATCTATGTGACTTACCAGGAAGTTGCCGAAGAGATTATTGCCGGTGCTATTGACATTGCAGGAGAAGTAGCTGACCTTAAGTTGGGCAACCCGTATATCAGCAGTACCCCCGAAGAGCGCGATTATATCGAGAGTCCGTACAGTTGCACTTCTACCATTGACTTTGCTGATAACATCCGTTCTATTCAACACGCGTACTGCGGTGCACAAACCGGAGACTACTCGATTTCCAACTATGTATATCGTCAGGATGCCGAATTAGACGCGAATGTGCGCAAAGCCATCGAAGACGCTATCGCTGCGATTGAAGCAATTGAGGACTTTGAGAATACAGCACAGGGTAATCCGCTTGTAAAAACGGCCATTGAGAAAGTACAAGCTCTGGAAGAAGTGCTCGACGACGAAGTATTACCCCTTCTGTCAAAGTAATAAATAATTAATACGGAATATCTATGAAAAAACAATTCTTTTTTATGGCGCTTGCGGCTGTTGCACTCGTGGCTTGTAAAGGCGGAGAAGCCCCGGAAACCGACATGCCGGACTGGTACTACACCGGAGGTAAATTAGGTACGACAACCAACACCTCGTCTATGACCTTCCGTCAACCCACTCCTGCTACCGAAGACGCAGGTTTAGGAACGTTGTTCGCACAAGGTGACCAGATTGCCGAAAAACCGTTTGTGACCAACACCGAAGGTCGTCAGCATGGTTTGGGACCGGTCTATGTCCGTTCATCTTGTCAGCACTGTCACCCGAACTATTCGCATGGTACTTCCGTGCCGGAAGGTACATACGACGCATCGAATGTAGGTAATGGTACGCTGCTCGTCGTCATCAACCCGGCTACCCAAGCCTATGTGCCTTGGTTAGCAGGTATGCCGCAACTCTTCGGCGCTGCACCCTTCCCTGCTCCGCTGGACCCCGATCAGATCACGGTTACATGGAAGACCGTCACGGACGAGCACGGCAATAAGTTTGAAGATGGCGAGACCTATGAGTTACGCTATCCGGAAGTACACATGCCGAACACGGCTGTGTATGTCTATAACCAAGGTTATCGCGACCCGGATGGTCTGCTCGAGAGCCAAGGTTATGAAGTGAAACTGGAGAACACAATCGGTGTATATGGCTCCGGACTATTAGATGCTATTCCGGATCAAGACATCATTGACCAGTACGCCAAAGAAGCGGCAGACGGCAAACTCAAGAACGGTCTGAATCCTGCTTTCTGGGACGGAGGTTTTGCAACCAGCGGTTATTATAAGAACGACCCGCAATGGGGACCCAAGCGCTTCACCTACGCCCTTACGCGCGGACCTATCATGGATGCAGCGGGCGCTAACGCTATCTGGAACATCACTAACGTCACCCGTAGCGACAGAAAATATCACTACCTTGACCTCAATGGTACCATCTATGCCGAGTACGCTTCCAAAGATCCGGAGGTACAAACAACATCCGGTAAGACCGAAGATGAGTTGTATAACTACCTCACCAGCAAAGAGTTACCAGCCGAGATGACGGACGAAGAGTTTACACAAGTGATGGTTTGGCATCGCGGACTGGCCGTTCCGGCCGCACGCGGCGTGAATGATGAGAAAGTGCTGCGCGGAAAGGAACTGTTCTCGCAAATCGGTTGCGACTACTGCCATCGTCCTACATGGACGACCGGTTCGGACGAGGTGCGTGACCCGAATAACTTCCCGGTTACTGCTTCTATGCCGCGTTATCCGAATCAAAAGATTTGGCCTTATACCGATATGGTTCAGCATAAGCTATGCATGGAGAACGATATCCGCACCGGTTGGTGCCGTACTACCCCGCTCTGGGGTCGCGGTTTGCATAGAAAAGCAACCGGCGATTTGTACGAAGCACGTATGCACGACACTCGTGCTCGCAACGTGATTGAGGCTATCATGTGGCATGGTTACAGCAATCAATCGGATGCGTACTGGCCTACGCAACAGTTCTACAAACTGAATAAAGAGGACCGCGACGCTGTCGTAGCCTTCATCAATGCGATCTGATATGGATTGGATTCGCCCGTTCCGGTTGAAGAACCGATTCTTTACAGGCTTGTTGCACATTGCCCTCGCGACCATCGTCGTGGGGGCATGTGTGACCCATTTCTTCGGTGAACAAGGGGAGATACACTTGCGGGCCGATAAAGCGCAGACCCTCAATCATCAATCAAAAATCATAAATCACCAATCTGCCGTCACTCTCTTCCTCTGGGATTTTCAAGTGGTTTATGACGAGGACGGACAGACTCCCGTGGACTTTATCTCCGAACTGCGACTGTTGAATCGCGGGGCAAAAAAGGAAGCACAAGGACTCGCGGTGGACGAGGGTACTGTACGAATGAACAAACCGCTGAAGTACCATGGTTTTCGCTTCTGTCAGTCCGACTATGACAGCGATTTACAAGGGGTCGTACTCTCGTATAACTACGATCCTTGGGGCATAGGAATCACCTATTCCGGCTACGCTTTATTGTTGATCGCAATGATCGGTTTCTTCTTTCAGAAGAACACCCTCTTCCGCGCACTGTTACAGAAGCAACATACATGGTGGATGGTCGGTTTAGGAATAGCCGCTGTGGTGTTAGCCATTGTAATGACCAAAGTGGTGACACCTAAACCTCCTCTCCAACCCGTCCTGCAGACACCTTTGTTAGGCATCCATGTATCCGTCATTATGCTGGCGTACACCCTCTTTGCCGTCATGATGATCAATGGGATTCTCGGGTTGTGTATGCGCAAACGTCGTGAATCGTTGATGGCTCTTTCACAGATACTCCTTTATCCGGCCTTATTCTGTCTGACGGCCGGTATCTTCATCGGTGCGGTATGGGCGAATATGTCGTGGGGACGGTACTGGGGATGGGATCCGAAAGAGACATGGGCACTCATCACCATGCTGGTCTATGCGCTATTGATTCATTGGCCTTGGCTAAAGAACAAATTACCAATCACCAATAACCAATCAGTAATACTCTACCATATCCTCTGTATTGTCGCCTTCCTCTTCGTCCTGTTCACTTATTTTGGAGTGAACTACTTCTTCTCCGGCTTACATTCGTATGCCTGACAAACAGAGCGGCCTCCGCCGAGAAAGGTTTTATTGAATCACCAATCACCCGGAGCGTCCTCCCGACTAACGAAGGAAGTCCGTGACCGCTCCGCCGAGAAGGGCTATAACCTCTCACCAATCACCAATCACCCCCCTTCAGGGGGCCGGGGGGGTTATTTTCCCTATTTTTGTGAGGGATGAAATCCCGTAT
The DNA here is from genome assembly GCA_946616535.1 of uncultured Bacteroidales bacterium. The sequence continues at coordinate 1,461 of CAMOJA010000005.1, read as the reverse complement.
TTTTGTAAGCAGTCATGTTGAGCCCTATCAAGGGTCTCAACGGCGGATTGGGTATTTAGGGGGCGCTGGAAGCTCGCTTACGAGCGCGCCTTATATAGTTAATACGCTCAAGGCCGCGTAGGCCAAAATGACTGCGCATTTTCGATTTATCTTTCTACTTTGAGCGAAGCGGTCTTTCTACTTTGAGCAGCTTTGCTGCGGTCTATAAACCCATAACACCCTAAAAAAAAATCGCCTGAATAGCGATTTTTTTTGCATATTCCGCAAAAAAGCAGTACCTTTGCCGTGGCAAAGGTATGAGCGTTTGGCGATTTTTATTTTATTAACAAGCGCGGAAGAAGTAGAATATACTTGATTCGGAATACAGAAACCCCGATTCCTAAGCGCTTATAATTGATGATTCCAACCTCTCTTATATTTTGTCAAGAAGAGAGATAATAATAAATTTAATATAAAAAAGGAGAAAAAAATGAAAGCAAAAAATTTATCCAAATTCTGTATCGTATTGAGTACAGTAGTGGCTCTCGCAGCATGTGGAGGTAAGAATGAAGTAGACCCGCGGGATCAGTTTGTAGGGGGCTACAACTATGAGTCAACAGGCAAAGCTGTGATCAAATTAGGTATCATTACCTACGACATACCTTTGAGCGGGAAAGGAAATTTTACAATCTCCAAAGTAGGAGATAAAGACAAAGTGATCTTGGTCGGTTATAATGACACGATCAATGCTACAGTATCCGGCAACCAACTGATTCTGGAATCCAACGTTGTTTACACGGAAAACAGCGGAGTGGAGATCCAGTTGACGTTTGACTATGACAAAGCTACCCTGACTGAGAATCAGCTCAAATGGGACTCGTCCGTAAAGGCCTACGCTACATATAGCGGTTATGCTACTTCCGGGGACGGCAATGTGTCTGTTGTTGCAACTAAACAGCTCAAGTAATATCCCATCATCTCTCATCTCTCTCTCGTCACGCCTCACCGCGTGGCAGGGTACGTTCATAGCGGATTGGCACACGAGAATGGACTGAGAAAGTGTGAAGATGTGCCAAAAAAGTCGTTCGAAAAAAGTGTATATTTGACCTATACGCTCAAACAATAATCCGCACTGTGAGCGCAAAAGCAAAGGAGTCATTAGGACTCCTTTTTTAATGGCAATAACTCTTTAAAAAAACAATCATTATGACCAAGTATCAATTTTTGCTCAAAAAAAACAAGAAGGAGAACTGAGCATTCTCTTCCGCGATTTCGAGCTTCCGCTCAAGTACGCCCAATGGATGGACATCTACGCCTACCATCTGGAGCATCCTAAGAAAAGCCAATGGCAAGTGTCATTGGCTTTTCGCGTTAGTAAAGGCACCGTCTGGAATGCCTACCGGTTTATGGAGAAGGTGATTTAGGATTGAGTACATTATCGATGTTTAAACCATAACTCCATAACCGGATCGGAGAGGAAAA